>JBDTQG010000001.1:0-185085 GCA_039932315.1 Thermoanaerobaculia bacterium
CTAGGTGGCGATGTCAGGTCCACGCTCACTCGCTCGCGGAGCTTCGCCGCGCATCGATCTTCTGGCGGCGCCCGGTGAAGAGGCTGTTCCGCTGCATCTGCGGCTTTACCGCCAGATCCGTGGACACATCCTTTCCGGAGCGCTGGGTCCTGCCGCACGATTGCCATCGGCGCGGATGCTGGCGCGGGATCTCGCCGTTTCGCGCAACACGGTCGAGGCTGCCTTCGCTCAACTCGTCGACGAGGGCTTTGTCGAGCGGCGTGTCGGCGCAGGTACCGTGGTGGTCGAATCGCTCGGAGATGCCGCTCCTTTCGCTCGCCCGAAAAGTTCTCAGGGGCCACGCGCCACTGCGGCTATCGCGCGGACCGCGCCGCAACCGTTGCGCCTCGGCGAGCGCGGCCGGGCGATGGCCGAGCTCGGTCAGGCGGAGATCGATTCCGACACCGGCACCGGAACCTGGGCGACGAACGCCCCGGAGTTTCCCTGGCGGGACTGGAATCGCCTGCAGTCGCGACAGGCGCGGCGCTCGGGCTCGGAGCTGCTGGCGGCTTTTCCCCAGGCTGGACTGACGGAGCTGCGCTCGCAGATCGCGAAGTACGCATCGCTCGCGCGCGGAGTGCGTTGCGAAGCCGGGCAGGTTCTCGTCGTCAACAGCACGCAACAGGCGATCGATCTCGCTGCGCGTCTGCTGCTCGATCCGCGGCAACCCGCGCTCATCGAAAATCCCTGCTACCCAAGTGCCTATGCGGCGCTGATCGCGGCGGGTGCCGACGTGAGAGGCATTCCGGTCGACGACGAAGGTGCAGTTGTCGAGGCGCTGCCCGAGAAGAGCGAAGCGGGGCTCTTCTATGTCACGCCGTCGCACCAGTTTCCGCTGGGCATGACGATGAGCCTTCCGCGCCGCCTCGCGCTGCTGCACTGGGCTGAGCGCACCGGCACGTGGATTCTCGAGGACGACTACGACAGCGAGTTCCGTCACGACGGCCGTCCGATCGCGGCCTTGCAGGCACTGGACCGCGCCGACCGGGTGATCTACGTCGGAACGTTCAACAAGGTCCTCTTTCCGGGACTGCGGCTGGCCTACCTGATTGTGCCCGAGAACCTGGTCGACGCTTTCGCCGCCGCGCGGCGCATCGTCGATGGCTACACGGCGCCGCTCGCGCAGGTCGTGCTCGCGGAGTTCATGGCGAGCGGGCAGTTCGCGCGCTATCTGCGCCAGGCGAAGCGTCATTTCGCGGATTGCCGCAACGCGGTCGTCGAATCGATCGCCGAGACGTGGGGAGATGCTGTTCGCCTCGGCCCATCGTCGACGGGCCTGCACATCGTTGCGCACCTGCCCGGCAGAACCGACGATCGTGCACTGGCCGCGAAAGTGCACGGAACGCCGAGCGTCGCGCCGCTCTCGCGCTACTACCTCGGGCGCGAGAAGAAGAAGGGGCTGATGATCCACTACGGCACGGCCGGCCCCGAAGAGATCCGCGCCGCGATTCGCCGCCTTCGCCCGCCCTTCTGATCGACGGCAGGAGCGCGAGGAGTGACGGAGCGATCGCCGGTCGGCGCTCGCTCCGATCGCTCCGATCGCTCCGATCGCTCCGCTCGCGCCTCAGCCCATGACGGTCACGTTGGCTGACGTTGCTTCGAGATGTGGCGGCGGTACGTTCGAGCCGAGCATCCATTCGGCCATCCGCGCCCAGACCCAGCCCATGCCGTTCTGCAGGTGCAGGGCGATCAGGAAGCCGAGGATTCCGGCAGCACAGAACGGCAGCGTGCCGAGGAAGGTCGTGGGTGTCCAGACGCCGAGGTGAAGCTCGTCGCCGCTGAAGGACCAGAGGATCGGCACGGCAGCGAAGGCGAGCGGCACGACGAGCGACACGAGGGAGATCAACCAGGTCGCGAGCGCCACCGGAAACTTGAGGAAGAGAAACGCCATGCCCTTCCACAGCGCCGGCGAGCGCAGCGTCGCGGCGAGGCGCGAAAGCAGGCGGTTGGAAACCGGCTGGGTCGTCCGTTCGGGCACCTGGGCGCCGAGCAGGTGAATGGCGAGCTGACGTTCGAAGCCGGCCGCCCCCCAGGCTGCGAGAAGGGTCGCGAGCAGAATGGCGAGCCCGATCCAGACGATCGTCAGCGGCAGTCCGGTCAAGATTCCGACCACGAGGAAGATGAAATATGCGAGTCCCAGCGGGAAGCCGAGCCAGAGATAAAGCAGGCTGCCGTAGGTTCGCGGCCTTACCGCCACGGCGAAGAAATCGATCCAGGAGAGCTGCCGAGTCGCGCTGCTCATGACGTCACCTCGCTCTAACCTACGCAAGGCGACGGTGGCAGTTTCGTGATGGGCTGGAATCGGTGGGACCCGGCGGTGGGTGCCGGCTCCTGAGGACTAACGGTGGTAGTTGAGCACCAGCGAGTAGCTGACCGCGATGGGCTCGCCCCGCAGCTTCGCGGGCGTGAAACGCCAATCGCGCACGGCTTGCATGCAGGCGAGCAGGAAGAGAGCGTTCTGACCGTTGTTTGCGACCAGCTGCGGCGATTGAAGCAACCCCTTTTCATCGAGGGTGAACCTGATCTCGGCGACGCCCTGCTTCATCACCGTCTGCAGCGACTCGGGGTAGAGCGGACTGTCGTGGCGCTGCGGCTTCGGTGGAGTCACTTCGGACTTCCGGTGGGCGATCGTCTCAGCTGCCAGCGCGAACGTGACCTCGCGTTTCTCGGCCTCGTCCAGGAGGGTGGCGAGCCGCGCGCCGCCGGCGCCGAGGCCGGTGAGACGCGCGCGGTCGAGCCCAGGCCAGAGCGCCATCGCCATCTGGAAATCCCACAGCGCCTCGCGATCCTTACCGGCTCCGGCGCGCGCGACCGCGCGCAGTGACAGAGGCTCGGCCAGGAGCTGCGCGAGATCCGTCCGCGCCGCGGCCTGCTGGGTGATCTCCCGCACCAGCGAGTCGGCGGCGTCGATGGCGTTGCGCGACTTCCCCGTCCGCAGCAGTCCATGGATTTCGAGCGTCCTTGCCTGCCACTGCGCGACGGTGCTCTCGCCGGCGAGGTTCACCTGGACAGGCGCGGGCTGCGGTGGGCCGGCCTGCGCCATCGCTGCTGCAAGGAGTCCGAAGAGCGGCACGAACCGCAGTCTTTGAAACGAGCGAGAAGCGGATTTCATCGGTTGATTCTAGCCATGACGTCGCTGCTCCTGCGCGGCGGGGTCGCCGCGACCGCTGAGCCTGCCGTAAGATCCGCTCACCATGAAAAAAGCCCAACACGTCGCAGTCACCGGCGCGGCCGGAAATATCGGATACGCGATCCTCTTCCGGATCGCCGCGGGGGATCTTTTCGGTCCGGATCAGCCGGTGGTTCTGCATCTCATCGAAATTCCTCCGGCCCTGCCGGCGCTCGAGGGCGTCGCGATGGAGCTCCGGGACTGCGCGTTTCCGCTGCTCGAAGGGATCGTCGCAACGGCGGACATCGAGGAGGGTTTCAGCGCTGTCGATGCCGCGTTTCTCGTCGGTGCGCGGCCGCGTGGACCGGGAATGGAGCGCAAGGACCTGCTGTCGGCCAACGGCGCGATCTTCGGCCCGCAGGGCAAGGCGCTTTCGGCACGGGCTTCCCGCGATGTGCGCGTCCTCGTCGTCGGGAATCCGGCGAACACGAACTGCCTGATCGCTGCATCGAACGCCAAGGGGCTCGATCGCCGGCAGTTCCACGCCATGACACGACTCGATCACAATCGGGCGCTGTCGCAGCTCGCGGAGAAGTGTGGCGGTCACGTCAACGACATCCGCCGGATGACGATCTGGGGCAATCACTCGGCGACGCAGTTTCCGGATCTCGCGCATTGCACGGTCGAGGGGAAACCGGCGCTCAGCCGCGTCGAAGAGTCCTGGTTTCGCGAAAATTTCATTCCGACCGTGCAGCAGCGGGGCGCAGCGATCATCAAGGCGCGCGGAGTTTCGTCGGCGGCCTCCGCGGCCTCCGCGGCTCTCGATCACATGCGGGACTGGACCCGGGGCAGCGCCGCCGGGGACTGGGTCTCGATGGCGGTGCCGTCCGACGGCAGCTACGGCATCTCCGAAGGGGTCGTCTTCTCCTACCCATGCGTCTGCAAGGGCGGCGATTTCGAGATCGTTCAGGGGCTGCCGATCGACGACTTCAGCCGCGGACGGTTCGAAGCGACCGAGCGGGAGCTGCGGGAGGAGCGCCAGGCGGTCGAGGGGCTCCTCGCCTAGCCCGTCCCGGCCGGAATTTGCCAAAATCGCATTTTCCGCTACACTGAAGTCGTGTTTCGGCTCGTCCAGAAGGCTCGGCAGCACGGTCTCCTTCCCCGGGGAGGAGCTGCGGTCGCGCTGTTTTTCGCCGGCTTCGGCGTCCTGAGCGCGGCGAGCTTTGCTGCCGGTGTCCCCGGCGCCGCCGTGTCGTCTGCGTCGCCGGCCGATCGGAACGGTCCGGGAAGCGTCGCGACGGCCGGCGCGGCGAGCGGCTCGCTGCCGCAGCAGCTCTCCCTCGGCAGCCTTTCGGCCAGTTCTCCGGCGAGCTGTGTGCTCGCCTACTCGGTGCAGGTCCTGACCGATTCCGCGCCGGGGACCGACACTTTCGAGCTGCAGATCTTCGACGACGGGGCGATCGCGCAGACTCAGACGCTCTCGGCACCTGCCGATGGCGCGGTGCACCACCTCCAGGGAACTGTGACGATCGCGCATCCGATCTCGCAGTCCACTTCGGGAGTCGGTGTTTATCTCGTCGATGACGGCGCGATTCTCGACTTTGCCGATCCGGTGGGCATCATCTGCGGCGCTGTCGACATTCCGACGCTCGATGCGCTCGGTACATCGGTTCTGGCGGGCGCGCTGCTCCTGAGCGCTCTCGTGCTGATGCGTCGCCGCCGCAACGCCTAGTTTTCTCCTTCGCCCCTCATCCGCTTTCAGATTCCGGCAGCCCGGCAGGCGAGGTCCAGCCGGTTCGTGCGGTAGCCGATCCTGCGCAGCCGCTCGACGATCGGGCGCGCCTCTTCGACGCGTCCCCAGCTCAGGAAGAGTTGCGCCGCGACCGCCTGGAAGTTCGGATTGGCGGACTCTCCGGACCGCCCTGCGAGAAGCGATTCCGCGCGCCGGCGCAGCGCTTCGGCCTCGACCGCTTGCCGGTCATCCGCCGCCATCGCGGCCGCCGTCGTCAGACTCTCCGCCAGCCGGACCGCGACCGTCGCATCGTCGGGAGCTTCGCGCGCGAGATCGCTGAGGCTGTCCACCGACGTTGTCAGCCGGCGCCGGGCGGTAGCGCGATCTCCGGCAGCGAGCGCCACGACGGCCTGCCGGTACTGGGTCACGGCCAGCATCCGGTTCCAGGTACGGTGCCCCGGATTGAGTCGCCGCAGATTCTCGAGTCCGAGGCTGCCGATCTCGAGCTCCTTCGCCGCTTCCGGAAGCTCCCCGAGCTCGGCGAGGATCCAGCCCAGGTTGAGATGAGCGACAGCGGCGCTGCGCTCCCAGTCGCTGTTCGACGGATCGAGCGCGGCGAGCTCGACGAATGTCCGGAGTGCCTGTCGTTGATGGGTGAGCGCTTCCGCGGCCTGTCCCTGAAAGAGCAGGAGCCGGGCGAGAAAGTCGCGCCCCGTCGCGAGATCGTTGCGCGCCACCGGGTCGTCGCTCGAACGCGCGAGGCGTTCGAGGAAGAGAAGATTCTCGCGCCGTGCGGCGGTCGCAGGTTCGATCTTTCCCGACTCCTCGAGCGTCGAGCTCAGCCAGGCGAGCGTCGTCGCGAGCTCCGAGACCGTGAGATCACTGCCCGCCGCGGCGCCGCCGCCGGACTTCGCAGGACCGGAAGCGGGCGGCGCAGGCTCCTCTACGAGGCGGTGACGGAGGATCTGTTCGCTCTCGGTGAAACGGGCGATCGCCTCGTCCATCCGCCCGAGCGCCTTGAGCCCGACCCCGGTATCGCTCAGGGTCGCCGCGAGCAGTCTCTCGATCGCGCGGTCTTCCGGGGCGAGGACGCGCGCGCGGCGCGCCGCGGCGAGTGCCAGCTCGAACATCCCATAGGCCTTCGCGGGTTGATCGAGATCGGACCAAATGCTGCCGAGTGTGGTCGAGGTGAGAGCGAAGATCCGTTCGTGCTCCGCGCTCGGGAGATCGCGGGCGAGACTCTCGGCGAGAGTGTGCGCCCGTTCGGCGATCTGCCGCGCCGGTTCGAGAGCTCCCTGGGCGAATCGCACCTCGGCCACCTGGCGCAGCGCTTCGACCCGGCGTGCAAGCTCGACCGGTGAGAGATCGCTTTCAGGAACGGCTTCGAAGTGTTCGAGTGCGCGATCACCGACGGCGTCGAGAAGATCGAGGCGTCCGACCTTCTCGAGCTTTGGCCGGAGGTCTTCGAGCATGAAACCGATGAGATCTTCCGCCTGTCCCTGGCGGCGATCGGAGTCCCGGCGCGCGCGCCGCGCTTCGATCGCGAGGTACGTGACGACGACGAGGCCGACGAGGAGGCTCACGACGGCGGAGATTCCGGCGGCGATCCAGCGCCGCCGGCGTGCGAGCCGCGCCGGCTTCTCGAGGAGCAGCTGCAGGCGGGACGCGGCTTCGTTCGCCGTCGGACGCAGCGCGGGCTCCAGACGTTTGAGCTCTTCGATGAGCCGCGCGAGATCGACGTCGATTCCGACCGGCGCTGCGCTCTGACCGAGCTGAACGGCGCGCAGGAGCTCGATCATCGGCAACTCGGGGTAGGGCGGCTTGCCGGTGAAAAGTTCCTGCATGAGGATGCCGAAGGAAAAGAGGTCGCTCGCCGTGGTGAGATTCTCGCCCATCGCCTGTTCCGGACTCATGCACTGCAGAGTGCCGACGATCGTGCCGAAACGGGTGTGGAACGCGGGGGAGGTCGGGGCCGTCGATGGAGCGGGGAGCTCCCCGCGCTCTCCTTCTCCTCGCGCCGACAACACTGCGGCTTGGCCATACCCGCGCCCTTCGGTCAAACCTGCCGTCGCATGGATCTGCGCGAGCTCATCCTCGTCTTCCGGATGGCTCACTTCTCGCGCGGCGCCGAACGCGAGCTCCGGATCGACGGCGCGCGCGACGCCGAAGTCGAGGATCTTGACCCGGCCGGAATCGGTCACCATGACGTTGTCGGTCTTGAGATCGCGGTGGATGATCTTTTCGTGATGCGCCGCGGCGAGCCCGAGTGCGATCTGCCGGCAGAGGTCGAGCAAGTTCGTGGGATCGGGCTTCTCGCGCATGAACTGCCGCAGTGTTCGCCCTTCCACGAGCTCCAGGATGAGGTAGTCGGCACCGTCGCCTTCGACGAGGTCGTAGATCTGGCAGATCGCCGGATGCCCCAGTTTCGAGAGCAGCCGGGCTTCGCGGAGGAGGCGCGCCTTGGCTTCGCCGTCGAGACGGCGGCGTGAATGGAGTGTCTTCACCGCGACGCGACGTTCCAGCTTCTCGTCGAAACCGAGGAAGACCTCTCCCATGCCGCCCTCGCCCAGCGGACGATCGATGCGGATGCTGCCGATATGCTGGCCGACGAGAGACATGGACCGGCGAAGTCTAGCGGAGCGTTCAGCGCTCAGCGGGTTGCAGGAGAAGGCGCCACGTATCCGGTCATCTCGACGAAACCGTGGCCGCCGATCGCGGTTCCGCGCGAGCTGCCGGTGACGGCGACAGCTCCTTCCCAGTAACGCACGGTCACGGCGAGCTCCTGATCGGGGAGTCGCGGGCGGATTTCGAGCTCGAGCTCTTCGGCGGGAAGTGAAAGGTGCCAGCGCGCCGGGTAAACGGCGCCGGCCGGATTCGTCCACGTCGAGACGACCCGCAGCGCGACGTCGGTACCGAGCAGCGCGTGCGACGAGCCGTCGGCGGCCACGATCGAGCCGCGGCTCCACGGGTTCTCGTTCCCGTCCTTTCGCCGCAACCGGTAGAACATGATCTCCCGGCCGTCGTCGAGCTGGAGCGCGAACCAGTCCCAGCCGGAGAGATCGCTGCCGAGCGCGCTCGTCGACCACTCGCGATCCAGCCACGAATCGCCGCTCACGGAGATCGCTTCGCCGTCGAGCATGAGCGTTCCGCGCGTCGCGAGACGGGTGAGCGAATAGTAGTAGGAGGCGTTGCCCGGCTCCGGACCCTTCTGCGACAGGCCGCGATCGCCCTGCAGCACGGGCGGTTTCATGGAGTCGAGCGTGAGGTCGACCGCGAAACCGGCATCCCGCGCGGAAAGGCGCAAAGGCGCGAAGTCCTGCCCGACCGAGCTCAGCGACCAGTCCTCGAGCGCGACGCGAAAAGGCGCGGGAGCGACGCCCGCCAGCCCTCGAAGTGTCGGGAGTGCTGGCACCGCTGGGAGTCCGGCGAGTCCGCCGGATCCGCCCGATGCCCCGGACAGGGCGGCGTCGGCACCTTCGCGGGCGAAGCGTTCCGCGAAACGGAAGCGCCCACGGCGCTCGTCACCGACCGCGAAGTGCGCCATCCACACGTGGGACGAGCGCCACATGGAGCCACCGGCGGCCTCCGCAGCCCCCATTGCGCCCGGCGGCACGAGAGCATTGCGAAAGAACGTCAGTTGCACTCCGAACGCCCGGCCGTCGCGGGCGAAGAGATTGCCGGTCACGTACCACCATTCGGTGCGGAAGCCCTCGTGCGCCGCGTGATCCGCTGGAAATTCGAACGCGCGGGGGAGCTCCGCGCGCAGATAGTGCGGATCCGATCCGGTGACATCGCTCTCTCGTGCCGCAGCGCCGCCGGTCGAGGAGCCGAGAACAGAGCTGATCTCGAGCTCGCTGGGCGCCTTCGCCGGCCGGCTCGCATGTCTTTCGAGACCGATCGCGAGCAGGGTGAGGGCCACAACGGCGCTGCCACCGGCGACGAGCCGAAGGATGAATCCCCGCGGTGTGCGCATCGTCATTCGAGCTTGAGCGCGAGCGCCGGATCGGTGCGCCCCAGGCGCCAGGCAGGGATCAGTCCGGCGAGGAGCGCGGCGCCGAGCGCCAGCGCCATCGCCTCGATGAACGGGCGAGGAGTAAGCAGAAGATCCATCGACCAGCCGAACGAACGGCGGTTGATGACGTGCACCATGAGCGCCGCGAGAAGCGCACCGAGTGGAAGCGCGAAAAGACCGGCTGCGAGTCCCATCCAGCCGGTCTCGGCCGCGATCAGGCGCAGGAGCTGACGTCGAGTCAGTCCCTGAGCGCGCATGACGGCGAACTCGCGGCCGCGTTCGAGCTCGACAGCGGCGAGTGCGGCGAGAATGCCGAGAAACGCGACCGCGATCGCCAGGAGGCGGAGAACGCCGGTGATCCGGAACGTGCGATCGAAGATTTCGACCGACATCTGTTTGAGCGCGCGGCTCGACTGCGCGAGAAGGAGGCCCTCGGTGGCATCGGTGGCATCGGAGGCGCCGGTGGCATGGGTGCCGGCGGGAGGGACAGGATCGCCGGACTCGATCGCAGCTTTGAGCGCCAGGAGGTCGGCCTGCGGCGTCGCGAAGACCGCGAGAACGGCGACGCCCGGATCGCCGAAGTATTTGCGGAAACTCTCGACCGGCAGCATCGCAACACCCTGATCCGAGCCGTAGTCGTAGTTGACTCCGGCGACGCGAAAGCTCTTTCGTCCCAGATGGGTGTCGAGCTCGAAGTGATCGCCGCGATGCAGCTCGCGACGATAGGCGAACGGCTCGGTGAGAATGGCTGCGTCGTCCGTTTCGCTGAGCTCCTTCCAGACCGCGGCGAAATCGCCCTCCTTGAAATGGAACGCCGCGAGGCTCTGCCGGTCGAGGTCGATGCCGACGACTCGCGCCGGGAGCTGCCCGGGACTTTCGACGAGCGTCATCCGCAGGGTGTTGATCCGCTGGACGCCCGGGAGCGAACGGATGCGCTCGACCGCCTGCGGCGGGATGTGAAGATTTGCCCGGCTCGGAATCTGCGTCGGAGTGCTGACGTAAAGGTCTCCCTGGAGAGCGCCATCGAGCCAGATCTCGACGGTGCGGCGGAAGCTGCCGATCATCAGCGCGATGCCGATCGACACCGCGACGGCGAGGGTCAAAGCCGCTACGGCGATGCCGGTGCGAGAAATCGACGCCGCGACCGCGCGCGCTCCCATCCGGCCGAAGAGTCCGATGCCGCGTCGCGGTCGACTTCCGATCCAGCGCAATCCGCGGGCGAGGACCAGAGGCACGACAAGCGAATAGCCCACGAGGACGAGAAAGAATCCGCCGAGGGACAGCGGGAGGGAACGGGTCGCGAGCGCCAGAACGATCGCTCCCGCGACCGCCGCCATCAGGCCGAGCCGGGCAGCTTTCCGTGCGAGATCGCGGGCGCCGCTCTCGAGCTCGGAGCGCAGCAACGTCGTCCGCGGTGCGGTGCGGGCCGCCTCGAGTGCTGCCGGGAGCGCCGCCGTGAGCGCGGCGCCGACGCCGAGGGCCACCCCTTTGGCGAGCGACAGCGGCGAGATGGCGAAACTGCCCGCGGCGAGAGTGAAATAGAGATCGCGGATCGTCTGCAGCACGAGCGTCATCAGGCCGCGACCGAGGACGACTCCGACGACCAGGCCGAGAACGCTTCCCACCAAACCGAGGACCGCGGCCTCGGAAAGGACGAGCGAAAGAATCTCACCGCGCCGGACTCCGATCGCGCGCAGCCGGCCGAAGAGCTCCCGACGCTGGACGACCGAGAACGTCATCGTGTTGTAGATCAGAAACGTGCCACAGAGCAGCGCGAGAAGCGAAAGCGCGCGCAGATTGAAGCGGAAGGCGCGCGTCATCTGCTCGAGCGCCGCCGGCCGCGAGCTGGCGCGCGAAAGGCGCACTCCCGGCGGCAAGAGGGCTCGAATATCGCGTCGCAGCTCCTCGCCTTTCTCGCCCTCGGGAAGCGTGAGATCGATGCGCGTGAGCTTTCCCGGCAGCTCGAGAATCTCCTGCGCAGTCGCGATGTCGACGAGCGCGACCCGCCGGAGTGCCTCCTTCGCAGCGGCGTCGGGAGGATCGAGAATGCCGACGAGGCGGAGCTCGGCACGACGGCCGCCGACCTGAATGCCAATGCGCCCGTCGAGCGCAACGCCGAGCTCCTTCGCGGTCGCGCGATCGAGGAGAACGGCCCCGGGCAGGGTGAGAAAACGCAGCAGGTCGATGCCTCCGGCCGCTGCATTCGTGCCCGCGCTGCCCCCAAACGCTCCTCCCAGGGAGCGCCGCAGCGCAACTTCGCTCCACGGGTCGACCCCGAGCAGGCGGAGGATCCGGCCGTGTTCGCGATCGGCGGGCGCACCGCTTTGAGCCGGCGGAACCACGACGACGTCTTCGACGACCGGCGCAGAGGCGCGCACACCGGGAGCGCTCGCGGTGCCGAGGCGCAGGCGCGCGAACACGGCTTCGTCGAAACCGTTCGAGTCCCCGGCGATCTGGTCGGTGACGCGACCGGCGGTAGCGTCCGTTGCGACGGCGAAGGAGCGCGTTGCGCTCTCGTTGGCGAGATCGATGGCCACGACGACCGCGACACCGAGCGCGATTCCCGCGAGCGCGAGACCGAACTGCGCCGGATGCCGCAGGTGGTAACGCCGGCCGGCGCGTCCCAGCAGGCTCAAGTGGACGGCGGTCCGCTGCCGGGTTGCATGCCCGCGGCGGGCCGCTCGACGAGCTTGCCGTGATCGAGAGTCAGGAGCCGGTCGGCGAGGCCCATGACCTCGGGGCTGTGGGTCACCATGACCATCGTCTTTCCCGCGCGGCGCGTCAGGCGATCGAGGAGCTCGAGAACCTCGAGGCCCGTTTCGAGGTCGAGGTTTCCGGTCGGTTCGTCGGCGAGAACGAGCGCCGGATCGGCGGAGAGGGCGCGCGCAACCGCGACGCGCTGCTGTTCGCCGCCCGAGAGCCGATCGGGAAATTGACCGGCGCGGTCTGCCAGCCCGACCTCCGCGAGCAACGCCAGCGCGCGCTCCCGGCCGGCCTTCGTCGCACCGCCGGCAAGGTCGAGAGGCAGCAGCAGATTCTCTTCGACGGTGAGCGTCGGCACGAGATTGAAGAACTGAAACACGAATCCGATGCGGTCCCGGCGGGCGATCGTGCGCTGGTCCTCGGTCATCGTCGAGTAGGCGCGGCCCTCGAGGAGCACTTCGCCGGCGGTCGGAAGATCGATTCCGGCGATGAGATTGAGCAGGGTCGACTTGCCGGATCCGCTGCGGCCCAGAAGAACGACGAGCTCTCCGTGAGCGATGGTGCAGGAGACGCCGTCGAGGACGACGCGCCGACGCCCGGCTTCGATGAAGCTCTTCTCGATCCCGCGCAGTTCGATGAGAGGTGGCGCGGCGGTCACGGGAGAACTCTACGGCACCCGACTGACGATAAACTAACGCGGTGGCGATCGAACTGAGCGAAGGGAGTGAAGTCGGAGCGCTCGGCGAGAGGACGTCGCCGGTCGCGTCGCGGGAAGAAGTCGCGGCCAGGGCCAGCTCGGACTGGATGCAGCTCGTCAAGCCGCGGATCACCCTGATGGTGACGCTCACGACCGCTGCTGGATTCGCGCTCGCGAGCCAGCGGCCGCTCGATATGGCGGTCTTTGCAGCGACGCTCTTCGGCACGGCGCTCGTCGCCGCGGGATCGTCGGCGCTCAATCAGTGCGTCGAGCGCGAGAGCGACAAGCTCATGCGGCGGACCGCCACCCGGCCGCTTCCCGCCGGGCGGATGCAGCCTCTGCGGGCAGCGTTCTTCGGAGTGGCGCTCTCGATCGCGGGGCTCGCTGTGCTCTGGTTTCTGGTGAATCCGCTGACCGCGATGCTCGGCTTCGGGACGCTCGTCGCCTACGTCGCGATCTATACGCCGCTCAAGCGCAAAAGCTCGCTCGCCACACTCATCGGCGCGATTCCCGGCGCGGCGCCGCCGGTCATGGGATGGACCGGCGCGAGCCACGAGATCGGCCTCGGCGGCTGGCTGCTCTTCGCGATTCTCTTTCTCTGGCAGCTGCCGCATTTTCTGGCCATCGCCTGGCTTTACCGCGACGACTATCGCCGCGCGGGCATGCCGCTTCTGACCGTCAACGACCCGGATGGCCGTGCGACCGGCCGGCAGGCGGTGCTCTATGCCCTGGCTCTCCTGCCCGTTTCGCTCATGCCGTCGGCGATCGGCATCACCGGCGCCGCGCATCTGGTCGGTGCGCTGCTTTTCGGCGGACTCTTTCTCGCCAGCGCCGTCTTCTTCGCCCGCCACCAGTCGGTCGCGACGGCACGCCGGCTGCTGCTGACCTCGGTTCTCTATCTGCCGGCGGTCTTCGGCGTGGCCGTTCTCGATCACCTGCTCTGGCGTTGACCGGTCGCGCGGCGGGAAAGTCGGTGCTGTTCCTGGCCGCGGTGCTCGCCGGAGTCGGCGGGCTCGCCTGCCGGCAGGTCGAACCCCTGCCCGTGCTGACCCAGCTGCCGGAGTTCGCATTGCTCGAGCGCAGCGGCGCGGCGCTCAATCTCGCTTCGTTCGCCGGCCGGCCGGCGATCGTCGATTTCATCTTCACGCGCTGTCCGGCCTCCTGCCCGCGGCTCACCGCGAAGATGAAGGAGCTCGCGCAGCGCATTCCGGCGGCTTCGAAGGTGCGACTCCTGTCGATCTCCGTCGATCCCGACTACGACCGGCCGGATGTGTTGACGAGGTACGCCGAGCACTGGCAGGTCCAGGGAGATCGCTGGTGGTTTGCGACCGGCGATGGCGACGCCGTGGAGAAGTTGATCCGCGGCGGCTTCCTGCTTCCGGTCGAAGCGACGCCTGCGAACGCGACGTCGCCGATCCTGCACAGCAACCGCTTCGCGCTCGTCGATGGGCACGGCCGGCTGCGCGCGACCTACGAGGCGTTCGAAGAGCACGGTCTCGATCGTCTGCTCACCGATCTTGCGCGCGTCGAACGCGAACCGTAGAACGGGGATCCGAGGATGGGCCTGACACTTCGCGAACTGCCGACCCTGAACGCTGCGCTCAATGCGACGTCAGCCGTGCTGCTGGTGCTGGGATTCCTGTTCATCCGGGCGCGCCGGATCGATGCGCACCGCCGGACGATGCTCGCAGCCTTCACCTGCTCGATCGTCTTCCTGGTGTCCTATCTCGTCTACCACTTCCAGGTCGGTTCCGTGCGCTTCCCGGGCACCGGAACCGTGCGCACGGTTTATCTCGCGATCCTGCTGACGCACACCGTGCTCGCAGCGACGGTGCCCGTCCTCGCGACGATCACGCTCTTCCGCGGGCTCGCCCGGCGCTTCGACCGCCACCGCCGGATCGCGCG
This sequence comes from Thermoanaerobaculia bacterium, assembly GCA_039932315.1. GTDB lineage: Bacteria > Acidobacteriota > Thermoanaerobaculia > Multivoradales > JAGPDF01 > JAGPDF01. The sequence continues at coordinate 14,198 of JBDTQG010000001.1, forward strand.
CTGGACCTTCCCGATCTGGCTCTACGTTTCGGTGACCGGCGTGGTGGTCTACTGGATGCTCTACCAGACGAAGTACTGAGGAGCTCCGCGATGGAACGGCGAGTCTTCCCGGGCTCGAGCGCAAGGGGGTCTGACTAGAAGATCCGCTTCTGGAGCTCGGTCACTTCGGTCTCCGTGCCCGAGATCGCCGCGCTCTCGCTGCCCGCGTCGCTGCCTTCCGGCGATTCGGCGCTCCCGTCGCCTTCTCCCAGCCAGACGAAGCGCTCGAGGCTGCGGGCCCAGACGAAGCCCTTGCCGGTCTCCTTCATGCCGCGAACGACGGCGAGCTTTGAATCGAGATCGTCGATGGCATGGAGAGCGAAGCCTTCGGCGGTCATCGGCTCGACCGGAGAGGAGTACTCCTTCTTTCCCTGATGCGAAAGCACCAGATGCTCGAGCTGCAACCGGAGATCGGCGGGGAAACCGGGGATCGCCGCCGTGCGCTCGCGCACGAGGTCGCGGCCGATGACGATGTGCCCGACGAGGCGTCCCACCGGCGTGTACTCGTTGTCGGGCATCGCTCCCAGCTCCTGGAGCTTACCCAAGTCGTGGAAAAGAACTCCGAGCATCATGAGGTCGCGATCGAGCTCGGCGTAGTGATCGCAGAACTTGACCGCCAGCTCGATCATCGAGACGACGTGCTCGAGCAGTCCGCCGCGGAAGGCATGGTGGATCGCCTTGGCGGCCGGATGGACCTTGAGCGCCGGACCGTAGATCTCGAGCGTTTCCGTCGCCAGACGTCGCATCTCCGGACGTGTCACTTCCTTCTCGAGCGTCGCGGTGAGGCGGGACCACAGATCGTCGAGATCGAACTTCGTCGACGGCACGAGCTGTCCCTCGTCGAAGCCGTCCTTCACGTCCTCCGGAACGACGGGCCGGCACTGATCGACCTTGATCTGCAGCTGATCGCGATAGCTCTGGACCTGGCCGCGGAATTTGACGAAGCCGCGCGCCGCGAAGGCGCTCGTGAGCGCTGAGCTGTCGGACCACGCTCGGCCGGTGATCGAGCCGGAGGAGTCGGCGAGCTCGAGGTCGAGGTAATCCCGGCCGCTCTTGTCCTGCCTTACCTCCTTGCGCTTCAAGAAAGCGAAGCCCTGCACGGAATCGCCGGCGTTCCAGGTGGCGATCAGCTGATTCTTCACGTTTGGAGACATGGTCTGGGCACCTTCGAGAGAGAAGAGCGGCGAGTATAGTCGGCGCGCGCGGGCTGGTACACGACTTGCTGCGCCCCTCCCGAACCCGAGGACTTGTCATGCGCGCCATCCGCCATCGATCCCGCCTTTTTCTCTCTCTGACGCTCATGCTGTCGTCTGGGCTCGCGGCGCTTGCCATCGCATCTCCGGAGCCGGCGAAGCCGCCCGCTGCGAACGCTCCGGCGCCAGCCACCTCTGTACCGCCCGTGGCTTCGGCACCCGCGATCGCGCCGGCGTCGATGTCGGCAGTTGCGGCATCTGCGACCGCCGCGGCGCCTGCAGTCGTTCTCGTGTCGCCCGAGGTGTTGCAGAAGGAGGCCGTGCGCGAATTTCTCGACGAGGGTCCGGGTCTCCTCCTCGGACCGGTCGAACGCGCGCGCATCGCGGCTCTGCCGGCCGCGGAAGCGGCCGCCGCGGCAAACGCTTTCTTCGCCCGGGATCCCCTCCCCGAAACGGCCGGGAACGAGCTCGTTCAGGGCGTCGCGCAACGCCGTCTCCTCCTGCAGAGTGAAGGTCTCTCGCTGCGCGATGCGCGGGGTCAGGTGCTCTTCCTGCAGGGGGAGCCGCGCGAAAAGCTCAAGGTCGAATGCGGCGACACGTTCCGGCCGCTCGAAATCTGGAGCTACGGCACGATCGAGGCGCCGCGCGATGCCGTGATCTACCGCGAACGGGCCGACGGCTTCTACGTGCTCTGGCATCCGACCGATTCGAAGCGGAATCTCTACGTGCCCGAGATGGAGTACTACCTCGAGCAGTGGGAGGAGCTGCGTGGCCGGATCAGCGGCAAGCGCCCGGACCGCGTGCTCTGCAAGTCGAGCGAAGCGATCGACAAGATCACCGGCGTTTCTGGCCTGTTCGGATTTCAGAAAGACCGCATGACGGATGCCCAGGCGGACGCTTTCACGGCGCCGCCGGCGGATCTCGGGGCATGGGCGCGCGAGGCGGCGGGGACCAAGATCGAAAAGCTCGCCGAGCGTCTGCCGGTGGAGTCGGTGGCTGTCACCTTTCCGGAACGCCGCGATCAGCGGCTTCTCGCCCGCCTGCGGATCGTGCTGCCGGCGGGTGCCGGGCTCGCGGTCGCCGGCGAAGCCGGCAGTCGTGAATCTCGCCTGACGGTCGCCGGCCGCATCGAGCTTGCCGGGGCGCCGTTCGAAGAGTTCCGCAACCGCTTCGTGCTGCCGCCTCCCGCGGAGACGACGCCGGTCGTCCTGGTGACCGAGCGCCTGCTCCGTCCGGGCGGCCCCTACGTGCTGGCTCTCGAAGTCCGCGACGAGGTTTCCGGGAAGACCGCCTGGCTCTCGCAGGGGTTCACGGTTCCCGCGCAGCCGCTGGCCGAGCCCGAAACCAAAATCGCCGGCGCCCAGGAGGTCATCGGGGAGGAGACCGGCCTGACGAAGGTCGGAGCCAAGGATGCGCTCCTCCTGCTGCCGCCCCTTTCCGATGTCGTCTTCGGCCTCTGGCGCGCCGAGGCGATCGTCGCCGGCGATCGCGTCCACAAAGTCGCTTTCTACGTCAACGGACAGCGCCAGCTGGTGCGGACTTCGGCGCCGTGGACGGCGGAGCTGCGATTGCCGAATCTGCCGACGGAGCTCGTCGTCCGTGCTGAGGGCATGGACGACAAGGACGCCGTCGTCGTCGCCGATGAGGTCGTCCTCAACGAGCCGCAGGGCGAGGCCAAGGTCCGATTGCTTCAGCCTCCGCGGGGCAAACGGGTCGTCGGTGCTTCCGTCGCGCGGGCCGCGATCGTCGTTCCCGAGGGCAAACGCATCGAGTCGGTCGAGTTCCGGCTCAATGACACCGTGATCGCGACGCTGACCCAGCCGCCATGGGAGACGCCGTTCGTCGCGCCGTCGACGAACGATCCGGTTTACCTGACGGTCGCCGCCACCTACGTCGACGGCACCCGCGTCGAGGATTTTCGCGTGCTCTCGGGCGACGCCTTCCTCGAGCAGGTCGACGTCGATCTGGTCGAGATCTTCGCCACCGTCTATGACAAGACAGGGCGGCTGGCGGAGAACCTCACCGAAGGCGACTTCGAGATTCTCGATCGCGGGAAGAAGCAGACGATCGCCAAGTTCGAGCTCGTCAAGGACCTGCCGCTTTCGGTCGGACTGGTGCTCGACACCTCAGGGTCGATGCGCGAGTCGATCGGCGAAGCGAAGCGCGCCGCGAGCGAGTTCCTCTCGGCCGTCGTCCGTCCGACCGATCGCTGCTTCGCGGTCGGTTTCGCGGACCGGCCGCAGCTGCTCATGCCGCTCACTCCGGACGTCCAGGCGGTGCAGATCGCTTTCCGCGATCTGCCGGCGGTCGGCAATACGGCGCTTCACGACGCGATGGTCTTCGCGCTCTACCAGTTGCGCGGAATTCGCGGTCGCAAGGCGATCGTGCTGCTCTCGGATGGCGACGACACGTCGAGCCTCGTCTCCTACGACGATGCCCTCGAGTTCTCGCGTCGCAGCGGCGCGGCGATCTACACCATCGGCCTGAACGTCGGCGGCGCGCAGCTCTCGATCCGCGGCAAACTCGAGAAGCTCGCTTCGGAAACCGGCGGCAGGTCGTTCTTCGTCTCGAAGGCGGAGGAGCTCTCGAGCGTCTATTCCGAGATTTCGCGCGAGCTGCGGAGCCAGTATCTGCTGGCTTTTGCGCCGAATCCGCCGGGGAAGGAAGGCGTCTTCTCGACGGTCGAGGTCAAAGCGCAGGGCGGCAAGTTGAAGACGCGCGCGCCGCGGGGCTACTATCCGTAGGACGATGAGCTCCTTCGACAGAGATTCCTTCTCGACACTGCGGGCTGCGTTAGTGACTGTCGCGGGCCTTTTCGCGGCCGTCGCGCCGCCGGTCGCAGCCCAGACATTCACTCCCACGCCGGCGGACTTTCGCTTCGAGAGTCTGAACCGTTCCTACACCGACTTCATCCACGAGCTGTCGCCGATCGAAGAGGGAGGAATGACGATTCAGCTCACCTCTCCTTCGCAGACGTTGCTGCTTCGCGACCATCGGATCCGCCTCTATCCGGTCTCGGCGGAGCCCGACGGCGAGTTCTCGGGGCAGGTGGAGCTCGACGTTCAGGGGAAGGGCGGAATGATCATCGACCTCGCGATGGGGCCGATCGCCCGCCGGATCACCGACGAGATCGTCATTCCACCGCAGACGATTCGCCTCGCGGGCCGGGTGCGGATTCAGCGCGTGGGCGACGGCTATGAAGTCGTTCCGGAGCGTCTTCCGAAGACGGTCGAAGTGACGATGCAGTCGAAGGGAATCAACCAGATTCTGGCGCTCTGCGATCAGGCGGCGACGCTGACGATGGGCGCCGTCGATTGCTCCGGCCTGGCGGCGGCGCTCACCAAGCCCGGCATTCCGATTCCGGGCGGCGATCTGACGTTTCATCTCGGCGACGATGTCCTGAGCGCTGCCGACCGCGCCCGCCTCGACGCACTACTGCCGCCGCCACCGCCACCCTCCGCCACCCCCTGATTTCCGTGCGGCGCGCGGGCTCGAACCCAGCCCGGGCGACCTTCAGATGCTGGGCAGGGAAAGCTCCCGCCGCGTCGCTGCATCGACGATGAGTCGATGCAGCGGAACCTGAAAGAGAAATCTCTGGCGCATGGCCGGCGCGAGGAACGCCGTCTGCCGCATGAGCTCGGCGTAGCTCTTCTCGAGGTGCAGGAGCGGTTTCAACTGGGCGACTTTGCGCTCGCTCAGCCACTCGGCGGCGAGGTAGAGATTGAAATCCGAAAGCTCGCGAAGCGGAGCCGAGTCGAGAAGGGCGCGCTCCTGCGAAAGCAGCTCATACGCCGGGCGTACGCCGTCGGGGCGACCGCGCGCGATTTCAGCTTCGATGCGATACGCAAGATCGGCGAGCAGGCTGGACGCCTTCCCGAGCTCGCGATGCAGCCGCGCCGCCTCCTCGAGGTTGGTGATCGCGGCCTCGTGGCGGCGCAGGCGAAGCTGAATCCGCCCGAGCAGTTGCTCGGCGTCGGCGCGGGGCTCCCCGGGCGGGACCAGACTCAGGGCGAAGTGGGCTTTCCGGACCTCGAGCAGCGCCTGGTCGGGCTGGTCGAGCTGCAGCAGATTCTCGGCAACCGCGAGGCGCGCGATGGCTTCTCCGACGGTGTCGTCACGTCCTTCCCGCAGCGCCAGGGCGCGTCGCAGGACCGGCGCGGCACCGGCGAAATCGCCCAGGCGCCCCATGGCGCGCCCGACACCGACGAGCGCGAACGCCTCTTCGGCTTCGGACTTCTCGTCGGCGAGCAGCTGTCGGGCCTCCTCGAAGCAGGCGAGGCTGGACGGAAAGTTGCCCTGCGCAAGGGCGACCGCGCCGAGCGCCGAGAGTGATGTCGCAACACCGGTACCCTTCTCGCGCCGGGCGGCGAGCGCTTGCTGGTGAAGAGCGGTCGCATCGTCGAGCCGGAACTCGTGGTACGCGATGTTGCCGAGGAAGAAGCGGCACGTCGAGGCCAGACCTTTGCGGTTCAGATGCTCTGCGACGCTCAGGGTCTTGGTGAAGAGCTCACCGGCTTCGGCCGTCTTGCCTTGGCGCACGAGCATCCGACCGAGCTCGAGGAGGAGCATTTCGCGGCGGCGCGCGTCGCCGTTCGGCCCGGCGAGCGCCTGGCGCAGGACCCACTCCGCCTCGCTGTAGCGTCCTGCCATCTGGGCGAGCTCGGCGCGCAGCGCGGCGATGGCCAGGAAACGCTGGGCGTTGTCGCGCGCGAGCTCGAAGCCCCGTTCGAGTGCGGCGGCCAGCTCGTGGAGCCGCCCCATCCGCCGCGCGAGCGGCAGCAGGACCCAGAGAAGATCGACCTCGAGCTGCGGTTCACCGTCCCGCTCCCGATGCGTCGCGAGCTCCTGACGCAGGGCAGTGAACAGCTGATCGCGCGGAATCTTGGCGCCGGTCGAGGCCGCCGCGAGGAGGACTCGCGCGCCGGCCTCGGTGCCCCGGAGGAGCTCGTATGCGGCCCAGAGCTCTTCGACCGCGCTCGACCGCGCCGCGAGAAGCTCTCCCAGGCCGCTGCGCAGCATGGCCGCCGATGCCGGCCGCAGAGTGTCGGCGTACGACTGACGCAACGCCAGGGAGGCGAAGCTCAGCCCCTCTCCCCAGGGTCCATCGGCGGCGACCAGGATTCCGGCTTCGCGGAATGCCAGATCCCACTGCCGCGGCGGAGCCTCGCCGCCGAGCGCGAGCGCGGCCGAGCGCAGCTCGTCGGCCGGAATCGGCGTCGCGATCTGGGCGAGAAAGCGCAGGGGGAGCGTGGGTCCCAGCCGCATCGCCTCGGCTTCAGCGTGGGCGAGGAAGCGACGGCTCGGCTGGAAACGGGTTTCCGCCCTTTCGTTGCCGCTGAAGAAGAACGACCCGAAGACCTGGCGCAGCCGGCGATCGCGGACCAGAAGAAGGAGTGCCTCCTCGAGCGCGAACGGGTTGCCGCCGGCGCCGTCCGCGAGCGTGGCGGCGACCGAATCCGGCAATGACAGGCCGCGGAAAAGTTGCGACGAGCAGCGGGCCCAGGCATCCGGGGAGAGCGGACCGACGCGAAGCTCGGGCGCTGTCGCGAGCGATTTCGGCCACGCCACGGCAGGGCGGGAGAGGAGCACCAGACGCAGCTCGTCCCCGAGGCGGGGATGCTTCTGGAGCTCCTCGATCTCGGCCCAGACCGCGGGCGGTGCCGATTCGAGATGATCGTAGATGATCCACACCGGGCGCGCCGGCTCTGCGGCAAGCTCGGAAACGATGGACGGCAGTGTCGCCCCGGGCTGCAGCGCGCTGAGGGCTGCGTTCCGCCAGATGGTCGGCTCTCCCATCGCCCGCATGACCTCCCAGACGAGACGGGTCTTGCCGACGCCGAACGGGCCGATGACGCGCACGACCGGCTGCCCGAGACTCTCGGTGAGCGGCTCCTCGACCTCCGGGCGCGGGACCCACTTCGCGGTCCGCGACAGAACCTCGGGATTCCGCCAGGTCGGAATGGCCACCGCACGGGGCTTCACGGCGGCGAGCGGGATCAGGCGTCCGCTGCCAAAGGTGAGATTTCCGCTCGGCTCGACGGCCCAGGAGCCTTCGAGATGGTGTGCGGCGTGCGTCGTCAAGAGAACTTTTCCCGCCGGAATCGCCGGAATCCGCTGCGCGATCTCTTCGAGCAGCGCTTCCCCGAGAAGAGTCACCTGGGCGCCGATCTCTGCGGCCGCTGGCGTGATGAGGAGGCTAGCCCCCTGCCGGGCGCGTTCCCCGGCGGCACCGGCGACGACGACCTCGCCGAGGGCCACGGCGCGGTCGAAGAAGGCGGCGTTCCCCGGCAGCGGCAGGATGAGCCAGCGGTTCGTCCCGGCGGGAAAGACGCCGTCGGCGCGCGCCGCCACCGAGGTCAGGCGATCGGCGGCGCTCTTGTCACTCCCCGGCCAGAGGTGAAGGAGTGCGGCCGGAACGACACGCTGGATCGGCTCCGGAGGGGGAAACAGGCGCATGTTTGATATAAGGATGAGGTCTGGAGGAGAGAAACCTATGGCATCACGCCGTCTGTTGAACCGAATCTACTACTTCACGGTCGAGGATGAGGGCATCCTTGGCGAAGCTTTTCCCAAGTTCGAGCAGCAGAGCTTCTGCCTCGCCTACAAGGTGATCGGCACGGACGACGTCTTCGTGACCTCGGCCGAGACCAAAGAGGCGATGGATCGCCACGACGTTCCCTACAACCTGCTGGCCGAAGAAGAGGCGGGAAAGGTCGCGCTCCTGCACACGCCGCAGTCGAAAGAGGAGCTCGCGGATCACGAGGACGCCCTGAAGTCGCTGATCCTGGCGCACCGTTCGATCGCGGCGGCCTGTGTCGGAGTGAACGGCGACGCCGACCTCGGCTTCACCCAGTCGCAAGGCGCCCAGGACTTCACCTACTTCACGGCGCCCGCCGGCCACACGTTCATTTTCCGCCTCTTCACCGACCGCAAGGAAGCGGTTCAGTTCATGAAGAAGCGGGCCGGTTCCGACAAGAAATCGGTCGAATGGGCGGAGACGATCCCGCTCGCGACGGCCAAGGAGCTCAAGAGCTATCACTGATTTCGAGCCCACCTACAGCGTCTCGGCGCTGGGGCGCGGGATCAAGGAGCTGCTCGGCGAGGCGTTCGCGTCGGTCTGGGTGGCCGGCGAGATCCAGCGTTACAAGGCGAGTCCGGCCGGACATCACTACTTCGACCTGGTCGAGAAGGGCGACGGCGACAAGATCGTCGGCGTCCTCTCGGCGGTCGTGTGGAAGGGCGAGTTCCTGCGCCTGCGCGCGGCGCTCGATCGCGCGGGCGCGCGCCTCGCCGACGGTCAGAAGGTGCGCTGCCGGGTCGGAGTCGATTTCTATCCTCCGGGCGGACGGCTGCAGGTTCAGGTGCGGGAGATCGATCCCAACTTCACCTTAGGCGAGCTCGCTCGCCGGCGGGAAGAGACGATCGAGGCGCTCTCCGCAGCGGGCCTGCTGGAACGCAACAAGGCGTTGCCCCTCGCCGAGATTCCGCTGCGCCTCGCGCTGGTGACATCGGCGGGCAGCGCCGCGTACCACGATTTCCTGGCGACCCTGGCGGAGAGCGGGTACGGTTTCCGCGTGCTCTTCGTGCACTCCGCCGTTCAGGGGCCCGAGGCGGAGGCGAGCTTGCCGTCGGCGATCGCGCTCGCGGCCGGTTCCGGTTGCGACCTCGTCGTGCTGATTCGCGGCGGCGGCTCGAAGAGCGATCTCGCGGTCTTCGACAGCCGGGCCGTCGCGCAGGCCGTGGCCATGGCGAGCGCGCCGGTGTGGACGGGACTGGGTCACGAAATCGACGAGGCGGTCGCCGACCTTGCGGCGCACCGATCATGGAAAACGCCCACCAAGGTGGCCGAGGAGCTGGTCCTCCGGGTGGGCGCGGCGGAGCTCGCGGCGGCGCGCCTCGGCGAGCGTCTGGTCCGGGAGGTGCGGCGATCGCTCGCCGAAGCGACGGCGCGGCTCGCCCGGGCCGAGCGCCGGGCGCTCGCCGGACGTGAACGGCTGCGACGGGCGAGCACGCGGCTCGCTGCCCTCGCCGAAGGGTTGAAGCGTGCTGCGCAGTTTCGTCTGCGCTCGGCGACCCTCCGGCTCGACGGCTGGGCCCGACTCGCGGCGGGACTCGAACCGCGCCGGGTGCTGGCGCGCGGCTACAGCCTGACCCGCGACAGCCGGGGAGCTCTGCTGCGAGACGCGGACACGGTGCGTTCCGGCGACCGGATCACGACGGAGCTCGCGACCGGCAGTCTGATCAGTGAAGTGAAGGAGGTTGGATGAAGAAGAACGGGGTCATCTTGGCGGGCGTGGGGGGCGAGGCGAGCGAGCTCGGCGCAAAAGGCGCCGGGCCGGAGCCCGGCTTCAGCGAAGCGATGCGGGAGCTCGAGGCGCTGCTCGGAAGGATCGAGGACGACTCGCTCGATATCGACCGGCTCGCGGCGGAGCTCGAACGGGCCGCTCAGCTCCTCGAGCTCTGCCGCGGCAAGATCCGCCGCGCGGAGCTCGAAGTCACCGAAATCGTGCAGAAGCTCGAGCCCGGCTGAAGCGGGGCCGGAGCGGGAATCGCACGGCGTTCGTCCACTCAGCCGTGGACCGTCGGTTCAACGCCGGCCTGGGCGGCGAGGTCGCGATCGAGCTCGAGCCAGCCCTGAAATCTCTCCGCGAGCGCCGCCGCGTCGACGTCGCGGCCGGCGAGTCGGTAGAAGAGCTGCCAGTGCCGCTTCTCCGCCGGTCCGAGGTCGGCGAGGAGGCGGGCGACGTCCGGATCGCTGACCTCGACGACCTCCAGCAGGCGCGTGAATCGTTCGCAGCTCCGCGCCTCGACGATGGCGCCGAACAGCAGGCGATCGACCTTCGTCCACGGGCCCTGACGCTCGACGATCCGCGCCCGCAGCGCCTGCACCCAGCGGTTCGTCCGGCGACCTCCGGTCGCGAGCCGGCGGCGACGCAGGATCGCGAGCACTCTCCGGAAATGCTGGATCTCTTCGGCGGCGAGCGCGGAAGCGGCATCGACGAGCTCGAAGTCGTCCGGATACCAGGAGGTGAGCGCCAGAGCGTATTGCGCGACCTGCTGTTCGCAGACCGCATGATCCGCGAGAAAGACCGGCAGGTTGGCCGCAGCGAGGTGGGCCCACGCCGGCGAAGTGGCGACGAGCAGCGGCAGCTCCTTCGCGACTTCTTCGTAGGTGGGAATCGTCGTCGGTTTCAGTTTTTTCTCGCGGCGTCGATTTCGAAGGCAACCGGACGGGAAGCGCGGCTCTCCGGATGCGCGACGCCGTCTTCGCGCAGATCCTCGCGGATGAGCAGCTCGAGAAAGAGCTCGCGAACGCCGGTCCGGCCGCGCTGGTGGAAGATGCGGCGCACCTCCCCGGGTGTGACCGAGATCCCCGTCATCGTTCGCAGGTACTGACTGAAGACGCGCGGCCGCGAAGCGAAGCTCACCACGAGCAGGAGGAGCAGTCCTACCGCGAAGCCGAGCAGAATGAGGGTCGGACTCCAGATCATCGAGTGGGGATCCTAGCGCGGTAGCATGGCCGCTGTGAGCGGGTTGTCGAGTGCAGAGCTGCAACGGTACGGTCGGCACCTGTCGTTGCCGGAAGTCGGACTGGCCGGGCAGCAGCGCCTCAAGGAGAGCCGTGTGCTCGTCGTCGGAGCCGGCGGACTCGGTGCACCGGCGGCGCTCTACCTCGCGGCGGCCGGCGTCGGACGGCTCGGGCTCGCCGATTTCGACTTCGTGGAGCGCTCGAATCTCCAGCGCCAGATTCTCTACAGCGAATCCGACGTCGGGCGCTCGAAGCTCGAAGCGGCCGCGGCTCGCCTGCGCGCCGCGAATTCGGACCTCGATCTCGTGCTGCACCCGACCCGGGTCGAACGCGGGAACATCACCGAGCTCGTGGCTCCCTACGATGTCGTCATCGATGGAACGGACAACTTTCCGACGCGGTACCTCGTTCACGACGCCTGCTACTTCGCCGCGAAGCCCTACGTCTACGGCTCGATCTTCCGCTTCGAGGGCCAGGCCTCCGTTTTCGCGCGCGGCCGTGGGCCCTGCTATCGCTGCCTGTTTCCGGAGCCGCCGCCGCCGGGCTCGGTTCCCTCCTGCGCCGAGGCCGGCGTCATCGGGGTCCTTCCGGGAATCGTCGGCTCGATTCAGGCCAATGAGGCGATCAAGCTCCTGCTGGGCATCGGCGAACCGCTTTTCGGCCGGCTCCTGCTGTTCGAAGCCCTGGCGATGCGTTTCCGCGAGGTTCTGGTGTCGCGCGACGCGGACTGCCCGCTCTGTGGCGACCAGCCCACCCAGCGCGAGCTCGTCGAGTATTCCGATGTCTGTGCGCCGGACGGGAACGGCGACGACTTCGACATTCTCCCGGCGGAGGTCGCCCGGCGCCGCGCGGCCGGCGAGCCGATGACGATTCTGGATGTCCGGCTGGCGCCGGAGCTCGCGGTCGCGCGCGTCGAGGGAGCCCTCTGGATCCCGCTGCACCAGCTCCCGGCCCGCACCGCCGAGGTGCCGCGCGACCGGCCCGTTTTCGCGCTCTGTCATGTCGGAGTGCGTTCCGCGCAGGCGACGGTGTTCCTGCGTGAAGCGGGCTACTCCGACGTGCGCAACATCGCCGGCGGCATCGACGCCTGGAGTTGCGAGGTCGACGCGGGCGTGGCGCGATACTGAGTGCGACCTTCCCGGTGCTCGAGGCGCGGTACCCCGCGACAACTTTCATCCGCAGGCGTCGTATTCTTGGGTGATCGGAAGCGGAAGGATCCGTTTCCCGGGGCGGCCGGATCGTGTCGGTCGAACCTTTTCCGGATGGTGCAAACCATGAAGCGAGACCTCGAGAAGCTCCCCGGGCGCCCGCGCCCACTGATTGCTGCCGCCGCGATGGCGCTGTCCGTTTGCGCGCTGTCGGCCGCCGAAGCGAAGGTGACGGCGCCCGCCAAGCCGTCAGCGCAGACGACCGCGAAAAAGGCGGAGGTTCCCGTCGGCGAGTTCACGCTCGCGAACGGAATGCGATTCCTCGTCGTCACGCGCCCGTCTCAGGCGACCGTCATGGGCGGCTTCGTCGCCCACGTCGGATCGGCGAACGAACGGCCGGGAATCACCGGCGTGGCGCATTTCTTCGAGCACATGATGTTCAAGGGCTCGCGCATCATCGGCACGCGTGACGAGAAGCGCGACCAGGAGATCATGGAGCAGCAGGAAAAACTCCAGGACAAGATCCGCGCCGCCTATGCCGGCCAGCGCGTCCGCTACCGCAAGGGCGAGATCGCGGATCCGTTCGATCCGGCGAGCCGGACGGAAGAGCTGGTCAAGCTCGAGGACGATTTCAAGAAGCTGGTCGACGAGCAGCGCGACCTCATGGTCAAGGACGAGTTCGACAAGATCTACACCGAGGCGGGCGCGTCGGGAATGAACGCGACGACCAACTCGGACTCGACCGTCTTCTTCATCACCGTCCCGGCGAACAAGATCGAGCTGTGGTTCTGGATGGAGTCCGAGCGCCTGCTGCAGCCGGTATTCCGCGAGTTCTATTCCGAGCGTGACGTCGTGCAGGAAGAGCGCCGGTTGCGCGTCGAGTCGACGCCCACGGGACGCTTCGACGAACAGTTGAATTCCATGTTCTGGACGTCGCATCCCTACAAATGGGAGACCATCGGCTGGATGTCGGATCTGAAGACGTTGTCGATGGCCGACGCGCAGGACTTCTTCTCGACCTACTACGCTCCAGGGAACATCACCGCTGCGCTGGTCGGCAACATCACGCTCGACCAGGCGCGCACGCTGGCCGAGAAATATTTCGGACGGATCCCCAAAGGCGCGAAGCCGGTACCCGACATCGTCACTCTGGAGGAGAAGCAGCTCGCCGAGAAGCGCATGAACGCCGAGTGCGACTGCCAGCCGCAGGTGTCGGTGCAGTTCCACACCGTTCCGTTCGAGCACAAGGATCAGTACACGCTCGACGTCATCGACAGCCTGCTCAACGGTCAGACGGGGCGTCTCAACAAGAGCCTGGTGCTCGACCAGAAGCTCGCATCCTCGGCATCGTCGAGTCAACAGTCGCTGCGCTGGAACGGTTCGCTGACGCTCGCTGCCGAGACCAAGGGCGACGCGACGCCGGCGGCACTCGAAGCGGCGCTGTGGGCGGAAGTGTCGCGGTTGCAGAACGAGGCCGTTCCCGCAGAGGAGCTCGCGAAGGTCAAGAATCAGATCGTTGCGACGTCGTATCGCAATCTCGAAAACCCGTTCTTCCTGCTCATTCAGCTGCTGTTCTACGACGGATGGGGCGACTGGCACTACCTCAACGAATGGTCCGCGAAGACCCTGGCGGTGACGCCGGAGGACGTGCAGCGTGTGGCGAAGTTCTACTTCACGCCGGAGAATCGAACCGTTGCGACCTACTCCCGCAAAGCCGGAACCGTGGCGGTCGAGGTGCCCGCGGAGCTCGCAGGATTGCCGCCGCAGATGCAGCAACAGGTCCTGGCGCAGATCCAGCAGATCGGAACGATCGACGACCCGGCGATGCTCGAGCAGATGATTTCCGGCATCGAGCAGCAGGGTGCGCAGATTCCGCCGGAGATGAAACCGGCGCTCGACGCGATCCTGAACGCCGCCCGGGCCCAACTCGAGAAACTGAAGACCGGTGCGAATTCCGGAGGTGGTCAGTGAGATTGCTGCAGCCTTTTCTGGTTCGTTTTCTTCTGCTCGCCGGCGCATCGGGCGGGGTCTTTCCCGCGGCCGTCGCCGGCGCGACGGCGCCTGGGCCGGTCGTCGCGCGCCCCGAACAGCTGACGTACGGCGCGTTCAACTTCGTCGTTCCGAACGGCGACAGTTTCCGGCATGTTCTCCCGGGAGGCGTCGTCGTGTACGTCGTCGAGGACCACGCTCTGCCGCTGGTCAAGATCCAGGCGACCTTGCGCACCGGAGCCTTCCGCGAGGGCGACCGGGAGGCCGGGCTCGCTTCGTTGACTGCGGCGATGATGCGCCAGGGTGGAACCGAGCGCCTTTCGCCGGAGGAGTTCGACCAGAAGGCGGACTTTCTTGCTGCCGGAATCGGCAGCTCGGCGGGTGCGACTTCCGCCATCGCGACGCTCGACGTCATCACTCCCGCGCTCGGCGAGGGGCTCGATCTCTATTTCGACATGCTGCGCCACCCGCGTTTCGACGAGGCACGCCTCGCGGTCGAGAAGAGCACTCTGCTCGAAGGGATGAAGCAGCGCAACGACGACGCTGGCGACATCGCGGACCGCGAGTGGGATTTCCTCACCCGCGGCGAAATGCACTATGCGAGCCGCCGGATCACCGCCGCGCGACTGGCGGAGATCTCGCGCGCGGATCTCGCCGCGTTTCATCGTCGCACCTGGGGCCCGGAGCATCTCGTCTTCGCGGTCTCCGGTGACGTCGATGCGACCGCGATCCTGGGTGAGCTTCAGCGTCGACTCGCCGGATGGAAATCCGCTGAGCCGGCGTCTCCGTGGCCGCCGCAGGGCCCGCAGTTCGTGCCGCAGCCCGGCCTTTTCCAGATCGAGAAGGACATTCCGCAGGGGAAAGTCACGATCGGCGAGCCGGCCACACAATGGACCAACTACGCCGATCCCGAGCCCTACGCCCTGACCGTGATGAACGACATCCTGGGCGGCGGCGGTTTCACGGCCCGGCTCATGAAGCGCGTGCGCTCCGACGAGGGACTCGCCTACGGGGCGTTTTCGCAGTTCGGCATCGGTACTTACTGGCCGGGACTGTTCGAGATCGGTTTCGCATCCAAGAACCCGACTGTGGCGCTGGCGACGAAGATCGCTCTCGAAGAGATCGACAAGATGCGCAGCGGACTCGTCTCGGAGGAGGAGCTCCGGGTGTCGAAGAGCTCCTTCATCGACACCTTCCCGCGCACCTTCGAATCGGCCGCGGCGACCGCGCGCACTTTCGCCTCCGACGAGGTCGTGGGCCGGCCCCACAGCTACTGGACCGACTACCGTTCGCGCATCGGTGCCGTCACGGCCGCGAACGTTCAGGCCGTGGCGAAGAAGTATCTGGACCCCGGGAAGCTCACCATGCTGGTCGTCGGGAAGTGGAGTGAGATCGAAGCGGGAGATGCCGGGGGCCGCGCGAAGATGAACGAGCTCTTCGGCGGCAAGGTGAAGCATCTGCCGCTGCGCGATCCGCTGACGCTGGCGCCGATCTCCCAGTAGAGAAAAGTCTTCGTGCCGGAGATTCCGGATCTCACGATCTACCTCGAGGCGCTGCGCGAACGCCTCGGGGAGCGGCGTCTGATCGAGATCCGGTTTCTCTCGCCGTTCGTTCTGCGGTCGGTCACGCCCGCCGCGTCCGATCTCGTCGGGCGCAAAGTCATCGGCTTTCGCCGGCTCGGCAAACGGATCGTGCTCGTGCTCGAAGGCGAGTCCTTCATCGTCATTCACCTCATGATCGCTGGGCGCCTCGTCTTTCATGCGACAGCGCCCGGCGCTCGCCGAAAGGCGCCCGGACGGATCACCCTCGCGGCTTTCGAGTTCGATTGCGGAACGCTCTATCTCACCGAAGCCGGAAAGAAACGCCGGGCTTCGATTCACCTCGTTGCGGGCGAGGCCGCGCTCGCCCTGCATGACCCCGGAGGCATCGAGCCCCTGACTGCGGATCTGGCGAGCTTCCGGACCGCGCTCACGGCGGAGAACCGGACGCTGAAGCGCGCGCTGACGGATCCGCGCGTCGTCGCCGGTGTCGGCAATGCCTACTCGGACGAGATCCTGCACGCCGCCCGGCTCTCGCCGTTCCTCCGCACCGCCGAGCTCACGGACGAGGGCTTCGCGCGACTGTTCCGCGCGACGCAGGAAAAACTGGCGGAGTGGACGGACCGGCTCCGGCAGGAGGCAGGAGGAGAGTTTCCCGGCAAGGTGACCGCTTTTCACGACGAGATGGCGGTCCACGGCCGCTACGGCAAGGCCTGTCCCGTCTGCGCGACGCCGGTGCAGCGCATCGTTTACGCCGAAAACGAGGCCAACTACTGTCCCGGCTGTCAGACCGCCGGAAAGCTGCTCGCCGATCGGCTCCTCTCCCGTCTTCTGCACGACGACTGGCCGAAAAGCGTCGCGGAGATGGAAGAGATGAAGGAGAAGCGGAGCGCGGGGAAGAACGCCCTCGCGCTCGTCGTCGGCGGGATCTGCGGTCTGTGCGGGCTTGCGGCCGGAGCTCCGGCGTCGCCGGTGCTGCCGGCGATACCGGCGATACCGGCGATGGCCGGGGTATCCCATTTCGCCGCCGCCGAGCTTCCCGGGGCCCCGTCGCTGAAGCTCGCCGGGGAGCCCGACCCGCCCCTCGGCCGGGATGTGCAACTGACGCTGCCGCTGCCGGCGCTGCAACCGGACCCGGATCGTCTGGCGCGGGCGCGAGCGCTTCTGGGCGAACGGTTGCGCGAGTCGAGACTCGGCGGCTATCTATTTCTCACCGACATCGAGGACCCGGTGCTGCTCCGCCGCGCTGCGCGGCTCGTCGAGTCGCTGGAGTCGACCTATGCCGCACGGTATGGGCGAATACCTTTAGGCCTCCCGCGGGAAGCGATCGTCCTCTTCGCGCGCGAAGGGGAGTACCGCGTTTTCCTGGCGATCGATCCCCGCCTCGTCGGCATCGCCAGCTCGACCGGTCTCGCCGGTCGCGGAGTCATCGCGACCTATCGCGGGGAGCGCTCCGACAACGAGCTGCTCGGCACTCTCGTGCACGAGATCACTCACCTCTTGAACCGGCGGGCGATCGGACCGTTGCTGCCGCCCTGGCTGGACGAAGGGATGGCCGACGACCTCGGTGCGGCGGCGATCGACGTCGACGGTCGACTGACGCCCGGAACCTGGTCGCGCGCGGTTTCGCTGAGCGCCCATCAGATTCACGTCGCGGGTGGCGAGGCGGCGATCCGCGAGCTCGCGCGCCGGCTGGCGGCGAAACCGGGAGAGCCCTCGCCCATCGATCTGGGCTCCATTCTCGACCTCGAGTGGGAGGCTTTCGTCTCGCCCGCGTCGGCCGAGGAAAACTACGCCGTCGCTTCGGGCTTTCTCCGGATGCTGCTTTCCGATCCCGCGCAGAGCGCCATTTTTCGGAACTGGCTGGCCGAAGTCTCGTTCGGCGCCTCGCCGCGCGTCGAGGAGCTGCGTGAACTTCTGGGACCGCAGTGGAGCGAGCTCGAAGCCGAGCTCGGAACCTGGGTCCGCGCCGAGGTCGACCGCCTGCCACCGCTCGTGCCGAAGGCGGTGCCTCCGGTCGCAGGTCGAGTCGCACCGCGCAAGTGACATTTTTCGTCCGCGGGCGCGGCGGTCCAGTCTCGCGACGAACAATCCCGCGGTCGCTCTCGCCGCGCGCTACGACCTGTCGTTCGAGAAGGCGCAGGTCGTCGTCCTTCCGCCTCTAGGGCGCGGTGGGAACGAGCGGCTCCTGCTCCCGCCACGAACGGGAGCCATCGGCGTAGATTTCGTGCTTCCAGATCGGCGCTTCGGTTTTGACCCGCTGTAGAGCCCGCCGCACCGCATCGAGGGCCGCATCCCGGCGCGGCGACGCGGCGACGATCGCGATGCTCGCGCCGCCGACGGTGATTCTCCCGAGCCGGTGTTCGAGCGCCATGCGCAGACCCGGTTCGCCACTTTCGAGGTCGGTGACGATCCGCGCCAGAACGTTCTCCGCCATCGAGCGATAGGCGCTGTAGTCGATGGCGAGGACTTCGCGTCCGTCGTTCCGGTTCCGCACGGTGCCGAGGAACAGCGCCTGCGCTCCGCAAGCGGGATCCGCGACGGCGGCGAGCAGCGCAGGAATGTCGAAATCGGTTTCGACCAACCGCGCGCGCATGTTCATCCGCCCGAAACCGGCGGCAGCAGCGCGACTTCGGCGCCGTCGCGGACGACCATCGAGGAATGCACCAGCGCGCCGTCGATCGCGATCGCGATCCGTGGCAGGAGCGGGGCGATCGCCGGATAGTCGAGCGCCAGTCGTTGGCGGAGCTCGGCGACCGAAAGGTCGCTCGCGAGCTCCCATTCTCTCTCGGCACTTCCGATGGCCGCGACGGCCGACGCGAAGGCGAGAAGGCGGACTTTCACGCGCCGGATCGTAGCACCCTGAAAATGGCGAAAATGGCGGCAGCAGGCCCGCGCCCGGACCTTATAATCGCTCCCTCACGACGAGGAGATCGCGTTGCCGGCAATCGAGTCCAAGTTGAATATCGACGGCGCGTTTTCCAGCCGGCGCGAACACTGGCTGGCGGAGCTCGAACGGCTGGCTGCCGACGAGGCGCAGCTGCGCCAGGGCGGCGGTGCAAAAGCCCAGGCGAAACAGCGCGAGCAGGGCAAGCTCACGGCGCGCGAGCGCGTCGCCGCTCTCTGCGACCCGGGCGCCGGGTTTCTCGAGATCGGACTGTGGACCGCGTTCGGCATGTACGCGGAGTGGGGCGGTGCCCCGGGAGCCGGCGTCGTCGCCGGCGTCGGGGCGATTCACGGTCGCGACGTGATGGTGGTCGCCGACGACGCTACGGTGAAAGCGGGCGCGAAATTTCCTCTCGGCATCAAGAAAGTTCTGCGCGCGCAGGAAATCGCGCTCGAATGCCGTCTCCCCGTGGTCTACCTGGTCGATTCGGCGGGCGTCTTTCTGCCGATGCAGGACGAGATCTTTCCCGATCGGGAGCACTACGGCCGGATCTTCTACAACAATGCGCGGCTCTCTGCCGCGGGCGTCTTTCAGATGGCGGCGATCGTCGGCTCTTGCGTGGCGGGGGGTGCCTATCTGCCGATCATGAGCGACGAGACGCATATCGTCGAAGGTACGGGATCGATCTTTCTCGCCGGCTCGCACCTCGTCGCCGCGGCGATCGGCGAGCGCATCGAGAACGAGGCGCTGGGCGGCGCCGAAGTCCAGGCGGATATCTCGGGCGTCGTCGATCATCGGCATCCCGACGAGGCCACCTGCTTCGCCAAGCTGCGGTCGCAGTTCGCGCAGCTCGCGACGACCGCGAAAGCGCCGTTCGCGCGCCGTCCTGCGGCCGATCCTCTGCTCGCTGCGGAAGATGTCCTCGGGGTGCTTCCGGTCGAGCGCAACCGCCCTTACGACATCCGCGAGCTCCTGGCGCGGCTCCTCGACGGATCGGAGTTCGATGAGTTCAAGGAGACCTACGGTCGCACGCTCGTCTGCGGTACGGGCTGGATCGAAGGGCACGCAGTCGGCATCGTCGCGAATCAACGCTCGGTCGTCGACCGGCGAACCGGTCTCGAACCGAAAGACAAGGAGCTGCAGATCGGCGGGGTGATCTACAGCGACTCGGCGGACAAAGGGGCGCGCTTCGTCGAGTTGTGCAATCAGAAACGCATTCCGCTCATCTTTCTCCAGGACGTGACCGGCTTCATGGTCGGCT
Organism: Thermoanaerobaculia bacterium; assembly: GCA_039932315.1. Classification (GTDB taxonomy): domain Bacteria; phylum Acidobacteriota; class Thermoanaerobaculia; order Multivoradales; family JAGPDF01; genus JAGPDF01. The sequence continues at coordinate 33,782 of JBDTQG010000001.1, forward strand.
CGCGTTCCGAGCGGGGCGGAATCATCAAGGACGGCGCGAAGATGGTGAACGCGGTCGCCAATTCGGTTGTTCCGAAGATCACCGTCTTCGTCGGCAACAGCTACGGCGCCGGGAACTATGCGATGTGTGGCAAGGCCTATGGTGCGCGATTCCTCTTCGCCTGGCCCTCCGCGGCGATCGCGGTCATGGGCGGCGAGCAGGCGTCCAAGACGCTCCTCGGCATTCAGCTCAAGAACCGTGGCGCGGAGGTTTCGGAGGAGGAGAAGGCGGAGCGCCTCGCCGATATCCAGAAGCGCTACGCCGACGCCACGAATCCGCGCTACGCCGCCGCGCGTCTCTGGGTCGACGCGATCATCGACCCGCGGAAGACCCGCGAGGTTCTCGCCCACGCCCTCGCAGCCTGCGCCAACAATCCCGAGATCGCCGAGTTCAAGACCGGCGTGCTGCAGACCTGAGTGCTGCAGACCTGAGAGCCGCGGCAGGGAAGCGGTCCGAGAGTTCCGCCCCTGCCCGCTTCAGCCGGCGCCGGCGCGCGAAACGAGAATCGTGTCTCCGTTCCTGCGCCAGGCGAGCCCGACGGAGTGGAGAATGTAGGTCAGGATCTCCTCCCAGGGGCGGTCTTCGAGCTTCACCCTCACGCTCGCCGCGGCGTCGAAGTCGCCGGCGATCTTCAGACCGCTCAGAGTCCCGATCGAGGCGATGACGTCGCCGAGGGCCGCATCCTTGAGCGAGAACGTCACCAGATCGCCGGGGCAGCAAGGGTGGTCGACGTTGCCTGGCTTCACCGCCGATTCAGCGATCAGGCGGCTGCCGTAAACGAGCTCGTCGGCGGAGAGTGTCGCCGCGAGTGCAGCACGCCGGCGTTCGCCGAGAATCCAGCCTTCCTTCGCGGCCAGGCCGTACCAGAGGTAGGCACAGACCGCGTTGCGCGCCGCGCCGCGGCCCAGCGCGTAACTTTCACCCAGTTTGCCCATCCCGCGCGGATAGCCGCGCTCGGCCGCCTTGCGGAACCATTGGTTCGCCTCCGGCTCGTTCCTGGCGACTCCGCGCCCGGCGACGAGCATTTCCCGGAGAGTGACCTGGCCCTCCGGCTGCCCCTGGTCGGCGGCGAGACGCAACCAGCGGACCGCCTCGAGGTCGTCACGTGGAACGAGGAGGCCATTCAAATAGATCTCGCCGAGCTCGGCCTGCGACGAGGCGTAGCCTTGCGCCGCCGCCAGACGATGCAGGCGCAGCGCCGCGGCGGAATCCGCTTTCACTCCCTCGCCCTGTTCGTAAGCCACCGCGAGATAAAAACGTGCCTCAGCGTCGCCCTGATCGGCGGCTTTCGAATACCAGTGCGCCGCTTCGGCGGCGTCCGGCGCGACGCCGATGCCGAGCGAGTAGTTCGTTCCGAGGTCCTTCTGTGCTTCGAGGTGACCTTGCTCGGCGGCGCGCCGGAGCCAGCCCATCGCGGCTGCGGCGTCGCGTGTTTTGGGATCGACGTCCTCGCCGTACATGAGCTCGAGCGCGAGGTCGTACTGCGCCTGCGCGTTGCCCTTCTTTGCCGCCGCTTCGAGCGCGACACGTTCAGCAGACGCCGCCCCCTGGACCTGGCTCGGCGCTGCAAGGAGCAGCAAAATCGCGACCATCGCTCGCATCACGCAGCCCCCCGCGTCATTTGCCCGTCAGAGAGACAAACGACATCGACCTCGAAAGGATGCCAGGTCGGCGAGGCGTGGCAAGATCGGCCTGCCGCCATGGCCCTCTCCGAGTCCCCCACCGCGCTTCGCGCGCGCCACTTCGCCGAGCTCTGCGAGCTCGAGGAGCCGGCGCGGCGCCTGGCGCTCGCCCGGCTCGCAGAGCAGGATGCGCAGCTCGCCTCCGATGTCGCCCGGATGCTCGCCTTCGACCGCGAATCGATCGGACCGATAGAGGGCCTGCGCGACGAGGTTGCCGCGGCCGCCGAGAGGCAGCTGCTCAGCGATCTCCCCGGCGAGCCCCCGCCGCCCGAGCGCCTGGGCCCGTGGCGGCTCGGCGAGAAGCTCGGCGCCGGGGGGATGGGCGAGGTTTGGGCCGCCGAACGCGTCGAGGGTGGATTCGAACAGCGCGCGGCGGTGAAGCTCGTGCGGGCGAACATGGCGCGGAGCGAAGTCGTCGCCCGGTTCGCCATCGAACGCCAGCTCCTCGCGCGCCTCGATCATCCGGCGATCGCCAAACTGCTCGATGGTGGCGTCGCGCTCGACGGGCGACCGTGGTTCGCCATGGAGCGCGTCGATGGAGTGCCCATCACCCGTTTCGCCGCCGACGGCGACCTCGATCTGCGGGCGCGGATTCGCCTCCTTCTGGCGGTGATGGAAGCGGTCGATTTCGCGCATCGATCGCTTGTAGTCCATCGTGACCTCAAGCCTTCGAACATTCTCGTCACCTCGGCTGGCGCACCGAAGCTCCTCGACTTCGGGCTGGCGAAGCTGCTCGAGCCCGGATTCGAATCGGGAGTGGATCCGAACGTGACGCGGACCGAATTCCGTGCGCTGACACCGGCCTATGCCGCGCCCGAGCAGATTCTCGGTGAGCCGGTCACCACGGCGACCGACGTCTATTCGCTCGGCATGATCCTCTACGAGCTGCTGACCGGTGAGCTGCCGCATCGGCGTCGCAGCAGCTCCGCGCCGACGCTGGTGTCTGATGTCGCCGACGAAACCATCGAACGCCCGTCGCTGCGTCTGCGTCGCCTGGGAGCTGACGCGAACGCCACCTCGCATGCACCGCGGCCGGGTCGCTCTCCCATCGATGCCGATCTCGACACGATCGTTCTCAAGGCGCTGGCGCGCGAGCCGAAGCGCCGCTACGCTTCCGTGCCGGCGTTCGCTGCCGATCTCCATGCCTACCTGGAGGAGCGGCCGATCGCGGCGCGCCCCGATTCCGTCCGCTACCGGACCGGCAAGTTCGTCCTGCGCCATCGCCTTGGAGTGGCCGCGGCGGCGGTCGCGCTGCTCTCTCTCGTGGCGGGCCTCAGTGTGTCGATCGTGCAGACCCGGCGAGCGACTGCGGCGGCCGAAGCGGCGCGCCAGGAAGCGCAACGGGCCGAGCGCGTCAAGGGATTTCTGGTCTCCGTCTTCGAGCAAGCCGACCCGACGCGCACCAAGGGGGCCGAGATGCCCGCGCGTCAGATTCTGGAAGAAGGCGCGCGGCGGCTCACGACCGGGCTCGCCGACGAACCCGAGGTGCGCGCAGAGCTCTTCGACACGGTGGCAGGCATTCAGTCGAGCCTTGGACTCCTGGACGAAGCGCTCACCAGTGCAGGAACCGCGGTTGCGGAGCGCGCCCGCCTCTTCGGACCCCATTCCCGGGAGCACGCGAGGAGCCTGACGACTCTCGGGGTCGCGCTGGTCCGGCGCGGTCGAGTGCAGGATGCACAAACGCATCTCACTCAGGCGCTGGCGGATTTCGCGGCGAGCGGCGAAGAGGGCTCGGTCGATTTCGCGCGCGCACTCTCGGCCAACGCGCAGGTGAAGTTCATCGGCAATGACATCGCTGGCGCGCGCGGTGACGAAAAGCGCGCCGTCGCCATCTTCACGACGGTACTCGGCGGCGACGACTCCGAGACCCTCGAACATCTGTCGAATCTCGCCGTCCTCGAAACGGAAGCCGGCAGTTTCGGCGAAGCCGCGCGGATTCTGCGCGGCGTTCTCGCGCGGTTCGAGGCCATCGAGGGTCCGGACTCGGCACAGGCGCTCGCCGTCGTCGTCAGTCTCGCGACCGCGCTCGATACCGATGGACAATCGGCGGAAGCGCTGCCGCTCTTCGAGCGCGCCGTTGCGGGCATGCGGAAGGTGTACGGCCCCGGTCATCCGACTCTGGCGGAAGCGCTGGTGATCACCAGCCTGCGTCTGTCGCGTGCGGGAAGACAGGAAGAAGCTCTGGCCGATCTCGCCGAGGCGCGCGCGACCTACGCTCCGCTCGATCATCCGGAGCTCGCCGCGGTGGACAACTACTCCGGTCTCGCGCTCGCGGATCTCGGGCGGTTCGCGGAAGCCGAAGCCGCGTTTCTTCGCGCGCGGGATCGCTACGCCAGAGATCGCGGTGCGGAGTCGACGCTGACCGCGGTGGCCCTTGCGAACGCCGCAAACGTGGTGAGCGAGCAGGGGCGTGCCATCGAAGCGGAGGAGATGTTCGAACGCGCCGTCGCCGCGCTCCGTGTGGCGGGAGAGTTCGACAATCCGCGACTCGTCCGCATGCGGTTGAACTGGGCGGGGACACTGCGCAAGCTCGGCCGAGTCGAGGCGGCTCGCGAGGTGATCGGTGAGGCACTGACCCTCGCGAACGAAAAGCTCGGGAAGGGAAATCTGCTGATCTCGGAGGCAGAGGTGGGTCTCGCCCGTCTCGAGCTCGCGGAGGGGAAGGCGGGCGCGGCGGAGCGCGCCCGCACCCACCTTTCCGCCGCGGAGGCGGGCCTCACCAACAAGGCGCCGAGTCCGTCCCTGGAGCGCAGTCTTGCCGCACTGCGCTCGGAGCTCGCGAGGTCGTCGAGCTGAAGGCGTGCCGCCGCGCTGCGGGGAGTCGGCCCAGGCCGCGATCGTTCCCTCCTCGAAGCCGTCGCCGAAGACGCGGCTGTCGACGGTGAAGAGCTGGAGGCGGCCGGCGACGACTTCGTCGGAGAGGGAGAGCGTGCCGGCACCGTCGGGATAGATCTCGAATGAGCTCACCGTGCCGCCGGATACCGGGCTGCCGTTGAGCCGGGCGTCCTGCGCGTAGCGCGGCGAGACCCCCTGCTCGCCCAGACCGCGACGGTCGTTCGCATCGTCTTCGTCGTAGATGTAGACGACGCGACCGCCGCCCGGATGAAGGCTCCACGTGCAGCCGACCGAATACTCAGGGCCCGGAAAGGCAGCCGCATTGGTGATGCGCACGTAGTCCGGCGGAAGGGAGATCTGCGGCCCGATGGCCTCGGCGGCGATGGGCGCGACAAGCAGCAGCCAGAGTGCGATGTGCAGCCACTTCGCCGGTCGATTCGATCCGCTCATGACCAGAAGAGGAAAAAGCGGACCGCCAGCAACAGCCGGCGCCGGACACATCGAAAGAGGCGGCTCGAGGCGACCTTGGCGAGGCTGCGGGAGGCGAGCCCAGGACGACGATCTGTCGCCATTGCGGCGGATTCGCCGTTCTCCTCAGTGGAGGAATGAACCGCATGCGCCGTCCCAAGTGCCGCCCCACCGCTTTCGCGCTTCTCCCCCCCACGATCGCCGTCGCTTGCCTGTTCGCCGGAGCCCCCGCCGCGGCAACGGTCGTCTCCTGTGTCGCCAGCGTCGCCGGGCTCGAGGCGGCGCTCGCGAACGGCGTCGAGTGGAGCATTCCCGAGGACGGGCAGGAGCCGGCCGAGGCGGTCGACATTCGCGTCGTCGCCGGGACCTACACCGGCGTCGACTTCCCGGAGCAGGGGTCCCAGCGCGTGTGCAGCGATCCGCCGTTCAATCAGCATTGCGCCACCGCCTATACCTCCTTCGGAAAGCTCACCCTTTCCGGCGGCTGGAACGCCGGCTGTTCGAGCCGCTCGCTCAACGCCGGGGGAACCCGGATCGTCGCGAGCGGCCTGCAGTACATGCGACTGCTGTCGATCGGCGATCTCGCGGTCGACGGTCTGAGTTTCGAAGGCTACGAGACCGGCCTGGTGGGGGTGGAGGTCGTCACGGCGAATTCGACGCTGCGTTTCAGCAACAACCGGATTCGCAGCTGGGTGGGGGCTTTCGAAGTCGTCGGCGCCGCCGAGGCCGACGTTGAGTTCACCGGCAACCTGGTTTATGGAGTCGACCCCGGCCAGGGTCTGCCTTCGGGCGAGCGCGCGGCCGTCCGGCTCGAGGCCGGCCGCGACGGCACGCTCAACGTCAGCCACAACACGATCGTGGACAATGCCCAGTCGGGCCTCTTTCTGGCAGCGTCGACGCACTACTCCTATGGCGTCCCCGCAGGGCTCGAGCCGGCGTACGCCGTGGTGGTGAACAATCTGATCTGGGGGCACGACGCCGCGGGCGGCGATGGCACGAGCGATGACCTTGGCAGCAATTTCGCGCCGGCGCTCCTGTACAACATCTACCTCACCTACGTCGGTCCGAACCCGACGATCGATGTCGGCAACACCCACGGCGATCCGGGCTTCGTCTCGAGCACGGTTCACGATTACCGGCTCGCCGCGGGCTCGCCGGCGGTCAATACCGGTACGACCTGGATTCCGACCGGCATTCCGTCGCTCGATCTCCTCGGCAACCCCCGGCCGATCGGCAGCGGACTCGACCGCGGCGCTTACGAGCGCCAGGGCACCGCGCTCCCCGAGGTCACCGTCACCAGCCTCGCGAACTCCGGCGCGGGCACGTTGCGCCAGGCGATCCTCGACGCGAATGCGAACTCCGATCTCACCCGGATCCTCTTCGACCTGCCGGCGGCCTGCAAGGACAACGTCATCTCGATCACCTCGTCGCTGCCCGACATCGTGAGCTCCGTGGTGATCGACGGCACTTCCCAGCCGGGCTCACACTCCAACACGCTGTCGATCGGCAACGACTCGACGATCTGCGTCGGAGTGCGCGCGTCGGGAACGGTGAGCCATGCCTTCGAGATGCCGACCGGCGGCGCCACGAGCCTGCGCGTCGAGATCCGTGGCCTCGCCATGGGCGGCTTCGCCGATGAGGCGGTCTACCTCGCCAGTGGCTCCGGGCACGTCTTGGCCGGCAACCGCTTCGGATTGGGGCCCGGTGGCGATCTCGCCGGTACGACCTTCTTCAGCGCCAATCGAAGGAACCTCATTCTCGCCAGCGGAGCCTCGCACGCGCTGGTCGGAGGAGCTTCGCCCGCCCACCGCAACGTGTTCGCGAATGCGACCGAAGAAGGATTGGCTCTGCTTTCCGCCGGCGGAAGCGGGGCGCCCTCGGGCGACCATCTCGTCGTCGGCAACTACATCGGAACGGGGCGTACCGGCAGTACCGGCGCCGGCAACGGCATCGGCGTCCTCGTTGCGAGCGCCGGCAACGGGCTGCGCGACAACACGATCGGCGACAGCGTCGGAGAAGGCGTTGTCCTGCGCTCGGTCGCCGCGCACGACAACCGGATCGAGTCGAACCGCATCGGCTACCGTGCCACGAACCAGATCGGCGTGCCGCTCGATCTGCCGAACGGCAGCCACGGCATCCTTGTCGATGAGGCTGCTCACGACAACCTGGTGCTCGCCAATGCGATCGCCTACAACGGCGGAGCTGGCATCCGTGTCGTTTCTGGCCAGCGCAATCGCCTGTCGGCCAACCGTCTGCAATCGAATGACGGCCTGGGAATCGACCTCGCCGAGCCCGGGGTCGATCCGATCGACAACGACGGCGGCATTCAGGCGGCGGATCTCGCCAACCGCGGTGTGAATTTCCCGACGCTCGCGAGCGCTCTCGTCGCCGGCGGGCAGATCCGTCTCTCCGGGACCCTGACTTCGACCAACGGCGACTACCGGATCGACGTGTACTCGAGCGCGTCGTGCGACGGCTCGGGCGGCGGACCGGCGCACGGGGAGGCCGCCCTCTTTCACGGTTCGGTCGACGTCGCGATCACCAACGCGCCGTTTCTGCAGAATGGCCAAGCAGCCTTCACGACCGAGTGGCTCTCGACCGGCTACCCCGACGCCTCCGACCGCTACGTCGCCGCCACCGTCACCGACGACAACGGCAACACCTCCGAGCTCTCCGCCTGCGTCCCCCTCCTCTCCGCCGCCCTGTTCAGCGACGGCTTTGAAAGTGGCGGCACCGGCGCCTGGTCGGCGTCAGTGCCGTAGGCGCGAGCCCTCGCACGACGGCCGCTTCACGCCTCACCTGCGGTCTGGCCCTGCCCCACGGATCGACGAGACCGGCGCCATCGTGCCGCCTCAGCCGACGAGGCCGCCGTCGACGGGGATCGCGGCGCCGGTGACGAAGGCGGCGTCTTCGGAGGCGAGGAAGAGGCAGACGCGGGCGACGTCGTCGGCGGCACCCAGCCGGCGGAGCGCCGTACGGGCGACGATCGCCTTCCTGAACTCGACCGCGGCGGCGCTGTTCATTCCCGTCTCGATGTAGCCCGGAACGACGGCGTTGACCGTGATGCCAGCCGGCCCGAGCTCGCGCGCCCAGACCCGGGTCAGGCCGAGAAGCCCGGCCTTGGCGGCGGCGTAAGCGGTCTGGCCGGGAAAACCGGCGACGGCGAGGATCGAAGAGAAGTTGACGATCCGCCCGCCCCGCCCCCCCCGGTCGGCTGCGCGCCGGCGGAGGAGCGGCAGAATCGACTGGGTGCAGTGGAGTGCGCCGGAGAGATTGACGTCGAGCACCCGGCGCCACTCTTCGGCGGTCACGTCGCCGACCGCCGGCGAGCGGGCGAGATTGATGCCGGCGTTGTTGATCAGGATGTCGACGCCCGGCACTCTTTCTCCGAGCGCCGCAGCCGCCTCCGCCACCGCGCGTGCGTCGGCGACGTCGACACATTCGAAACCTGCGACCGGATTCTCCGCCGATCCGGCATCGAGGTCCCAGACCACGACCTCGGCGCCTTCGAGGCGGAAACGTTCGACCGTCGCGCGTCCGATACCGCGCGCGCCGCCGGTGACGACGGCGATTTTGCCGGCGAGCCGGCCCGCGGTCATGGTGTCGTCTCCGCGGGCGCAGGTCGAGGTGCGTGCGGCGGTCGCTTGCCGGGAAGAATGTCGAGCTCGGAGACGTCCGCTCCTGGCGGCAGCTCGAGCGCGAAACGGACCGTCGCTGCGACCTCTGCGGCCTCGAGCAAGGGCTCGCGTCCCGAGAGTGCGACGCCCGACGCGGCGAAGAAGCCGGTGGCGGTGAGATCGGGACAGATCAGGACGACGCGCACACCGCTGTCGCGCATCTCCTGGCGCAGGCATTCGGTGAAGCCGCGCAGGGCGAATTTCGAGGCCACGTAGGGCGTTCCCTGCGGCCAGCCGCGCTTCGACGAGACCGAGCCGATGTTGACGATGGCGCCGTGCCCCTGCCCGGCGAGGATCGGCACGACATGTTTCGCCGCGAGGATCGCGCCGCGCACGTTGACCGCCCAGATCCGGTCGAGGAGCGCCGCGTCGAGCTTGTGGACGAGTCCGAATCCGCCGATGCCGGCGGCATTCACCAGAATGTCGAGCCTTCCGAAAGCGCCGATAGCGCGGGCGACGAGACGTTCGATCGCCGATTCGTCGGCAACGTCGGTCAGCACGGCGATGGCCCGTCCGGGCCCTTGCGCGAGCTCCGTCGCCACCGTATCCAGCGCCGCCGCACGCCGGGCCGCGAGGATGACATGCGCTCCGGCGCCGACGAGCTCCGCGGCGATCGCCCGTCCGATTCCCGAGCTCGCGCCGGTGACAATCGCGACCTGACCGGCGAGAGAGGACATTTGCATGCGGTGGAGTCTATGCGCCGGGGCCGGTTCGCGAGCGCAGCAGCGCGTGCATAGGATGGAGGTCGTTGCCCGAGGAGAACGCTCGCTGATGACGAGAAACCAGGAACCGATTCGCTGCGCCTGGGCAGGGAGCGATCCTCTGTATCAGCGCTATCACGACACCGAGTGGGGGGTGCCGTCGTTCGACGAGCGGCATCTGTTCGAGATGCTGATTCTCGAGGGGGCGCAGGCGGGGTTGTCGTGGATCACGATCCTGCGGAAACGCGAGAACTATCGCGAGGCCTTCGACGCGTTCGATCCGGAGAAGATCGCGCGCTACGGCGCGGACAAGGTTGCCTCGCTTCTGGCGAATCCGGGGATCGTGCGCAATCGTCTCAAAGTGGCCGCGACGATCGGTAATGCGAAGGCCTATCTCGCGCTGCAGGAGGGCGGACGAACTCTCGCATCGGTCGTCTGGGAGCCGTTCGACGGCAGGTCACGCGACAACCGCATCGCCGCCCCGGGCGGCGTCGCCGGCGTTCCGACGACGAGCGTCGAATCGGATGCGCTGTCGAAGCAGCTGGCCCGGCAGGGTTTCAAATTCGTCGGCTCGACGATCCTTTACGCCTACCTCCAGGCGGTGGGATGTGTGAACGATCATCTTGCGGGCTGCTTCCGCCACGACGAGGTCGCCGGGCTCGGCGCGCGCCGGAAGCGATGATCCTCTGAATCGCCGTTCAGCTCTTGGCCAGCTCTTTCCGCGCTGTAGCGATCTGCTGCGGCGCGATCGCCGGTTCGGGGAAGGCGAGCTTCAGTCCCTCGAGCGCCGCGATGATCGTTTCGGAAACGACGTAGCGCGTGAACCACTTGTGATCGGCCGGGACGACGTGCCAGGGCGCATGTTCGGAGGCCGTCGCACGGATCGCCTCGTCGTAGGCTTTCATGTAGTCGTCCCAGTGCCCCCGTTCGCGCACATCGGCAAGCGCGAACTTCCAGTTCTTCTCCGGCTCGTCGAGGCGGGAGAGGAAGCGCGCCTTCTGTTCGTCCCGGGAGACGTGAAGGAAGAATTTCAGGATGAGAAATCCCTGGCGTGAAAAATAGCGCTCGAACGCCGCAATGTCCCCGAGCCGCTCTTCCCAGATGCTCTTCGAGATCACACTGCCGGGAATGCGCTGACCGGCGAGGATCTCCGGGTGAACGCGGACAATGAGGACCTCTTCGTAGTAGGAGCGATTGAAGACACCGATGCGTCCGCGCTCGGGCAGCGATCGCGACGTGCGCCAGAGGAAGTCGTGGTCGAGCTCCTCGGATGACGGCTGCTTGAACGAGAAGACCTGAAAGCCGAGCGGATTGACGCCGGAGAATACGTAGTCGATCGCCCCGTCCTTGCCTGCGGCGTCCATCGCCTGGAAGATCACCAGCACCCCCTGGCGGTCCTCGGCGTAGAGCCTCTCCTGCAGGCCCGCCAGGCGTTCGATTCCGCTGGCGTGTGCAGCTTTCGCGAAATCCTTGTCGACACCGGCGGTGTCGCCCGGATCGATGTCGTTCAGATGGAATCGCTTCCCTTCGGTGACGCGGAAGCGCGCCAGCAGCTTTTCGAGATCCCGGCTCTTCGACGACGCGCTCTTCTTCTGGCCCATGGGAGGGATGTTACGGCAGGCGATAGACTTTGCCGCACGAGTGAAGCCAGAAAGCGGTATTGAATGCCTGCGGAATGCCTGCGGAATGCCTGCAATGACCGGTGATTTGCCCAGGGTAGTGATTCTCGGCGGCGGCTTCGGCGGTCTCGCGGCGGCGAAGGCGCTGTCGCGCGCAGCGGTGCGCGTCACGCTCGTCGACCGCAAGAACCATCATCTCTTCCAGCCTCTGCTCTATCAGGTCGCCTCCGCTGGCCTCGCCCCGGGCGACATCGCGGCGTCGATCCGGCAGGTTCTGCGGCGCCAGAAGAACGCCACGGTGGCGATGGCCGAAGTCACCGGAGTCGATGCCGCGCGTCGCAAGGTGTTTCTGTCCGCTCCGGAACGCGGTCACGTCGAGCTTGACTACGACTTCCTGATCGTCGCCACCGGCGTCAAGCAGAGCTATTTCGGCCACGATGAATTTGCTCCGTTCGCCCCCGCGCTGAAGACGATCGAAGACGCGACCGCGATGCGCGCGGCGGTCCTCGGAGCGTTCGAACGCGCGGAGCTGCAGGCGGATCCCGAAGACCGGCCGGATCTCCTGACCTTCGTTCTCGTCGGCGCGGGACCGACCGGAGTCGAGATGGCCGGGGCGCTCGCCGAGCTCACGCGGGCGACTCTTGCCAGGGATTTTCGCCGCATCGATCCGCGCCGTTCGCGGATCGTCCTGCTCGAAGCCGGTCCGCGGATTCTGCCGACGTTTCACGAAAACCTCGCGGCGAAAGTACGGCGGCGCCTCGAGAAGATGGGCGTCGAGGTGCGCTGCGGCAAGGCCGTCGAGCTCGTCGATGCCGACGGCGTACAGGTCGGCGGCGAACGAATCGATGCCGGGGTCGTGCTGTGGACGGCCGGCGTCAAGCCGTCCCCGGCAGCCGCCTGGCTTGCCGCGGAAACGGACCGCGCGGGCCGGGTCAAGGTGGGAGACGATCTTTCGCTGACGTCGCACCCGGAGGTTTTCGTCGTCGGCGATGTCTCCGCCCGCGAGCAGAACGGCAAGCAGCTCCCCGGGGTCGCGCAGGTCGCCATTCAGGGCGGCCGCTTCGCCGGCCGGACGATCGCCGCCCGCGTCGCCGGGCGCAGCGGAGTCGGCCCCTTCCGCTACTTCAACAAGGGGGACATGGCGGTCGTCGGACGCAACTTCGCGATTCTCGAACGGGGCGGAGTCCGCATCGGCGGCTTTTTCGCCTGGCTCGCCTGGGTGTTCGTCCACGTCGTCTCGCTGGCACTCTTCAACAACCGGCTCATCGTCTTCACCCAGTGGGCCTGGTCGTACTTCACCTTCGAACGCGGATCGCGATTGATCACGGCGCCTCCCCCTCCGCCATCTTGAGGCCCCTCCCGGCGGATGGAGAGCCGCGGTACCTCCTCTCCTCCGGTGTGACCTGTTTGACAAGTAATCCGCCAATTCGTAGGCTTCGGCCTCAAGGCGTTCACTTTGAGGGGGTTCCAGATGAAGCGATGGATGATGTCCGCAATGATGCTTCCGCTGGCGGCTTCGGTGGCATTCGCCGCGGCGAAGCCGGCCAAGACCGCTCCGACAGGTGCTTCCGCCGCCGTCGCGCGCAAGGCCGCCCCGGGGACTCCGCGCGTCAAGGCCCACATGCGTCCCTCGGTGAACGGCGTCGTTCCCGAAGGCTCCGGCACGATCACCTACGACAACAACGTTCCCTTCAACCGCAACGGAACGCTCGGCGGCACGGTCGGTAACCTGTTCACGCCGCCCGTCGATCCGCACGGCGTCGCCTCGGCGTCGTTCCGCATCGCGGGCAACTACGGAACGAGCATGGTCCTGAGCATCTGGGACAAGGAGCCGGCGTCCTTCATGCTGCTCCACCGCGAACTCGTCTCCAGCCTGCCCTCTTCGGCGACGGCGACCATGGGAACTGCGGTGGTTCCGCTGACCATGGCGATTGTGGCGCACAGCGGACAGCTCCAGGGCGGATTGCGGAATTCCGACTACGCGACCTGCAACGGCGATGTGGCGCTCAATTCGACGTGCGACGGTGTCGCGCTGACGATGGGCGGCGTGGATCCCGGCATGGGCTTCCATGGGCTGAAGGTTCCGTTCAATTCGACCATGTTCGTACCCACGGTCACCACGGTTGCCGGTACGGGAACGTCCCTCGGGACGATCAACGCGATCTTCCGCATCACGGGCGACAACCTTCCCGTGGAGCTGATGAAGTTCGGCGTCGAATAAGCTCGAATCAAGCAGGATTTTGCGAGGGGCACTCTTCCAGGGTGCCCCTTTTCATGTCCGGGGAGTCCGAGAACAACGATGAAATTCTCCGCGATCGTCGGCGCCTGGCTCCTCTCGAGCGTCGGCCTGGCGCTCGGTGCCTCCCCTTCCGGAGCGCCTCTTCGCCTGAAGGACGTCTCCGACGCCGACATCGCCGCCTGGTCGAGATATGTCGAGCTCACCGACGGCGCGAGTTCGAGTCTCTCCCGAGAACGGAAAGCGGAGGAGATCGTCATCCTCTACGCTCTCGCGGAGCGGCTGGCGGACGATTCGACGCCCGAGCTCCAGCTGCGGCTGGACCGGCTCGCCGAGGAGCTCGCGGCGCGCCACCTCGAAGAGCAGCTCCGTCGAGTCGCCGTTCCGGGAGAAGCCGAGGTACGGGCTGCCTTCGAGGTCCGGCGGGAGCGTCTCCGCAGGCCGCGCCTCGTCCGGCTCTCGGATCTCTTCAAGCGCTTTCCCGACGGCGCCTCCGAAGAGCAGCGGGCAGCGACCCGCAAGAGCCTCGAGAATCTGCGCGACCGGGTCGTCGCCGGCGAGTCTTTCGCCCTTCTCGCGCAGGCGGAATCGGACTCTTCGACGCGGGATCGCGGCGGCGCCGCCGGCTTCGTCGCGCCGGAGGACCTTCTTCCGGAGCTCGCGCGCGTCGTCTCCGGAATGAAACCCGGCGATCTCTCCCCGGTCATCGACCTGCCGGGGGGCGCGGTGCTGCTGCTGTGCGGCGGAATCGATCCCGGATACGAGCCCTCCTTCGCTGCGGACCGGTCGGTCGTGGAGAGCGAGCTCCTCGAGGAGCGCGTCGCTTCCCGCCGCGCCGAAATCGACGCTCGCGTCGCCGGGAAGTTGGCCGCCGGGCAGCCGGAAGAGAGCTCGAAAGAGTCTCCCGGAACGGCGCGCAGCCGGCTTCTCGAGGCCGAAGCGCGCGCCCTGGGCTGGGTCGAGGGCGCCGACGACGCTCTCCTCTCCCGCTACCGGAGTCTCGCCGTGCGGGCGCAGCTCGCCGCGGACGATTTCGCCGCGTCGGCGGTCGGTGAGCCGACCGAGGAGGAGGTTCGCTCGGCGTGGGAATCGACTCGCTCGAGCTGGTTCGAGCCGCGCCGGCGACATCTCCGCGCTCTGACGATCGACATCGACCGGACGAAGAGTGGCGGCATGTACGAATCCTTTCTCGCGGCGGGCCGAACTCTCGCCGCGGCGGAGCCCGGGCCGAATACACTCGAGAAGGTTCGGGACGCCGTCGCGCCCGAGGGGAGACTCGAGGACCTGGGATGGCTGGCGGACGACGAGATCTGGGCTCTGGGCCGGAACGCAACCAGCGCGATCGGCGGAATGACGGTGGGCCGGTTCACGGCCGCCGTGCAGGAGGGCCGGCGCCTGCGGATCTTCGAACTGGTTGCCGAGCGCGAGCGGCGGGAGAAGACGGCGGCCGAGGCGGAGCCCGAGGTGAAGAGCTGGAGGGTCGCCGTGCGCCGGAAAGCGGCGGTCCAGCAGCTGCGACGCACGATCGTCGACGCCGCGCGGGATCCGGGAGCAGACTCGTGAAGCTGCGGAGCCTGCTTCCCGTATTGGCGCTTTTTGCGTTCGCCTGCGGCAGCCGCGAGAAGCCGTGGAATCTTCTCGTCGTCACGCTCGACACGACGCGCGCCGATGCTCTCGGCTGTTACGGAAACGCCGGGATCCGGACGCCTCATCTCGACCGCCTGGCGCGCGAGGGAATCGTTTTCGAAAACGCGATGACCGCGGTGCCGATCACGACGCCGTCGCATTCCACGATCTTCACCGGCACCTACCCGCTGGCGCACGGGGTCCGCGACAACGGCCGCTTCAAGCTGGCGCCTTCGAGCTCGACCTTGGCCGAGAGGCTCCACGAGAGAGGATTCGCGACGGGAGCGGCGATCGGAGCGTTTCCGCTGACGAAGAACTGGGGGCTCGACCAGGGTTTCGACTTCTACGACGACCACATCACGGTCGCGACGGAAGACGAAGGCGGTCGGCGGCGCGTGCCGTTCAAGATGTTCTTCGACGAGCGACCCGCGTCGCGCGTCAACGACGCGATCCTGCCCTGGTTGCGGGAGCACGGACAGAAGCAGTTCTTCGCCTGGGTCCACTACTGGGACGCCCATCAGCCCCATGTGCCGCCGCCACCCTTCTCCGATCTCTATCCCCACAATCTCTACTACGGCGAGATCGCGTACGTCGATCAGGCCGTCGGGGTGCTTTTCGAGGAGCTGCGACGTCAGGGCGTCGACGGACGTACCATCGTCCTCGTCGTCGGGGATCACGGAGAGGGTCTCGGAGAGCACGAGGAGGACACGCATTCGATGCTCCTCTACGAGGCGACGCTGCACGTGCCGATGATCCTCAAGTTCCCGGGCGGGCCTGCCGGGCTTCGGATCGCCGAACGCGTCGGCACGGTGGACATCGTGCCGACGTTGCTCGACCTTCTCGGCCTGCCGGCGGACGGCGAGGCGCAGGGTCGCTCCCTCGTGACGGCCGTCACGAATCCCGAGGCGGTGCCGGGCGATCGCCGGGCCTACTATTCGGAGACGCTCTCGCCGCGCTTGTCCTACGGTTGGGGAGAGCAGCGGGCGCTTTTTCTCGAACAGTGGAAGCTTCTGTTCGGGCCGCGCATCGAGCTCTACGATCTGCGGAAGGATCCGAGCGAGATCCACAACCTCGCCCCCTCCGCGGAGGCCTCGCGGCTCGAGGCGGCCCTGCAGACCTTCGTCGACCGGCACGCCAGGGCCAGCGCCGCCAGCGCCGTTTCCGAGGTCGATGCCGAAACGCGCAGCCGGCTCGCAGCTCTCGGATATCTGAGTCTCGCCGGTGAGGCGCCCTCGGTCGAGGAGCGGCTGCGCCGCGACGGCGACGCGCCGCAGGACCACATCTCGCAGGTCTCGATCTGGAGCCGCTGCAAGTCGAGCCTCGAGAAGGGCGACTTTCTGGCGGCGCGCGAACTGGCGGTCCTTCTCATCCAGCGCGATCCGCACAATCCCTTCTATCTGGCGTTGATGGTCTCGGCCGAGCTCGGGCTGGGACGGGTTCGGGAGGCCGCGACGATCGCCGAGAGCGGTCCGATTTCGCAGCCGAACGCCGACAACTACCAGCGGGTGGCGACGGAGCTCTTCGCCGGCGGAGATCGCGAGCGCGGCATCGCCCTGGCCCGGCGCGTCGCGAAAGAGGCTCCGTCCGCCGCGATCCTCTACCTCGTCGCGGAGATGTCGGGCGCCCAGGGAGATGCTGCCGGTCACGAGAAGGAGTTGCGGGCCGCTCTGGCGCTCGACGCGGCGTTCGGCCCGGCGCGGCGGAGTCTCGCGATCCTGCTCGCAACGGCGGGCCGGGACGAGGCCGCCGAAGCGGAGTTCCGCGAAATGGTGACCCGCCAACCCCTCGATCCCATTTCGCATCTGAACTATGCGACCTTTCTCATGGCGAAGCAGAGATATCCGGACGCCGAGCGCGAGCTCGACCGGTCGATCGAGCTCGACCCCGTCTACTGGAAAGCGCAGATCGCCCGCGTCGTGCTCCTGAAGGCGACCGGCCGTGGCGAAGCGGCGCACGAGCTCGCGCAGCGCATCGCCGTGGAGAGTCCGGATGCCCAGCTCGCCGAACAGGCGCGACGGCTGGTCGAAGGTGTGCAGCCGTGACGCGAAGAATCCTCACGGCTCTCCTTCTGGCCGTCGCACTCGGAGGCTGCCGGACGCCGGCCGACGATCCTGCGAGCGCCGCCACGACGGATCGCGGCGCCATCTCTTTCGCCGCGGTCGAACGCCGGCTCAATGCGCAAGGGGGTGCGACCTCCGCGGATCGTGCTCCGGAGTTGCTCGAAGCCTTCTCCCGCACCACTCGGGAGCTCGCCCTGCGCCAGCTGCTGATTCCGGAAGACTCGAACGAGCGCGATCGGGCGGTGACCGGGCTCGGTTCGGTCGGACCGAAGATCGAACATAGTACGGTCGTTCAACTCTACCGGGCGACTCAATACGGCCAGATCCATCTTCCCACCGAGGCGGACATCGCGGCGTCGTTTGCCGCCGCTGGAGATCGTTTCGTCCGGCCGGCGCAGCGCTTCGTCTGGCATCTCCTGCTGCGGGCCGAGCCGGGAGAGAGCGAAGCGTCGGTCATCGCGCGAGCTCGCGACCTCAAAGGGCGGATCGAGGCGGGCGCGAGCTTCTCGTCGATCGCGCGCCTTTACTCGCAGTCGGAAACCCGCGCGCTCGGCGGCCGTCTCGGCACGATCTCCAGGGGTCGCCTGCCGCCGGCACTCGAAAAAATCGTCTTCGCCCTCGGCGAAGGCCAGGTCAGCGAACCCGTTCCGATCCCGGGAGGGGTGCTCCTGTTTCAGGCGACCGACGTCATCCCCGAGAAGCGTTTCGTGCTCGCGGACGTCAGGGCCTTGCTGGCGCGGGAAATTTTCGCCGACCGCCGCCGTCGCGCGGTTCGCGAGCTCGCCGAGAAAGAGCCGCTGCCCGAGAGCTCCAAGATTCTCGATCAGGAAGCGTTGCATCGCGCGCTCGCTCTCGGAGATTCCGAGATCCTGCTCCGGGTGGGCGAGGTGTCGTGGTCGTTGGGCGATCTGAAGAAAGAAGTCGGCGCGAAACAGGCCGAGGAGAACTCGATGGCGACGGCGATCGAAATCGCGGACCGAGTCTACGAAGATTGGGTCGATTCGGAGCGCACCTACCGGCGCGCCGTGCGGGAGGGATTCCCCGTCGCGCGAGCGGGGGAGCTCGCAGAGCGGCAGCGAGAGGCGCTCGACGAGGAGATCTACTCCCGCGCCCTCGAGGAAAGGCTCGAGAAGGCCGCGCTCGCCCGGAAAGACGAGATGGAGCGCTTCTACGACGACAACAAGTTTCTCTATCAGAGCCCGCTCCGGTTCAAGTTGCGCATGCTCTCGATTCCCATCGGCGCATCGCCGTCGTCGCAGCTCACGGCTCTCGGCAAGGCGCAGTCCGAGCTTGAAAGCGGCCGGATGAAACTCGAAACCCTCGCCGCACAGATGGGCGGCCGGGTTCAGGACGCCGGCTGGTCGACGGCGCGCGATCTCGAATCGTTCGAGCCCAAGATCCGGTATTTCCTGGCCGACATGACGTCGCCGGGATTCTCGGTGCCTTTCCAGTTCAACCAGGAGCTGTGCATCATCGAGGTCGTCGAGCGCCGTGAGCCGGAAGTACGGCCTTATTCCGACGTCTCGGCGGCTGTCCTGCGCGATTTCATCGAACGCCGCCGGCAGGACCTCTTCCGCTCCGTGCAGGAGGAGGCGCTTCGGAGAGGTCACTATCGATACCGGGAAGAGGGCGTCCGCGCCCATCTCGGCCTCGCACCGCCCACGACGTCGCAATGAACGTGGGGACTCCGCCGGGAAGGGTGGAGACGGCGGGGCGGCGAAGTCGGTTCCGCTGGTTCGTTTCGATCGCCTGCTTCCTGTTCTCGGGCGCCTCTTCTCTCCTTTTTCAGACCGTCTGGACGCAGCAGTTCGGCCTCGTCTTCGGAGCCTCCGAACTCGCCGCAGTCGCCGTGCTCGCGGCTTTCATGTCGGGGCTCGCGCTGGGTTCGTACCGGGGCGGAATCTGGTCGGCGCGGAGCCTCCGGCCCCTCTTCTCCTATGGCCTCGTGGAAGCCGCGATCGGCCTCTACGCTCTCGCACTACCGTGGCTCATCGGGCTCGCCGCTCGCGCGCAGCAACTCGTGTTCGAGATCGACGGCTTCGAATCCGCGCGCGGCGTCGCCTGGAGGACAGGATTTCAGCTCCTCGGCGCCGGACTGCTGCTGCTTCCTCCGACTTTCCTCATGGGCGCTTCGTTGCCGCTCCTCGTCCGTTCGGGGGCCCGGCAGGAAGGGGAAGTCGGAGGCCGCATCGGTTGGCTCTACGCGGCGAATACCGTCGGCGCCGCCGCCGGTGCGCTCGTCACCGGGTTCTTCCTGCTGCCACACCTGGGCGTCGGACGCGCCGCGTATGTCGGCATCGCCCTCAACTTCGCGGTGGCGTTTCTGGCCGTCGCGGCTTCGCGCGGCGAGTCTCGCTCCACCGCGGGGCGCACGGTAGAGACTTCGAACGAGGAGGCAGGCCCGGTCGAACCGTCGCGATTTTCCGGCGCGGTCGCGGTCGCCGCCGTCGCCGGCGCTCTCGCTCTCGGCCAGGAGATCGTCTGTGCCCGTCTGTTCACCTTCGCGCTCGGCAGCAGCGTCTGCGCTCTCTCGACGATGCTCGCGACCTTTCTGCTGGCGATCGCCGTCGGCACTGCGATCGCAGCGCGTTTCGCCACGACGGCGCAGAAGGCGGACCGCGCCCTGCCCGTGGCGCTCTTCATCGCCGGCGCGGCGAACGCCATGGCGATGGCCGGCGCCGATCAGATGCCGCGTTTTCTCGACAGCGACATCCTCCACGCCACGCCGCTCGCGTCGGCCACGCTGTTCGCCTTCGTCCTCATGTTTCCGGGCGCCGCCGCTCTCGGAACCTGCTTTCCTCTGGCCGCGCGGGCCCGGACCCGCGGCGGGGAGTCCGCGTCGCGCGCCACTGGACTCGTGCTGGCGGCGAACACGGTCGGTGCCGTGGTCGGAGTCACGGCGGTCGGCCTCTTACTGTTGCCGGCGCTCGGTTTCGGTCCGCTCGCCCGTCTGCTCTCCTGCCTGACTCTCGCCACGGCCGCTCTCGCCGGGATGCGCGATCGTCGCTCGCTGGCGATCGCGGCCGTGGCGCTCGCCGTGGTCCTCGCGCTCCGGGGACCGTCGACGCCCTGGGCGCTGCTCAAGACCTCTCCGACGGCGGTTCTCGCCGGCGAGAAGGCCGACGCCGGCGGCCCGGCCCGGCCGAGAGGGCGCTTCACCTTCGCCGGTCCGCTCGAGTTCGCAGGCTTCGGCCAGTCGTCGACGGTCCTTCTCCAGAAAGACGGCCTCGAGTGGCGGCTCAGCACGAACGGGCTTCCTGAATCGGCCGTGCAACCGCCGGGCGGGCGCATCGCACGGTACGCCGTGGCGCGCTGGCTCACGCTGCTCCCGACGGCGTTGCGAGCCGAGGTCCCGCGCCTGCTCGTCGTGGGGTTGGGGGCGGGGCATTCGCTCATGAATCTGCCCGAGAGCGTGCGCACGATCGACGTCGTGGAGCTGGAGCCCGAAGTGTTGCGGGCGAATCGCGAAATTTCGCGCTACCGCGACGTCGATCCGCTTTCCGATCCCCGCGTGCGGGTTCATCTGGGAGATGCGCGCACGACACTGGCGCTTTCGCGGGAGCGGTTCGATGCGATCGTCTCGCAACCGTCGCACCCCTGGACGGTCGGCTCCGCGAGCCTCTTCACCGCGGAATTTTTCTCGCTCGTGCGGACCCGGCTGAAACCGGAGGGCGTGTTCGTCCAGTGGATCGGAACGGATTTCGTCGACGCGCCGCTCGTGCGTTCGCTGCTCGCGACCCTTCGTGGCGTCTTCCGACACGTCGAGTGCTATCGCATCGCGGCCGGCGGAGCCCTGCTGTTCGCCGCGTCCGATCAGGCGCTGCTCGATCCGTCGATCGCGCGGATTGCGATCGAGCGCGACGCGGCCCACTGGAGCCCGCTCGGCGTCGAGAGCGTCGAAGACGTCTTCCTCGCCCGGCTGCTCGACGACGAAGGGACGCGCCATTTCTCGACGGGCGGGACGACGAATCGCGATCTCGAAAACCGCCTCCAGACGGAAGCGCCGAAGCTCATTCGCCGGCCGGCCGATCCGGCGATTCTGGAGCAGGCCCTGTCGCCGTTCGACTCGCTGCGCGAGCTGCCCGCGGGCCTCGACGGAAGTTATGTCGTTCGACGCCTCCTCGAGCGCGGGTCTCCGGTGCGGGCGCTTCGGGTCGCGACGGAGCTCGCGGATGGCTCGTCGAGGCGAGCGGCCTTCGCCTGGATCGATCGCGGGAACGGCGTTTCCCGGCGAGCTGACAACTCCACTCTCATCGCGATGGCGGAGACCGCCGGCGGACAGCCGGGTGCCGACGAGGTCGCGATCCGGCTGCTCGCGCTCTCCGAGAGCTCTCCCGGGGCGGAGGGCCGAGCGGATCGGAATGCCGGGCTTGAAGCCGTCGCCGCGGGCGATCGGGCGGCGGAGGTTGTCGTCGAGGCCTGGCGAGCTCTTGCGGCCGACGGCGCTGCGGACGGGCCTGGGCTCGAAGACCGACTGGCCTCGGTCCCGCCGCTGCATCCACTGCGGGATTCCGCAAGAGTGGCCGACATCGCCCTGCGCCGCCGCTCCGGGGAGAAGTCCGAAGTCGAAACGGCGATTCGCGAGATCGACACGCTGCTGGCGCGTCGTCCGAGCGCGCGGAACGTTGTGGTCCGGGCGGAGCTCGGACTGGCGGCGCGCAATCGCTGGGTCGCGCTCGCGTCACTCGACGAGCTGGCCAGAATTCTCCCGGCGAATCCCGCCGAGCGACAGGCTCTCGTCCGGCGAGCGCAGGCCCTCCTGCGTGAAGTTCAGGAGATCTCGCCGCCGTCGGCCGGCCTTGAGAAGCGCGCCGAAGAAGAACTCGGGGCGCTCTTCCTCGCGCTCGCGCGTTAACTTCGTTCGCGGTCGAGCAGCCGGCGTTTCCGGCGGATGCCCCACCGGTATCCCGTGAGCGCGCCGTCCTTCGCCACGACGCGGTGGCAGGGCACGACGACGGCGACGGGGTTCGCCGCGCAGGCGCGCGCCACGGCGCGCACCGCCCGCGGGGAGCCGATCGCGCGCGCGACCGCGCCGTAACTCGTCGTTTCGCCGCGCGGAATCTTCTGCAGCTCCCGCCAGACCAGGGTCTGGAACGGCGTCGCGGCGAGATCGAGCGGGAGAGAAGCCTTGCGGCCGGCGAGGAGCGAGCCGAACCGGGCAAAAAACTCCGCCAGCCCCTTCCGGTCCTCGACGATTTCGGCGTTGGGAAATTCGGCGACGAGCTCGCGACGGAGCGCTGGCGCACTCGCCCCGAGACGCGCGGCGCAGAGGCCGCGATCGGTGATCGCGAGCAGGAGCTGCCCGAGCGCGGTCCGGCGCGATGCGAATCGAATGCGGACGCCGAGGCCACCGCGACGGAACCGGCCAGGGGACATCCCGAGGTCGCGCCCGGCCGCGGAGTAGACCGCCGAAGCCGAACCGAATCCGGCTTCGAAACCGGCGTCGAGCACCGTGCGCGTTCCGGCGATCTCGCGCTTCAACCGCTCCGTGCGATGGGCGAGCTCGTACTGTTTGGGAGACAGCCCGAGGCGCCGCGAGAATTCGCGTTGAAGATGGCCCGGAGACAGGTTGACGTCGGCGGCGAGGACGGCGAGCGGAACCGGCTCGCCGCCCGCTTCGTCGAGGAGAAGCCGCGCCCGCGCGATGGCGAGGTCGATCGCCGCGACCTCGTCCGGCCGGCAGCGCTTGCAGGCGCGAAAGCCGTTGGCGAGGGCTTCCGGACCGGCGGCAAAGAAGCGGACGTTCTCCCGCCGCGGCCGTCGCGCCGGGCACGAAGGCCGGCAGTAGATCGCCGTCGTCGTGACCGCGAAGACGAACGTTCCGTCCGCCGCGCGATCGCGCTCCGACACCGCGCGCCAGCGCGCGGTCGCGACATCGTCGTCGCTGGAGAGTTGTTTTCGGTAAGGGGATGTGGGGGCTTCGGACACGAGGGCGCGGGACTTCGATGGGATCGACTTCGGCGACGCTAACATCCGGAGAGCGATTTGAAGACGACGATCTTCTCGGTCGAGAGAGTCGGCGGCGGCGGACGGCAGGTGAACGGTCATCGGCGGCTCCTTGTCGGGATCGGGGCAACGGGGCAACGGGTGAATGGGTCCCCCTTTTGCCGAGAGCCAACCTATCCGCCGCCACGAGCGTCCGGCCACCGGTTTCCTGTCCTCAAACTTCACGGTCCCTGTGGTTTCGGCGCGCCGTGAACGGCTCGCCACGGGGCGGCGAGCGCCCCCTGGTGATAGCGTTTGCAGGCCTATGAAAACCGTCCGTATCGCCAATGGCCAGGGCTTCTGGGGAGACAGCGTCGATGCTCCCCTCCATCTCATCGAAGGCGGGCCGATCGACTATCTCGGCATGGACTACCTCGCCGAAGTCACCCTCTCGATCATGATGCGGCAGAAGCTCAGGAATCCGGCCGCAGGCTATGCGACCGACTTCATCGACTTCATCCGCCGCGCGCTGCCGCAGCTCGTGGCGAAGAACATCCGCGTCGTGACCAACGCCGGCGGGCTCAATCCGAAAGCCTGCCGCGAGAAGATTTTCGAAGTCGCCCGGAGCCTGGGAATCTCGGGTTTCAAGGTCGGCGTGGTCGAAGGGGACGATCTGCTCGGCCGTCTGCCCGATCTGATGGCGCGAGGTCACGAGCTCAGGAACATGGATTCGGGAAAGCCACTCGGCCCGCACGTCGGTCAGGTGACTTCCGCCAACGCCTACATCGGTGCGCGTCCGGTGGCCGAGGCGCTCGATGGCGGCGCGCTCATCGTGCTCTGCGGCCGGGTCACGGACACGGCGCTCGCGCTCGGTCCGCTGGTCCACGAATTCGGCTGGGCGGAGGACGACTGGAACCGGCTTGCGGCGGGAACGATCTGCGGCCACATCCTCGAATGTGGCGCCCAGGCGACGGGCGGCAACTTCACGCGCTGGTGGGAGGTTCCCGATCTCTGGAAGGTCGGCTATCCGATCGCCGAGGTCGAATCCGATGGCAGCTTCGTCGTCACCAAGCATCCCGGGACCGGCGGCATGGTCACGGTCGATACGGTTTCCGAACAGCTGGTTTACGAGATGGGCGATCCGAAAAGTTACATCACTCCGGACGTCACGGCCGATTTCTCGTCGATCCGCATTGCGCAGGACGGACCGGACCGGGTGCGGGTTTCCGGCATCGTCGGACGGCCGAAGACGCCGTTCCTGAAGATCTCGGCCTCCTACCTCGACGGTTTCAAGGCCGCGGGTCAGGTCACGGTTTCCGGACCTCGCGCCATCGAGAAGGCTCGCCTCGCGGCCGACATCATCTGGAAGCGGCTCGAGCGAGCCGGCGTCACGTTCGCGCCGGGTGACGCGGTGACGGAGCTGCTCGGTGTCGCCGGCGTGCTGCCGGGAATTCTCGCTGCGCCGGAAAATCCTCCGGAGGTCGTGCTGCGCCTCGCGGTGCGCGATGCCGACAGCAAGAAGGTGGATCGCTTCGGGAAGGAGATCGCTCCGCTGGTGACCGCGGGACCTCCGGGCGTGACCGGTTTCGCCGGTGGCCGGCCGAAGGCGCAGGAGGTCGTGGCGTACTGGCCGGCGCTGCTTGCGCGGGAAGAGATCGAACGCACGCTCGAAGTCACGGTGGAGGCGATCTGAAGATGGCGACGCAGCGTGTTCCGCTCTCTCGCATTGCCCACGCCCGCTCCGGCGACAAGGGCGACGCTTCGAACGTCGGACTCATCGCCGCTTCGCCGGCGCTCTACGAAGTTCTCGTGCGCGAGGTCACGGTCGAGCGGGTGCGCGAACACTTTCGTGAAATCTGCCGCGGTTCCGTCGAGCGTTTCGAAGTGCCGAACCTTTCGGCCCTCAACTTCCTCCTCCACGATGCGCTCGGCGGCGGCGGAACCGCCAGTCTTCTGACGGACGCCCAGGGCAAGACCCACGGCCAGGGAATGCTCGAAATGGAGATCGATGTTCCGGGGGAGCTCCTCTGAGCCTGGTCGAAGCCCGTCGCGACGGAGATCTGCTGCACGTCGTCCTGAACGATCCGGCGCGCGCCAACGCGCTCTCGCCAGCGCTCGCGGCCGAGCTCACCACGATCTATCGCCGCGATCTGCGCCGTGAGGGCGTGCGCGCCGTCCTGCTTTCGGGTACCGGTAAACATTTCTGCGCCGGCGCCGATCTCGAACATCTGCAGTCGCTGCAGAACGCGACTGCACTCGACAATCGGCTCGACTCCCGCCGGTTTCGCGACCTCTTCGAGTCGATCCTGCGTCAGGAAGCGCTGACGCTCGCTCTGGTTCAGGGCTCGTGTGTGGCCGGAGGCTGCGGGCTCGCGACGGCCTGCGATTTCATCGTCGCCGCGGAGAACGCCCGGTTTCTCTACAGCGAGGTGCGCATCGGATTCGTCGCTGCGATCGTCGCGACCTTCCTGCCCATGCGCGTGCGCGGCAGCGATCTTCGCGAGCTGCTCCTCAATCCCGACTTCGTCACCGCCGAACGGGCGCTCGAAATCGGGCTGGTGAATCGCGTGGCGCCGACACCGGAGCTCGCGGCGGCCGGTGCGCGGCTCGCGGACGAGATTCTCGGCAAAGCGAGCTCCGAGTCGATTGCGCGTACCAAACGTCTGCTTCTCGATCTTCCGGGCCTTACGCTTTCCGAGCGGCTCGATGCTGCGGCGGAGGCGAACGCCGGAGCGCGCTCGACCGCCGACTGCCGGCGTGGCATCGCCACGTTCCTTGCCGAGAAGAAGAGTCCGGACTGGCGCACGTGAAGCTGCTGCTGTTCGACATCGACGGCACACTCATCGATTGCGGCGGTCAACCCAAGCCGCTCTTCGCCGATGCACTCGAGGAGATCTATGGCGCGCGCGCCGACGTGGGGTCCTACGACTTCTCCGGCAAGACCGATCCGCGCATTGTCGTCGATCTGATGTCGGCGGCGGGAGTGCCGATCGAGACGATTCATGCGCGGATGAGCGATGTCCGGGACGCCTATCTCGCGCGACTCGAACGCGCGCTCGAACCCGACCGTGTCCGCGTTCTGCCGGGAGTCGTGGAGCTTCTGACCCGCCTCGCCGGACGCGACGATGTGGAGATCGCCCTCCTCACGGGCAACTGGGAACGCGGCGCCGGAATCAAGCTCGGAAGCGTCGGGCTGCGCCGCTACTTCTCCTTCGGAAGTTACGGCGACGGTCAGACCGATCGCCGCGATCTGCCGCCGGTCGCCTGGTTGCGCGCCAGCGAGCACTGCGGTCGCGACTTCGCTCCGGAGTCCACCTGGATCCTCGGAGATTCGCTGCTCGATGTCGATTGCGCCCGGGCGCATACGATCCCTTGCCTTGCGGTCGCTACGGGCCGCACGCCGGCCGCTGCGTTGACCGAGGCGGGTGCTCACAGCGTTTTCGCCGACCTGACGGATATCGATCGCGTTCTCGCGACGGTGCTCGCGTGACGCGCCTGCCGGACGACGGACCCACGGCACGGCCGGAGCTCATCGTGCTCTCGCCATGGCCATGCGACCTGCTCGAGCTGCAGGGCCCGGATCGGTTCCGGCTGCTCCAGGGTCTCGTCACGGCCGACGTCAAGGACCTCGCGCCCGGATCGGCAGCCAGCGGATTCTTCACCACGGGACAAGGCCGGATCCTCGCCGATTTCCGGATTTTCGAGCGCGTTGAAGGGAGCTGGCTGATGCTCCCCGAAGGCACGGGTGAGGCGATCCTCACGCACCTCACGAAATACAAGGTCGCCTCGCAGGTCGAGATGCGGCGCCTCGAGGGGCGGGTGCATTTCGAGGTGCGCGGTGGAGAGGACGCAGAAACTCAGGCGTCGGCACTGGTGCCGGGCGTGGGGAGCGATGCGGTCCGGCTCGTCGATGCCTCCGGCGCCGACGAGCGGCAGTGGATCTCGCTCGCGGCGGAAGAGGTCGAGGCCGAGCTCGGCGAATGGCAACGAAGCTCCGGTGTCGAGCTGCGACGGCTGTCTCCGGGCGAGGCGGACCTGGCGCGGATCGAGCGCGGTGAGCTCCGCTTCGGCGTGGACTTCTCGGCCGAGAACTTTCCGCAGGAGACCGGCCGTGAGTCGGCGATCTCCTACACCAAGGGCTGTTATCTCGGTCAGGAGGTCGTGGCGCGGATCCACTATCGCGGCGGCGTGCAGCGGCAGCCGCGGGGGCTGCGCTTCACGGGAGCTCTGCCTCTCGCCGGTGCAGAGCTGCTGCTCGACGGCCGCGCGGTCGGCCGCGCGACGAGTGTGGCGGCATCGCCGCAATTCGGCGCCATCGGGTTGGCTCTCGTTCACCAGCGCGGCGCAGCTCCGGGAACTCGTCTCGAGGTCGCCGGCGCTCCCGACGGCTCCGTCGCCGAGGTCGTCGCGCTGCCGTTCGGCGCCAGCTGAAGATCGAATCCGGACTGATTCCTGAGAGTACCCGGTTGCGGAGATGAAACCGCAACTCAGAGATTCAGCGGGCGCTCAGACGGCGAACGAAGATCCGCAGCCGCAGGTGCCGGTCGCTTTGGGGTTGTTGAACTTGAACCCGGCGCCGTTCATCCCGAAGACGTAGTCGATGACCACGTCGGCGAGATATCCGGCGCTCACCGGATCGACGAAGACCCGCAGGCCGTCGACTTCGAAGGTTTCGTCTGTCGGCCGGGCCTCCTGCTCGAAATCGAGCGCGTACTGGAAGCCACTGCAGCCGCCGCCCATCACCGCGACCCGCAGGCCGAACGTTTCGTTCATGCCTTCCTGGGTGCGCGTGAGCTTGATCATCTCGATCGCTTTCGCGGTGAGTGTGACCGCCGGCGTCGCGGCAAGATCCGCCGTCGGCAGGCGCGAATCGGCAGCGGTGGCTTCAGGCTGGGAGTGCGGTTCCGGGCTCATCGGCAAGAGTTCCTCTCAGACGGTATAACCGTGCGCTCAGGCGTTTTCTTCCCGGCGGGCGATTTCTGCTCGGCTCGTCGTCGGGCGCGGTCGGGCGCCGTCGGGCGTCGTCAGGCGTCGTCAGGCGTCGTCGAGATCGCCCGGCACGACCCATTCTAGCCCAGAGGGCCCGGCGGATCCGCCGCTATCATCCGTCCGTGATCCGCGCTCTGCTGTTCGATTTCAACGGCATTCTGGTCGACGACGAACCGCTGCACGCGGAGCTCCTGCTGCGGGTACTGCGTGAAGAGGGCGTCGCAACGCTTCGGGTCGATGCGGAGCGCTTCCGCGGACTCGACGATCGCACCGCCCTTTCTGGAGCCCTCCGTGCCGCGGGAGAGGCGGCGCCGTCCGGCCGCGTGGCGCGCCTCGTTGTCCGGAAAGCCGCCTACTACCGCGAGACGATCCGCCGGCAGGGCTATCCCTACTTTGCCGGTGCTGTCGCCCTGGTGCGGGAAGCGGCGGCGGCGGGACTGCCGCTCGCGCTCGTCAGCGGCGCGCTGCGGGACGAGGTGGCGAGCGGTCTTGAGCAGGCGGGAATCGCGCGATTTTTCAAGGTGGTCGTGACGGCCGAGGACGTGCAGCGGGGAAAGCCGGATCCTCAGGGGTACGACCAGGCGCTGACGGCGCTCAACGGCAATCCGCCGCTCCCCGAGCGCCTCATTCATGCGCACGAGGGCGTCGCGATCGAAGACAGTTCGGCGGGGCTTGCCGCCGCGGCGGCCTGTGGGCTGCGCACTCTGGCGGTGGCGCCGAAGGGTCGGCTTGCCAAACCCCCGAACGCCGAAGCCTGCGTCGAGACCCTGAACGGCCTCCGCCTCTGCGACCTCGAGGCCATTCTCGATCGGCGCGAGAACCAACTGGCTCGGCGGGAGGCGAAAGTCCTGCGGAGTCGAATCGCCCGAGTGGAGAAGTGAAGCGCCGGGGCGCTAGTTGATCGGTACCCGGGCGGAGAAACCTTCGTCGTAGCCGTGGAAATGCGCGAGGCCGGGCTCCGGATGACGCCAGCAGTAATAGCCGTCACCGCAGTCCCAGTCGACCAGCCAGGGGCCTTTCACGCTGAGACCGAGAGCTTCGATCTCGCGTGCCCACTGTTCGACGACTTGCTGATGCGACGCTTCGAGCTCGCTGCGGCGGATCGTCTCGAGATCGTCGGCGTCGAGCTCCCGGATGAGCGCCGCGACCTCCATCACCGCTTCGGCGGTCAGGTCGCGCACGACGGGAAAGACGGACAGGGCCTCGTCGTAGCTGAAAATGCGCGGAGTCTTGAGACGCACGACCACAGCCGCAGTTTAACATTCGCAAGACTCTCTTCTGCGGAATCCCTGGCATCGTCGGCAGGATGGGCGAGCTGTTTGCCCGCTGCGGTCGCGCTCGATATCTTGCAGTCATGGATGGCAGAGATGAGGGCTAGCGGTGGACCCGAGAATGGACGGTAGCAACGGACGCATCGAAGTGATTGCCGGGGGAATGTTCTCGGGCAAGAGCGAGGAGCTCGTACGCCGCCTTCGGCGCGCCGCGATCGCGCGCCAGCGGGTGCAGGTCTTCAAACCGTCGACGGACGTGCGACACGAGCCGGGCCGTCTCGTCACGCGCGACCTGCGCGAGCTGGCGGCGATTTCGGTCGACGGAGCGCAGGACCTCAAGGCTGCGCTGCAGTTCGGCGTCCAGGTGGTCGGCGTCGACGAGGCGCAGTTCTTCGATGAAGGGCTCGTCGATCTCGCGACCGACCTGGCCGATGCCGGGGTGCGTGTCGTCATCGCCGGGCTCGATCAGGACTTTTCGCGCCGGCCGTTCGGGCCCATGCCGCGATTGCTCGCGATCGCGGAGCTGGTCGACAAGATGCACGCGGTCTGCGTCCGCTGCGGCGGTCCGGCGCACTACAGCCAGCGCATCGCCGGCGGCGCCGAACAGGTTCAGGTCGGGGACACCGACGCCTACGAGGCGCGCTGCCGGCGCTGCTATGAGGTCTTTCGCGTCTCCGAGCCCGACGCCCGCGCTCCTTCGCGCCGGTGAGCGCAGAATTCTCACCTGGAAATCTCGTCGCCGCGAGCCCGGCCGCTCTAGACTGAGCGTCGTGGAAGTGGAGCTCGGAGAGATCACGGTCGCGCTTCGCCGGTTGCGGGGCGGTGACGACGCGGCACTCGACGAAGTCGTCGAACTGCTCTACCGGGAGTTGCGTCTCGCGGCGCATCGTCAGCGGGGAAAGCTCGGTGGCGCTGCGGGCTTCGACACCACCGCGCTGGTGAACGAGGCCTACATCCGGCTCGCCAAGGCGGAAGCGCTCAAGCTCGAAGATCGCGAGCACTTTCTCGCCGTCGCCAGCCGCGCGATGCGGCAGGTGTTGATCGACGAAATCCGCCGTCGCAGCCGGAAGCGGCGCGGCGATGCCGTCGAACCCCTGGCACTGGGAGTCGTTGGAGATCTGCCGGCCGCCATGTCATCCCCCGAGAACTGGCTCGACATCGATCGCGCGCTCTCCGAGCTCGAGCTCGAGGAGCCGCGGTGGGTGAGAGTGCTCGACTGCCGGGTCTTCGGTGGCCTGAGCGACGAGGAGACCGGCGTCGCGCTCGGCGTCTCGAGCCGCACGGTGCACCGCGACTGGGTCAAGGTGAAGGGCTGGCTGGCGCTGCGGTTGCCGGCCCTTCAACCCTAGGATCCGGGCGCTCCAGGCCGGCCAGCGCCTTCTCGACCGCCGCTGAATCGTCGGGATCGGCCTCCGATTCCGTCCGCAGGGACGACTTCAGCTCCCGCAGGCGCGCGCGCGCCTCCGCTTTCCTGCCCAGCTGTGCGAGCGCATCCGCCGCGGCGAGCGCGATGCTCACGCGCCGTGCGTCCGTCGGTGGATTCTCCGGCGCGAGGCAGCGATCTGCCGCCTCGAGACGCGGCAACGCCGTCCCGGCGTTGCCGCGATCGAGGTCGTGCATGGCGAGCAGGAGCAGGGTCTCACCCTCGAGGTTGCGGTCTGCCGGGTAGAGCGTGCGGCGGGAGCTCGCGAGGCGTGCCAGAAAAGCGTCGGTTTCGCCGGCGGCACCGTGTTCGTCGAGCAGACGGTGCATGCGGCGCGCGAGACCGCCGGAAAGCCAGCTCTCGGGGTTTTCGAAGGCACTCTTCAACGCAGCGATCGCCGCGACGGGATCGCCCGATTGATCGCGTGCCTGGGAAAGCGTCGAAAGAGCATCGACCCATTTGCCGCCGGTCGCCTGGACGGCACGCTCCGCGAGTGCCTCGGCGAGCGCCGGATCGCGAAGCTCCGGCGGATCGCAGGAAACGGCGAAATAGGCGAGGTCGTTCGTCAGCACGGGATCGAGGTCGTCCTGAGCCAGGGCACGACGCGCCAGATTCACGATGGCCGCCGTTGCCGTTCGCGCGGCCACCGCGTCGCCCTGGCGGCGAAAGAACGACACCTGATTGCCGAGCGTCCGCAGGGTGGTCGGATTGAGCTCGCCGTAGACCGAGCGAAAAACCGTCAACGCGTGAGCGTAGAGGAGTGCCGCGCGCGGAAATTCTCCGCGCGCGGAGAGCAGGATGGCGACGAGCTCCTCGACACGCGCTGTCGTCGGGTGGTCCGGGCCGAGACCGGACCGGGCGAGCGGGAGTAATTTCTCGCCCACTTCTTCCGCGGCCTTGAAGTCGCGCAGGTCCCAAAGCACGAAAGCCAGTGTCAGCCGGGCGTTGATGGTCGCGAGGTGGGCCGGCCCGAGGATTCGATCTCCGAGAGCGACGGACTGTTCGGCGATCCTCTGCGCTTCACGCCGGTGGCGCAACCGGCGAAGCGCCTGCGCCCAGGTGTCGAGAGCGCGGACGAGGTCCGGATGGTCGGGTCCGAGCCGAGCGGCGGTCTCTTCGACGAGGCGCTTCGCGGCGGGTTCTGCCGCCACGTACTTCCGCTGCAGCGAGAGGTTGCCGAGCAGCAGCGACAGGACCTCCAGACGCGATCGGCCGGCGCCCTCAAGAGCGCCGAGACCCCTCTCGGCGGCACGCATTTGCGCCTCGGCGCCGGAGAAATCGCCCAGGCGCTGTCCCGCGAGACCGCGATACGCCTCCGCCAGCCAGCGGTTCTCGCTCAGGGGTGAGCTCTTTTCGAGCCGGCTCTCGAGCTCGCTGGCGAGCTGCGCGGCGGCCCGATTTTCGCCCCGCGCGAGCAACAGCTTGAGGCGTCGCATGTCGGCGCTGCTCGCGGCATCGGGTGTGAGCGTGATCTCGTGGCTCAGCGCCTGCTCGCGCGCGATCTGTTCCTCCGCGAGATCGAACTCGCCGAGACGGAGAAAGGCTTCTCCCAGCACTCCCCGAACGTGATACTCGACTTCGGGCTGGCGGCTGAGGGCGCTCGAAATGCGGCGGCTCGCGGACGTCAGCGCTTCCGCGACCAGCGGCTTGCGGCCTTTGGCTTCCTCGGGAGTGGACGCGAGAAGGAGGTCGTCGATGAGAAACCGCTCGACGCTCTTCGCCCTGGCTTCGGAGGCACGCGCGCGATCGCGCTGGAGGAGCGCGACGAGAAAGCCGGCAGCGAGTCCGAGAAACGCCAGGCTTGCGCCGGCCAGCGCGACGCGGTGGCGCGAGGCAAATTTTCGCGCGCGATAGAGCCGGGCCCCGGCCCGGGCTTCGACGGGAAACCCGGCGAGCGACCGGCGAACGTCCGCGGCGAGTGCCGCGACCGAGGCGTAGCGGTCTTCGGGACGCTTGCGCAACGCCCTGCCGCAGATCTCGTCCAGGTCGCGCTCGCGATCCGTCGGTCTTCGCGTGGCCGCGAGGGAGCTGGGTCGCGGCGCTTCCTTTTCGGCGATCTCGCGCGCGATCGCAGCGACGCTCGTGGCTTCGGCGCCGAAGGGAGGGACACCGGTCAGAAGCTCGAAAAGAAGCAGACCGAGCGCGTGAACGTCCGTCGCGGTCGTCGCCGGCTGCCCTGCGAGCTGCTCGGGCGAGGCATAGCGCGGCGTCAGAAGCCGGTCGACGCTACGGGTCAATCCGAGGTCGTCCTCCTCGATGAGTTTGGCAATTCCGAAGTCGAGGAGCTTCGCCTGGCCCTGGGTCGTCACCAGCACATTGGCCGGCTTGATGTCGCGATGAACGACGAGCCGGGCGTGGGCGAAGGCGACGGCGTCGCAGATCTGAAGGAAGATCTGCAGACGGTCGGTGAGCGGGAGATTCCGGCTGCGGAAGTAGTCGTTCATCGGCTCGCCAACGACGTATTCGAGGGCGAAATACGGAGATCCATCGTCGGCGAGGCCGCCATCGATGAGGCGTGCGATGTTCGGGTGCTCGAGACGCGCGAGGATCTGGCGCTCCCGTTCGAGGCGTGTGGCGAGCTCGCGACCGGGGACCGAAGACGCGAGAACCTTGACTGCCACCTCCTGTTCGAACGCACCGTCCGCGCGCTCGGCGAGATAGACCTCGCCCATGCCTCCCTTGCCGATCGAGCGCAGGAGTCGCCAAGGCCCGCAGCGCAGGGTCGCGCGCGAATCCGATCGGCCGTGTTCGATCGCAGCGGCGATTCCATGCCGCAGCTCGTGGGCGGACGAATCCTCGTCCGAGATCGCAGCAAGCGCGGCGGCTAGGAGAGCGGGATCGTCGCCCGCCGCCTGATTCAGGAAGTCCCGGCGCGCCGCCGGCGGAAGGTCGAGGGCTTCATCCAGCAGCTGCGAGAGTCTCGCGAAACGGGGGTTGGTCATCTCCGGTCAGCCCGCTGGCTCGAATCGCGCAGAGGCTGAGGCGTGTTCCGGAAGTGCAGGACGTAGATCGTGAGAAGGATCGGCGCCAGAGCCTGGGGCAGTGTTCCAAGGACCTGCAATCCCACCGCCTGGTCGTCGATCGCCGTAGCACCCTCGCCGAACGTGAGCGCGGCGAGGGCCAAAGCCACGGCGACGAGCTCCCAGAGCGGGCGAATCGTCGGCTCTTCGGTGCGCACCCCGCGCCCGGCGGCGCGGTAGCGCGCCCAGGCGACGGTGAGCGCCATCGATTGCAGCGGAAGCGTCAGGACCAGCGTGTGATTCCAGACGACAGGCGTCGAGACGACGCAGGCGGCGACACTCACCGCGAGGAGTGCGAGGCGGTCGTGCACGAATCGCCGGACGACGACGGCGACGAGCGCCAGCAGCGCGACCAGAGCGAGCGGCGCGAAGCGTTCCGCCTGGGCAAGGTGGAGTAGCCGGAAGAGTGAAACCGTCCGATCGATCGACCAGACGGCAGGCCCTTGTCGCAGGAAGGCGGCGAGCTGGGGGTCGGGAAGGAGCGCGGCGGCGGCGACGACCGCGGCAACTCCGGCAGCGACCCAGTTTCTCCGCAGCCGATGCGTCGGAGATTTCTCCGTCGGGCCCCGATAGGCCGCGAGGGCCATGAACCCCGCGGGGGCAAGCGGTTTGAGGAGCAGGCTCGCCCCGAGAGCCAGGCCGCTCAGAACGGGAGCGCGCGGCCATGCGAGGAGCGCGGCGACGAGCAGCCCGCCGGCGGCGAAGGTGATGTTGCCGAATTCGATGCCTTGTCGAACACCGGGCGCGAGGAGGACGAACAGCAGCGCGAGGCCGAGCCTTCTCCCGTAGGAACCGGGGAGCCACGCGGCCGAGGACCAGACGAGCGCGACGAGTCCGCAGACGATGAGGCAGCGCATCGGGAGAAAGGGCAGGCCCGGCGACAGCCGCTGGAGAGCGGCGCCGATGCGGAGAGTCGAGGGAGGGTAGACGAAAATGTGGCCGACGTAGGGCGAGCGCCCCTCCGCGGCGAGCCGGATCGCGCTGGCGTGGGGCAGCTCGTCTCCGTACGGCCCGGGATTGAGCAGAGACGGCGCGAATCGCCAACCGATGGCGACGACAAGAAGCAGCACGCCGAAGAGGTGGCGTCCGGGCAGGAGATTTCGCCAGGCGTCAGCCGCAAGGTCGAGCGCCGGAGTCGGCGCCGGCACGGCCCCCGCGCCGGTCTCGACGGTCAGCGACGGCGCCGGAACGCGCCGGAGGCCGGCACGAACCGCTCGAAGAGTTGCATCCATTGAGGTTATCAAAGGTGCCTCGACGGTCGCCCCGGCGGAGCGTGGTTCGGGGAGTGCAGGATCCGACAGGAGCGACGCCACGTTCACGATACGATTCCAGCGATGTCTACGCTCTCTCGAAAGTCCTCACCATCGAAGTCCCGCCTGCTGGTCGGGGTCCTGTTCGCAGGAGCTTTCGGGATCCTGCCGGACACGGGTCGCGCGGAAGTGGTGATCCTCGTTCCGCAGAACCAGGCGACGCTCACGGCGGCGGTCTCGGCGGTTCCCAACGGCGGGACGATCGAGCTCGCGGCCGGAACCTATGCCTCGCCGTCGCAGGGGTTTGCCCTTTCGGATCTCGGAAAGGCCTTCACCGTGCGCGCTGCCTCGGGAGCGGAGGTCTATCTCGACGGTGGAAATGCGCGTCCTGTGCTGCGGATCGAGAATTCGAGCCTCGGCGCCGGACGGCCGATCGTTTTCGAACGGATTCACTTCCGCAACGGCTCCTCTTCGTTCGCAACGATCGCCGGCGGAGTCACGATTCGGCGGGGCGAAGCGACGTTCGTCGACTGCACCTTCGACAACAATCAACGCCTCGAAACTTCGCTGCCAGAACTGGCGGGCGGCGGCGTGGGCGTTTCGATCGACGCGCGCGCCTTCTTCCTGCGATCGACGTTCAGCAACAACCGCGCGAAGAACAACGGGGGCGCTCTCTCGATATCGAGTACCGCCGTCGTCCACCTCCACGAGTGCGAGTTCTACGACAATCTGACGAACGTCCCCGGTCACCGGAACACGGCTTCCGGCGGCGCCATCAGCGTCGTCAACTCCAAGCTTTTCGTCACCAACAGCCGCTTCGAAGGCAACCGGTCCGGCTACGTCGGAGGCGCCATCATGGCGCTCGGCAGCTGGGCTGATCCGGTTTCGGTGCCTTCGACCGAGGTCGTCATCGCGAACTCCACCTTCGTCGACAATCGCTCGTTGGCGAACGGCGTCACGCTTCCAGGACCGACTGAAGCCGGAGCGGTGCACGCCGAAGATCAAACGACGATGCGGATCTTCAATTCCCGCTTTCTCTACAACATCGCGCAGTCGGGGGGGGCGGTCAACACCTATCGCGGCATCATGGAAGTGAATGATTCGGTGTTCCTCGGCAATCAGGCAGATGGTGCGACCGCCGGAGGATTCGGCGGTGCGTTCAACGTCATTTCGAACGACACCTCGAGCGCCGATCCGAATCGCCGGTCGGGTTCGCTGACCATTCGCCGCTCCTATGTGCGCGGAGCCTCGCCTCCCGGCGTTCTCACTGTCGCCAAGTCCGGTGGATGCATCTCGGCGGCCGGCGACTTCAATCGCCGCACGGGGGCGGTGACGCCGGTCGGCTCCGCGGCATCGACCCGCGCGACGCTGGTCGTCGCGGACACGTTGTTCAACGACTGCGATGTGACCTCGTCGACCGGGGGAGCGGGAGGTGCATTCGACACCTACCTCACGACCGCCACCTTCTCCGACTCGATGGTCCTGTCTTCCGACGCAACCGGGGCAGGCTCGTCCGGGGGCGGAGGACGGCTGACCCTCGAGACGGTGGGCACAGTCTCCAATTCCACCTTCGCCAAGAACTCGGCTGCGGCCTACGGTGGCGCGCTCTATCTTCAAGGAGCCGGTGTCGATGTCACCGGCTCTCGCTTCGTGGTGAACGAGATCAGTCCGGGAACCTCCGAAACGGTGAGTCAGTCCTTCGGCGCTGCGATTCTCGCGGGTGGGCTCGACAACTGGCCGAACTCCGGCATCCACCAGGACATGACCGGACTCGTGTCGTCCACGGTCTTCAGCGAAAACGTCGGGGTGCCGGTCTATGACGCCGATCTCAACTCGGCCGGAGGTTGGATCAACGACGAGCGTTACGACAGCAACACTTTCTTCAACTCGACCTTCGGGACAACCGTCTACAGCGATTCGCTGGCCTGCTGCAAGACGGCGACCGAATTGAATGCACTGGTCGTGACGCGAAGCCAGGGAAATACCGACAAGTCGCAGGCGAACAACAGCCAGCCGGGCTCGGCTCCGGTCGTCAAGGATCTGCTGGCGGCGCCGCCAGCGATTCTGCAGGAGGTCGCTGCCGGCGACAGCGCGAACGTCACGGAATCATTCGTCGGCTATGCCTGGAGCGGCGGCTCGGCGACGCTCGACGGAAATGTCGTCAACGGCAACAGTGGAGCGCAATCGGTCGTCTCGGGGTCGCACACGCTCTCCGTTGCCGGCCAGGATCTTTCGGTGCAGGTCGACCTGGGGCCGACGCCCGCCGCGACGCTTGGCGCGACTCCGGCATCCGTCATCACCGGGGGCAATCTGAATCTCGCATGGCAGTCCACCTCCGGCGACTTTCTCGACAGCGCAATGGATCAGGGTCTCGGTCTCTCCCTCGGGTCGTCCGGCAACGTCAACACGCTGCCGCCCGCGACGACGACGTATCGCTACTTTCTGGTGACGGAACAGGGCGGGAGTGTGCAGACGGTGACGGTGATCGTCGACCCCCATACGCTCGTCTTTTTCGACGGGTTCGAGACGCAGGATTTCTCGAAATGGTCCGACACCGCTCCCTGATTCGGATCCGCGCGAGCTCGCGTTCCCGTCGCAGCGTGGCTAAGCTCTCCTCTCGGGTGAGCCTTCGAACAGGGGAGAGTGCAGGGAATGGAAGAACTTCTGGGCAGTGTCGAAACTTTCAACGGTGAAACACTCGCCGGATGGGCCCGCAGCGCCGCAGGCGCCGGCCGCCCTGTCGGAGTCGACATCTATGTCGACGGGCGACTGACCGCTTCCGTTCCGGCGAACGAGGCCAGCGGGGCCGACTCGACGAGCGGCGATTCCAGTTCCACGACGCCTGTCGCGGGCGCCTTCCGTTTCACCTTCTCGCCGCCGCTCAGCGATCCGGGGCAGCCGCTCGACATCTCGCGCTGCCCCCGTCTGCGGGTTCACTGGGAAGGGACCGATCGGCCGGTGCCGGTCGTGCGCGACCTCCGGGGCGCGATCAACGTCGACGATTTCGGGGTCGGGGAGTCGCTGCTCCTCTTCACCGACTTCGGCTTCCTCCCCGTCCCGGAGCCGAAACTCCGAGCGCATGTCGCTGGAGAGGGTGTCACGCCGGCCTCATATCGCGCTGTCGGGCTGTATGTCGTGCTCGACCTGATGCACCTCGGACTGCTGTGGCCGAATTCGCGCGTCGTCGATCTCGGTTGCGGCTGCGGTCGCGTCGCCGCGCATCTCGCGCAGGTCGTCAACGCGAAGGGGCGCTACTGGGGCTTCGATACCTGGACGGCAGGAATCGATTGGGCCACGCGCCACATCACATCGGCCTTTCCGAACGCGACTTTTCACACCGTCGGCGAGACCAAACGCGGGAAAGATCCTGGGTATGTCGGCGACCAGGCGTACCGCCTGCCGCTCGACGCCGGCGCCTGCGATGTCGTGCTCTGCGCTTCGTTGTTCACGCACCTGACGTTCGATGCCGCGCTCAGCTATCTGCGCGAGATCCGCCGGGTCCTGGCCCGCGGCGGCCGCGCCTATGTCAGCTGCTTCGTCTTCGACGCGGAAGCGGAAGGGTTGCTCGCCGAAAGGAAGATGACCCGCGACGAGCGCGGCGCGTACTTTCAGCAATCCGGGTTCTTCGACAGCTACTTCCCGATGTCGACCTTCAACGACCTCTTCGCGCAGGCGGAGCTAGCGCCCGTCATCTTCCGCAAGGGCCACTGGCGCGGTGAGAAGTACTCCGTCCGCCGGCCCATCGGCTACCAGGACCTTTTCGTCCTGCGCGCCCCATAGGGCGGCGGCGATGTCAGCTGTGCACGGGAACCGGCAGCGGCCGGCCGTCCTGCCCGACGTGCACGAAGACCATCTCGGCTTCGGTGACCTTGACGCGCGGCCCGCCCGGGTAGCCGCGCTCGGCCTGAACCATCACTTCGACCGTCACGGAGGTCGTCCCCACCCGTTTCGTGCGGGTGAAGAAGCTCACGAGATCCCCGACGAAAACCGGGGCGTGGAAAACGACCTCGCGCATCGATACGGTGACGATGCGTCCGGCGACCGTGCGGTGGGCCTCGACCGCTCCGGCCTGGTCGATGTAGGAAAGGATCACGCCGCCGAAAATCGTGCCGAGCGCGTTGGTGTCCTTGGGCATCATGATGACGCGAATGGCCGGCATCGCGTTGAACGGATTCTCTTCGCTGGACATCGGCTTCCTCGCCCGGGCTGGTGAAAGGCGCGCCTCGGGCCGCAGCAGCCATGTTATCGTACGGCCTCCTTCCGGCCCTGCGATGGCGATCGATTCCGGCTCTCCGACCCCGATCCGCTCCAGCGATGACCTGGCGCTCGTCAAGCGCGTGGTCGACCGCCGGCAGGAGGCATTGGCCGAGCTCTACGATCGCTACTCGCCGCTGCTCCTCGCCGTCGCACGTCGCATCGTCGGTAACCCCTCTGACGCCGAGGAAGTGCTGCAGGAAACCTTCTTCCAGGCGTGGAACCAGGCAGAACGCTACGACTCGGGCCGGTCATCCGTCTCGACGTGGCTGGTGTTGATCGCGCGCA
The DNA here is from genome assembly GCA_039932315.1 of Thermoanaerobaculia bacterium. Classification (GTDB taxonomy): domain Bacteria; phylum Acidobacteriota; class Thermoanaerobaculia; order Multivoradales; family JAGPDF01; genus JAGPDF01. Next base: position 73,145 of record JBDTQG010000001.1, read on the forward strand.
GCCGCGCGCTCGACCGTCTCCGCCAGCGGCAATCGCGGGAACGGACGGCGATCGCCGCGGAAGCCGAGCCCAAAGCCCCGGATGCGTCCGCTCGGTTCGATGAAACCGTATTGACACAAGAACGACGGAAGCGCGTCCAGAAGTCGATGGCCGATCTTCCGTCCGAGCAGCGCGAAGTCCTGTCGCTGGCGTTCTTCGAGGGCCTGTCGCAGACCGAGATCGCCGAACGTACGGGCACGCCGCTCGGAACCGTGAAAACGCGAGCGTTGCTTGCGATGAAGAAACTGCGACGCGATCTCCGTGCGGAGATCCGGGAGCTCATGTGAGCGAAGAGTTCGACCAGGAAGATTTAGCTGCCTTCGGGGTCCTCGACGACCTCGCTCGCGGCGGCTCGTGGGATGAACGCGATGACACCGCGTCCATCGACCCCGCGACCGCTTCGGCGACCGACGAGGCGGTCGAAGTCCTGCGCCGGCTCTATCTCGAGAGTCTCGGTCTGCTCGCCTACGATCTCGCGCCGGCACAGCCGCGCCCGGAGACGCGAGCGGTGCTGCTGGCGAATCTGATCGGCGACGAAACACAGGAAGTCGCGCCGTTGCGCGGCGGCTCCGCGACATCGTTGCCGGCGTCGGTCGCCGGTGCCTCCCGCGTGCCGCCGGTCTCCGCCGTCAGCGACTCGGGCGACTCTTCCGGTGATGTGCGAAACGGCGACGCCAACGGCGCTCGGGTGAGCGAATTCCGCGCTACTCCCGTTCGTGAGTCGCAGAACGCGCGCGTCCGGCGGAGCCGGTGGCCGCTCGCTCTCGCGGCGCTCTTCGCCTTTGCAGCGATCGGCCTCGGTCTCTGGTCGGCGATGCTCACCTCGGAAGTCGCATATCGCGACTCGCAGATCCGAGGACTTGAAGCGAGACTCGCCGACGCGGATCTCAAGGGGAAAGAGCTCGAAGCGGCGAAGCTCGAGCTCTCGCAGCTCGAACAGCGCTACGTCTTCGTGACGGCTCCTGCGGTCGCCGTCTACACGATGCGGCCGCCGGCGGCGGGAGGTCTGCAGCCGACCGCTCGAGGGCATCTCTTCCTCGCCGCGGATCGTCAACACTGGCAGCTCGAGGTGCGTGGTTTGAAGCCCGAGCCCGAGCCGCAGGACTACCAGGTCTGGTTCATCGTCGACGGCCTGCCGCTTTCGGGGGGTGTGTTCGACGCGAAGGCGGGCCGGCCGGCACTGCTGGCGGACAATGCAATGCCCGCAGGTACGACCGCGATCGCGATAACCCTCGAGCGCAAGGGCGGCACCTCGAGCCCGACCTCGCCGATCCTTCTGATCGCCGACAGTTCCGTCCAGATCTAGTTTTTCGAGCTCTCGAAGGCCGGGAGATTCTTCCAACCGGCGTTTCTGCGCCTTTTCCTTCAGGCAACAGCGGTAGCCCGCTCGCTCAGGCGCTCGCGTCGCCCGGCAGGCGGACGGAGGGAACGCGTTCGAATGTGAACCGCCTCACTTCGCAGGAGCCGCAGGCAGAGGAAGATGTCGTCCGTCTCCCGCGGTCAGGAATCCAGCCATGCGTCTAGTTCATCCGACAACCCTCGCTCTCCTGCTCGCCTCGATCGCCGGTTCCGCGATCGCCCAGAACCTCGTCGTCTACGACAACGCCCTTCAATCCGGCTTCGAGGATTGGAGCTGGGCGACGCGCAACCTTGCGGCGACCGGTGATGTCCACTCGGCTCCGAACGCGATCAGCTGGGAGCCGGACAACTGGCAGGGGATCTTTTTCCACAGCGCGAACGGCTTCGAATGCGGCGACTACCTGTCGCTGCGGTTCTGGGTGAAAGGCATCGGCGGCGGAGGTCAGCAGGTCACGGTGGCGATCCTGTTGAACAGCAACGCGGTCGCATCCGTCGATCTCGATGACTACCTTCCGGCCGGTGGCGTTTCGGCGAGCGAGTGGCGCGAGGCGGTGCTGCCGTTCGCGGACCTCGGTCTCGTCGACTGCGGATTCAACGAGGTCGTCCTGCAGGCGGCGACAGCGGCGAATCAGGCGACGATGCGGGTCGACGACGTGCGCTTCGTTTTCGATCCGACGCCACCGCCGCCGGTCGCGATCGCGGTCGATCCGGCGCTCGACCGCCGGCCGATCTCCGATCTCATCTACGGCGTCAATTTCGCGACGCCGGAGCAGCTGGCGACCGTGGGCTATCCGTTGAATCGGTGGGGTGGCAACGGGACGACGCGTTACAACTGGCAGCTCGACGTTCACAACAGCGCGTTCGACTGGTTCTACTTCAACTATGCGGCGGAGAACGACCCGGAAAATCTGCCGGTGGGATCGGAATCCGACCGGTTCATCCGTGACTCGCGAGGCGCCGGCGCTGAAGTCGTCCTCACGCTGCCGACGATCGGCCGCGTCGCGGGGCCCGATCGTGAGCGCCGCTGGGGCTACTCGAAAACGCTCTACGGCCCGCAGACGGTGGATGAGTGCAGCTACTTCTCCAGCCCCCCGGCGTGGTGCAACGCCGACGCTGGCAACGGACTCTGCACGCAGGCGTCGAATCCGCAGCATTGCAGTGCCGATGGTCACATTCAGGGGAACGATCCCAACGACACCACGGTTCCGGTCGCGACCTCCTTCGTGTCCGATTGGCTGACCTTCGTGAGCAGCCGGGTCGGTCCATCGTCGCGCGGCGGCGTCCGCTATTTCTCGCTCGACAACGAGCCGATGCTGTGGAACTCGACGCACCGGGACATTCATCCTCAGGCGCCGACGTACGACGAGGTGTGGACGCGCGGTCTGGCGATCGCCGCGGCGGTGAAGGCTCATGATCCCGCGGCGAAGGTTCTCGGTCCGGATACCTGGGGTTGGTGCGATCTCTGGAGCTCAGCCGCGGACGCGGCCCTCGGCTCCTGCGTCGACGGTCCCGACCGGCAGGCTCACGGCGGGTTGCCGTTCGTTGCCTGGTACCTGCAGCAGAGTTGCGCGCGGCTCGCGGCCACCGGCGTGCGGCCGGTCGACTACGTGGACGTTCACTACTATCCGCAGAGCGGTGAGGCGTTCGGCGACGAGAGCTATGCCGCGGTCCGCCTGAAATCGACACGGGAGCTCTGGGATCCGACGTATACCTCGGCGTCGTGGATCGGCAGTCCGGTGAAACTCATCCCGCAGCTGCATGCCTGGGTCGATACCTATTGCCCGGGCACGCGGCTCGCGCTCACCGAGTACAGCTGGGGAGACGATGCCGCTCCGTCGGGTGCTCTGGCGCAGGCCGAGGTGCTCGCCATTCTCGGCCGCGAAGGGGTCGATCTCGCCACCCGCTGGGTCGTGCCGGCGACCGGTTCGAAAACCGAAGAGGCCTTCAAGCTGTTTCTGAACTACAACGGCAGCGGTGGGAAAACCCTCGGAGATCGTGTTCGGTCGATCTCGAGCGACGCGACCGCGGTCGGCGCTTTCGCGATCCGCGGACACGACGATTCCTTGTACCTGCTGCTCTTCAACAAATCCACCGCTCCGCGAGACGTTCAGGTCTCGGTGAACGCAGCGTTGACCGGAACGTTCGCTCTTTACCGCTTCACTGCAACGACCGCATTGGGTCCGGCCGGAACGGTGGCTGCGCCCGGCGGCGCGATGACCCTGACGCTTCCCGCCCGTTCGGCAACTCTCGCGCGAGCGCGATTGACGTCCAACCGGATCTTCGGCGACGGCTTCGAAGGCGGGACCGGCCTCTCCTGGTCGACGATCGCGCCCTGATCCTTCAGTCGCGCGCTTTTCGCCCGGAGGCGTAGAGCTTCTCGAGGCTCTTCTGCGCAAGCTCCTCTGCGAGCTCATCGATCCATTTGACGAGCTTGGAATCGGTCGTCGACATCGTCGTTCCAGAAACCACGCGATGATGGAGCGCCGCGAGCAACTCGCCCGAGCTCGCATCGACGAATTTCATGTCGAAGGTCGTGCTGCCGGATCCGGCGCCCATCCCGACCCAGAATTTCGCTGCCGCACTGCCACTCGAGCAGTCGACGATCCGGCCGACGACGTTTACGTCGGCGCCGGAATCGACCACAGTGACGCTGCCGGATAGCCCGTTGTGAAACGCTTCGGAGAAGATGTCCGGCAGGTCCCGCGTGAGATCGTTCGCGAGCCGCTTGTCCTTGGTGTCGCGATCCTCGGCATCCTCGCCGATGAAGTGCGGCTCCTCCCAGGAAAAGAACTGCAGTTTCTTTCCCGCGAGAGCGAATCCGGGCTTCACCCAGAGGTAGTCGATCTCGTCCACGGAATGAAACTCGCGGTTGCCGCCGAACCACGCAGGGTCGAGCTTGCCGTCGTCGAGGCTCTTCGCCGCTGTCGCCGGGATGCTCGCGGCGAAAACCAGTGCGACGACGATGCTGCAGATACGTGTGCGATGCATGAATGCCTCCGTCGTCCAGGGTTCGATTCCATGGACATTGTAATCCTGGCGGTGAGAGAGATCGCAGAGGCGGCCGGGCGGCCGATATACTTCGCCGGTCATGTCGCTCAGTGCCCTCGTTCTCGCGGGTGGGTCGGGAACCAGGTTCTGGCCCGCCAGCCGCCGCGATCGTCCGAAGCAGCTCCTCGCGCTGGAAGGCGAGCGTAGCCTCCTTCAGGCGACCGTCGACCGCCTGCGCCCGCTGATCCCGGCGGAGCGCGTCTGGATCTCGACCACCGCGGCACTCCAGAATGCGGTTCGCGAGCAGCTCCCCGAGGTCCCGTCGGCGCAGATCCTGGCGGAGCCCGCGGCGCGCAATACGGCGCCGGCGATCGCCTGGTCTCTCACGGAGATGCCGGCGGACGTCCGGACGGGACCTATCGTCGTCCTCCCCTCCGATCACCGCATCGCCGACGATGAATCGTTCCGCCGGACGCTGGCAACGGCAGGCGAAGTGGCGTCGCGTGAGCCGAGGATCCTCGCGCTCGGTGTAGTGCCCGTTTTCGCCGAAACCGGCTTTGGCTATCTCGAGGTGGGTGAAACGCTTCCCGGCGCGACCGGACTTCGGCGCGTGGTGCGGTTCACGGAGAAGCCGGACCGCGCGACCGCCGAAAGATTTCTCGCTGGAGGGCAGCACCTCTGGAACGCCGGCATCTTCGTTTTTCGCGGCGACCTGCTCCTCGACGCGCTTTCCCGTCACGCGCCCGTTCTCGCTGCGGGCCTCGCCGCACTGGGGCGCGACCCGGCGCGCGCCAGCGAGCTCTTTCCTCAGCTGCCGTCGATCTCGATCGATTACGCGGTCATGGAGAAGTTCGAGGCAATGGCGACGCTGCCGCTCGACTGCGGCTGGAGCGACGTCGGGTCGTGGGATGCGCTGGCGAACCTGCTGCGCGCGGATGCGGCCGGAAACGCAGCGCGCGGAGACGCGGTCGTGGTCGACGGAGAACGCAACCTGACGTATGCCGAAGAAGGAACGATCGCGGTCCTCGGCCTCTCCGACCTCATCGTCGTGCGTTCCGGAGATGCCGTTCTCGTGGCTCGGCGCCAGGACGCCCAACAGGTCCGGCGCATCGTCGACGAGCTCGCGGCAACGTCGCGCGTCGATCTTCTCTAGCCGGAACTGCGGCGCCAGCGATCATGCAAGCGAAGATCCCACGCTCCGGAAACTTCTCGGAGCGGCTGAATCGCTGGGCCATCCGCCGTGGGTTTCCCGTGCTCGCATGGATCGCACCGCGAGCGCCGCGCTGGTTTCTGTTCGTCAATGCGCGCTGGATCATCGCGGTCGTCTTCTTCTTCCACTCCCGCCCGAAGCTCGCGATCGCGCGCAATCTGGGAAGGGTGCTGGATGCACCGCCCGAGTCCGCCCAGGTACGGCGTGCGACGGACGCGATGCTCCGCCATCTTGCCTACTACTGGGTCGACCTCTTTCGTTTTCCGCAGCTGCCCCGCGAACGGCTGCGCGAGCTCATCGTCGGTGGCGACGAGCGCGCGCTCGATCCTCTGCGGGAGCGTCTCGCGCGCGGCGAGCGCGTGCTGCTGATGACCGCCCACCTCGGCAACTGGGAGCTGGGAGCGGTGATGCTGGGGCAGGCGGGCCTGCCGCTCGCGATCATCTACGTTCCGGACGAGTTCGAGGAGGCGGAGCAGTTCCGCAGTTTCATGCGCAATCTCTCGAGCGTCAGCGAAATCCCGCTGCCTCCGGACGACCGCTTCGCAAGTCTCGCCGTCCTGCGCGCCTTCGGAGAAGGTCGACTGGTCGCCCTGCAGGGAGACCGCGATTTCCGCGAGAGCGGTGTCGAGATGACTTTCTTCGGCGCGAAAACCGCCTTTCCGACCGGGCCCTTTCTGCTTGCACGAATGACGGGTGCCATCCTCCTGCCGACGTTCATCGCCTACGCACCGGATCTCCGGTTCGAGGTCGAGCACGGGGTACCCATCTCCGTTCCGCGGACCGCGGACCGCGACGCCGATGTCCGCCAGGCGATGGAGCAGTGGGTCGCGACTCTCGAAGCCGCGGTCCGCCGGTGGCCGACGCAGTGGTACACCTTTTACGATTTCTGGAATTCCGGGGAGGGCCACGCGTGAGTCGCGCCACCCGTGTCGCGAGCGCGAGTGGCCTCGGTCCGCTGTTCGCCCCGGGTGAGGAGCCCAAGGCCTCTCCGTGGCCTCGAGCCGGAGAGGCCTGGGAGGTCGAAATCGGCTTCGGCAAGGGGCGCTATCTCCTGCGTCGTGCGGCGGGCGAGACCGAGACCCGCTTCCTCGGGATCGAGATCGCGAGCGAGTATTTCCGCCTGGTGGCGCGACGCGTCGCTCGCCGCCGGCTCACGAACGTTCTGCTGCTCGACGGAGACGCCCAGTATCTCGCCGCGACCGTACTGCCGCGTGGCTTTGCCCGCGCCGTTCACATCTATTTTCCCGACCCGTGGCCGAAGTCCCGCCACCTGCGACGGCGGTTGTTCGCTCCGGCTTCGCTCGACCTCCTGCAGGGGCTGCTGGCGCCGGGTGGGAGGCTGTTCTTCGCCACCGATTTTCTCGCCTATGGCGAAGAGGTCCGCCGCCTGTTGCTTTCGCACCCCGGAACGAGCGTGATCGTTCACGAAGATCCATGGCCCGACGGTGCGCGTACCAACTACGAGAGCAAGTACCTCGTCGAGGGGAGGCCGATTCTCCGACTCGAGGCGGTTTTCTCGCCCGAGGTCGTCCCGCATCCGGCGGGACTGCACGATCTGCTGGTCGGCAGCACGTTTTCCCCGGCGCCCGAATCTTTGCCCGCCTCTCCTCCGATGCCCTCGACGCCAAAGACACCTTCCGCTCCTGCGACGTCGCCCATCCATGCGGACATCCTGAGGCCGGATCCTTGACCGACCGGATCCTGATTCCCGGCGGCACAGGCCTCGTGGGCCGCGCGCTCGCGTCGCATCTCGCCCGCGAGGGGCGCGAGATCGTGCTGCTTTCCCGAGCGACGGAGACCCGGCGTCCGGCGCCGGATCTGCCTCCGGGTTGTCGCATCGCGCGGTGGGATGGACGCTCCAGTGCCGGCTGGCTGGAACTTGCCGAAGGGGCTTCGGCGATCGTGAATCTCGCCGGTGAATCGATCTCCGGCGGGCGCTGGACCCGGGAGCGCAAACGGCGCATTCGCGACAGCCGCTTGCAGGCGACGGGAGCCGTGGTCGAAGCGATCTCACAGTCGCGGAAGCCGGTGCGGACGCTTGTTCAGGCTTCGGCCGTCGGCTACTACGGCGATCGCGGAGAGGAAGTGCTGACCGAGAGCAGCTCCCCTGGGACAGGGTTTCTCGCGGAGACTGCGCGGGCCTGGGAGGCGGCGAGCGCGCCGGTGGAGAAGTTCGGTGTCCGCCGTGCGCTCGCACGCACCGCCCTCGTTCTCAGTCGCCAGGGCGGAGCACTGCCTGCGATGGCGCTTCCGACACGCTTCGGACTCGGTGCCGTTCTCGGCTCGGGCCGACAGTGGATGCCCTGGATCCATCTCGCCGACGAAGTCGCGGCGCTGGCATTTCTCATCGAGAATCCGGGTGCCTCGGGAGCGTTCAATCTCGCGGCCCCCGAGACCGTGACACAGGCGCAATTCTCGCGCCGCCTTGCACAGGCGCTTCATCGTCCGATGTTTTTCCGCGCGCCGGCATGGGCAGTTCGTGCCGCTCTCGGCGAAATGTCCGAGCTCGTTCTCGCCAGTCAGCAGGTGAATGCCGGCCGGCTCGGAGAGCTGGGCTTTCGCTTCGAGTTCCCCGAGGTCACCGGAGCGCTGGCCGACCTCATGGAAGAGCGGCCGGAGCGGAAGTCGTGAGCTTTCTGCAGATCGTGGGCGCGGCCGGCGGAGCCGTCGCGGTCTACCTTCTGGTCGGCTGGCTGCTGAGCATCCGGCTCGCGGACGTGAGCATCGTCGATGTGATGTGGGGACCGGGATTCCTGCTCGTCGCGAGCGTCGGTGCCGTTCTCGGACGGGGAACGCCGGCGCGCCAGGTCCTCATCGTCGCCATGGTCGCGCTCTGGGGCCTTCGTCTCGCCGTGCACATTTTCATCCGCAACCACGGCAAGGGAGAGGACTATCGCTATCGCGCGATGCGCGAGCGCCAGGGGCGACGCTTCGTCTGGCTCTCCGCTCTCACCGTCTTCGGACTGCAGGGCGTGCTGATGCTCTTCATCGGGCTACCGCTCCTCGCGGCGACGACGCTTCCCGACCGGATCCGCGGCGCTCTTCCCGGAGGCCTGTCGCTGCTCGACTTCGTCGGCCTCAGTGTCTACGGCGTCGGCCTCTTTTTCGAAACCGTCGGCGATCTGCAGCTGGTGAAATTCAAGGCGGATCCGCAGAATCGAGGCAAGGTCTGCGATGTCGGGCTCTGGCGTTACACGCGCCATCCCAACTACTTCGGCGATGCAACGGTCTGGTGGGGTCTCTACCTCGTCGCCTGTTCTGCGCCCCCCGGCTGGAGCACCTTCGTCAGTCCGATCGCGATGACCGTCCTGCTGCTCAAGGTCTCCGGCGTGGCGCTCCTCGAGAAGGGGCTCTCCTCGACGAAGCCCGGCTACGCCGAGTACGTCGCGCGAACGAGCGCGTTCGTTCCCTGGTTTCCGCGTCCGCTGAAGACTTCGAAAAGCTAGACGACGAACCGGTCGCGCAGTTCTTTTGCCACGGTCGCGCAGATTTCCGGACGGGCGTAGACGCGATAGCGGTCGATCCGCGTCAGGTGCCGGATGAAGTGGCTGGCGCTCTCCATCGACTCGAGGCGGCCGTCGCGGTAGCGCACCCAGACGCGACTTCCGCCGAGCCGATGTGGATCCTTGGCCGAGCGCGCGACGAGGATCTCTCCCGTGCCGAAACGCCGTACGAGATCCGGCAGAAGCGCCTCGAACGCGGCCCCTTCGCTTTCGGGCAGATGTTCACGGGTCTCAAAGGCGAGCGGAAAGTGCCGGCGATGCACGACGGCGAGCGCGTGCGGATTCGTCGAAGCCCGCATCGCTTCCATCGTCGAGAGGTCGTCCTGGCGCAGGAAGAGGTCCGGGTCGGAGGGCCACTGTTTGCCTTCCTCGCGCATCCACTCGGAGAGATGTTGCTCCAGGGCCTTGCCCGTCACGTTGAAGTAGACCTGCGTGAACATGTAGTAACGCGCGAGCACCAGCGCTTCGATGGCGTGCACGCCGCCCTCTTCGACGCCGACGCCGAGCGTGCCGGTTTCGGGATCGGCGACGACCGCGAGCGTATCGAGCAGGCGGTCGAGATCGTAGACGCCGTAGCGCACGCCGCAATAGAGGCTGTCGCGCAGCAGGTAGTCCATCTTGTCGACATCGAGCTCACCGGAGATCACCTGCGCCAGGAACCGGCGCTCGGGAGGCACCCGCCCGGCGAGAAGGTCGGCGACATCGGCCGGAGCAATCCCGTCCCCGAGACGATCGAACAGCGCCGCGATTTCGCCGGATTCGAGCAGCCGCGCGGTCATCGCTTCGTGGTCGATGCCGCCTTCGAAAAGCTCCTCGGCGGAGTGACTGAAGGGCGCGTGACCGGCGTCGTGGAACAGCGCCGCGAGACGAACCAGTCGCCGTGAACGCAGGCGTTCATCCGCCGGCAGGAGCTCCGGACTCTTGCGCAGCAGCGAATCGATCATCCGTCCGGCAAGCGACATCGCGCCGAGGACGTGAGAGAAGCGGCTGTGCTCGGCACCGGGATAGACCAGAAAAGTCAGTCCCAGCTGGTGAATGAAACGCAGACGCTGCAACGGACGGCTGTCGACCAGCGCCGCCTCGAGCGCGTCGGTCTCAATGAAGCCGTGGATCGGATCGCGAAGTGTCAGCACGGCGGGCTCAGGGCGAGAATAACCCAGCGGCGCTCAGCGTCGCCCGGCAAGCGATATCAGGGCTCGGGGAGGACGATGTCAGGAATGCGCGACATCGGTTCGAAGGCGCCGGAGAGGTCCCGGGTGCGATCGAGGAAGATCGCGGCCAGCACGAGGGCGGCAAAGACTGCGGGACGGCGAAGCGACGGCGGCACGAAGCGCGCAAGGAGCAGCAGGAGCGCGGCCGCACCGAGAGTCAGGAAGTCCGGCTGGAGTGCGGCGCGGATCGCCTCCGGGAAGCCCAGCACCGAGAGCGGCAGCGCGATGCCGGCGAGCAACGCGAAACCGCTGACAGCGCCCGCAGCGGCTTCGCCGGCGGCGAGCGCCAGAGCCGCGCGACCGGTAGCTGCGAGCAGGATGCTCGCGAGGCCAGCTGCCGGACCGCGGCCGACGCGCAGCAGCTCGCCGCCGACGCTCGCGGCGCACAGCAGAACGATCGCCAGTCCACTGGCGACGCGAAAGCCCAGCGGCTCGAGCTTGCGGAATCCGACGAGGAGCGTGAAGTCGGTGAGCAGGAGTGCGAGTGACGCCAGCAAGATGACGAAAGCCGGAACGGAGGCCGGAGGCCAGACAAATCCCCAGGCGATGGCGGCGTCGAGATTCTGGCCGAGCGCAAAAAGCCCGGCGAGAGCCGCCGCGAGGAGGAGCGGAGCGGCGAGGAGTGCCCAGAGACGCTTCCGCGGATCCTCCTTCGCGTCGGCCGGGGGCTCGGAGGTGGCGCCCAGCCGCCAGGGGACGACGACGTGAAGGCCGAGAACGACCAGCTGAAAGGCCAGTGCGAGCGCGCTCACGAAGATTGCCCGGGCGGGCCGGTGCGGAGCTCGAGGCGATCCGGCAGGCGGCGGACCCAGGGGCCTTCCGGAAGCGCGCGCAGGAGGTCGCAGGCGGTCGCACCGTCGGGAGGAATCGGCCAGTCCGGGGCCACATCGCACAGCGGGGCCAGCACGAATCGCCGTGCACGCAGGCGCGGATGCGGGAGGTGGGGCGAGATTTCGGTCCGGATGAGGTCCCCGAGCAGCAGCAGGTCGAGATCGAGCGTTCGCGGGGCGTCTGCGACCTTGCGCTCGCGGCCGAATTCGAGCTCGATGCGCTGCGTGCAGGCGAGCAGCGCATCCGCTTCGAGGGCGGTGTGGCCGATCGCGACGGTATTGAGGAAAGGCGGCTGCGGCAGACTCGAGACGGGCTCGGTGAGGTAAAGCGGAGCGACGGTCAGAGGTCCGAGAGCCTGCTCGAGGCGCCCCAGAGCCGCCTCGAGCAGGCTCCGGGAGTTCCCCAGATTGCTTCCCAGCCCGAGCGCGAAGCGGCGACGATGGGTTGGAAATGGACGACGAAGGCGAGCGAAACGAGCTCCGACGCCGGCGCCGGGCGTGCCGTCGGCGTCGGCGGCGGGCGCCTCCGGGGGCTTACTCCTCGTCGTCGTCGAAGTCTTCCTCTTCCTCGACGACGCCCTCCGGAGTTTCGATCTCGTCATCGGGAACGTCGTCGTCGGCGGCGGCTGGCGTCAGATCCTCTTCGGCGTCGACCGCGACCTTCGGCACGTCTTCCTTCTTCTTGCGCTTCGACTGCGCCGACTCGGCCGCGGTATCGCTGCGCTTGGCGTCTTTCTGGTTCGCGCCGCACTTCGGGCAGATCGGCGCCGGCCGCCCGAAGTCGTAGAACTTCGCGCCGCAGCTGTAACACTCGTACTTTGTTCCCAGTTCTGCCATTCGTTTTCGAGCTCCTTGAGCCGGCGGCGCCGGCGAATTCGGGAACGTAGCAGCGCCTTACCGGGCTGTCAACAATCTCCGGGGAGGTAATAGGATGCGGACATGGCGAAGTCGCACCGTTCGCGCGTCAAGTTCCTCGTTTTGGGAGTCCTGTTTGCCGGACAACTGCAGGTTCCGGCCGTGTCTTCGGCGGCCAGCGACAAGGTTCCGGACCCCCAGGCTCCCGGCCTGACTCTGGCACAGCGGTCGGAAGCCCTGGTCGATCGGATCCGGTTCGAGCAGAAGCGTCTGCGGACGCTCGAGGCCGATTTCGTCCAGTATCGCGTCAGCGAATTTCTCGCCGCACCGGAGGAATCGCGCGGTACTTTCTCCTATTCGGCGCCGGACCTCGTGCGTTGGGACTACACCAGCCCGAAACCGGTCTCCCTGGTGATCCGCGAAGACGAGATGGTGACCTGGTATCGCGACCTCGGGAAGGCGGAGCGGGTGAAGGTCGGGCGGGCCTCCTCGCAGGTGTTCCGCTATCTCAACGCCAGCGGTTCGCTCGACACCCTGATGAAGTACTTCGCGGTGACCTTCGCGTTTCCGGGAAGTTCGAGCCCGGACGCCGGAGCGACGGGGGCAAGCCCTGCAGCCGGCGCGACCGGCGCGACCGAAGCGACGGGAGCGGTCGGCGCTGCGGGCGCGACGACAGGTGCCGCCGGCGACGCCTATCGGCTCGATCTGGCGCCGCGCTTCGCGCGCATTCGCAAGCGACTCGCCGCCATGAGCCTGTGGATCGATCCCAAGGTCTTCCTGCCGGCGCGGGTGCGCTACGTCGAGGCCAACGGCGACACAACCGAGTACCGTTTCGATCACCTGCGGCTGAACGGCGAGGTCCCGCCGTCGCGCTTCGAGCTCGCGATTCCGAAAGAGGTCGAGATTCGCGTCGTCGATCTCGACCGCGCGCGCAACAGCGGTCACTGAGCCGGTCGCCGTTTTTCCGTCCGCTCGCGCTTTATCTCTGACAAGCACATGCGCTTCGAAATTCTGGCCCGCGACGGCGCCGCCCGGCGGGGTCGCCTGACCTCGGCACGGGGAGTCATCGAAACGCCCGCGTTCATGCCGGTCGGAACGCTCGGCGCGGTCAAGGGTCTGACGCCCCAGGAGCTCGAACAGAGCGGCGCGCAGGTGATGCTCGCCAACCTCTACCATCTCTCTCTGCGTCCCGGAATCGAAACGATCGTGCGCGCCGGAGGCCTGCACCGTTTCACCGGCTGGAACCGGTCGATGCTCACCGACAGCGGCGGTTTTCAGGTTTTCTCGCTCGCGGCGCTCCGCAAGGTTGACGACAAGGGTGTCCGGTTCCGCAGTCATCTCGACGGGTCCCTGCTCGAGCTCACGCCGGAGAGCGTGGTCGCGGCGCAGGAGGCGATCGGCGTCGACTTCGCCATGGTGCTCGACGAATGCCCGCCCTGGCCCGTGACCGAGGAGGTCGCGGCGGCAGCGCTCGCGAGGACGCTGCGATGGGCCGAGCGCTCGATCGCGGCGAGGACGAACGACGCGACCGCGCTCTTTGGCATCGTTCAGGGGAGCAGCTTCCGCCACCTGCGTGAGGCGTCGGCAGCGGCCCTTTCGGCGCTCCCCTTCGACGGCTACGCCATCGGCGGCGTGAGTGTCGGCGAACCGATCGAGCCGCGGCGGGCGGCGATCGAGTGGACGACGCCCTGCCTGCCGGACTCCCAGGTGCGCTATCTCATGGGCGTCGGCACAATCTCCGACATGGTGCATGCCATCTCCCACGGGGTCGACCTTTTCGATTGCGTGCTGCCGGCGCGAAACGGCCGGCATGGGCTACTCTTCACGCGTCAGGGCGCGATCCGCATCAAGAATGCGCGATTCCGGGACGACGCGGGTCCGCTCGATCCGGAATGCAGCTGCCCGGTCTGCGCCCGGCTGTCGCGGGCCTTCCTGCATCACCTCTTCCGTAGCGGGGAGCTCTCCGCGGCGGTCTACGGCACGATCCACAATCTGCGCGTGTTTCTTGACTTCATGGGGGAAGCGAGAGAAGCTATTGCGGCTTTTCGGGTAGCGGACCTGGCTCGCAGGTGGGTCAGTCGCTCCGCGGACGAACACCGATCCGAGACTTCCGCAGCGGTGGCGAGCCTTGAGCCGCATTTGCGGCCGTAAGCGAGCGCGTGCTCGGTGAAGTCGAGAAGAATTTCTGGCGCTGTGCGGGACCGATTCCGGGAGTCGAATGATGCAATCAATGTTGGGTGCGTGGATGCAGCTGGCGCAGGCGCAGGCACAATCGCCGCTGGTCTCGCTGGTGCCGATTTTTCTCGTCTTCGGAATCTTCTATTTCCTCCTTCTCGCCCCGATGCGCAAGCGCCAGAAGGCGTTGGCGAAGGTCGTCGCGGACTTGAAGCGGGGTGATCGAGTGGTCACCAACGGCGGCCTGATCGGCGAAATCGCCGCGGTGGAAGATCGCATCGTGCATCTGAAGCTCGCGGACAACGTCAAGGTGCGCGTGCTCCGGTCTGCAGTCGCCGGCATCGAGGGTGCCGCCGAAGTGGAGGTCGTCAAGTGAACAAGGGACTGCTCTACAAAGGCCTCTTCATCGCCGGTCTCGGCATCCTTGCGGCATTCGCAGCGTTCCCGCCGCGCGAGAAGATCAATCTCGGCCTCGACCTGCAGGGCGGCATTCATCTCGTGCTCAAAGTCGAGACACAGGATGCCGTGCGGGCGGAGACCGACAAGGACATGGAAGTCATCCGCCGGGAAGTCGCGGAAGGCGGAGTCGGTTCGGTTGCGACTTCGCGTGACTCCGATACGAGCTTCACTGTAACTGGCGTTCCGATCGACCAGGACCCGGTACTCAACAAGGCAGCCAACGACTTCCTGACTGCCCAGCGATGGGACTGGCGTCGTGACGGCAGCCAGACGACGTTCAAGATGACGGCGCTCAACGAGCGCACGGTGCGGGACCTTTCTGTCGAACAGGCGTTGCAGACGATTCGCAACCGTATCGATCAGTTCGGTGTCTCGGAACCGGTCATCTCGCGGCAGGGATCCGAAGGCGACCGTATCGTCGTCCAGCTTCCCGGCGTCGACGATCCGGAGCGCGTCAAGCGGCTCATCAAGAGCACCGCGTTCCTCGAGTTCCGCCTGAGCGCCTATCCGCCGAACGGCGGCGGCGGCGTAGCAACCCGCGACGAAGTCGTGGCGCACTACGGCGGCAGCGTGCCGGCGGACATTCAGGTGATGGTCGAAGAGCGTCGTGACGATCAGGGGCGGGTCACCAGTCAGCGCTATTACGCCGTCGAGAAGCGGCAGGTGATCACCGGTCGCGACCTCAAGTCGGCAAATACGTCGGCGGGCCAGTTCAACCAGCCGGTCGTGGCATTTCACCTCTCCGCCGATGGCGCCAAGCGCTTCGGTGAAACGACGGGTGCGAATGTCGGACGGGGTCTCGCAATCATTCTGGACAACAAGGTCGTCTCGGCGCCGGTCATCAATTCGCGGATCACCGATTCCGGAGTGATCGAGGGAAATTTCTCGCAGCAGGAGGTTCAGGACCTGGTGACGACGCTGCGGTCGGGCGCGCTCCCGGCCGGGATCACCTACCTCGAAGATCGCACCGTCGGTCCGTCGCTCGGTCAGGACTCGATCGACGCCGGAGTCCGGGCCGGACTCATGGGGGCTCTGCTCGTCGTTCTCTGCATGCTCATCGTCTACAAGTTGGCCGGGGTGAACTCGATCCTGGCGCTCGGCCTGAACCTCGTGCTTATCTTCGGCTCGCTCGCCTATTTCGGCGCCACGCTGACTTTGCCGGGAATCGCCGGCATCGTGCTTACCATCGGAATGGCGGTCGATGCTTCCGTGCTCATCTTCGAGCGCATCAAGGAAGAGCATCGGGCGGGAAAAACGGTGCGGGCATCGATCGATTCCGGTTTCGGCAACGCGCTCTCGTCGATCATGGACGCCAACCTGACGACTCTCATCGCGGCTCTGTTTCTCTTTCAGTTCGGAACCGGCCCGGTGCGCGGCTTCGCGGTCACGCTGTCGATCGGAATTCTCGGTACTTTGTTCTGCGGTGTCTTCGTGAGCCGTTGGCTTTTCGATCTCGAATACGCACGCAATCCGAAGGCGGACAAGATTTCCATCTGACGCAGGCAGCCGCCGGCGAGCGAAGGTAGGAGCGAAACATGGATCTGTTGCGCAACACGAACATCGACTTCATGAAGTACCGCAAGTTCTGGGTGGCGATTTCATTCCTCACCATCCTGATGGGTGCGGTATTCGTCTTCGTGCACGGCAAACTCAACATCGGTATCGACTTCGCCGGCGGCACCCAGCTGACCTTGAAGTTCCGAGAACGTCCCGACGTGCAGCAGGTGCGTCAGCTGCTCACCGCTGCCGGAATCGAAGACACGCAGATTCAGCGATTCGGCGCGGTCGAGGACAACGAAATCATGGTCCGCACTCCGATCGTCGCCGGCAGCGAAGAAGGGCGCGGGACTCAGGTCGTAGGAGTCCTCAGTTCGCATTTCAATCCCGATGCGAAGGGTGTCGATCTCAACCAGGTGGGTACAGGAACGGTGACGGACCTGCTGGTGAAGCTCAACCCCGACGGACTCGCGGAAACGGCCGATGAGGCTGCGGCCGCCGCGCACTATGGAGCCATTGCGGAGTCCATTCTGGCGTCGCGCAAGGGAAGCGGACTCTTCACCGGCTGGGACGCGATCGCTGCCAGCCCGGGTGTCACCGCCCGCACCCTCGAGTCGCTCAAGACCGGGGCCAGCGTCGGAAGTTTCTCGGTGCTCTCGACCGAGAACGTCGGACCTCAGGTCGGTTCCGAGCTCCGGCAGCGCGGGCTGCTCGCGGTCGTCGGCGCGCTGCTCGGCATGCTGGTTTACATCTGGATCCGCTTCGAGCTCCGTTTCGGTATCGGCGCCACCATGGCGAGCGTACACGACGTTCTGGTGACGCTCGGCCTCTACGCGGTCGCAGGATACGAGTTCAACCTCACGACGATTGCGGCCTTCCTCACGCTCGTCGGCTACTCGGTGAACGATACGGTCGTCACGTTCGATCGCGTGCGGGAGAACATGGCGAAGAGCAAGAGCGAGAACCTGGTCTCGATCATGAACAAGAGCATCAACCAGACGCTCTCGCGCACCATCCTGACCGGCGGCACGACCATTCTGGCTTCCTTGACGCTGCTTATCTTCGGTGGCGACGTGATCCGCGGCTTCGCCTTCATCATGACGGTTGGTGTCATCGTCGGCACCTACTCGTCGATGTACATCGCGAGCCCGTTCGCGCTGCTCTGGGAGCAGTGGTTCGGCGCCGCAGGGAAAAGGTCGAAGAGCGCAGGCAAGCCGGCGAAGACTGGCGCAGCGAAGCCGGCGCCTGGAAACGCACCCGCGAAGTCCCGCTGATCCACACGGTCTTCACCTCGCCTCTATAATCGGAATACGGACCGCCCCTCGCGCGGTTCGTATCTCCGATGCCCGACTCCCGCAAACGTCCTCCGGCTCCGCCGGTATCGCCTCCGAAGCCGCCGAGCTCGACGGAGCTCGTCGGCCGACTGAGGGACGCCGGCCGGTTCGTCGACGCCGCCTATCTCGAACGCGTTTTCCTCTATTCAGCGGAGATGCACAAGGATCAGGTGCGGCGCTCGGGCGAGCCGTACATGACGCATCCGGCGAGCGTCGCCGGGCTGCTCGCCGACCTTCGTTTCGATCAAACGACCGTCGCTGTGGGATTGCTCCACGACGTGCTCGAAGACACGCTCACGACGCTCGAGGCGCTGGAGACCGAGTTCGGTCCCGAGGTTGCGGAGCTCGTCGACGGAGTGACGAAGATCGGCCGCCACTCCTATGTCCGCAAGGATGAGGCGCAGGCCGAGACTTTCCGCAAGATGATCCTCGCGTCGGCGAAAGACGTCCGGGTCATTCTCGTCAAGCTCGCCGACCGCCTGCACAACATGATGACTCTCGGCGCCATGGCGCCCGAGGCGCGTCGCCGTATCTCGCAGGAGACACTCGAGATCTACGCTCCGCTCGCCAACCGGTTGGGAATGGCGAAGGTGAAAGGCGATCTCGAAGATCTCGCCTTCTACTATCTCTACCCGTTGCAGTTCGCGGCGCTCAAGGTCAGTCTCGACGAGAAACTCAAGGTCGGCCGGGGAACGATCGAGAAGCTGCGCGAGCGTCTGGTATCGAGCCTCGCGGAGGCCGGCATCGAGGTCGAGATCAACTTCCGCGTCAAGCGCTACTACTCGATCTATCAGAAATTGCGCCGGCAGGAGATCGACATCTCCGAGCTTTACGACTACCTGGCGTTCCGCATCGTGACGACGAATCTCCGCGATACCTATGCCGCGCTGGGTACCGTTCATCAGAACTGGCGGCCGATTCCGGGCCGGTTCAAGGACTACATCGCGATGCCGAAGCCGAACCTCTACCAGTCGTTGCACACGACGGTATTGGGGCCGGCGGGACAGCCCTTCGAAGTTCAGATCCGTACCCGGGAAATGGATCTCGTCGCGGAGGAAGGCATCGCGGCGCACTGGCGTTACAAGGAGGGACGACTGAGCTCAGAGGGCCAGGCCGCCGTCGACAAGAGTGTCGTCTGGCTGCGTCAGCTGCTCGAGTTCCAGACCGACGTCAGCGATCCGCGGCACTTTCTCTCCGGACTGAAGCTCGATCTCTATCAGGACGAGGTCTACGTCTTCACGCCGAAGGGAGCGGTCTACGCCTTTCCCCGGGATGCGATGCCCCTCGACTTCGCCTATCGGATCCACACGGATCTCGGGCATCGCTGCACCGGAGCGCGCGTCAATGGACGTCTCGTGCCGTTGCGAACGCCACTCAAAACCGGCGACATCGTCGAGATTCTGACCAGTCCCACTCGCGTGCCCAGTCGCGACTGGCTGAGCCTGGTCGTGACGTCACGGGCGAAGCACAAGATCCGGCACTGGCTGAATGCGCAGCAGTCGGCGCAGGCGATCGATCTCGGACGGCGGATGTTCGAGCGCGAGCTCAAGCGCTATCGGCTCAGTGTCAAGAAGGTCGTCGAAGGCGCGGAGTTCCGCAAGCTCATGGAGACGGAGGGGCTCGGCCGCCCGGAGGATCTTTTTGGCCGCCTCGGCTTCGGCAAGTCGACGGTCGCGCAGGTGATGACACAGCTTCTGCCGCAGGAGCAGCTCGACGAGCCGCCGAAGCCGCCCGGCAGGTTGCGACAAGCGCTGGACCGGCTGCTTCCAGGAGGCCAGGGGCCGATCACCGTTCGCGGCCACGGCGATCTACTGGCGACGCCCGCGAAATGCTGTCGGCCGGTGCCGGGCGACGAGATTGTGGGCTACATCACGCGCGGGCGTGGCGTTTCCGTTCACGCGATCGATTGCCCGAACGTCAAGAATCTGCTCTACAACCCGGAGCGCGAGATCGAAGTGGCGTGGGCGAGTGAGGAGAAGGGGCTCTACTCGATTTCTCTGCTGATCGAGACCGAGGACCGGCCGGGAATTCTGGCGAAGCTCACCGAAGCGATCGCCCGTCTGGACGCGAACATCCGGCAGATCGAAGCCGACACGGCGCGGCCCGGGCGCGGTTCCATCGAAGTGATGATCGAAATCGCCAACCGCGCGCACTTCGAACGAGTCCGGCAGGCGGTGCGCAACCTGCCCGGAGTGCTCGAAGTCACGCGACGAATGGCAGGGACGACGAAGGGCAGCGAGGAGCTCTTCTGACCTGACCGCGTTGGCGCAGAGCTTCGCGCGCGGCGCGAGCCGGCCGCGGCGACCGGGCCGGCGAAACCTTCAGCCCTTGGCTGCGGGCGGAGCGGCGACGACGTTCTTGCGCACCGGCGGGCGCTGCACTTTGCCGCTGCGGATGCAGCGCGCGCAAACGCGAACGCGCTTGACCGTGCCGTCGATGAGCGCCTTGATCGAACGCAGATTCGGTTCCCAGGTACGGGAAGTCACATTGTGAGCGTGGCTGACCTTGCGGCCGGTCACCGTCGCCTTGCCGCAGATCGTGCACTGTTTGGCCATCGGAAAACTCCCTGTCGGATGTGGGGGAAAACGGTCAGCGAAGCCCGAAGATTCTAGGTCAGATCGCCCGCCCCGCGCAAGCCTCGAATGCCCCGGAAGTTGTGCAAAAACATCACCCGGCCGGGTGAGGTCGACCCATGGTGGCTTTTCTGCATTTTTCTCGCTGGAGAACGCAATCGGTAGTGGAGGTGTCCGTTGTGCCTACGGGTAGACCCTGTGGACTGCTGCACATCAGGCTGTGCAGTCAATGCTCCAACCCCTTGACAGGACTCTAGGTTACTGTTACCTTGCCTTCACGTTCTCGGAGTCAAAAGGGTTGCTGTGCCAGCTGGCAAGGGGGTATTAAACGCCGTGCTGTTCTCACGCTCGAAGGGACTCGTAGGGCTCGACATCGGCAGCTCGGCGATGAAGCTCGTCGAGCTCAAGGAGCGCAAAGGGGAGTACTCCCTGCAGCGGCTCGGCATCGAGCCCCTTTCGCCCGAAGCTATCGTCGACGGATCGATCATGGACTCTTCCCTGGTCGTCGACGCCATCCACAAGCTGAATGACGCGACCGGCGTCTCGCTTCCGAATTACGCAACCTCGCTCTCGGGACACTCGGTCATCATCAAGAAGATCCAGATGCCGGCCATGCCTGCCGAGGATCTCGCTGAGCAGATTCAGTGGGAGGCGGAGCAATACATCCCGTTCGACATCAACGACGTCCGTCTGGACTATGTCGTGCTGTCCGAGGGAGAGCAGGGCCGCGAAAACATGGAAGTTCTTCTGGTCGCGGTCAAGCGCGACAAGGTGAACGACTATGTTTCGGTGATCAGCCAGGCCGGCAAGGTGCCCGTTCTGGTCGACGTCGACGCCTTCGCCCTCCAGAATGCGTACGAGGCGAACTACGATCTGGATCCCTTGAAGGTCGTCGCCCTGGTGAACATGGGCGCCTCCGTCACGAACATCAACATCCTGGCCCGGGGGCAAACAGCCTTCTGGCGCGACATCTCGTTCGGCGGAAACCAGTTCACCGAGGCGTTGCAGCGGGAATTCAACCTTTCGTTCGATCAGTCGGAGCGCCTCAAGCGCGGCCAGGCGGTGGATCGCTACTCCGCTTCGGACTCCCGCGCGGTGCTCGATCAGGTCTCCGGCGAAATGGCCTCGGAAATCCAGAAGACTTTCGACTTCTTCGCCGCGACCTCCTCCGAGGGGCCGGTCGACGAAATCGTCCTCTCGGGCGGCTGTGCGCTGACCCCGAATCTCCAGCAGGTTCTGCGTGAGCGTTTCGGAGTGCCGATCGAGGTTCTCGATCCGCTCCGGCGTGTTCACTTCCGCGAAGCCGATTTTGACCGCGACTGGCTCAAGTCGATTTCGCCCATGCTCGCCGTCGCCGTCGGTCTGGCGATCCGCAAGATGGGGGGCTAGACGAGATGATCAAGATCAATCTCCTCGCCGAAGGCAAGCGCCCCGTCGTTGCGCGCAAGGCGAAATCCGCTCTGGGCGGCGGCGGTGGTGGTGGCGGCGCCCGCGAAGTCGGCAACCTCCTGCTCGTGACCGGCGTCGTGGCTGGCCTTCTCGCCGGTGGCGCCTGGTTCTTCCTGGTGCAGAGCAAGCTCTCCCAGAAAGAGAAGGAAGTTCAGACGGCCGAGAAGGAAGTCGAAGAGTTGAAGCAGGTGATCAAGGAAGTCGACGACTACAAGATCAAGAAGACCGAGCTCGAGCGGAAGATCGACGTGATCAACGGGTTGAAAGCGAATCAGCGCGGACCGGTGCAGATCATGGATCAGGTCTCGCGATCGCTGCCGGAGCTGCTCTGGCTGGGCAACATGGAAGTGAATCCGAGCTCGATCAGCTTGCGGGGATCGGCTTTCAATATGTCGGCTGTCGCGAACTTCATCGACAATCTGGACAAGGTCGAAGAGTTCGCTGAACCGATCCTCAACGACGCCACGCAGAAGCTGGTTCGCGGCCGCGCCGAGCTCTATGACTTCAAGATCAATCTCGGCTATTCCTTCAAGAAGACCAAGGCTCCCACGCTGACGACGGAATCGGGAGCCGCAGCGGCCTCGGCCGATGGCAGCGCGAACGCTCCTGCGGGGGCGGTCGCGGCGGCCACGAACGCCAAGGCCGCAGCAGATCAACGGCAGCGGGCGGAGTAAGCGACGATGGCGATCCAGACCGGACTCGAAGGAAAGCCCTGGTATTTCGGCGCCGCTGCCGGCGCGTTCGTCGCTGCTGCGCTCGTGGCCGGAGCCTGGTACGGGTTGGTGAATCCGCGGAACAAGGAGATCGAGGCCAGAGTTCGGCAACTCGACCTGCTGCAGATTCAGATCAACGAAGGCCGCGCAGCCAAACAGAAGCTGCCGCAGTTTCGCGAAGAGGTTCGACGTCTGGAGCTCGAGCTCGAAAAGCTCCTGCGGATTCTTCCGGCGCGGCGCAACACACCCGAGCTCCTGCGGCGGATCCGCCAGCTGACCGAGCAGGGGAACTTCGACCTCCTGCGCTTCACGCCGGGCAACTTCATCGACAAGGATTTCTACAGCGAGTGGCCGATTGCCATCCGTTTGAACGGCAGCTACCACAACCTCGCGCTCTTCTTCGATCGCGTGGGTCGGTTCTCGCGCATCGTGAATATCGAAGGTCTGAAGATTTCGGCCCTGAACAACAATGCGAAGGGCCACACGATCAACGCCACCTTCACCGCGAAGACGTTCATCTATCGCGAGGCGCCGCCACCGGAGCCGGTGACGACGAAGAAGGGCAAGGCCCTGAAACCGCTGGGACCGGCGAAGCCGAGGTCGGAGGAATGATCGCCGTGAGAGCGTCAAGCGCGCTTGCCTTCTCTGCCTGCCTGGTGACGCTGCTCGCAATGGCCGGCACTTCGGCGTCGGCTCAGTCGGCCACATCGTCCGGCAACCCCAGCTCCGCTGCGCCGGGGAAGTCTGCGGGCGACGCAGGAGCGGCTACTTCCGGCGATGCGCCGACGACGAGTGTCGACGACATCCTCGCCGGAGAAGAGGATGTTCTCGCGGGGACCGCCTATTCCTACGATCCGGGAACTCGTCGCGATCCGTTCAAATCGCTGCTCGCCGCGAAAACCAAGACGGAGCGCAAAGGCGCGCTGCCGGATGGCATTCCGGGACTTCTCATCGAAGAGATCGATCTGACGGGAATCTTCCACACGTCGCGCGGATTCGTCGCGCAGGTGCTGGCTTCGAACAAAGAGAAGAGCTATCTGATTCGAGAAGGTGATCAGCTGTACGACGGTGACGTGGTGAGCATTTCTCAGAATGAAGTGGTCTTCAAGCAAATCGTCAACGACCCGACGGTGATCAAGCCGTTTCGGGAAGTGATCAAGAAGCTCAGCCCGTAGTCCGACCGATGATTTCAGGCAGGACTGCGCGATGGAGGCGAGCGACATGGGAGACGTGGTGAACAGCATGAAAAGGGCATTCAGGAACGGGCAAGCTTGGACCTTGGTTCTGGCGGCTACGTCGATCTGGAGCGGCGGCATCGCCGTCGCTTCCGCAAGCGTGTCGCTCTCGTCCGAGCCGGTACCGCCGGCGACGGCTCCCGCATCCCTGCCGGCCACGATCTCCCGGCTCGCGGTGGTCGAGGGGGCTCCCGGCACCCGGATCGAACTTTCGGCCGACAGCGCGCTGGTCTGGACGACCTATCGCGACGCGGACGGCGCGCTCGTCATCGAGCTGCCCAATACCCGGCCCGCGACGAACGTGCACGCCGAGAACCCGCCCGCAGGGCTCGTCTCCTCGGTCGCCGTCGCGGTCGATGAATCAGGCGGCAGGCCTTTGACGCGCCTTACGGTGCTGACGCGCCAGGACGCCGAGCATGCGCTGATCGCCGGTGTGAACAGCCTGCGCGTCGAGCTCACGCCCACGGGTGTCGAGGTGAGTCGGGCCACGACCGGCAACTCCGCTGGCTCCGTCACCTCCATCACCTCCGTCACCGCGGTCACCGCCGCCCCCTCCGTCGCCGTCGCCACGGCGGCCAGCTCGCCGGCGTCGGCTCTGGCAGCAGAGGTCACCCCCGCCGAGCTCGCTCGACTCGGAACGCCGGACCGCCCCCTCGTCGCCGCGGCGCCGACCGGCCGCCCGGCTTCGGTCCTCGGTCGCGTGGAGCTCATGAAAGAGGGTCCGAGCACGGTCGTTCTGATCGCCGGCGACGGCGACTTCGCGTACTCGACCTTCCTGCTTTCCAATCCCGATCGTTTCGTCGTCGATCTCGACGGCGTCGTCAATCAGAGTGCACGCAGCAGTGCGCCGCTCGCGGGCGAGATTCTCGCGCGCATCCGGGTCTCGCAGTTCAAACAAGGTCCGCAACCGGTCTCTCGCGTCGTTTTCGACCTCCGGCAGACGGTGCCTCCCACCCTGGAGCGCGGTCCCGAAGGGCTCGTTGTGCGGTTCGACATCGACGCTTCGGCCCGCCTGCAGCCGACCACGGCCGCCGCGGGCGCGCCGATTCCGTCCGTTCAGTTCGCGAACGCGCCTGCGACGCCGGTCGGCTCGGCATCGGACCCTGCCACGACGACTCTGGCTGCGGTTCGTCCGGCGGATGACCTGGCCGGCGCACCGGAAGACGTCGCTGCGGCGCCGGCTTCACATCCGGGCTCACATCCGGACACCACTGCGGCACCCGAAGCGAGCGACGTCGTGGCCTACTCGGAACGCCCGGCAGCGGTCGCACACATGCCCGCCGTGACGATACCCGACTCCGTCCGCGCCTCCTCGCAGGTCACGCTCAAGCCGGCGGCGCGCGATACGAGCCAGTTCGAAGCCGTCGATACGCAGCCGGCCGAGCTGCCGCGCCCGGCTGTCTCTCCGAGCCCGGCATTCGCGCAGCAGA
The DNA here is from genome assembly GCA_039932315.1 of Thermoanaerobaculia bacterium. Lineage (GTDB taxonomy): Bacteria > Acidobacteriota > Thermoanaerobaculia > Multivoradales > JAGPDF01 > JAGPDF01. Next base: position 98,005 of record JBDTQG010000001.1, read on the forward strand.
CCGTCGGCGGCACACACAAGGAATACGTCGGCGAGACGATTTCGCTCAGCCTGAAGGACGGCGACATCAAGGACGTGCTGCGGTCGTTCGCCAAGATCAGCGGGCTGAACGTCGTCGTTCAGCCGGGAGTCCGCGGAACGGTCACCGTCGAGCTGGAGAGCGTGCCGTGGGATCAGGCACTCGATCAGATCCTCAAGATCAACAACCTGGGCTACGAGCTCGACGGCAACATCATGCGCATCGCTCCGCGCAGCGTGCTCGAGAGCGAGGCCAAGGAGCAGCAGCAGCTCGCACAGGCGCAGGCGCTGTCGATTCCGCTGCGGACGGTGATCAAGCGCATCAGCTACTCCAAGGCTGCCGATCTCGCCCGGGTCCTCACGACGGGTGGTGGTCGTGGAACCGGCATCATGTCGCAGCGCGGAACGGCGACGGTCGACCAGCGCACCAACACGCTGATCATCAAGGAGCTTCCTTCCTATATCGACACCGTCATCGCGGTGATCGAAACGCTGGACATTCCCGAGCCGCAGGTGATGATCGAAGCGCGGATCATCGAAACGACCAAGCGCTTCTCCCGCACCCTGGGAATCTCGTGGGGCTTCGACGGAGTCGCCAATAACGAACATGGCAATACCTCCGGTCTTCAGTTCCCGAACAACGGCAAGGCCGACGGCGGCGTCAATCTGCTGACCGGCGGAAACAATGGTCTGTTGAATCTGAGCCTGGGCAACATTCTGAACACCTTCACCCTCGACGCGCGCCTTCAGGCCGCCGAGAGCGAGGGACTGATCAACATTCTTTCGGCGCCGAAGATCGCCACGCTCAACAACGAGTCGGCGAGCATTCAGTCCGGTCTGCAGATTCCGATTCAGACCGTCGCGAACAACACCGTCACGGTGCAGTTCGTGAACGCGACGCTGCGCCTCGACGTGACGCCGCACGTGACGGCCGAAGGCACGGTTCTCATGGACGTCAACGTGCAGAAGCGCGAGCCGCAGGTCGCCTTCGCTGTCGCCGGTGCGACCAACGCGCCGATCTCGACCAAGGAAGCCCAGACCCGGGTCATCGTCCGCGACGGTGGTACGACGGTGATCGGCGGCATCTACAAGGTTTCGACGGATCAGGGCCAGGACCGGGTGCCCGGTCTGGCGAACGTGCCGATCATCGGGCATCTCTTCAAGAATCGGCGCCGCGAGGACAACAACGAAGAACTACTGATCTTCATCACCCCGAGGGTGATCAAGCTCTAAGAACCCGGGAGAGGATACCCAAATGAATCGCATGTCAAAACTCCTGACTCTCGGATGCTTGGCGCTCGTCTTCGCGAGCTGCCAGCAGCGCACGGACAAGACCGACAGCGGCGGGGTCCTGCTTTCGATCACCGACTTCGACGGGCTCCCGGTTTCGGTGAGCGCGAACGCCTCCGGCGATTTCGCTCAGATCGGCAGTCTCACGGTCTCGAACATCGCGGCGGATCCGTCGGGTACGACGAGCGACCTCATGAATGTCGAAATTCAGAGCTATGAGGTCACGTTCACGCGCGCCGACGCCGGCACGCGCGTTCCGCCTCGGCTGGTGAACTTCATCTTCGGGATCGCGCCCGTCAACGGCACCTTCGTTCTCCTCAACGGTCCCTTCATGCGCGCCGATCAGTTCAATACGCAGCCCATCCTGGACCTCAAGAACAACGGCGTCGATGGTGAGACCGGCAGCCGGCTCATCCGACTCAACGTCGGCATCCGCTTCTTCGGGCACACGCTGGCTGGCAAGGCAGTTGAATCCCAGACGGCCATCTTCACGATGGAAGTTACGCCCTGATTCGCCAGGAGAGAGTGACTATGAAAGCCTCGACACAATTTCGCAGTTCCCTTCTGGCTCTGGGAGTCCTGTTGTTCGCTGGTTGCAGCGCCGACAAGCCGAGCTCGCCGACGGCGCCTCCGACGACGCCGATTCCGCCCGCGGTAGGCATCAGCGTGAGCGTGACGTCCTCGACCTCCACCCTCGAGGTGGACGGCACCAATCCGGCGATTCTGACGATCCGCGCCATCCGTGCCGACAACGGCCAGCCGGTCGCCAACCTCTCCCAGGCAACCGTCACGACTACGCTCGGTGCGTTGGGCAACATCAACGGACCGCAGACCATTCAACTCGAACTGATCAACGGTCAGGCGACCGTGCCCTTCTTCCCGGGCGCTACGGTCGGCACGGCAAGCATCCGCGCCTCTGTCTCGAACGGCGTCGGCTTCACCGCGGTCACCGTGCGTGAGCCTTCGACACCGGATACGTTCTTCCTGTCCTCGATCAGCCCGAACACCGGCAGTCCCCAGGGCGGCGAGACCGTAACGATTCACGGCGGCGGCTTCGAAAATCCGATCCGGGTCATCTTCAACGGTGTTGCAGCCACAATCCTTTCGCACTCGACAACGGAGATTAGGGTCACGACACCGCCGCTTCTTACGCAGTTGCCTACGGGTGGCACTCAGCCGGTCAATGTGACAGTGACGGTGCACCTGAACGAAGCGGATCAGGCCTCAGATACCTTGACTGGGGCCTTCATATATCTGAATGGCAGTGGCGGCGGCGGAATCCTCCAGCCCTCGATCTTCTCGATTACGCCGTCGTCCGGCCCCAATGAAGGCGGCACTCAGGTCACAATTAACGGCGATGGCTTCGAGGCGCCGGTGGCAGTGGACTTCGGAGATCCAGGCAACGAGGTCGCAGCGCAGGTGATTTCCGTAAGCCGGACTAGAGTTGTCGCCCTCAGTCCCCCTGCGTCAGGAATAGGCGCGCCGAACCTGAATGGGCTCGTCGATGTACGAGTCACTAACCAGAGTTCGGGACGGACGAATCGCGCGATTAATGCCTTCAGGTACGGAGCTAGCGTGGATATCACAGCGATCTCGCCTACTGAGGGTCCGGCTGCGGGCGGAACGCTGGTGACGATCTTCGGTCACGGGTTCGATGAGCCGGTAGCTGTAACAATGGCCCGGCATGGTCAGCAGGTGGTCTCGGTGTCTGGAAGTGAGATTGTCGTAAGAACAGTCGCCATCGTCACTACCGGCTGTGCAGATGTATCTGACGCCACTTCTGTCGTAAACATCGAGACCGGTGACACGAACTCGCGGCCGGGGCCGAATTTCACTTACCGGGTTCCGCACCCACTGATTTTCAGTGTCTCGCCTGGTTCTGGACCTCAAGCCGGAAGCACGCTGGTGACGATCTCGGGCGCTAACTTCGGCCTGCCGATGCTGGTCGACTTCGAGATCGGCAATACACCCTTCACTGGAAACGTTCAATCGTCGACATCGAGTTCGATCTCGGTTAGAACGCCTGCGGTACCCAACACGGTATTTACAGAACAGGATTGCGACGACAATGGAACTCCGCCGGTCACTGTTCCGCCGACTGCAAATCCCGTGGGCAAGCGATATCTCGCCGTTGCCGCGGACGTAACCATCACCGATCCATCATCAGGCTGCACAGTGACCTCTACCGGGGCTTTCCTCTTCAATCCCACGGATACTTCCTGCCGCGGCGACTGATAGAGGTCTGTTTCGAACCCTCCTCCCGAGCCCGGTGGCGACACCGGGCTCGTTTCATTTTGGCAGCGAAGGCGTTGCAGGTCGGCTGGGCCTGCGGCTGGACGGTCGGGCTTCGCGGTTCGTATACTTCCTTCGAAATGAAAGCTCTGTCTTCCCTCCGCCGATTCTCTCTGCTGCTGGTCGCCACCCTCGCCGGACTGAGCTGCAGCGAGGGGACACCGGTCGCCCCGGCAGGCACCATCCTGCGCGTTTCGGCGTCGCCGACCCGGATCGGAAAGAGCGGCCTGTCGAACATCACCCTGAGCGCCTACCGGTCGACCGGAAATCCGGTCAATCCGGGAACGGAGATCCGCCTGAGCTCGACGATCGGGACCATCGATCCGGTCGTCTTCACTGCAGAGGACGGGCAGGCCACCGCCGTCCTGCATGGCGATGGCCGAGTGGGAACGGCGACCGTCTCCGCCTTCTCCGGCGGCGTCGAACCGGTGACGACCGACATCGCCGTGGGCCAGCTCGCGGCGTCCATGAGCTTCCAGGTGACGCCTTCGAGCGTCCCGGAGACGGGTGGGACCCTCGACCTTCTGGCGCTCATCCGGGACGACCAATCGCAGCCGCTGGCCGATGCCCAGGTCAACTTCCGCTCCGAGGTCGGAACGCTCGACTCCGGCGGTCGCTTCCTGCTGACCGACGCGAACGGTGAAGCGAGGGACAGACTCCGGGTGACTGCGGCCGATCTGCAACTCGTGGGAACCGATACCTTCACGGTGACGGCTGAGGTCGGTGGCGCGAGTGGCACGATCATTTCGCGCACTTTCGAGGTCGGCATCCAGCGTCCGCCGCGAGCGGCCTTCACCTTCCAGCGCTCCGGCCTGGTCGTGACCTTCACGGATACCTCGACGGGTGGACCGACGAGCTGGCAGTGGAGCTTCGGCGACAGCACGCCGACATCCAATCAGCGGAACCCGATCCACACGTATTCGGCGGCCGGCACCTACGTCGTCACGCTGACGGTTCGCAACAGCATCGGCGAAGACACGGCCAGCAACCTGGTCCAGATCACGAACTGAAACGGGACCGCGCGGCTGTCCGGCATCTCCGGGCTGCCGCGCCGCGGTCTTCAAACAGGAATGAGTCCATTCCGGAGACCGGCGGATCGCCGGCTCCAGCGCCATGAGCCGTCCAAACCGCTGCCCTCCCTGCGGTATACTTTCTAGAGTCATGCATTTGCGTCGCTTCGCAGCCGCTCACGCCGCGCCGATCGCTGGGAGGAGTGGCCTTGCCTGAGCCGTTTTCCGTGGAGCGACTGAATCAGCTTCGATTGCGCTGGGAACGCGACCCCAAATCGCGCGCCTTTCTTCAGCTCGCGGAGGAGTATCGGCGCGGTGGCCGTCTGGCCGAATCCGTCCGTGTTCTCGAGACCGGCCTTGCGGAGCATCCAACCTATCTTTCCGCGCAAGTCGCACTCGGTCGCTGCCTGCTCGAAAGCGGCACTCCGGAGCGCGCGATCGATCTGCTGGAGCGCGCTGTCGCCCGGGACCCAACCCAGCTGGTGGCGAACAAGCTGCTCGTCGAGGCCTATCTCGCGACGGGTCAGGCCGGAAAAGCCCGCGAGCGACTCGATCTCTACAAACTCTTCAACGATCGTGACGTCGAAATCGAGCCCCTGGAATCCAGGATTCGAGCGCTCGAAGCCTCCGGCCCGCCGGCATCCCGTGCTGCCCGGCGAGTCGCTCCGCCGAGCGCCGGACCGGATGAGCCGTTCGATCTCTCCCCGACGCGATCTCCTGCTCCCGCGGACTTCGCGCTCGAGCCCGGTCCTTCCGGGCAGGGAACCGCAGTTGCCGCGCTGAAACGTTCGGCAGCGTCCGCGCGTCGGGGCACTCCGCGCGGCGGAATCTCCGAGCCCTTCGGCAGCGTCCATCCGGCAGCGGCAGGGAGCCACATCGAAGCCGCCCTCGCCGGCGAAGGGATCTTCGTCCTGGCGCCGGCTCGGGTCGCGCCCGGGATCGAGCGCTCCCCCGCGCGCGAGTCGAGCGACTCGGTCACGGGGTTTTCGAGCTCCTCGAATCCGCCGAATCCTGCAGACGACGAGAAAGGTCGCAAAGCTCAAGGTCTTGCAACCGTTCCGGACGTTCAGGAATTTGCGAATCCAACCGGGTTGCCTTTCGCACCGCCGTCTCGCGCCGAGTCGGAGCCGATTCCGGCGGCCGCACCTCCTCCTTTCGTCCAGGCGGAGTTGCGCACCGACCCCTTCGCCGATCCTGAATTCGAGCTCGAAGCCGAGGCGTCGACTCCTCCGATCCCCGCGACTCCTGCGATCCCTGCGACCACCGTCGAGATGTCTCGAACCCCAGCTCCGCCCAGGGCCGCGACGCGAGAAGCAGCGCCGGCCAGCGTGACCCTCGGCGAGCTCTATCTTGCGCAGGGGCATTTCGCCGAAGCGGAAGAGAGCTTCCGCGAAGTCCTGCGGACGCGACCGTCCGATCCCGCCGCTCTCTCCGGGCTCGCCGCCGTGCACGCTCAGCGCGGCGACGAATCGGCGACCTTCAGCGACGGGCCCGTCGCCGCGGACGAGCCGAACATCATTGTCGGCGGGCTGACTGCGCGCAAGGCGTCGCTGCTCAAGGATTACCTTTCCCGCATCCGGCGAGGAGCCAAGCGCCGTGTTTCTTGAACATCTGGGCTCGATCAGCGGCCGGATCGAAGGTGCGATCGCTCTCTCTCTCGTGGACCGGGACGGAATGCCCGTCGAGTCGGTCAGCGCGAGCCCCGAGCTCGATCTCGAAGCGATTGCCGCCGAAATGATTTCCCAGGTTCGCGCCATCTCGCAGCAGCAACAGGAGCTTTCCGTCGGCGAGGTGCAGCAGTTCACCATCGTCGCTGAGCGCATGACTTTTCTGGTGAGTGCCGTCGCCAAGGGCTATTACCTGCTGCTGGCACTGGCTCCGAACGGCAGCATCGGACGCGCCCGCTTCGAGCTCCGGCGTGCGACATTGCTTCTCGAAGAGGAGCTTTCCTAAGGTTCGCCATGATGACCTACGAGCAGATCAAGGAACTGATTCACCTGGTGTCGGAACACCATCTGCATGCACTCGAGATCGAGCGCAGCGGATTCCGGCTGAAGATCACCGGCACGGCGCCGCCCGCGTCGCCAACCGTGCAGACGTACCTCACCGCGCCGGCACCGCCGTCCTCGGCGGCTGCAGTCGACGGCGGAGCGACGCTGGCCGCTTCTGCGGGCGAAGCGTTCCGTGAGGCCGCACCGCCGCCGACCGAAGCGCGCGTCGCCGCTTTGAAAAGCTCCTCGCCGGCGCTGCACCTCATCGCATCGCCGATCGTCGGAACGTTCTACGGCTCCTCGAGTCCAACGGCCGACCCGTTCGTTCGCGTCGGTGACCGCGTCCGCAAGGGCCAGGTTCTGTGCATCATCGAGGCGATGAAGCTGATGAACGAAATCGAGAGTGACATCGACGGCACGATCGCGGAGATTCACCCGAGGAATGCGCAGCCGGTGGAGTTCGGCGAGCCGTTGTTCGGAATTCGCCTCGACTAGCCCCTTCTGATGTTCAAGAAGATCCTCATCGCCAATCGCGGCGAAATCGCGCTGCGGGTCATTCAGGCCTGCCGGGAGCTCGGAATTCCGACCGTCGCGGTCTATTCGACTGCGGATCGCGAGAGTCTGCACGTGACCTACGCAGACGAAGATGTCTGCATCGGCCCACCCGCTTCCGCGCAGAGCTACCTCAACATCTCGAGCATCGTTTCCGCCGCCGAGATCACCGGGGCGGATGCGATCCACCCGGGATACGGCTTTCTTTCGGAGAACGCGCATTTCGCGGAAGTCCTTCGCGACTGCAAGCTCGGATGGATCGGGCCGCCGCCGGAAGTCATCCGTCAGATGGGCGACAAGGCCAACGCCCGCCGAACGGCGGTGGCCGCGGGCGTTCCGGTGCTCCAGGGGAGCCAGGAGCCGCTCGAGTCTGCCGATGAGGCACGGGAGATCGCCGGCCGCGTCGGCTATCCGGTCATCCTGAAAGCGGCCGCCGGCGGTGGCGGCCGCGGCATGCGCATCGTCCGCGCGGCGGAAGAGATCGAAGCGCAGTTCGCGACCGCTTCGAACGAAGCGCTCACGGCATTCGGTAACGGGGCGGTCTATCTCGAAAAGTATCTCGAAGAACCGCGGCACATCGAGTTTCAGGTTTTCGGCGACTCGTACGGCAACGTCATTCACCTTGGCGAACGCGAGTGCTCGATCCAACGTCGCCATCAGAAGCTCATCGAGGAAGCGCCCTCTCCGGCGCTGACGCCCGAGCTGCGGCATCGTATGGGCGAAGCGTCCGTACTGCTCGCCAAGTCGGTCGGATACCAGGGCGCAGGGACCATCGAGTACCTGCTGGATCTCGACGGCAGCTTCTATTTCATGGAAATGAACACTCGCATTCAGGTTGAGCACCCGGTGACCGAGATGGTGACGGGAGTCGATCTGGTCAAGCTGCAGATCCGGATTGCCGCCGGCGAGCGGCTGACGCTGCCATCCGGGCTGCACCCGCGCGGCCACGCGATCGAATGCCGCGTCAACGCCGAAGACCCGGTGACCTTCGCGCCCTCACCCGGGAGGCTGACCACTTTTCATCTTCCCGGTGGGCCCGGTGTCCGCGTCGACACGCACGGATACGAGGACTACTTCGTTCCGCCGAATTACGATTCCCTAGTGGCGAAGCTCATCGTGCATGCAGGGTCGCGTGAAGAGGCGATTGCGCGAATGAAGCGCGCGCTCGAATTCTTCGTCGTCGAGGGCATCAAGACGTCGATTCCCTTGCATCGCGAGATCGTCGCCGACGAAGAATTCAAGGCAGGTCGTCTGTCGACGCGCTTCATGGAGCGTTTCGCGGAACGTCGCAAGCAGAAAGCGGCGGCGGTTCCATGAGCTCCGGCGCAGGGCTCCGGCCGGCCAGGATCTACGCCATCGCCGATGCTGAAGCTCTGGCGCCCAGAAGCCTCGCTGAAGGTGCGGTCGCGATGGCGGAAGCAGGAATTCTGACGATTCAACTGCGCGCCAAGCACATGGAGGATCGTCTCCTCTTCGCCGAAGCCGAGTCCTGCCTGCGCCGTCTCGAATCCTGGCCGGGAATGCTGTGGATCGACGACCGGGTGGATCTCGCGATGCTGCTGCCGTTCTCCGGCGTTCACCTCGGTCAGTCGGACATTCCGGCAACGAGCGCGCGCCGGCTTCTGGCGGCGTCGCAGTGCCTCGGGCTGTCCACGCACGACGGCGACCAGCTGGCCGCAGCGGATCGCGAGAGTGCCGTCGATTGGGTCGCTCTCGGGCCGATCTATCCGACGCGCAGCAAGCGCAATCCAGAACCGGTCGTTGGCCTCGAAGCGCTGCGTGTCCTGAGGGCGCGAACGGCGAAGCCGCTGGTTGCGATCGGCGGAGTCAAGCCGGCAAATATCGGCGAACTGCTCGCGGCGGGAGCGGACTCCGTCGCGGTTCTCTCGGCCATATGCTCGGGCGACGTCGCGCACAACTGTCGCGAGCTTCTCGCCGCTGCGGCATGAGGCTTTTCCTGACCGGCTTCATGGGAGCGGGCAAGACGACCGTCGGGCGGGTTCTCGCGGATCGCCTCGGCTGGCCGTTCGTCGATCTCGACGAAGAGATCGAGAGCGCTGCGGGCGAGACCGTGCGTGCGATCTTCGAACGCTCTGGCGAAGAGCGCTTTCGTGACCTCGAATCCCGCGCGCTCGCGCAAGCGCTCGCGAAGGATCCTGTCGTCGTGGCGGCCGGCGGCGGCACGCTCGTGATTCCGCGCAATCTCACTGCGGTGAGCTCGACCGGTCTCGTCGTCTGGCTGAATCCGGATTTCGCGACGCTGGCCCGCCGAATCGGCGGTCGCGGCAAGGAGGACCGGCCGCTGTTCCGCGATGAAAAGGCGGCAATGGCTCTCTACCGAGAGCGCCTGCCGGCTTATTCCCAGGCCGACATCCGGGTCGATGTGGCGGCCGGGGAGAGCGCACCGGAAGTGGCCTCGCGGATCGCTATCCTGGTGGCGGAGCGCAAGTGCAATACCTGATTCTGTCCGACATGCACGGCAACGCCGAAGCTCTTCAGGCGGTGCTTCGTCGCGTGCGCCGGAAGCGCTTCGACGTGGTTCTCGTGCTGGGCGATCTCGTCGGCTACGGCGCCGGGCCCAACCAGGTCGTGGAAGCGGTGCGTGACCTGCCGGGAACGGTGTTCCGGATCCGCGGCAACCACGACAAGGTCGTCGCTGGTCTCGAAGACGGATCCAATTTCAATCACGCTGCGCTCGCGGCGGCACGTTGGACTTCCGATCACCTCACGGCGGCGAACATGCGCTTCGTGCGCGAGTTGCCGCGCGGGCCGTTGACGATCGCTGAAGGATTCTCCATCTGCCATGGCTCGCCACTCGACGAAGACACCTATGTCTTCTCGATGTATGAGGCCTGGGAGATCTTCGAGAACTTCGCCGCGGATCTGGTGTTCTTCGGGCATACGCATGTCCCATCGCTCTTCGTGCATCAGGGAAGAGACATCCGCGTCGCGCTGCTGCGTGGCGAGACGGGTTCGATTGCGATCGAGCCCGGCTGTCGCTATCTCATCAACCCGGGTTCGATCGGCCAGCCGCGCGATCGCGATCCGCGGGCCGCGTACATGACCTACGATTCCGAGAAAAGAGTCGTGCGCTGGCATCGCGTGGCCTATCCGGTCGAGCGCGCGCAGCAGCGAATTCTCAAGGCCGGACTTCCGAAGCTTCTCGCCGACAGACTGGCGATCGGGACGTAGTCGCTTGCGGACCGCCGGCGAGCCGCCTTGCCAGGGTGGCCGGGCGCTGCGTAGCATGCCAAGCTCATGATCCTCGCGCGACGCCGGTCCCTGCTTTCTCTCTTCGTTCTGCTGCCGGCGCTTGCCTGCTCACAGGCCCCACCGGCGAAGAACGCACCCACTCCGGAAGCTACCCGCGCGGCGCGCTCGACCGATCTTCGAGATACGCAGGCGCTGCTGCTGCTGATGGCGGATCAGAAGCGCTATGAAGAGACGGTTTTCATCGCCCTTCTCGACAGCTCGCATTCCGTGCGCCGCGACCTGGCCGTGGCTCTCGGCCGGATCGGAGATCCGCGGGGCCGCGGGCTCCTGCAGGGACTGCTCATCGACAGCGAAGCCGATGTGCGGCGAGCCGCTGCGTTTTCTCTCGGAGAGCTGGGAATTCCGGAGGCCGTTCCCGCTCTGCTTCGGGCATCGGTCGACGATGACTCCGAAACGGGAGCGCTCGCGGTCGAGGCGTTGAGCAAGCTTGCAGCCCCGCTTGCCGATGTCCGGCGCACCCTGACGGCCCTCGAGCCCGAAGTCGCGGCGCCGCGGCTCGCGCCTTATCTCTTTCGCTTCAAGGAAGACGGCGTCGTCGACGTGGCCATCGAGTGGCTCCGCAGCGCCGATCGTGAGGTACGTGCCGGCGCCGCTTACGCTCTCGGGCGCGAAGCGCGACCGGCGGCGCTCGGAGAGCTGCGCCTTCTGATCGCTGACAACGATGCGCAGATCCGCGCCTGGGCGGCGCGCGGGCTGGGCGAGGTGGGCGATCTCTCCGATCTCTCCGCGCTGGAGGTATTGCTCGCGGACAGCGCACCGTCTCCATGCATTCAGGCGTTGCGCTCGGGGGCGCGAATCGTGGCGCGATCCCAGGCCGTGCCACCGCTCAGCTGGGGACACCGGCTCGGAACGCTCATCGACGACAGTCGGCCGGGAGTGCGAGCGATGGCGCTCGAGTCGTCGCAGGGCTGGATGCCGCAGCCGGAAGTGCACGATGCGGTCATCCGCAGACTGGGCTCGGGCGAGCCCCGGGAGCGCGAGATCGCCCTGCTCGCGTTGGCCGGAGCCGAGGATCCGAGCGCTGAGGATGAAGTGCGGCGCGCGGCGAAATCGCCGGCGAAATTGCTCCGCGCGCGAGCGGCGGAGGCTGCCGGCGCTCTCGGCCTCGACGATCTGGTCGAGGTCCTCGCGAAAGACCCGGAAGCGGTCGTGCGCGTCGCGGCGGTCGAGTCGATGATGACCGCGGCCGCCGAGCCGGCGATCGGGCGCTCGGCTGCCGCCGCGGTTCCGCCGGTGCCGGCGCCGGCGCCGGCGGGAGGCGGCGCGCGCGCGCGCGTCGCGGCGCTCGCCCGTCGGTTTCTCGGCGATGCGGACCCGGTCGTTCGCGCAACGGTGCTCGAAGCGCTGGTCGAGACTCCCGAGCTGCCGCGTGCGGAGATTGTCGGAGCCCTGGCTTCTGCCGCCGCCGATACCATGCTCGACGCCCGGCTGTCCGCGGTGCGCGCCCGTGCGGCGCGCGCCAGGATCGTTCCCGGAGAGCGCGCGGAAACAGTCGCGACGCTCGAACGCCTGACCTCCGACGACCGGGAGTATCTGGTCCGCCGTGAGGCGCTGGCAGCGCTTCGTACGCTGGGTGGAGAACCGACGCCGCTCGGTCCCGCCGCGACCGGGCGAACCGGCCCGGTCTACTCGGAGATCCTGCTGCGCACCAACCGGCCGCACGTCGTCGAGCTCAAGACGGCGCGCGGGTCGTTCCGGATCCGACTCGACTGCGCCCAGGCACCCCTGACCTGTCTCTCGTTCCTGCAGCTCGCAGCGCAGGGCTACTTCGACGGCCTCTCGTTCCATCGCGTCGTCCCGGACTTCGTCGTTCAGACGGGAGATCCGCGAGGCGATGGCTGGGGTGGGCCCGGATTCACCCTGCGCGACGAGATCAATCCCCGGCGTTTCGTGCGCGGAGCGGTCGGAATGGCGCTTTCGGGGCCGGATACCGGAGGCAGTCAGTTCTTCATCGCCCTCTCCCCGCAACCTCACCTCGACGGCGGCTATACCGTTTTCGGTCAGGTCGAAGGCGACGACGCCGTTTTGGATCAGATTCGCCAAGAAGATGGATTGCTGAGCGTTCGGGAAGTCGATACGGGTGAGTAAGTTACGGTTCCTGGCCGGTTCTGCGACGGGGTTGGGGGTGCAACTTTCCCGTGGCGAGGCACGTAGGTAACCATGCCGGTGGAGACCCTGGAACCCACCGACGAAGAGCTGGTCCGGTCGATTCTCGTGGGGGATCGGGAGCGCTTCGAGCTCCTGGTCGAGCGCTACCAGACCCGGTTGGTGAACTACTTGTATCGGATGGTGCGCAACCTGGATGAAGCGCACGACTTGACCCAGGAGGTTTTCATTCGCGTGTACCAGGCCCTGGATCGCTACGACAGCCAGTATCGATTTTCGACCTGGCTCTTCCGGGTCGCCCAGAACGCGGCGATCGATGTCATCCGGAAGCGGCGCATTCAACTCGTGCCGATTTCGCGCCGGGTCGACGAAGCCGGGGAGGCGACGGTCGATCTGGAGTTGCCGGACGGCCAGCCGACGGCGCTCGACAAGCTGGAAGGGCGCGAGCTCGATGCTTCGATCCGCGCCGCGATTGATGCGCTGCCCTGGGAATACCGGGAGTTGATTCTGCTTCGCCACTACGGGGAGCTCGCGTACGAGGAGATCGCCGAGGTCAAGGCGATGCCCCTTGGAACGGTGAAGAACAAGCTGTTTCGCGCCCGGCAGATGTTGAAATTGCAGCTCGTCGGACCCCGATAGAAGAAGGGACGGACCCATGAACCACGATCGACTGCGGGAAGATCTCGACCTCGAACTCGACGCCTGGAATGGCCTCGACGCCCACGATGATGGCGAAACGCTCCTCACTCCCGCGGAGAGCTCCGCCCTTCAGGAGCACCTTGCCGGCTGTGCCGAATGCCGCAGTGAGGGAGAAAGCCTGCGAGCCCTGCACGAGAGCCTTCGCGCTTCGATCGTCTCTCCGCGAGAGGGCTTCGCGCGAGAGGTGATGCGCGCCTTGCCACCGGCACCCTGGGAGGCGCGAGCCCTCGTCGTCTGGCGATGGCCGTTCGCGCTGCTCCTCACGCTGGGTGGTGTTGCAGCGGTCCTTCTCGGAGGAGCCGCGGCGGAGCTCGAACCGCACGCGGGCTCGCTGGACGCTTTTCTTGCGCTCGCCCGCCTGCTGCAGAGCGCTGCGCTCGCCGGAGCGGGCCTTCTCGGCGCTTCGTGGCGGGGGCTCGGCTCCGGTCTCGCCGAATGGATCGCGGTCTCGAAGCTGCATCTCGCCGGCGCCGGCGTCGCTCTGGTGGCGTTGAACGTGCTGTTTCTGCGCCTGCTCCGTCCCGCGGCTCGGGCCTCGGCAGGGGCTCCGGGGAGCGCTTCCGGCGGCCGCTCGACCCCGAAATCTCGATAGACTCCGCAGCATGTTGAAGCCGTTCGTACGGCGCCCTCTGGGCGCCGTGATGATCTCGCTCGCGCTGCTCCCGGGCGCGCAGAGCGCTCTCGCCGCCGCGTCGCCACCCGCCGCGGCGGCGGAGGCTCCGCCTCTCCCCGGCCTGCGTCTCGAAGCGGGAAGCATCGCGCGGCAGCCGATCGTCGCGGTCGGTCGCGGCGTCGAGATCGAGGGCGAAGCGCTGTCGGGCGTCACAGCGCTCAATGGTTCGGTTTCCGTCACCGGCCTCGTTCACGGCGACGTCACAGTGCTCGGCGGCGATCTCACGCTCAGCTCGACGGCCGCCATCGACGGAGATGCGCTCGTTCTCGGTGGCCGGCTCGTCGCCGCCGGGGGATCGCGTCTTTCCGGCCGAGCGGTGGCCTATCCGACGGTGTCGCGCGCCTGGCTGACGCTTCTCGAAGGCCCGAGCCTGGGGCTCGGCGCGACTTCGCCGCTGGTCCTCGGAGCGAAGCTCGGACTCGTCGCTGCCTGGCTCGCCCTGACGCTGCTGCTGTTCGCCTCCGCGGGGCGACCGCTGGTGCGCACCTCGGAAGAGGTCCAACTCGAGCCCCTGCGCTGTTTCGCCACGGGCCTGGTCGGCCTCTCGACAATCGTTTTGACGGCGCTCTTCCTGTCGGCCTTTCTACCGACGCTGCTCGGCATTCCCCTGCTCGCGCTGGTTGCGCTTTTCTCCCTTGCGCTCAAGCTCTGGGGAATGGTCGCGATCTTCCACAGCTTCGGACGATTTCTCGCCTCCCGTATCGCGCACCGCAGGGTTGTGCAGCTGCACGCCGCCGTTCTCGGACTCGCGCTGCTCGGGTTGGTGAAACTCGTGCCGATGGCAGGGATGTGGGTCTGGACGGCTGCGACTCTCGTCGGCATGGGCGCGACACTGCGCTCGAAATTCGGCCGCTTCGAACCGTGGTTCGACGGCGAGGCATCCGCACTTGTCTGATCCCGCTGGAGCCTTGCTAGGCTCGTTTCGGAGGCTTCGATGACGATGGAAAACGCGAGCGCGAAAAGTCCGAACGGAATTCAGTCGATCGGTGTCGTCGGAGCCGGGACGATGGGCAACGGCATCGCGCAGGTGGCGGCGCAGTCCGGCTTCGACGTCGTGCTCGTCGATAGTGCTTCCGGAGCGTTGGCGAAAGGTCTCGCGACCATCGACAAGAGCCTGGAACGACTCGTTTCCAAGGCGAAACTGAGCGACGAGCAGCGCGCCGCCGCGCGCGGCAGGCTCAAGTCGGCGGGCGATCTCGCCGCGCTGGCCGGTTGCGATCTCGTCGTCGAAGCCGTTGTCGAGAGGTTCGACATCAAACGTCAGGTGCTGGTCGCTCTCGACGGACTTCTCGCGCCGCAGGCGATTCTGGCGACGAATACGAGCTCGATCTCGATCACCCGGCTCGCGGCGGTCACCGGACGCCCCGACCGGGTCATCGGCATGCATTTCATGAATCCGGTTCCGCTCATGCAGCTGGTGGAGATCATCCGCGGCCTCCAGACCTCGCAGGAGACTTGCGATGCCGTCTTCGCGACGACCCGCCGGATGGCGCGGACGCCCGTCGAAGTCAATGACTCGCCGGGTTTCGTCTCCAATCGCGTCCTCCTGCCGATGATCAACGAAGCGATCTTCTGCCTGCACGAAAGCGTTGGTGCGCCGGCTGCGATCGATGAAGTCATGAAGCTCGGGATGAATCATCCGATGGGTCCGCTGGCGCTCGCCGACCTCATCGGACTCGATGTCTGCCTGGATATCCTGCGCGTGCTTGAGGAGGGCTTCGGCGACCCCAAGTACCGCCCGTGTCCGCTGCTGGTCAAAATGGTCGACGCCGGCTATCTCGGTCGCAAGAGCGGACGTGGCTTCTATGCCTACGACTGAGGGCCTGCCGACGGTTTTCTGCCAGGTCTGCGGAGCGGAGAGTCCGAGCGATCGGGAGTTCTGTGCGCGCTGCCATCAGAAACTGATGGTGATCTCGGGCGCCACCGGGGGCGAAGGCGACCAGTTCGAGCCCGAGCGTGCCGCCGATTTCTCTCTCGACGAGCATCTGCTCGAACGCATCTCGATCCTCGAAGAAGCGGTCAAACGAACCGCGGAAACCGCGCAGAAGCTGGTCGCCGCGGTGCAGAAGCAGGAGAAGAACCTGCTCGCGTCGCAGACCGGATTCGCGACGCTGCGCGAGCTCCTCGAACGCCGGCGTCTCGTCGGCCGGGAGGAGTGGAGCGATCTCTGGGAGTCCAAAATGGACTACCAGCTTCGCGCCCTCGAGAAACGCGAACGCTTCATGGCGATTCGCGACCGCGTCGGCGCGCTCTATCAGGGGAATCGGCCGAAACTCTTCACCCAGCACCTCGACGATGCCGAATACGCTTTGTTCGCGTTCGACGTCGAACGCGCCAAGCGCGGTCTCGAGCAGGCCTACAAGCTCGACCGCACGAACTACGAGCTCGCGCTCTTCCTCGGGGAGACCTTCTTCAACGAAGGCGACACCGACGCCGCGCTGGGCTATTTCGAGCGCGTTCTCGAGGTGAAGCCCGATCACTTCGAGGCCCTCGTCTTTTCGGGAGTCATCTGCCACGAGCAGGGAAATTTCCACCGCGCCGAAGGGCTGCTCAAGAAGGCCGTGGCGGAGTATCCGGATGCCTTCCTGCCGCATTTCAGTCTCGGTGCGGTCTACGCTGCGCACGGCGATCTCACGCGGGCAGTGGCGTATCTCGAGCAGGCGAACCTGCTCGACCGGGTGCCGCAGGCGCTTTATCTACTCGGCAACTGCCGTTACGAGATGGGCCAGGCGGCGCACGCAATCCGCAGCCTGCGTGAAGCCGTGAGACTGGATCCGGCGTTCGAAGAGGCGCACTATCTGCTCGGACTGGCCTACCTCGATCGCCACTGGAACAAGAAGGCGCTGGCCTCGTTTCGCGAGGCACAGCGGTTGAATCCGCGGCGCCTGCGGTATCAGGACCTGGTGCAGTTTCTCTCCGGACGAACGGGTGCGCCGCTGCCCGAAGTGGGCACGGAAGCCGCGCGGTACATGGCCAAGGCCGAAGAGCACCGGGCGCGCGGCGAACGCGATCGGGCGCTCTCGAGCTACCAGAAGGCGCTCGACGCCGAGCCCGAGAATCCCACGCTGCTCATGTCGTTCGCCATGCTCTGCCTGTCGCTCGATCGCTGGGAGGAGCTCGAAGTCGCCGCTCGCCGCGTGCTCGAGCTGAATCCGGGAGAGATGCTTCGCGCAACCGCGTCAGCTGCGCTCATCGCCGCGCTTCGGAGCGGCGGAAAATTCCGCGAAGGCAACCGGATCGGGAAGCTCCTGTTGCAGGAGGGGGCGAGCAATTTCACGCGCACCATCGCCTATTTCGAGATGGCTTACAACCTCGCCGAGATGGAGGAGGATCTGGATCAGGCGCTCGAGTACGCGCAGCAGGCGCTCGATCTCGCTCCGGATGAGCTCAAGCAGTTTCCGCTGGCCGCGCTCGGCTGGGTGCACTACAAGCGCAAGGAGTACGAGCAGGCGGTCGAATGTCTGGCGAAGTCGAACGATCTCGGCTCATCGCCGACGACGCTGACCCATCTCGGCATGGCGCTTCTCGCATCAGGCAACGAAGAGAAGGCCCGCGGCGCGTTCGGCCGCGCGCGCAGTCTCGAGCCTCGAGTCGGTGCGCTCGAGGAGAAGATGATGGAATGCATGCGCGATTCTTCGCGCCTGCTCGAACGGGTTCAGCAGCGACAGAAGCGCTGACTCGATTTTCTGGAAATCCGGTGACCCTGTGACGCAAGCAACGCCTGCATCTCTCCCGACCCGCTGGTCCAAGACCTACCTCTTCACCACCCGCGAGGTTCCGAACGACGCGGAAGTGATCTCTCATCAGCTGATGATCCGCGCCGGAATGATTCGCAAGCTTGCGGCGGGCATCTACAGCTATCTGCCTTACGGCTGGCGCAGTCTTCAGAAGCTCTCTGCGATCGTACGGCGGGAGATGACGGCGGCAGGGGCCATCGAGCTCTCCATGCCGTCGATTCAGCCGGCCGAGTTGTGGATCGAATCCGGACGGTGGCAGCGCTACGGCAAGGAGCTGCTGCGCATCCGCGACCGCCACGATCGCGAGTTCTGCTACGGCCCGACGCACGAAGAGGTCATCACCGACCTGGTGCGTCGCGATGTGAAGAGCTACCGCCAGCTGCCGTTCAACCTGTTCCAGATCCAGACCAAATTCCGGGACGAGATCCGGCCGCGATTCGGACTGATGCGCGGCCGGGAGTTCATCATGAAGGATGCGTACTCCTTCCATGCCTCGACGGCCAGCCTGGACGAGGCCTATGAGGCGATGCGCTCCGCTTACCGTCGGATCTTCGAATCCTGCCGGCTCGACTACACAGTGGTCGATGCCGACACCGGAACGATTGGCGGATCGTCGTCGCACGAATTCATGGTGACTGCGGCGACGGGCGAGAGTGCGGTCGCGCATTGTCCCGCCTGCGGGTATGGCGCCAACGTCGAGAAGGCTTCTCGGGCTCCCTGGGCTGACGGCAGTGGCGAGGCGCAAGCGCCCCTGGCGCGCAAGGACACGCCGGGCATGCGCTCGGTCGAAGAGGTCGCGAAATTTCTCGGGATTCCGCCGGAGAAGTTCGTCAAGACACTGCTCTACGAGACCGACAAGGGATTCGCGGCGGTCGCGATTCGTGGCGATCGCGAGGTCAACGAAGTGAAACTGCTGAATGCTCTCGACGTCGAGCATCTCCAGCTCGCGAGCGAGGACAAGGTCCTTGCGGCCATGGGCGCACCGGTCGGCTCGCTCGGGCCGATTGGCGCGAGCGGCGCGAGCGGCGCAATCGTCGCGAGCGGACGGCGCGCCGGGATCGTGCTGCTCGCCGACCTGTCGGTCGGAACACTGCGGAACTTCGCCTGCGGAGCGAACGAGGCCGGCGTCCACCTGGTCAACGCCAACTGGGGACGGGATGGCGCAGCACCCGAATTTCGCGACCTGGTGACGGTCGTCGAAGGCGACCCCTGCCCGCAGTGCGGCAAGGAGATCGCGCTTTCTCGCGGCATCGAGGTCGGACACATTTTCAAGCTGGGTGAGAAGTATTCCGTCGCGATGAAGTGCGAGTTCACCGACGAGGCGGGAGCTCAGCGACCGATGGTCATGGGCTGCTACGGTCTGGGCATCGGTCGCACCGTGGCGGCGGCAATCGAGCAGAATCACGACGCCGACGGCATCATCTGGCCGATGCCGCTCGCTCCGTACGAGGTGCTGGTGATCTCGCTGAATCCCAACGATGCGGCGGTGGCCGAGGCAGCCGAGAACCTTGCGATGGAGCTTGCCGGTCGCGGCGTCGACGTCCTCTACGACGATCGGGACGAACGGCCGGGGGTCAAGTTCAAGGACGCCGACCTGGTCGGCATTCCGTTGCGCGTCGTGGTGGGCGGCAAGTCGCTCGCCGCCGGCGAGATCGAATTCTCCCTCCGCCGCGATCGGCAGAAGATGCAGATTCCGGTCGCCGATGCGGTCGGCAAGGCCCTCGAGCTGGTAGCGCGCGAGCGCAGCTGATCTCGCGCGCTCGTTCTTCCATCCCCTTACGTCTGCCAGCGTTCGCTTCGCTTTGCGGCGAAGCTTTGCGCGAGCGGATCCCGGTCAACGCGGACGCAAAAAAAGCGGGAGCGCCGAAGCGCTCCCGCCCTGAACTGCGCGCTGCCTGACTTCTAGAAGCGGAAGGTCAGACCGACGCGAATCGTACGACGGGTCTGGTACGCATCCGTGGTGGAACCGGAGACGTTGGCCTTGCCGTAGTACGGGTTGTTCGACGCCGGGTCGAGCAGCGCCCGGGTGTCGAACGGTGCATTGGAGAAGAAGTACGTCTGCGACCGGTCGCAGCCGGGCGCTGCATCGCACAGGTCGCCGTTCGAAAGCAGCGGATCGACCAGCAGGACGGTGTCTTCGTCGAAGAGGTTGAGAACGTTGAGGTTCGCCTCGAGAACGAAGTTGCCGATCTTGAACGGATGCGTGATCGCGAGATCGGTCTGCGTCAGTGCGCTCGTGCGGCCCGCGTCGTTGCGACCGAACGGGAAGAACGGCACTCCGGCGTAGCTGACCTGCGTCGAAATCGGCGTGCCCGAACCGTAGTACTGGTTCACGCTGACGTAGGTGCCGAAGTTGAAGTGATAGATGAACTGCGCGTCGATCTGGTGCGGGCGGTCCGTGTTGAGCGGGCCGTAAACCGCCTTGCCGTTCTGATCGAACGAGTTGTGGATGTAGTCGAACAGACGGTTGGTGTTCGGGCTGGTGCGGCCGAACTCGTCGGAGCTCGCCAGACCCGGGTAGTTTCCACGCAGCTCGCTGTAGGTGTAGCCGACGTGCGCCGACCAGTTGCCGGCGAAGCGACGGTTCCAACCCAACTCGACGGCGCGGTAGGTGCGCTTGGCCTTCGGCTGTGCCGGGACCGGTCCGGGGACGTCAATGCTGCTCAGGCCTTCACCGGGGTTGCCGATGTTGTAGCCCTCGAAGCAGTTGTCCGGAGCGTCACAGGCGAAGAAGCCGAGGTCTTCGATCGCGTGCTTGACGTTCTTGTCGACGTAGCGGAACGTGACGACCGAGGTCGAGTTCAACTGGTAGTCGGCACCGACCTGCCACTCTTCCTGCTCGAACGGCTTGAGATCCGGGTCGACGCCGAACAGCGGGTCGGCCGGGTCGGCCGGGAACCGCAGGTCGAGCGTCGCTTCAGGGCTGCCCAGACCGGGGCACGGATTGTCGCCAGCGCTGTTCGTGGAGCGGTGGCAACCGGCCGAGACCGTCGCCCAGTCCAGCGTCTCGAGCGGGAACAGATACTCGATCCACTGGTCACCGCCGAACGAGCCGCGGATGTTCAGCTTGCTGATGTCGTAGTAGAGACCCCAGCTGCCGTAAACCTTGAGCTTCTGGTCGCCGTTCACGTCCCAGGCGAAGCCGAGGCGCGGCGCGAGCTTGTCGCCGTAGCCGAACTCCCAGGCGTTTTTCTGGAGCTCCGGGTGCGTTCCGTGACCGAAGTTCGGAACCTCTTCCTTCTCGGTCCGCAGACCGAGGTTCAGGGTGAGGTTCGGAACGACCGCCCAGCTGTCCTGCAGGTAAAAGCCGAGGCTCTTGCTCGCGGCCGCACCCTGCGTCGCGAAGCGACGGACGCCGAGCGAACCGTAGGTTCCCTGCACGCCCGCACCGAAGCGGTCCGGCAGTCCCCAACGGATGGTGTAGAGGTTGCCCTGCTCGCCGCTGTCGACGTTGTTCTCGACCTTCTCGTACTGCATGCCGGCCTTCAGCGCATGAGTTCCGAGACCGTCGAAGAAGATGTTGCCGTCGAGCGAAGCGGCGCTGCGCTCGAACAGATCCTGCGCCGTGCCGCTGAGCGACGTGGTCGGCGAAGTGGCGAAGCCCGCCTCGTGAAAGCGCGGATCACCGGCGATCGGGAACGGCGTGTTGCGGAAGAAGATCACTTCGCTGGCGACGTCGCCGCTCGTCTGCTGGTCCTGGGTGTAGAAGCCAGCGCGGCCGCTCAGGTAGAAGTTGTCGGTCGGGATGAAGTCGGCGTAGGCCGAGTAGCTCGCGATCGGGAACTTGTCGTCGATGTTCAGACTGACGCTGTCAGGCGTCGAACCGGTGCGCGAGGGCAGCTGGTTGTCGACCTTGCTCGGCGCCCAGTTGCCGGCGACCTTGAACAGAAACTCGGAACCGACATTGCCCTTGATGTTGCCGGAGTAGTAATCGCGCGTCGTGGTCGACTCGCGCGTCTGGCGTCCTGGCGGTGTCCGCTCGGTCTTGGTCGCCAGCGTGTCGTAGCCGACGAAGAACCAGGCCTTGTCCGGGAGGATCGGTCCGCCGAGGGTGAAGCTCGGCTCCGTGCGGGTGATCTTGTCCTCTTTGAAAGTCTCGTAGAGGTCGGTGTCGCTGGTGCGCACGGGCGACGGGTGCTCCTTGCCATCCCACGAGCGCGAGCCGTACTGCGCGCCGACGCTACCCTTGAACTCGTTCGTTCCGCTCTTGGTGACCGCGCTGACCACGCCGCCGACCGAGCCGCCGTACTCCGCCTGATAGCCGGCCGACTTCACCTGGATCTCTTCGACGAAGTCCGTGACCAGATTCTGGCCCGAGGTGCCGTCGAACGCATCCGTGGTGTCCGTTCCGTCGATGACGAAGCGGTTCTCGGAGCCCGAGGCGCCGTCGACCGAGAGGCCGCCGAGGAAGCCTTCCTGGTTGACGCCCGCGGCCTGGGTCGCGATCGAGGTGAAGTCGCGGCCCTTCGGGAGGTACTGGATGTCTTCGGCCGAAATCGAGGAAGCCGTCGCCGACCCCTTGATGTCGATCTGTCCCGCATCGCCGACGACGCTGATGGTCTCGGAGACCGCGCCGACTTCGAGCGCGATGTTCGCGGTCACCGTCTGCCCGAGGGAGACGGAAACGTTCTGAACCTCGGCCGGGTTGAAGCCGTCGAGCTTCGCCACGACCACGTACGTGCCCGGAGACACGCGCGGGAAGCGGTAGGCACCCGACTCGTTCGTGGTCGCCGAAAGGCGCGCACCGCCGGACGAGACCGCTTCCACGGTCGCACCCGGGAGGACTGCGCCCGACGCGTCACTCACGCTGCCAATGATCGCGCCCACCTGCTCTTGGGCGCTGGCCGGCGCGACTGCGAACACCGCCACCAGGGCGATGAGCGCGGCGGCAAAGCCGACACTCCACCAGTTACTCTTGGTCAACATCATTGAAACCTCCATCAAGTAGGCACAGACCCCCGGCGGAACAATTCCGACCGAGGCGACTTCCGTACAACTTCGTTACAGCGGATCTGTGGACCCTAACACAGGGTAAAAGCCGCCGATGACATGGCCGGGAGGCCGAGAATACGGGCCGCCCAGGCCCTTGAAGGCGCCCACAAACCGGTGCAACTGATTGTCAGAACCATTGGATTCCATTACGAGTTTCGTGCCAGATTGCCCATTTCGGGAGATTTCGTGCCCGAAGCCATAAGTCTCCCGAAATGAGGAGTTACGGCGTGAGGGCTCGGAGGAGATCCCGCCGTTTGAAGCCTCGGGTCGATTTGAATTCAGGCTCTTGAACGGAAGTTCGGGAATTTGGTTCGCGACCGGTTCCCTGGATCGAGCGCGGGCCGGCCGGAAACGATCAGGGCGTCCCGGCGGGAAGCTCGAGTCCGAGGGAGCGGATCCGGTTTCCCTGCACCTCGAGCACTTCGAACTGCGCCTCGCCGAGGCGCACGCGATCGCCGACGCGCGGGCGACGGCCGAGCTCCGAGAGCACGACGCCCGCGATCGTGTCTTCGTCTCGCGTCGAAAGCTCGAGTCCGATTTCGTCTTCGAGGTCGACGACCAGCATCGAGCCCGACAGGGTGAAGAGGCCGTCGCCGCGTCTTGCGAGCTCGGGTCGATCGGTGTCGAATTCGTCCTGGATTTCGCCGACGATCTCTTCGATGACGTTCTCGAGAGTGACGATGCCCGAAACGCCACCGTACTCGTCGAGCACCGCGACCATGTGCTGCTTCTCGACCTGCATTCGCCCGAGAAGCTTGTCGAGAGGGGTGGTTTCCGGGACGAACTTGAGGGGGCGAGCGAGTGCAGAAATGTCGGCGATCGGAGCTGTCGTACGAAAGAGATCCTTGATGTGAATCAGGCCGATCACACTGTCGAGGTCGCGCTCGCAGAGCGGGAAGCGGGTGTGGCCGCTCTTCTGCGCGATCGCGAGATTCTCCGCCAGTGGAAGCGAGGTCGACAGATGGATCACGTCAGCGCGGGGAACCATCACCTGACGCGCATTGCGGTGCGAGAGCTCGAAGACATTGTCGAGAATCTCGCGCTTGAGCTTCGACTGGCTTCCCATCTCGGACGAAGAGACCAGAAGCCGCAGCTCTTCTTCGGAGTGCGAAAGCTCGTGTCCATCGGCGGCCTTCAGTCCGACCAGTTTGAGTAGTCCGTTCGCCGCCTTGTTGAGCATCCAGATCAGCGGAAAGCTGATGCGATAGAAGACGAACAGCGGCATCGACACCCAGAGTGCCGTCGGCTGCGGACGCCGGATCGCGAAGGTCTTCGGAGCCTGCTCGCCGATCACGATGTGGAGAACGGTGATGCAGATGAATGCGGCGGTGAGGCTCACCGAGCGCACGACCGCGTCCGTGATTCCCGGAATATGGCGGAGAAGGGGCGCCACGAGCCAGCTGAACGCGGGTTCTCCGACCCATCCGAGCGCGAGGCTGGCGAGCGTGATGCCCAGCTGCGAGGCCGAAAGGTAGGCGTCGAGGTGGCGCAGCTGATGGCGGGCGAGCTTGGCGCGGCGGCTGCCGGCGACGGCGAGGGGATCGAGCTGCGTCGGTCGGATCTTGACCAGGGCAAATTCAGCGGCGACGAAGAAGCCGTTCAAAGCCACGAGAAGCAGCCCTAGCGCGAGGCCGGTCCACGGATTCGACGGTCCGGACGCTGCCGGAGCGTCCGCCGTTCCGGCGAGCGCAAGAAGCACGAAGGAGCTCATGGATGGAGAAGTATAGGCAAGGGCGGGCGGCGAACGCAGTAGAATGCGCGCGAGCGTCGCCCCCAGCTCGCGAGCCGGCCCTCCCACCGTTCGGGAAGGCGGCGTGAGGATCGGCTGGCGGCTTTCGACGCGCTGGAGGAGCGATATGAACCGAGCTCGCAGACTTGCAGTCGGGGTGATTCTGGCAACCATCGGAGCTGGCTCATCCGCCTGGGCGCTCAACCAGGCGCGCCTCTACGGAACGATCACCGACGAAAACGGCAAGCCGGTAACCGACGTCAAGATCGAAGTTCTCTGCCCGAGCGTGCCGTCGTTTCATCTCAACGGATCCTCGGACAGCCAGGGGGAGTGGGCGATCACGATCATCGACGCCACCCGACCCTACAACTACAAGTTCTCGAAAGAGGGTTATCAGACGCAGCAGCAGGACCTGAAGATCGGCATCGGCGCGAACCAGCGCAAGGATTTTCAGATGCTCAGCGAGGCCGAGGCGCGCAAGCGCGGCGGCGGTACTGCCGAGCAGGTCCCGCAGGAGCTGACGCCGCAGGAGAAGGCCGTCATCGCATTCAACGAAGGAGCGGAAGCCTCACAGATGGGCGACACGGCCACGGCGACGCAGAAGATGATCGAGGCTTCGACGCTCGATCCGACCCTGACCGTGGCCTTCTCGGCGCTCGCCAACTTTCTTCATCTCAGCAAGGATGAAGCGGGAGCTGCTGCGGCCGCGGAAAAAGCGCTGGCGCTCGATCCGCGCGATGCGCGCGCGTTGCGTGTCGCCGTGGAAGCAAATACGGCTCTGGGCAACAAGGAAAAGGCGAAAGCGGCTTCGGCAGTCCTCGCCGAGGTCGATCCCAAGTCCGGAGCGATCGACCTGTTCAATCAGGGCGTTCGTGAATACAACGCCGGCACGATGCCCGCCGCACTCAAGCTCTTCGAGCAGTCTTTGGCCGCCGATCCGACCTACGCGAAGACGCATTACATGCTCGGCATGTGTTACATCAGCCAGGGTGAGAACGCCAAGGCGAAGGAGCATCTGCAGAGTTTCGTCGCTGCGGCAGCTGCCGACGATCCGGACCTCGCGACTGCGAAAGAGATGCTGAGCTACCTCAAATAGTCCGATGCGCGTCACGCTCCGGCAGGGCCGGGAACGTCCCATCGAGGACGGCCATCCCTGGGTTTTCTCCGGCGCGATCCAGGCCGAGAGCGGCGATCCTGCGTCGGCAGCGGCGGAGGTTTTCGCCGCCGGCGGGCGTCGGCTCGGTTCCGGCTTCTACAGTGCAGAGTCCCAGATCCGGGTGCGCATGCTGGCGGGGGATCCGCTGCGCGCCGGAGCGGTGGACGCCGCCTATTTCGCCGGGCGCCTCGCAGCTGCCGACGGCTGGCGACAGAAGCTCCTTCCGGCGCGGACGACCGGCTACCGATTGCTCAACGCCGAAGGCGACGGTGTGCCGGGTTGGACGGTCGATCGCTTCGGCTCGGTCCTCGTCAGTCAGATCACTTCGGCCGGGCTCGAGAAACTCCGGGGAGAGGCTTACGCCGGTCTCGCGACGCTTTTTCCCGGGGCGCCGACGCTTCATCTGGGCGACATCGGCGCGCGGCGAGAGGAGCGCCTTCCGCTGGTCAACGAAACCGTCGTGGGACCCTTGCCTGCGGAGGCTGAATTCGAAGAAAGCGGACTGCGCTTCGTCGCCGAAATCGGCGGCGGTCAGAAGACCGGCTTCTACTGCGATCAGCGCGACAATCGTCGACTGGTCGAACGCCTGGCTGGCGATCGGCGCGTGCTCGATCTCTTCGCGCACAGCGCCGGCTTCTCTCTCTATGCGTTGCGCGGAGGCGCGCGCGCGGTCACCGCGGTCGAATCGGCAGCCCGGCTCAACGAGATCGGTCGGCGGCTCGTCGTCGCCAACGACTTCGACCCGGTGCGTACCGGTTTCGTCACCGGCGACGTTTTCGAGGACCTGCGTCAGCGGACCGACGCTTTCGATCTGGTGATCTGCGATCCACCGCCGCTCGCGCGGCGACGCACGCATCTCGATGGCGCAGCGCGCGCGTACAAGGACCTCAACCGCCTGGCTCTCGGCCGCCTCGCGCCGGGAGGCCTTCTGCTCACCTTCAGCTGCAGTGGTGCGATCGACGCCAAGCTCTTTCGCCAGATTCTGTTCGCCGCCGCAGTCGAGGCGAAGGTCGATCTGGCTCTGCTCTCACCCCTGTCGGCCGCGATGGATCATCCGGTTTCCGTTTTCCATCCCCAGGGGGAATACCTCAAGGGCTGGCTCGCCGTCTCCCGGGGGCCGCTCTCGTGACCCGCGACACGACTCCGGAGATCGAGAACGCTCTGCCGGAATCGGAGAATGTGAAGCCGAAGAAGAAAGCGCGGAAGCCACGGGCGCCACGGCGCACGAAGATCGGGGCAGCGCCCGGGGTCGCCACAGGAGCCTCGCGGGTCGAAGCCGGGCTGCCGCCGCCTGCGTCGGCAGAGAGCGCGGCTTGGGAAGCCGCGGCTTCTGAAACGCCGCTCGCGCCCGAAATCCCTGCGCCTCCGTCCTTCGCAGCGATCCCCCAGGTTCAGGCCCAGGTCAGCCCGCCCCATCCTCCGCGCGAGACGTTCGAACCGGGTGCAGCGAGACCGGAGAGCTCAGGGAGCTCAGGGAGCTCAGGGAGCTCAGGCATCCCGGGGAAGTCCGGGGCGCCCTCTCCGCTGCCTCCCCGGCAGCGCCAGATCGTGCTGGTTTTGGACGGGAAGGGCGGGCGCGGGGAGAGCTCTCTGCAGCGCCTCGCGGCGGCGATACTCGCCAGCGGCCGGACATGCCGGGCGCTCTCGGTCCGCGACCTCGGCGGAGTGCGCGACGCCACCGTCGTTTTCCCCGGTTCGACGGCGCTCCTGCGCCTCCTGCGAACCCGGCTGGCTGGCAACCGCATCGTGCTCGACGTGCAATCGGAGACCGGATGCCTGCGGCGTCCCGGAAGTGCGCGGCTCATCGACGCGGTCATCTTTCGCAATGACCGGCATCGCCGTGAGTCCGATCGTCCGCAATGGAAGAGCTGCGTCATCTACGAGCCGGCCGATCCGGGGCTTGAGCCACACTCGGTTCCGGCTGGAGCCTTTCGCGTCGGCTGTTTCGCGAGTGATGCAGCGAGCGCGGCCTTTCGGGAGGTCCGTGGTGTGGCCTTCATCGCCACGGATCCGGCGCGTCACGCGACGCAGTTCAACTGTCACCTCGCGCTTCCCGGATCGCCGTTCGACAAGGCCGGGCGCCGGGGCTGCGCGGTCGCGAACGCCGCCGCCTGTGATGCCGTGCTCGTCACGCCGCGGTCGTCGGCGGCCCTCGAGCTTCTGGGCGAGGAATACCCGTTTTACTGCGCGACGGACCCCGCGGCGATCCAGACGGCGCTGGGTCGCGCGCGCGATCTGCAGGGCACTTCCGCCTGGGATGCCGCGCTGGCGGCGATGCGCCGCGCGCGCGAGACCACTGCCGAACGCGCCGTCGTCGCCGGGCATCTGCGGCAGTTCCTCGAGCTCGATCTCGATCGCGTTCGAGACGGCGCTCGCGACGGCGTCCTTCCGGTCGCCGGTTGACAGGTCCGCGGGCCGCTTGCTAAGTTCCTCCGCTGCAGCGGCTTGCGTGCCGGGTGGTGATTCCATTCCGACAGTTCGGGCGCAAGGGGCTGCGGCAGCAGGACCGGTGGAAGTGCAGGAGGCCCGTAGCTCAGTTGGTTAGAGCGCAACGTTGACATCGTTGAGGTCGGTGGTTCGAGCCCACTCGGGCCTACCAAGTCTCTCCCCCGTTTGCAAGGCAGGCGCAGGCAAGAAACCGCCAGAGTTTGAAAAGAAGCAGGAAATATGCGGGCGCTTAGCTCAGCTGGTTAGAGCGCTACCTTCACACGGTAGAGGTCCCCGGTTCGAGTCCGGGAGCGCCTACCAGCCCCACATTTCGCTGGCATTTTTCGAGCGGCTCGCAACCACCAGGACTCCATGGAAATCGTTCTCACTCTCCCCGATGGCTCCGAGCGCAGGGTGCCTCAAGGCACGACCGCCCTTGAAGTGGCGCATTCCATCGGCCCGCGCCTGGCGCAGGATGCCGTGGGCGCGGAGGTCGACGGGCGCCGGATCGACCTGCGCGAGCCGCTGAACCAGAGCGGCGCTTTCAAACTGTTCACCACGCGCAATCCCGAGGCGGGCGACTTCGTGCGCCACTCGGCGGAGCATGTCCTCGCCGATGCCGTGACCCGGCTCTGGCCAGAAGCGATCTACGATGCCGGCCGTAAGGACCATAGCGAGAAATTTCAGTACGACTTCCGCTTCGAGCGCGCTTTCACGCCCGACGATCTCGCGGCGATCGAGCAGAAGATGCGCGAGATCGTCGCCGAAGACGCGCCTTTCGAGCGTGTCGAAGTCTCGCGCGACGAAGCGGCAGCGCTCTTCGCCGCGGCCGGCAACGACCTCAAGCTCGAACGCCTGCGTGACATTCCGGAAGGGGAACGGATCACGCTCTTCCGCCACGGCCGGTTCACCGATCTCTGCCGGGGCCCGCACCTGCAGCGGGCGGGACAGATCGGCGCCGTAAAGCTGCTCGAGGGCTCCGGCGTCTATTTCAAGGGTGACGAAAAGAACGAGCGCCTGCAGCGCATCTACGGCACCGCTTTCGCGACGAAAAAAGATCTCGAGGCCTACGAGAAGTCGTTCGAAGAGGCACGCGCGCGCGACCACCGCCGCCTGGGTGTCGAGCTCGACCTGTTCAGTTTCTCTCCTCTCGCTCCGGCGTCGCCGTTTTTTCACCCCAAGGGTGCGACGGTCTACAACGCGCTGATCGACTACGTTCGCGAGCTCTACGCGACGCGCGGCTACGGCGAAGTCGTGACGCCGCAGATTCTCGACGTCGAGCTCTGGCATACCTCGGGTCACTACGCGAACTACGTCGAGAACATGTTCTTCACCGACGTCGACGAGCGGAAGTTCGCGGTCAAGCCGATGAACTGCCCGACGCATTGCCTGATCTTCGCGACCCGCAAGCGTTCCTACCGCGACCTGCCGATCCGCTACGCCGATTTCGGCCGGCTGCACCGCTACGAGCGCAGCGGAGTGACCTCTGGCCTCACCCGGGTGCGTTCGTTCTCGCAGGACGACGGCCACATCTTCTGCACCGAAGAGCAGATCGGCGACGAGGTTCGCGCCCTGATCGAGATGTATTTCACCGTCTACCGCACGTTCGGCTTCGACGAGATCAAGGTGAATTTCTCCACCCGGCCGGCGAAGTCACTGGGCAGCGACGAGCTCTGGGCGCACGCGGAGTCGGCGCTCGAAGCGGCTCTGCTCGCGAACGTCGGCGCAGACGGCTACGTGGTCAACAAGGGCGACGGTGCCTTCTACGGTCCGAAGATCGACTTCCAGCTCAAGGATGCGATCGGCCGCTGGTGGCAGCTGGGGACGATCCAGCTCGACTACCAGATGCCGCAACGCTTCGACCTCGAGTACGTTGCCGCAGACGGCACGTTTCCGCGCCCGGTGATGATCCACCGCGCCATGCTCGGGTCGCTCGAGCGCTTTCTGGGAATCCTCATCGAGCACACGGCGGGAGCTTTCCCGCTCTGGCTGGCGCCGGTGCAGATCAAGGTGCTGCCGGTTTCTGAAAAGACGCTCGAGTATTCGCGGCAGGTCGCGGCAGCGGCTCTTGCGCTGGGATTTCGTGTCGAGCTCGACGAATCGAACGAGAAGCTGGGCTACAAGGTGCGCCTTGCCCAGCTCGAGAAAGTTCCGTACATGCTGGTCATCGGAGCGAAAGAGGCGGAGCAGGGAAGCGTTTCCGTCCGCCTCCGCTCCGGCGAGGATCTGGGCGCCATGCCGCTCGGCGAGCTCCTGCCCCGCTTGACCGCCCAGGCGGCCGGCCGGCTCGCGGCTTTGCCGGCGACCCCCTGATCGGGTAAACTCCACCAGTTCTGCTGGTATGGGCTCGCGCTCCGCGGTCGGATGTTCCGTCCGCTTGGAGTTGCGTTGGGCCCGGCGCTCCTGAGGGGTGAGCCGCGCATCGACAAGACCGCACGCACTAACGAGGGAATCCGGGTTCGCGAAGTACGGCTGATCGACGCCGATGGAACGCAGGTCGGCATCATTGCGACTGAAGAAGCGTTGCGGATGGCCAAAGCGCAGTTCTTCGATCTGGTCGAGGTGGCTCCGGAAGCTCGCCCGCCGGTCTGCCGAATCATGGACTTTGGAAAGTTCCTGTACCAGCAGAAGAAGAAGACGCACGATTCGCGGAAGAAGCAGAAGACGATTCAGGTCAAAGAGGTCAAGTTCCGCCCGAACATCGACGACCACGACTACACCGTGAAGCTGCGGAATGCCGTACGGTTTCTCGACGAGGGCGACAAGGTGAAGGCGACCGTGCAGTTCCGCGGCCGCGAGATGTCGAAGCCCGAGCTGGGTCTGAAGCTGCTCCGGCGGTTCACCGCCGATCTTGGCGAGCAGGGCTCGGCCGAGGGCAGTGCGGAGATGGCCGGCAACCGGATGCACATGATCTTCGGTCCGGGCAAAAAGAGCGCAAAACGGCCGGCGGACGCGGCTCCGGCAGGAGCGGCTCCGGCTCCGAAGGCCGAGAAGACCGTGAAGAAGGCGGCGGCACCGGCTCCGGTCGGGGTGGCGCCGATCGAGAAGAGTGTCAAGAAGACGACGGCAGAACCCCTGGCGCCAGCCGCCGCGGCCGTCGCGAAACCGCAGTAGAAACGAGGTCGGACGTGGTTCAGAAGAAGAAGACACACCGTGGTGCGGCGAAGCGGTTCAAGCTCACCGCTACGGGGAAGTTGATGCGCGGGCAGTCCGGGAAGCGCCACATCCTCACGAAGAAGAGCCGGACGCGCAAGCGCCGTCTCTCGCGGGAGGTCGTGCAGGGCGGCGCGCTCGGCAAGACCATCGCATCGATGATTTCCTGAAGCAGTTTCATTTTCCACCGCGCCGGGAACACCCGTCCCGGCCGCTGGAAGCCGCGAGCCCGCTCCGTGCGGAGCCTGTGGCCTTACCCGCTCGGTTCGCAGAGCCTGAGCGAGAAACGGGGTTCGAAACATGCCGCGCGTAAAACGTGGTGCGAAGCGCGCTCATAAGCGCAAGAAGGTCCTGAAGCTCTCCAGCGGCTTCTACGGCACGAAGTCCAACGCCTATCGCATGGCGATGCAGGCGGTCGATCGGGCGGGCAAGTTCGCCACCCGCGACCGGCGCCAGAAGAAGCGCCAGTTCCGTTCGCTGTGGATCGTGCGCATCAACGCCGCGGCCCATCAGCTGGGAATGTCCTACAACCACTTCATCTCGGGCCTGAAGCTCGCCGGATGCGACCTCGACCGCAAGGTTCTGGCGCAGCTCGCGGCGTCCGAGGATTCGAAGGCCTTCGCCGGACTGGTCGACCTCGCCAAGCAGGCGCTGGCACAGGCCACTCCGCAGGCGTCCGCCAAGGCTTGAGGGCGTGAGCGGGACGGGAGTCTCGACCGCGCCGGTCCCGACTCCAGAAGAGCTCGAACGGCTGGCGGCGGATGCCGAGGCGGCGATCTCCGGAGCGGAGAGTCGCGCCGGCTGGGATGCTTTGCGAGTCGCCTGGATCGGCGCGCGCAGTGGTCGCCTGAAGGAGCTTCAGGCGATGGTGCCGAAGGCGCCCGACAAGCGTGCCTTCGGTGCCGCCTTCAACGCCCTTCGCCAACGCATCGAGCAGGCGCTCGCGACCCGCGATGCCGGCCTTGCCGCGCAGGAAGAGGAGGAACGCCGCCTTGCCTCGCGCGTCGACGTCACGCTTCCCGGGCGACGACCGTCCACCGGGTCGCTCCATCCCGTGACCCGGGTTTCCCGCGAGATCGAAGCGGTCTTTCGTTCGCTCGGCTACAGCGTCGCCGAAGGACCGGAGCTCGAGGACGACCGGTTCAACTTCGAGCTGTTGAATTTTCCCGCGGATCATCCGGCGCGGGATGCCCAGGACACCCTCTTCGTCGAGGATGGCCGGCTTCTCCGCACGCACACTTCGCCGGTACAGATCCGGACGATGCTCGCGCGTCAACCCCCGATCCGCGTGATCTGTCCGGGGCGCGTCTATCGCAACGACAACGACCTTCGACATTCGCCGATGTTTCATCAGGTCGAAGGCCTGTGCGTCGCCGAAGGAATCACCCTGGGCGATCTCAAGGGGACGCTCCAGGCGTTCATCCAGCGTCTGTTCAGCGGTGCGACACAGGTCCGGCTGCGCCCGAGCTATTTCCCTTTCACCGAGCCTTCGTGCGAAGTCGACATCACCTGCCAGATCTGCCACGGGAAGGGTTGTGCGACCTGTTCGGAGACCGGCTGGATGGAGATCCTCGGCGCCGGCATGGTCGATCCCCGGGTGCTCGCGAATTGCGGCATCGACCCCGACCGCTATTCCGGTTTCGCCTTCGGTCTCGGCCTCGACCGCGTGGCGATGAACAAGTACGGTGTCCCGAACATCCGTTCCCTGTTCGAGAGCGACGAGCGTCTGCTCCGTCAGGTGCGTGGATGAGCGCGCGGGGTGCGCTGCGCTGCGGCGTCGTCGATACCGCGCCGCGGTTTTCCGTAGAGAGGAGCAGGGGCTGATGGAATTTCTCGTCTCCTGGCTCGCCGACTACGTGGATCTGCCGTCCGGCTTCGAGCTCGAGAAAGACGCGAACGAACGAAACCGGATGCGGAAAATTCCGCTCGAGAGTCGAAAAGCCGTCCGAGAGCTGGGAGACCAGTTGACTGCGGTCGGACTCGCTGTTGAAGGCGACCGCATTTCCATGGACGGGCAGGACCAGGAGCTGGTTCTCGACGTCGACGTCACCGGCAACCGTCCCGACTGCATGAACTATCTCGGCCTGGCGCGAGAGATCGCAGTCCGGCGCGGCGTGAGCCTTCATCCACCGGTCTTTTCCTTTACCGAAAGCCTTTCGTCCCCCGGTCCGAAGATCTCCGTGCAACTCGAAGATCCGAAAAGCTGCACGCGCTTCACCGCGCGCGTCATCCGCGGCGTGAGGGTCGGTCCGTCGCCGGCCTGGCTGGTGCGGCGCCTCGAAGCAATCGGTTCGCGCTCGATCAACAACGTCGTCGATGCGACGAACTTCGTCCTCTGGGAGACCGGGCAACCGCTCCATGCATACGATCTCGCCACCGTTCCGGACGGAGAGCTTCACGTGCGCCGTGCGCGCGCCGGGGAGAAGCTGACGACGCTCGACGGTAAGGAACGCGCTCTCGACCCGGAAGTGCTGGTCGTCGCGGATCGCGCCCGCGCCATCGGCATCGGTGGAATCATGGGCGGACTGGCGACCGAAGTCACCGCTCGAACGACCGACATTCTCCTCGAGGCTGCGCACTTCGATCGCCGCCGGGTGCGCATCGCGGCAAAGCGCCTGGCGATGCACACCGACGCTTCGCACCGGTTCGAGCGCGGCGCCGACCGCGAAGGCTGTGACGAGGCTTCGCGGCGTTGCGCCGCCCTCATCGTCGAGCTCGCCGGGGGTGTCATCGCGGCGGGGGCTCTCGATGTGCGGGGCGAAACCACCGCACCCGTGCGCTGGAATCTCGTCGCTCCCGAGCTCGAACGCTTCGCCGGTGTCGCCATCGCAGACACGGAGATCGAGCGCATCCTGTCCGGCCT
The DNA here is from genome assembly GCA_039932315.1 of Thermoanaerobaculia bacterium. Classification (GTDB taxonomy): domain Bacteria; phylum Acidobacteriota; class Thermoanaerobaculia; order Multivoradales; family JAGPDF01; genus JAGPDF01. Next base: position 131,965 of record JBDTQG010000001.1, read on the forward strand.
GGGTTTCGCTCCCGAGCGGGACGGCGAGCGCCGGTGGCAAGGCACGGTACCCTCCTCGCGTGAAGTCGATTTCGAGCCGCGCCCCGATCGCCGGCCGGCGCGGGAAGCCTGGCGTCAGGACATCTTCGAGGAGGTGCTTCGTCAGATCGGTTTCGACGCGATTCCGGCGACGTTGCCGGCGATCGGCGGGGTCGATGCCGGCGACAATCCGCAGCACGACCGACGCGACCGGCTGCGCGATCGGCTGAGCGGATTCGGCTACGCCGAGGCGATCCATTTCGCTTTCGGAGAACGAGCCGCGGACAGCGCCTTCCCAAAGCTGGCCGGCGAAGGGGAGCCGATCGCTCTCGCGAATCCGCTGTCCGAGCTTTTCGCCGTGATGCGCCGGTCGCTGATCCCGAATCTCGTCGCGGCCGCTGACTTCAACGCCAACCGCGGCGCGCGCGGCGTCCGGCTCTTCGAATCCGGCCATCTTTTCCCGGGAGGCGCGGCTCCGGAAGTCGAGGCGCTCGCGCTCATCGTCGGCGGAAGTGAAGGCGGGCCCTGGGACCTGCGCCCCGAAGTCGACCTCTTCACCCTCAAAGGCGAGCTCGAAGAGCTCCTCCAGGATCTTGGCGTTTCTCCCCAGGTCACGCCTTCGGAACTTCCGGGAATCGTCTCCGGGAGCGGAGCCTGGTTGCGGCACGCGGGAGAGATCGTCGGCTACTTCGGCAGGATCGCGAAGACCGGCACCGCCTTTCCGCTCTTCGTCGCCGAGCTCAGGCTCGATCGCCTGCCGCTCTGCCATGAGACGCTCCGCGTGCAGTCACCCTCGCGGTTTCCGGGAATCGACGCCGATCTGACCCTGACCCATTCCCTCGACGTACCTTGGCAGGAGCTTGCGGCGGCGATCCGGGACGTGGGGGTCGAGAATCTGGATCGTCTCTCTCTCAAGGATCGCTACCAGGGTGCAGGAATTCCGCGCGGCGCCGTGGCGACGACGATTGCCTTCCACTTCAACGCCCCGGAACGGTCGTTGACGCAGGAGGAGGTCAACTCCGGGCACCTGGCGTTGAGCGCGGAGCTCGAACGGCGATTCGGCGTTGCGCGCGCGGGCGAGAGTCCGGCCGGCGGAGAGGAGAAACGATGAGTCTCGAGTTTCTCGAAGTCCTGGAGGCGCGGGTTCGCGAGGCCGCTGAGCGGCTGGAAGAGCTCGCCGCCGAAAACAGCGAGCTGCGCACGAAAGTCGAAAAGCTCGAGCAGAACTCCGCTGCGGCCGCCAAGGGCGATCGATCGGGGGGTAAGACGGACAAATCGGAAAAGGCCTGGATCAAGGAGCGCGACGAGATCCGCGAGCGCCTGGAAGCCCTGATCGCGCGCCTCGAAACTCTTCTCTAACCCGCCCGCCCTCCGCCTCCGAACGACGCTTCAGCGACCTGCGCCCGGGGCCGGGAGCGGCGGCGTCGCGATGCTATAGTCGCGCGCGGCGGAGGCTCCTCCGGGGCCCCTGAAAACGATGGGAGTGGCAAGGATGTCCGAGACCGTACCTTCCAGCACCACGGAAGTTCAGATCTTCGGTGCCACGTACCTGATTCGAGGGGGCCACGACGGGGGCAATCTGGCTGATTTGGCCGCACAGGTCGACCGCAGAATGCGCGAGCTGGCGGGTCACGCCGTGACGGCGGACTCCGGCAAGCTGGCGATCCTGGTGGCGCTGAACCTGGCGGATGAACTTTCCCGGCGCGAGCAGGAGGCGACGGGAGAGCGGAACGAGATCGAGACGCGGGTGACGGAGCTGACGGAGAGACTTGGGGAACTCCTCAAGGGTTGAACTCCGGCAGGATTCGAGCAGCTTGGGAAGAACCAGGGACACTTTACGGCATCCTCTGAAGGGACCGTGACGAGCCGACGCACTGTAGAACCAACATTGCTTCTCAGGGAGTCCAAGATCCGCGCGGCCCGTGCCTGCCCGGCTTCGACCGGGACGCTGACGGCCGCTCATGAGGACACCCACCTGACGCGTTTCAGGTTCTAAACGCAGCGTCTCGCACGGTTCCTCAGAGGGTGCCACTTTCCTCCCGGCACCCCGCCTCACGGCCTCGCTCCGATACGCAGCTGATCGGGGGGTGGGCTCATGATTCCGGCTCTTTGGATCGCGATCGCAGCGATCGTTTTTTCTGTGGCGGCGCTCATTTACGGCTGGTCGCGAGTGGGTCTCGCCAGCGAGAAGCGCCTCGCCGAAGCTGAAAGGGAAGCCACTCGCATGCGCGAGGAGGCGCGCCGCGACAGCGAAGCCAAGCTCAAGGAAGGCGAGCTCGCGGCCAAGGAGAAACTCCTTCAGGCGCGAACGGAATTCGAAACCGCGTCGCGCGCGCGCCGGGGTGAGCTCGAAACGCAGGAGCGCCGCCTCACCCAGAAAGAAGACGGCCTCGACAAACGCCTGGGGGAGCTCGACCAGCGCGACAAGGAGCTGGTCGTCCGCGACCGGTCGGTTTCCGGCCGCGAGAAGGATGTCGCCGGCAAGGAAGTCGAAGCTGACCGGCTGGTCGCCGAGCAGCGCAATCGCCTCGAACAGCTGGCAGGACTGACCGCCCAGCAGGCGAAGGACGAGCTCACCCGGGGACTCGAAAACGAAGCGCGCATCGACGCCGCGCACCTGGTGAAGCGCATCGAGGACGAAGCGCGCGAACAAGGCAATCGCAAAGCGCAATGGCTCATGGGGCTCGCGGTTCAGCGGCTGGCCTCCGACTACGTTTCTGAGACCACCGTTTCGGTCGTCGAGCTGCCGAGCGACGAGATGAAGGGCCGGATCATCGGCCGCGAAGGGCGCAACATTCGCGCGCTCGAGCTCGCCACGGGCATCGATCTCATCGTCGACGACACGCCGGAAGCGGTGATTCTCTCGGGCTTCGACCCCTATCGCCGTGAAATCGCGCGCGTCGCTCTCGAGCGCCTCATCGCCGACGGACGCATTCATCCGGCACGCATCGAGGAGGTCGTCGAGAAGGTCAAGGGGGAGTTCGAGCAGCGCATCCAGCAGGAGGGGGACGCCGCACTTCTCGAGCTCAAGATTCCCGGGATGCACCCTGAGCTCGTCAAGCTCATGGGGCGGCTGCGCTATCGCTACTCTTATGGCCAGAACGTACTGCAGCATTCGAAGGAGGTCGCATTCCTTTCCGCGACGATGGCGGCGGAGCTCAAGGTGAATGTGACGATCGCCAAGCGCGCCGGGCTGCTGCACGACATCGGCAAGGCGATCGACCGCGAGGTCGATGGCACTCACGTACAGCTGGGCATCGAGCTCCTGCGCAAGTACGGCGAGTCCGAGGAAGTCATCCACGCGATGGCCTGTCATCACGGCGACTTCGATCCGCAGACCGTCGAGGCGGTCCTGGTGACGGCTTCCGATGCGCTTTCGGCCGCGCGCCCGGGTGCACGCCGTGAAGTTCTCGAGACCTACGTCAAGCGCCTGGAGAAGCTCGAGGAGATCGCCAATAGTTTCAAGGGCGTGCAGAAGAGCTTCGCGATCCAGGCCGGACGTGAGGTGCGGATCATCGTCGACAGCGGCAAGATCGGTGACGAGCAGGCGATCTGGTTGTCGAAGGACATCGCCAAGCGCATCGAAGGGGAGCTCACCTATCCCGGCGAGATCCGGGTGACGGTGATTCGCGAAACGCGCGCGGTCGAGTTCGCGCGATGAAGCTGCTCTTCGTCGGCGACGTCATCGGCAAGCCGGGACGTCAGGCGCTGAAGCGCCTTCTCCCCCGGCTCGTCGACGAGCGCAAGGCCGACTACGTCGTCGTCAACGTCGAGAACATGGCGGGTGGCTTCGGCGTGACGCCGGAGACGCTCGCCGAGCTCGACGACCTGCCGATCCACGCCCTCACGACCGGCAATCACGTCTGGGACAAGAAAGAGGTCCTGGACATGCTCGAGCACGAACCTCGACTCCTGCGTCCGGCGAACTATCCCGACGGCAACCCCGGCCGGGGAATTCACATCGGCGAGACGGCCTCCGGAGTCAAAGTCGCGACCATCAATCTCGAAGGGCAGGTGTTCATGAAGAACATCGATTCTCCCTTTCGCGTGGCGGACCGGCTCCTCGCCTCTCTCGAAGGCAAAGTCAAAGTCATTTTCGTCGACATGCACGCCGAGGCGACCAGCGAGAAGCAGGCGCTCGGGATCTACCTCGACGGCCGGGTCAGCGCGGTCGTCGGAACGCACACGCACGTGCCGACCGCCGACGATCGCGTGCTGCCCCAGGGAACGGCCTATCTCACGGATGCCGGGATGACCGGGCCCTACGAAGGTGTCATCGGATTCCGCGCGGACCGTGTGCTGCAGCGCTTCCTGCTGCAGGCGCCGGCCGCTTTCGAAGTCGCCAAGCGCGACGTCCGTCTCGCCGGCGTGCTCGTCGACATCGATGAAGCCACCGGTCTCGCGCGAGGGATCGAGCGCTTTCTGATTCCGGACACCGGAGCCTAGAGCCATGGCCGTGAAACAACCCGCGATCGAGACGTTGAAGGCCGCTGCCGGACGAAAGAAGCTGTCGGTAATCGTCACCACCTTCAACGAAGAGATCAACGTCGCCGAGTGCCTGGAATCGGTGCTCTGGGCCGACGAGATCGTTCTCGTCGACTCTTTCTCGACCGATCAGACGGTACCCATCGCGCAGCGCTTTCCGATCACCATCCTCCAGCGCCAGTATTTCGGCTCCGCGGCGCAGAAGAACTGGGCGCTGGACCGCGTGCAGCATGAATGGGTGCTGATCATCGACGCCGACGAGCGGGTACCCGAGGGGCTGGCGCGCGAGATTCTGACCGTGCTCGCGAGTGAGCCAGCGATCGACGGCTTCTACATCCGGCGCGAGAACATCTTCATCGACAAGGTGATCCGCCACTCCGGCTGGTCAACCGACAAGGTCGTCCGCCTGTTCCGTCGCGACAAGGGGCGCTATCCCAATCGCCGCGTGCACGCCGACCTCGAGATCGCCGGGCCGGTACCGGTGCTCGACAATCCGTTTCTGCACTACACCTTCCGCACCTTCGATCAGTATTTCGGGAAGTTTCTGAACTACGCCGAGTGGGGCGCCGCGCAGGCTTTTCGCGACGGTCGCAAGGCAGGATTGATCGAACTGATCGTGCGGCCCTGGTGGCGATTCATCCGCACATATTTCGTTCAACTGGGCATACTCGACGGACTGCACGGCTTGGTGCTTTGTTCTCTGCAGTCGTTCGGAGTCTTCCTGAAGTACGCCCGGCTGTGGGAGTACCGGATCCGGGACGGTCGCGGGGAGAAGGTGACGCTGCCGGCGTTCGACGAGAGCGAGGCCACCTGGAAGCGGCCTGTGGACCTCGACGCGCCGGTCGAAGAGGATCCGCGGTCAGTCTGAGAGCGGCACGGTCTTCGAGGTCGCAGCGCCTGCTGGCGATTCCGCAGGCTGCGGAAGAACGAGCTTTTCCGGCGGCGCCGGAGCGGGCGCTGCCACCGACTTCATCAGCACATAGCCGTCATCGCGGGCGTCGTCGCGTTGGATCTCCGAGAGCGGCAGCGGTGCCTCGAGCCCGGCGAGCGCCGGCTTGCTGATCAGCAGCCAGGCGTTGCCGCGCTCGACGAATTTCGCGAGATCGGCCTCGGTATCCGGCGTCTCCGCGAACCGGCGGGTGTGGAAGACAAAGCGCGGATCGAGCCGGGGGTAGATGGCGTACGGTTCACCGGGTGCCGCGAGCTCGACCAGCTTCTGCGCCAGCGGCCGGGCGCTTTTCACCCGATCGAAGCGCGGCAGGACGAGCAGCACGGCGGCGATGGCTGCGGCCCCCATCGCGGTCGCGAGCGCGGCCGTCATCCGCCCGGGTCCGCCGCGGCGGCCGAGAACCCAGGCGACGATGCCGCCCACCAGCAGCAATGCGACGACGAGCGCCAGTTGCGGGATCAGCCCCGCCCCGAGCGGCTCGAGGTCGGCGAGGATTTTCTGCGCGCGCTCGGGGCGGAATTTCTCGAGACCCAGCCAGCCGAGCGGCAGCGCGGCGAAGAGCGCGACGAGCAGCGTCATCGGGACGCGGACGAAGCGCCGCAGCCGATCCCAGCTGTGCTCGATCTCCGCGAACGACCAGGCGACGATCATCGCCATCGCCGGGAACATCTGCAGGACGTAGACGGTTCGTTTGGCCGGCGAACAACTGAAGAAGACGATCGTCACCGCCATCCAGCTCAAGGCGAAAAGGTACCCGCGCCGTTCGTTTCCGGTCGCGCGCCGCCAGCCGAGCCAGAGCGCGCCAGGAAGGAAGAAGATCCACGGCAGAAAGTCGGCCGGCGCGGTCGTGAGGTAGTAGTAGAACGGGTGGAAGTGGTGCCAGGGCTCGGCATAGCGTGTGACGTTCTGCTTGATGACCATCGTTTCGAAATAAGCGGTCCCGGCGCTGAGCGCCGCGGGAACGAGCCAGCAAAGCACGACCGCGGCCCAGATCAGCAGTCCGGTCGGAATCCGCATCTCGCGCAGCCGGGCACGGTCCCGGGTGAGGAAAGCGAAAGCGACGATCGAGAGCAAAGGCGGGACGAGACCGACCGGCCCCTTCGCCAGGGTGCCCAGACCGGCGGCGAGGAAGAACAGACGGAAGAAGCCCGGCCGGTGCTCCACCCAACCGCGTACGAAGAAGTACATCGCCAGCGTGACGAAACCGAGCAGGAGCATGTCGATCTGTCCGACCCGCGCCTGCCAGAGAATCCGGCCGGCGGTCGCGAAGATCAGAACGGACCACCAGGCGACCCGGCGATCGAACAGCCGCTGCGCCATGCCGAATAGGAGGAAGATCGTCGCGAGGCCGGCGAAGAGGGACGGAATCCGCGCGCTCACCGGAGTGACATCCCCTGGAATCGCCGACGCGGCAGAGATCAGCCAGAACAGGAGCGGTGGCTTTTCGGAGTAGATCTGCCCGTTGAGATGGGGAACGAACCAGTCGCCGGTCAGCCGCATTTCTCGCGCCACCTCGGCGTAGCGCGGCTCATCGGGATTCCACAGGTCGCGGCCGCCGATTCCGGGCAGAAACAGGACGAGTCCGAGGACGAGGAGACCGAGGCGCTCGAACAGGCTCATCGCGGACTCTCTCCGGAGTGGAAGCGCGGAGCTGCCGGCTCCTCGACGTTGTCGCGCGGGATCCAGCGCGTGCGCATCCAGCGCACGGCCATGAGGTCGGCGAGAGCGCGGAAGAGGCGATTGCCGATGCCGTACTTCGCGACGCCGTGCAGGCGGGGCCGATGGTTGACCTGGATTTCGGCGAGGCGCGCACCGTTCCAGCGCACGAGCGTCGGGAGAAACCGGTGCATGCCGGTGAACATCGGCAGGTTGGCGAGAACCTCGCGGCGGTAGACCTTCAGGGAACAGCCGACATCACTCACCTGCTCGTCGGTCGCCCAGTTGCGAACGGCGTTGGCGATCCGCGACGAGACGCGGCGCTGCCAACCATCCTGTCGTCGGCGTCGCACGCCCGAAACGGCATCGCAGTCGCTGGTCGCGGCCGACTCGCCGAGGCGCGCGAGAAGTGCGGGAATGTCGGCGGGATCGTTCTGCAGATCGGCGTCGAGAGTGACGACCACCGCGCCGCGCGCGGCCCGGAAGCCGGCGGCGAGCGCGGCCGACTGCCCGGCATTCCGGCGATGACGAAGAAGGCGCAGCGTGGGGTCTTCGCTGGCCAGCGCCGTGAGAACCTCGAAGCTGGAATCGGTCGATCCGTCATCGACGAAGAGCGTCTCCCAGCTGCACGCCAGAGGCTCGAGCGCCTGACGGATCTCTGCCGCGAGCACGGGAAGATTTTCCGCCTCGTTGTAAAGCGGAATGACCAACGAGAGCGCCGGGCGCTCTTCGGTCGTCACTCCCAGGCTTTCCAGGGGGCGCGGCCCGATTTCCACAGCTCGTTGAGGTGGAGCCAGTCGCGGTAGGTGTCCATCGGATGCCAGAACCCCTCGTGAACGAAGACCGAGAGCTCGCCGTCGCGGGCGAGTTTCTGCAACGGCTCGAGCTCGAGGAAGGTTTTCGGATCGTCACCGAGGTACTTGAAAACCCGGCGGTTGAAAACGAAGAAACCGCCCGAGACCGTGCCTTCGGCGACCGTCGGCTTCTCGTTGAACTCGACCACCCGTCCGCCATCGACCTTCATCTCACCGTAGCGTGAGGTCGGGTGCACTCCGGTGACGGTCGCGATCCGCCCCTGCGCGCGATGAAATGCGAGCAGCGCCTCGATGTCGACGGTTCCGACGGCGTCGCCATACGTGAAACAGAAATTCTCCGCATCGACGTAGTTCTCGACGAGTTTCAGGCGCCCGCCGGTGCCGCTCTCGGCACCGGTTTCGGCGCAGGTGACTTGCCAGTCCTCTTCGCCGACCTGGTTGTGAAAGCGGACCTCGGGCGGGTCCCCCTTCATGGACAGCGTGAAATCGCGGCGCATCTCGTGGTAGCGCAGGAAGTACTGCTTGATCACCCATCCCTTGTAGCCGAGGCAGAGAATGAAGCGGCGAAATCCGTGCACGCCGTAAAGCTTCATGATGTGCCAGAGAATCGGCTGGTCGCCGACTTCGACCATCGGCTTGGGCACGTTGTCCGTGTGCTCGCGCAGCCGCGTCCCCTGGCCGCCGCAGAGGATCACGACCGGAATTTCCGCGTTCCGGCTCATCGAGCTCCTCGCTGCAGTTGCCGGTGCCACATTCTCATTCCGCCTCCTTGGTGCGCTGTCGAAACCAGCTCGCGGTGAGCGCGAGGGCGCTCCCCAGATTCTCCTGTGGACGGAAACCGAGATCGACTTCGGCGCGCGACGGATCGAGGGCCGAACGTCGCGGCTCCCCGGAAACCGCCGGGCCGTGCGTCGGAACGGCGCCCGGCCGCAACTCGGCCGCAAGCCGCCCGTAAAGCGTCCGTACGTCGGTCTCGACACCGGTCGCCACATTGTAGACGCCGCCCGGTCCGGAAAGGGCGAGAACACAGGCTCGCGCGACGTCCTGAACATGGACGAAGTCCCGCGTCTGGCGGCCGTCGCCGTGGATCGTGACGGACTCACCCGCGAGCAATCTCTGACAGAAGACGGCCACGACACCGGCCTCTCCCACCGACTCCTGGCGCGGCCCATAGACATTCGCGAATCTCAGGGCAATGCCCGTGAGCCCGTGCCTGCGCGCGAAAAAGGCGAGGTAGCCTTCGCCCGCGAGCTTGGCGACTCCGTAGGGAGAGAGCGGTGCGAGCGCCGAGTCTTCCGGCGTCGGAATCTCCTCCGGATCGCCGTACACCGCCGCGCTGCTCGCGAAGACGATCCGTTCCACGCCAGCGGACGCGGCGGCGGATAACAGTCGCACGGTGTCGAGGATGTTCACCTGCGCGTCGAAAACGGGGTCCTCGAGGCTGCGCCGGGCGTCGACCTGCGCCGCGAGATGAACCAGGGCCTGGGGCGCAAAGTCCGCCAGGCGGGAAGCCAGTTGCGCAGAGCCGATGCCCAGGGTGGCGAGCGGCACGGTCGCCGGGAGATTCTCGCGCCGGCCGCGCGAGAGATCGTCGATCGCCAGCACCTCATGGCCGGAGCCCGCGAGAAGCTCGCAGAGATGGCTGCCGATGAAGCCGGCGCCGCCGGTGACAACGACTTTCAAGAGACGGGTCCGTCGGGACGCCGGCGTCGCCAGACGCGTTCACCGCGAGCCCGGCGGACGTGCTTGTGCACCTGGCGGGCGAGGTTCTTGCGCGTGCTGAAGAGCGATGGCACCTGCGAAGCGTAACAGGCGATTGCGGCGATCCGGGCGGCGACGTCCTCGGCCGAAAGAGCCTGACGAAGGGCCTCGAACTGGCGCTTCGAGACTCCCGCGCGCCGTCGAGCGAAGAGCTTCCAGACGATGTAGGGAAATTCCTCGTAGTAGCAGAGGCGAGAGCCGAAGGCGCGTTCGGCCGCCTGGCGAACGATGCGGTGATCGACGTGCCCGCCGATGCCGAGCGGGGCGAAGACGCGCGTCGAATCGTCCGGAGCAAGGTCCGCGAGCCGGCGCGCGAGCCCCGCGATGAGCGGCTCCTCCTGCGGCGAGACGTCGCCGAAAAGCGCCTTGAGAGAGGTATAGAGAGCCTCGCCGGTCGCCGGATCGCGGCGATGGATCGCTTCCTGGAGTTTCCACTGTTCGCAACGGGCCTGGAGCAGGCGGCACGCGGCCGCATCTTCCCTTCGCCGCGTCGACATCACTTCGCCAGCCGGCAGGCCCCAGAGCGCGAAGACCTGGTCCACGAGCGGAGATGCGGACGGGTTCGCCGGGTCCGGTTCGTCGCCGGCGAATATCGTGAGGATGTCGACCGTGGCGGTGGCGCGGGCCGCGCGGGCGATCTGACCGCCGCAGGAGAGAACGGCGTCGTCGAGGTGCGGCGACAGATAGAGCCGCCGTTCGATGGCATAAGCGCCGGAGCTCAAGCGGCACGCTCGCGGATCGCGCGCGCCGTCTGCGGACGGAAACGCTGCAGGATTTCGAGCAGAGACTCGCGGTAGACCTGGGAGAAGCGCTCGCGCGTATGGTGTGCACGGACCCACTCCCAGGCGTTTCGGCTCATCTGCGTGAGCTCCGCCGGGGAGCGCCGCGAGAGCTCGAGAACGCGGCTGCGGATCTCGTCGACGGACGAGCTCTCGAGCTCGATGCCATACGCCGGAGAGAGGTCGACTCCGCTTTCGCGGGACAGCACCGGAATGAGGGCGGCGTGCATACAGGTTACGGCGCCGCCGTTCTGGCCTTCGGAGCACGAGGGATACACGAGCGCGAGGTGCCGCGCCGCGAGCTCCCGGAATTCGGCGCCTGCGACATCGATCCAGCCGTGGGTGTGAATGTTCGGTGTCGTGTAGAGCTCCCGACGGAAGGCGCGCTCGAATTCGGGTTCGCGATCGACCGGGCCGACGACGGTGAGCTCGAGGTCGGGTTGGCTCGCGAACACCTCGAGTACGCGATCGAGCCCCTTGTGGAGCAGGCCGCCGCTGCCGAACCAGAGAAATCGCCGGCGCGCCGTCAGGAAATCCTTGTCGTCGGGGAAGGGATAGAGGAAGGGTTGCGAGATCGGCACCGGCCAGAGCGGCTTGCCGAACGGTGCGTAGGTCGCCTGCGTCGCGCGGTTGCCGAGAATCGTCGCCGCGGCGGCGTTTTCGATCGCACGATTGGGTTCGAGCAGTTTGTACGGCGCGAGCCGGATTCCGCGTCGCTCCGCGAGCTCGGCGAGCCGCCGCTCCTGCGCCGGGTTGTAGAAGTCGCAGTGGGCCGTTTCGATGTGCATCAGCTTGAGACATTCTTCGCCGAGAAGAGGTGACAGGCGTTCGAGGTTCAGACGGACGTCGATGAACAGGTCGTACGGCCGTCGCGGAACGAAGGAACGGTTGTTCCAGTGCACGACATCGAGCTCGAAACCGAGATCGAGCAGGATGCGGCCCATCTCCCGCGATTCCCAGAAGTGCGTATGGGAATGCGGCAGGGTCTGCCCGGGGCGAAGCAGGTAGGGGTCGAGGATGTACGAAAGCAGCGCGCGGCCGGTCCGCGGGGTGCGCTCCGGAACGAGGCTCACCACCCGGCTCTCGACTCGCCGGATCCGTCGCGACAGCCGCTCGAAGAAACGCCGGCCACGACCGGCGAGAGCACTTCTACGCATGCAGGCTGAGCAAGGTATCACAGGGGTTTCGATGCCCCCAGTGCGGTAAGATTCGCAAAGCTTGTCTACCGAAACCGTCCTCGTCACCGGCGCCTCGGGTTTCCTCGGTGCCCATCTGGTCCGGGCACTCCTCGCGACCGGCAAGCGCGTCGAAGCGGTGTCGCGCCAGCCGCAGAGCGCCGCGCATCCGGGCCTGCGCTGGTGGCAGGCGGACCTCGCGCACGCCGGCGAGGCCGAGCGCCTGCTGGCGGCGACCTCTCCCGTAGTCGTCTTTCATCTCGCGAGCCTCGTCTCGGGCAAGCGGGACTTGAGCGTAGTGCTGCCGGCATTTCAGGCGAATCTCGAGAGCTCGGTGCGGCTTCTTGCGGCGGCGACCGCGGCGGGAACGAAGCGGATCGTCTTCACCGGATCGATGGAAGAGCCGAATCCCGCCTCGTCCGAAGCCGCTGGCTCGCCCTACGCGGCGGCCAAGGGCGCGGCGTCGCTCTACGTCCGATTCTTCCGCTCGGTCTACGAGACGCCGGTCGTTTCGGCGCGCGTTCATATGGTCTACGGCCCGGGGCAGCGCGACCGGACCAAGGTCGTGCCGTACTCCATTCTCTGCGCGCTCCGCGGCGAAGCGCCGCAGCTATCGAGCGGCGCGCGTCCGGTCGAGTGGATCTACATCGACGACGTCATCGCCGGTCTCCTGGCGAGGGGCGATGTCCCCGGAATCGAGGGCGAGAGCTTCGACCTGGGAAGTGGAGAGCTCGTGACCGTGCGACAGATCGTCGAGAAGATCTGTCACGCGCTGCAGGCGCCACCGCCGGCGATCGGCGCGCTCGCCGATCGCCCGCTCGAACCGGTGCGCCGGGCGAACCTTGCCAAAGGACTTTCCCGGCTCGGCTGGCGCCCTGTCGTCGGACTGGAAGAGGGTCTGCACCGGACGATCGTTGGCCTGCGTGGCGAAATCGCCGCGCGGTAATTGAACATCGCGAACATCGCGAACATCGCCGCGAAATCGCCGCGACCGGATTCAGGGTGCGGGGGCCGAGATCGTGACCGGCAGCCGCAGCGCCGAGCCGGGAGTCCGCTCCGAGAACCAGGCGAGCCGCTCGCGCAGCGCATCGAATTCCAGAATGTAGCTTCCCGGCTTCTTCGGCGTCGCGACCTCGAGCTCGACGTCGACCGTCGTTCCCGGGGCAACGTCCCGTCCCAGCGCCGTCCGCAGACCTTCGAAGAACACGCTCTGGCCGGAGCTGTCGAGCCAATGGTAGGCCAGAGCGACCCGGGTCGCTCCGCGCGCGCCAGGGCGCAGAGCTGGTATTGCGCACGGTCGCCTGAACCTTCAGCAGCCGGTTCGCCGGCCACTCCGCCGGCGGCTTCCCGCGGACCCAGTCGAGATGGTAGACGTCCGCGTCGAGCTCGCTCTCTTCGCCGAGATAGGTCACGGCGGCGCCGACGAGTTGCGTCACCGACTCGAACTCGGACCGGGGCGGCGATTGCGTCCGCTCCTGATCCGCAGCTTCCTCTTCGGTCAGCGGCTTGGCCGGCACGATCTCGGTGCGAAAAGTCTGGTCCTCCGCCTCAATCCACATCTTGTAGTCGTAGTAGGTGCTGCCGTCATCGGAGAGCTGGATTTTCGGCGCTCCGGGAGAAAGCGCGATCCGGGTACGGTTGCCTGGCGGCTGCGGACTCGTGAAGTGAATCACCTTGCGATCCCCGCCGAGCTCCACCACGACGCGATTCGGCGCGATCGTGGTGTCGACATCGAAGACCGGGTGCGTGAGCGGCTGATCGGTGGTGACCCAGACCTCGACGGGCTTGCCGCCGGCGGCCCACAGACTGTCACCCACGGACGAGAGAACATCACGCCGTCCGAGAAAGTAGATGCCGCTGCCGATCTGCCCGCGATAGCCGGGAATCTGCGAGATCAGACTGCGCTCGAGGGGAAAGAACCGGAACGGCGCGTTGCGCACGTGCGCCTGCAGCGTCGGCTGCGGCACCGGCGCACCGAACGGAGTGAACAGAATCGGCCCGACGAAGATTCCGCCGAGCGCGAATCCGACCACGGGCAGCCACGTGGGCACGATGCGCGTCACGAGGAAGAGAATGGCCGGCAGTGCATTGACGAAGTAGCGGTTGCCGATGAAGCCACCGCCACCGTGCCAGTTGAACGGGATGAGTGTAAGGAAGAAAAGCGCCACGCCGGCGAGCGACGCGACCAGCCACCAGCGTTCCGGCGAACGCCGGTTGTAGGCCGCGAAGAGCCCGAAACAGAGAATCGAGAAGGGTGCGTAGAGCAGCAGTCCGGTGTGGCGCCCGATGAAGAAGTACTCCAGATTCTCGGGCAGCCGGTGATCGACTTCGGGCAGCCGGAAAATCCACGACCAGGAATTGCGCGGCCCGGTACCTGCAGGAACGATCTTCTTGTACGCCTCGGAGGTCGCGATGGGCAACTCGGGCATCTGCTTGAAGTCGCGCACCCGCACTCCGGAGCGCTCGACGCCGAGGTAGGCCGACGGATGCCCGGTAAAGCCGATGGCGATGCCACAGACCAGCGCTCCGGCGGCGGTCGCTCCTGCGAGCCACTTCGCCGTGCCACGAAAACGCTCCGCGCGGAAAGCGAGGTAGATCGCCGGCAGACCGAGCAGCGCGAGAACCGGTTTGTTGTAGGCCCCGGCGATGAGCGCGGCGCCGGACCAGGCCGGCCGGCTCGCGGCGTTCCAGAACGAGCGCAGGAAACGCTGCCAACGGTTGATCGGCAGAGCGCTCGATGCGGGCGTGAAGGCGAGATACAGGCAGCTCGTCACCGAGGCCATGCACAGCACTTCCGTGTGCATCCAGAAGGCGTAGGCAAAGGCGTTCGAGAGCAGGAAAAAGCCGGCAGAGAAAAGCAGTGCAATGCCGTCGGGATTGAACCGTCGGAGATAGAGCGCGCCGAGCCAGATCGAGAGCATCAGCAGTGCCATGTTGGTGGCGAGAAATCCGTCGGCTCCGAACAGCGCGACGGCGGGAGCGGCGATGAGGGAAACGAGATAGGGCTTGCCGAACCAGACCGTCTTCCAGTCGTCGTCGGTCATCAGGATGAGGTTTTTTGCTTCGATGTAGGGAAACTCGTTCGTCAGTCGCTGAATGTCCTTCGCTTCACAGCGCAGATCGAAGTCGTGAACCAAGGAGAGCGCCATGAGGTAGAACGCCGGCTCGTCCGACTTCAGATCCTGCGGCAGCCCCGGTTTCTGGAGCGTCAGAGGAAAGAGGACGAAGAACAGGGCGAGGCCCGCGAAGGTCAGGCGAACGTTGCGCGACACGGCATCCGGATTCTATCCGCAACCTGCATCCGGGCGACGGTGAGATAGGCTCGCCCGGCTCTCATGCCGCGGAGCTCACCCCGTTCACCGAACCTCCGGATTTCCGTCATTCCCATTCTGGCGGGAATCGCGATCGTTCTCGGTTCGAGCCTTTTTCTCCTGCGCGGCGGATCGCGCGCGCGGCGCGGCGACGAAGGAACGTATGTCGCGATGGCCGCCTCGCTGGCGCGCGATTTCGACCTCGAATTCGGCGTTCCCGATGTCGTCTGGGCCGAAAGTCACGCCGGCGGTCCGGTGGCGCTCATTCTTCAGCGCGCCCGCGGCGCGGCAGGTTCCAACGGCGCAGAAACGGAAGTTGGCCCGCTCCGCCCGCGCGGAAGAATCGCCTATTCCAAGCCGATCCTGTTCCCGCTCCTCGCGGCACCGTTCGTCGCCCTCGTCGGCGAGTGGGGCGGCGTCGTCCTGAATCTCCTCGCGCTGCTCGTCGCGCTGGCGCTCGCCCGCGCCTACCTCGAGCAATCCGGCGATCTCCTCGCGGCACGAGACACGCTGCTGACGTTCGTCGCGAGCGGTGTCGTCCTCTCCTATGTCGCCTGGCGGATGACCGAGACGCTGCAGGTGGCGCTGGCTCTTGCCGGACTCGTTCTGACCTTCGCCGCCTCGCGCTCCGGGTCCGGCTCCGGAGAAGGCGCTTCGCGCGTCGCGGGATCTCTGCCGCCGCCATCCGGGAGATGGGCGGCGCGCCGGTTGGCGAGCCCGAATGCGGATCTCGTCGGCGGAGCGCTCCTCGGCCTGCTCGTTTCCCTGCGGGAGCCGAATGCGCTCGTCGCCGGCGTTCCGGTTTTGGCCGCCCTGCTCTCCCGCGACGCGCGACGCACGTTGCGCATCACGGGCGCCATTCTCGCCGCTTACGCCGGAATTCTCGCGCTCACCTGGGCCGCAACCGGCGAAGTAAATCCCTACAAGTCGATCCGGGCCACGTTCAACGTCGAGACGGGATATCCCGCCGGCGAACGCGGCGCGGCGCCGGCCGCCCGGTTCGACTCTCCGGACGAGCTGGCGACCTCGTCGCTCGCCCTTGCGCCGCTCTTCGACGGCGAACGAACCGCCTATGCCGCGGTCTATTTTCTCGTCGGCCGCCATACCGGGCTGCTGATCTATCTCCCTGCGGCACTGCTGTTCGCACTCGCCGCACTTCGCCGCTCGCGCTCCGGTGGCGAGGGCGGCGATTCACATCCGCTCGTGGATCGACCGCAGCGGGTAGCGGCCCTTCTTGGATTCCTGTCCCTGGCCCTCTTCTACCTCGTCTGGATGCCGGCGAATTTCTTCGGTGGCGAGACCTTCGTCGGCAACCGCTACATTCTTGCGGCGTATCCGTGCCTTCTCGTCGCGCTCCGCCGGCTTCCTTCGCGAAGGCTCCTGCTTGCGGTCTGGGCGCTCGCCGCGCTCGCTGGCGGCTCGGCGCTCGCGTCGGAGATTTACTACCGGGCGCTCGATCCCACCAGTCAGAGCCATGCCAACGCCGGGATCTTTCGCTGGATGCCGTACGAATCGACCGCCTCGAATCTCGATGGCCGGCGGGATCGCTACTGGTCCGGTGATTTCGTTCGCTTCGTCGACCCGTTCGCATCGCCGGAGACTTCGAGCTTCACCATCGCCAGCGACGGGCCGGCGGCGGAGGTCGAAATCGCGACGCGCTTTCCTGACCGGCCGATGAATCTCGTGGCGGTCGCCGATGCTGCGGATGCGACTCTTGCGATCTCCGACTGGCGTGGTACCCGTCGCTATCCGCTCGCGCACTCGGATCTCGGGCGTGCAAGCGGTTGCATCGTGCACGTCGCCGCTCCCGCATGGCGACGGCATCGCTTCTGGTGGTCCCCCGAGGCGCGCTACGACGTCCGCCTGGTGCGTTTCGCAGTCGAGACGAAATCTTCCGCGGGCGCCACACTGCGACTCCGGTATCTCGGAAGAAACTCTCCGCAGCTCGACGGTTTTGCGCGCGAAGCTGAGCCGATCGAGCTGCCTGGATCCGTTGTCGCCGGTACGCGGAGCGAGGTCAATGTCAGCGTCCGCAACAGCGGCACCTGGACGTGGGATCCCGGCGCGGTAACTCCGGTGCAGCTCGCGCTCCGTGTCTCACCGATGACGCCGGGCGGCGCTCCGGCGAGCGAGCCGCGCTTCGCGCTGCCGCAGGCGATCGGCGCGGGTGAGACCCTGCAGTCGACGATTGCGGTGTCCTGGCCGGATGTTCCCGGGCGCTATCGGGTGAGCATCGACCTCGTGGTCGAGGATCTTGCCTGGTTCGGCGACGTACTCGGCGCGCCGCTCGCGAGCGCTGAGGTCGAGGTCAGGGCGAAGTAGACCCGCCCGCCGTAGTCGCTCCGTGCGCTCAGTGCGCTCCGGTCGCTCCGGTCGGCGGAGCGAGCGCCGCGCGCGCTTTGCCGTCGGTGAGGTCGAAGAGCTCGAGCGCGACGGGTTGCGCCTTGAAATTCGCGAACCGGATCTCCATCGGCGCTCCCCCGCGGGCGACCTCCTTGACCACCATCCGGAGAGGGATTCCGCGTTTCGCGTCGTTCCACTCCTTGAACTCGATCACCCGCAGAACCTTGCCGCTTTCGGTCTGAAGATCGGCCCGGAGCGGCGTGCGTTTCGCGCGATCGACCGCCCAGCGCAAGCGTGGAGAGGCCGCATGCGGATCGTTCGCCACGAGATCGAAGGTCGCGACGCCTCCAGCGTCATGCAGCGATTCGATCCGGAAGTCGCGGACGAGGCGCAGTCCCAGGAGCTCGTCGAGAGCCGCGCCCTGCAGGCGGTAGGACGGCGCGAGCTTTACCGGTCGGGCGCTGCCCGGTGAGATGAAATAGAGATCGCGATCGCGCCGCAGCAGGAATTTCCCGCGGTCCTTCTCGCCGAGCAGGCGCACGAGAGCGAGGTCGGGTCCGCGGCGGAAGATCTCGAGCGGCATTCCCTGAGTTGTCGCTGCGCCGGAGCGCACTTCGATCTCGACCCTGAACTCCTCGGGTGAGGCTCCGAAAAGATCACTTGCCGCGAGGAGCTCGCGATCGGCGGCGCTCACCAGGGATTCCTTGGCGCCGGCGGGCGCGGGCGCGGTTTGCGCCCGGAGCGCCAGTCCGGGAAGGATCAATGCCAGAAGCGCAAGTTTCGCGAACCGGGAAAATCTCCGGTGCCGGCGATCAGACATGGCGGAGTGCCTCGACGACGGAAATCCGTGTGGCGCGAACGACCGGAGCCACCGCCGCGACGAGCAGGACCACGGCCATCACCGCGACGATGGCGAGAAAAGCCTCGGGGACGAAGGCGAGCTGCAGGTCGATCGGATCCACGGCGCCGGGCGGCGGCGGCATCCTGAGATGGAGCGCGTTGATCCCGGCGATCGCCAGGCCGCCGAGAACGTCGCCAGCGATGGCGCCGAGCACTCCGAGCCAGAACGCCTCCCAGAGCACCATCGCCGCAACCTGCCCGGGCGCTGTGCCGATGGCGCGCAGAGTCCCGATCTCCCGTACGCGCTCCATGACCGTCATGATGAGCGTGTTCGAAGTGGCCAGTACGACGAGCACGAAAACGATCGCGCCGAGGAACCAGAAAATTCCGAGATAGAGATTGCGCACCTGGCCATAGAACGCGGCGCGCTTCTCCCATGAGGTCACCGCGAGCGCCGGTGTGCGTCCTGCCAGTGCAGCCACTGTCCGCTCGCGTGCGGCGGCGGTGGCCGCTGTCGACTCGAGACCCACCAGGAGATTCGAGATCCGGTCGGTCGCGAGGAGCCGCTGAGCACTGGCGAGGTGCAGTTTGAGATAGCGCGAATCGAGCTCCTGCACTCCGGTCGTGACCAGGCCGGCGACGCGGACATCGAGCGCGTTCAGCATTCCGTCGGGACTGGCGGAGAGTAGGGTGATCGTGTCGCCCGGTTTGACGCCGAGAGTCGCGGCGAGGCCGAGAGCGAGCACCGCTTCGTCCTCGCCTTCCGGCGGAGCGCCATCGGCGAGTCCCTTGCCGTCGCGCAACCGGGTTTCGAAGCCCATCCGGCGCTCGCGCTCCGGCTCGACGCCGACACCGACGAACGACACCGAATCGCCGCCCGGCTTCTGCGCCATTCCCATGACCTGGAGGTTCGCTTCGACCGCGACGACCTGCGGCAAAGACTCCACCTTCGCGCGGACACTCTCCCAGTTCTCGATCCCCTGCTGTACGGAGCGGTCGAGCGCCGCCTCGCCGCGGCTTTCGACTGCCGCCGCGCTCGCGATCTCGAGATGACCGAGACCGCCGTGGATCATGGCTTCGCGCAGGCCATCGAAGGAGAAACGAATGAAGCCGACGGTCAGCAGGAGTCCGACCGTTCCCGCAGCGATGATTCCCAGGGAGATCGCGCTTCGCCGCCGGTTGCGACGGAGATTGCGCAGCGCGAAAGTCGCGAACTTCAATTCGCGACTCCGCTTCGGGCGGTATCCGCGACGATGCGGCCGTCGCGCAGCTCGACGCGACGCGCGGCGCGCGCCATGAGCGCCGGATCGTGAGTCGCGAAGACGATGGCTGTTCCGAGGTCCCGCCGCATCGCGAGCAGCAGGTCGAAGATCGCATTTCCGTTCGCCGAATCCAGGTTCCCGGTCGGTTCGTCGGCGATCACGGCGGCAGGGCGATGGACGAGCGCGCGTGCGATCGCCACCCGTTGACGTTCGCCGCCGGAGAGCTTGTCGGGCAAGTGGTCGACGCGGTGGGCAAGGCCGACAGCCTCGAGCATGGCGCGCGCGCGTTCGTGGCGTTCCGCAGCGGGAACGTCGTCGATCCAGAGCGGGTACTCGACGTTTTCGAGCGCGGTCAGCACCGGCACCAGGTGGAACGACTGGAACACGAATCCGAGCCGGCGACGTCGGAGCAGCGTGAGCTCGTTCTCCGAGAGCTTCGCGAGGTCACGGCCCTCGATCGTCACGCTGCCCTCGTCCGGCCGGTCCAGAGCACCCAGGAGATGAAGGAGCGTCGACTTGCCGCTGCCGGAGGGCCCGGCGATCGCGACGCGCTCGCCGGCGGCGATGGCAATGTCGACGCCGGCGAGCGCGACGACTTCGGTCTCGCCGAGGGAATAGCGGCGGCGCACCGCGCGGGCTTCGAGAAGGGCTTCCTGCACCGCGTCATCCTATGCCGGCGCGGAGCCGGAATCCGGTCTCCGGACCGGATTCACTGCGCCGGGGTGCGTGCGGCGCGGGGCGGTGCGAGTGCAGCAAGCGAGGCGGGCGAGGAAGAGAATGGCTGAGCTGTGCTCGCGCGGCGACCCTTCGACGATGAGGCGCGCGACCATCGCTCCGGCTGCGAGCTCGTCCGCTCCCGGGTGAGCCCGACATCCGCGTCGCGGGCTCAGCGCTTTCCATCGGGAACTCGATCGTCAAGGGCGGGTGTTCTTGGACGACTCCCGGGGCGCCTCCGTAGACGGTGCGTCGAAAGGCAAACCGATATGATCGAGACGATGACGAAGAGTCCGGAGACGCTCACCGAAGTTCACGGGGCGATCACCCCCAAGGTGCTGTTCGAGGAGCTGCGGCGCGGGGTCCTTGGGCAGGACCGGGCCCTTCGTTTCGTCTCGGTCGCCATTCACAAGCACCTTCTGGGCAAGGTCTCGGGAAACATCCTGCTCATCGGATCGTCGGGCACCGGCAAGACGACGATCATGAACAACATCCAGCGGCTCTACGACACCGTGCCGGGTTTCGAGCATTTCCGGGCGGTGACGATCCTCAACGCCAACCTCCTGGTCGACAGCGATCGCACCGAGTTCCGTCCCGACCGGATGTTCTCGGCGATCGAGCAGCGCGCCCGGGTCATCCTCGGCGAGCGCCCTTCGCTCGCCGCGCTCAAGGAGACGATGGAGCGCGCCACGATCTGCGTCGACGAGGTCGACAAGATGTCGACGGTCATCGCCGGCAAGCCGAACCCGATCGGTGTCGTCCTGCAGCAGGGCCTGCTGACGCTGATGGAAGGCGAGCGCGTGCCCTATCGGCTGCATGCCTACGACGGCGAGAAGGAGCGCGAGCAGACGGTCGAGATCGACACGCGCAAGATGATGTTCGTCTGCGGTGGCGCCTTCGAGGGTCTGTACGATCAGGTCTACAACCGGGTGAGCCGGTCGGGCTCGGGCGAGCGCATCAAGACGGAAGCCGTGAAGACCGCCGATGGCGGCGTGCGGCTCGAGACGCGCTTTTCACTCGCCGACTTCGTGAAGATCAAGGATCTGTTCGAGTACGGCATGGTGCCGCAGTTCATGGCGCGTTTCGACAAGGTCGTCGTCCTCAACGACCTCAA
This sequence comes from Thermoanaerobaculia bacterium, assembly GCA_039932315.1. Classification (GTDB taxonomy): domain Bacteria; phylum Acidobacteriota; class Thermoanaerobaculia; order Multivoradales; family JAGPDF01; genus JAGPDF01. The sequence goes on from JBDTQG010000001.1 coordinate 153,187, forward strand.
CACGGCGATCCTCAAGGAGATCCTGCTCGGGAGCTTCGATTCGCCTCTGGCGCGCACGCAGCGCTACTTCGAATCCCTCGACATCGTCCTCGAGATCGACGACGTCGCCGCGGGGCTCATCGCCGAGAAGGCTTCGCAGGAGAACCGGACCGGAGCGCGCGCCCTGCGCGACGTTTTCTCGGAGATCGTGAATCCGATCGAGTTCGACCCGTCGCACGAGTCGAAGTCCGAGACCGGAACGCGCCGCATCCGGATCGACGTCGAGCGCGTCAAACGCAGCTTCAGATAGCGGCAGTTTTGACTACGACCTAACGCAGCCCGCCGCCTTCGACGGCTGTTGGGCCGGGCGGAGCTGTCCCCGCGACGGCGTCGCGCGCTGCGCCCGCGTTCGCGAGCTCGGGTACCGCGAGACCGTAGCCTCCGCTTCGCACCATCCGGTCCGCCGACTGAAAGTAGGCGATCGCGTCTTCGACCAGCTTCTCCGACGCGGCATCCGCCGTCTTCACCGGCCGGAACTCCCCGCTCGCGCGGTCGACGTCGAAGACCGACGTCGTCTGGCGCAGGCCGAGAATCGCGATCCGCCCGCCCTGCAGGAGTGCGATGTCGCCGTTGTGCACGAGGAGCGCGCGGCCGTCCTCCGGCTTCGTCCGCAGGAGATCGTGGCCGAAGAACCGGGACCGGTAGCTGAGGCCGAGAAGCGCAGCGATCGTCGGCGGGACGTCGAGCGACGATGCGAGAGTGTCGAGCCTCTGGCCGGCGAGGAGACCGCCGGGTGCGATCATCAGAATCGGAATCTGATAGCTCGCCAGCGGAATCGTCGCGGCGCCATAGACGCGAGCGCCGTGATCGCCCATCACCACGAACATCGTGTGGTCGTAGAACGGCCGGGTGCGGGCGGCGGCGAAGAATCGACCGATCGCCCAGTCGGCGTAGCGGACGACGTTCTGCCGCCGCTTGAGCCCCGGCAGCGGCGCGATCGTTCCCTCGGGATAGGTGTACGGGCGGTGATTCGAGACCGTGAGAATGCTGGTGAAGAACGGTTTCCCGCTGCGGTCCATGGATTCCATCTCCGCCAGGCTGCGGTCGAAGATGGCCTGATCGGAGACGCCCCAGGCGGTCGTGAACTCCGTCGATGGAAAGTCGGATTGCTCGACGATGCGCTGCACGCCGTTCGCGGAGAGGTACGGCCCCATGCCGTCGAACAGAGCGCGGCCGCCGTAGACGAAGAGCGTCTGATAACCCTGCTCGCCGAGAAGTCCCGCGAGCGTGAACAGCCCGTGCGCGCCGCGACGATGCACGATCGGAGCGCCCGGGAGCGGCGGCAGCGAAGACGTGGTCGCTTCGATGGCGCGGATCGTCCGGTTGCCGGTCGAATAGGCCTGCGTGAACAGCGTTCCTTCCTGCGTCAGTGCGTCGAAGGACGGAGTGAGGCCTTCATTCTGCTGCGGGTGCAGGGCGCCGATGAACTCTGAACCCAGGCTCTCTTCGAGAATCAGGACGACGTTCCACGGCCGTCGCGGCGAGAGCGCGCGGATCTCGCGGGCGCTGGAGTCGGCAGCGAGAGCGACGGGCGCCGATGCCGGCTCGGTCAGCAGCGTCTCCAGCCGGCGGTGAACGGCGGTCTCGTCCCGGGTGGAGTAGAAGCCGTCGAACGGCGCATCGAGTCCGAGGAGCGCCTCGCCGAAAGCGAGATAGCCGTTCGAGGTCAGCTCGCGAACGAGGCGGTCGGGGGAGTGTTCGACCAGACGCCGCGGCGAAGCGCCGACTGCCAGAATGGCGATCAGCGCTGCGTGCGCAGCGACAACCGTCAGGCGCTGGCGCGCCGGCAGCGGCCGGTTCCAGGCACTCTGGAGCGGGCGTCGCAGCGCGAAGCCGAGGCCGACGACGAGCGCGGCGATGACGCCGAGAACGGTGCCCGTCGGATAGCTCTGCCAGATGTTGGTGACGACCTCCGTCGGATAAAGAAGGTAGTCGACGGCGACGAAGTTGAAGCGGCTGTCGAACTCCTCGAAGAAGAACCATTCGGCGACGGCGACGAAGAGCGCCCCGAAGGCGACCAGCGCCAATCCGGAGCCGAGCAGCGTCTTCTGCCAGCGGGCACGCCACCAGCTTTCGGGCAGGAGCGCGAGATAGACGACCAGCGGCAGCGTGCAGGCGAGGGCGACCCAGAGATCGAGCAGCATCCCACCCGCGAAAAGCCGTACGAGTGTGCCCAGCGAGGCGTGGAGCTCGCCGCGTGCCGTGAAGGCGAGCGCAATCCGCGTCAGCGTCGACAGCGCGACCAGAAACGATGCGAAGACGAATGCGATCCGGAACCGGGAGCCCGCGGTTCCTTCCTGTGCATCGCGCTGCGCAGGATCCGCGAGCGACGGAGCTGGGAAAGAGGCTTTCGGGTCTCCTTGCGGGTCGGATTCCGGGCCTGAGCGTGGGAGCGTCACACACCCACTATCGGCCCTGAAAATGAGGCACGAATGAACCGTCACCGTCGCCGCCGCGGGCCCTTGAAGTGGGCAGCGGCTGGCTCGGCTCCGCGATCAGGGACCCTTCAACCGGAGCGTGATCGCGCCGGCTTCGCCCGAAAGCAGGACGCGCTCGCGCTCGATCTTGTCGATGCGGTAGTCGCCGACAAGCTCGCCGACACCGACCAGTCGCCCGTTGAGGTAGGCGAACGGGGCGGTTTCGGAATAGACGATGCCGCCGAGCTCGAGCTTCGAGCCGTCCGGGAAGTCGACCCGTCGCAGGTAGTCGCCCGCGCCGCGCCGCGCCGGCGCCGCCGGCTTCGCCCCGGCAGACGCCGCCTTCGCCGGAGAGGGCGCGCTGCTCTCGGCGGCGGCTCTTGCCGGCGACACGGCGGTGCGCGAAGGAAAAGGCGCCGGCGTCTTCGCCGTCGAAAGCTCGCGTCCGCTCGGCTCCGGCGGGGGCTTCTGCACGGCGGTTTTCGGTGAGGGAAGTGTCGCTTCCGGAGGCGCCGCTGGCTCCGCCGACTCCCCCGACTCCGCCGACTTCTCCGACTCTTCCGGTCGCGGTGCCGCTGCGCTCGCGGCGACCTTCTGCGCGCTCATCGCCGCGGCAGGCCCTTCGCCGCCCGCGGTGGTTCGGCGGAGCGACTCGGGCGCGGAGACGGACTCCTTTGCCGAATCCTTTTTCTGGGCCGCGGTCCGGGCGACCAGCATGGCGACGGCGACTGCTGCCGCTCCACCGAGAAGCGCGAAGAGCGGAGTCCAGCGGCGGCCGCTGATCCCATGGCCTGAGCGTCTCGCGCGGTAGGGCTGCAGCGGCGTTTCGAGCGCTGTCGGCAGTCCCTTTTCGCGCGCTTCGCGTGCCGCGGCTTCGCGTTCCGCCTTCTTGAGCGCTTCGCTGACGAGACTCACGTCGGCTTGCCTTCCAGCTCGCGGATGGCGCGGCCGATGAGCCGGCCCGAAAGGTGATCGACGCCGGCGACGTAGCCCGCCAGGAGCGCCGTGTCACAGACCGCGTTGATCAGTCGCGGAACGCCTTTCGAGTAGCGGTGAATGCGGGAGAGTGCCCAGCGGCTGAACGTCGGACGCCCGTTGCCGCCGGCCACCTGGAGGCGGTAGTAGAGATAGAGCTCGGTCTCTTCGCGGGACAGAGATTCGAGGTGGTACCGCACCGTGATCCGCTGCCGGAGCTGCCGCAGGCGCGAATCGTCGAGCATCTGTTTGAGCTCAGGCTGCCCGATGAGAACGATCTGGAGAAGTTTCTGCCGGTCGGTCTCGAGGTTCGACAGCAGGCGCACCTGTTCGAGAAGCTCCATCGAGAGATCCTGCGCTTCGTCGATGATCAGGACGACGTCCTCTCCGCGCGTCAGCTGTGCGAGGAGAAACTCGTTGAGCAGTTCGAGGTAGGCCACGCGATCGGCGCGCCCGGGAGGTTTCAGGCCGAGCTCGACCAGAATGGTCCGCAACAGCTGGGACGAGGACATCACCGGATTCAGGATGAGCGCGGTACGGAACGTCGGGCCCAGACGCTCGAGAGCGGCGCGGCAGAGAGTCGTCTTTCCCGCGCCCACCTCGCCGGTGATCTGGACGAACCCCTTGCGTTCGCGGATGCCGTAGAGCAGATGCTCGAGCGCCTCACGGTGTCGGGCGGAGAAGTAGAGGAAGCGCGGATCCGGAGTGATGTTGAACGGTGCCTCCCGGAATCCGTAGTGCTCGAGATACATGACCGCGACGAAGTTACCATGGACCTCGGGTACGATTCGGCCGCGGAAGCGGGATCCAGCGCTTCAGCAAAACGAAAGAAAGCGGGGAGTGCGATGGATCGTTCGACGGCCTGGGGAATCGTCACCGAACATGTCGCCGCGGCCGGATTGCGTCGTCACATGCTCGCCGTGGAGGCGGCGATGCGCCTCTATGCCGGGAAGCTCGCGGAGGACGCCGACCTCTGGGGCCTCGCCGGGCTGCTGCACGACTACGACTGGGAGATTCATCCGACTCTCATGGCGCATCCCGGAGAGGGCATTCCGCTCCTCGTCGAAGCCGGAGCGCCGGACGCCGTGGTGCAGGCGATCCTGTCCCACAACGAAGAGGCGACCGGTGTCGCGCGGCGCCAACCGATCGATTTCGCGCTCCTGGCCTGCGACGAAGTCACGGGCCTGGTGATGGCTGCGGCCCTCGTGCGGCCGTCGAAGGACGTGCGCGATGTCGAGCTCAAGTCGATCCAGAAACGGTGGAAGGAGCGTTCCTTCGCCGCCGGCGTCGACCGCCCGCACGTCGAAAGCGCCACGACGGATTTCAGCGCTGCCTGCTTCGCGGGTGGGCTCGACCTCTGGCAGCATGTCGGCAACGTTCTCGCGGCAATGCAGGGAGCGGCCGCGGAGCTCGAGCTCGACGGGCGCATGGCGAAGAGCGGATGACGGCACCGCCGCGCCCCCGGCGATCCGCGATCGTCATCGCATTTGCCGTCGTAGTGATTCTGGCGGCGAGCGCGGTCGGCGGCGTGATCGGCTACGAACTGGCCGCGGAGTCGAGCGAGAAAGGGCACGAAAGCCTGCCCGTGCGACAGCCAGGTCCATCCGCCGCCGATTCCAGCGCGACCTCGCGACCGGCGGCGATCGCGGACAAACCTCTGCGCAACGTGATCCTTCTGGTGGGCGACGGCATGGGGTTATCCCAGATCGCCGCTTCAAGAATCCTCGCGCTCGGCCCGGACGCGAGGTTCACCTTCGAGCGCTTTCCGACGATCGGACTCGTAGCCACGCACCCCGCGGACGAACTGGTGACCAAATCCGACGCCGCGGCGACGGCTCTCGCGACGGGATTCAAGACCCGGAACGGACGCATCGGAATGGATTCTTCGGGCCGGTCGTTGCCGACTCTGATCGAGGCGTTGCGGGACGGCGGTTGGGCGACCGGCGTGGCGACCACCTCCCGCATCACCGATGCCACTCCGGCCTCTTTCCTCGCGCACGTCCTCTCTCGCCCGGAGGAGAACGAGATCGCGCTGCAGGAGAGCGCGGCGCGGATCGATTTTCTGGCCGGGGGTGGCCGCAACTTCTTCCTCCCACGGCGCTCGCCAGCCGGCGTCGCGGACGGCCGCGCCGACGGCCGGGACCTCACCGCCGAGATGGCAGCTCGTGGAGTGGATGTCGTCGCCGACGCCGGCGGTCTCGCGGCGGCGCAACGCCTGCCGGTCGCAGCGCTTTTCTCGATCGAGCCACAGAAAGCGAAGCCGCGTTCGCCCACCGTCGACGCGATGGCGGGAAAAGCACTGGAGCTCCTTTCGCGATCCGGCAAGCCGTTCTTCCTGCTGGTCGAAGAAGAGGAGATCGACACCTCCGCCCACGCCCACGAGGGCGCGAAGCTCGCCGCCGCCCTGCAGCGTTTCGACGCCGCGGTTTCGATTGCGGCGGAGTTCGCGCGCCGCGACGGCGCGACTCTCGTCCTGGTGCTGGCGGACCACGCCACCGGCGGACTGACGATCGACTCGGCGTCGACCGCGCGCGAGCTCGATCTCTCCTGGGCGAGCGCCAAACACACCGGCGAGCCGGTGCCGCTTTTCGCCTATGGACCGCCGTCGGCGATGGCGCGCTTCGGAGGCATGCACGACAACACCGAGATTCCCCGCCTGCTGGCGGCGGCGCTGGGGGTGAGTTTCCCGGCGGCGGCGACAGAGGAAAGGGAGAGACCATGACCGCGGCCGGCTCCGGCTTGCGAGAAAGGCGGATTTGATGCCGCGCTTCGGACGCGCGATGCTCGAGCACTTCGCGCTCGACCCCACGATCACCTATCTGAACCACGGCACGGTCGGGGCTCCGCCGCGGCGCGTTCTCGAAGCGCAGCGGGCGATCTGCGACGAGATCGAATTGCAGCCCTCGCGCTATCTCCTGCGCGAGCTGTCGGAAATCCGCGTCGGCGGGCCTCGCACCCAGCCGCCGCGCCTGCGCACGGCGGCGGCCGAAGTCGCTGCGTTTTTCGGTGCCCGCGGCGAAGATCTCGTCTTCGTCGACAACGCGACGACCGGAGCGAACGCCGTTCTGCGTTCGGCGCGGCTGGAACCCGGTGACGAGATCCTGGTCACCAGTCTGGGCTACGGCGGGGTCACGAACGCCGCGAGATACGTGGCGCGCGAGCGCGGCGCCACCTTGCGGGAAGTGAAGCTCTCGCACTCCGTGAACCGGCCGCAGGTCGTGGTCGACAGCATCTCCGCGGCGCTCAACGAACGCACTCGCCTGGTGATCGTCGATCATGTCGCTTCCGACAGCGCGCTGCTGCTGCCGGTGGCCGAGATCGCGGCGATCTGCCGCGCGCGTGGCGTCCGGATCTTCGTCGACGGCGCTCACGCGCCGGGAGCGATCGCTCTCGACCTGCCTTCGATCGGCGCCGACTGGTACGTCGGCAACCTTCACAAGTGGGCCTGGGCGCCACGCAGCACGGCGATTCTCTGGGTTCGCCCGGACCGGCAGGCGGAGCTCCATCCCGCGGTCATCTCCTGGGGGCTCGATCAGGGCTTCACGACCGAGTTCGACCTCGTCGGCACGCGGGATCCGTCGCCCTGGCTCGCGGCTCCGGTGGCGCTCCAGCTGCTCGCCGAATTCGGCGCCGAAGAGGTGCGCGCCTACAACCACGATCTCGCGTTTCGCGCGGGTGAGCGTCTCGCGGAGCGTTTCGCCACCGAGTTCCTCACGCCGCACGAGATGGTGGCGACGATGGTCTCCGTCCCGCTGCCGGAGCGCCTCGGCTCGACGCGCGACGATGCCGCGCGGCTGCGCGATCTGCTGCTCTTCGAAGACCGCATCGAGCTCCACATCGCGGCGCAGGAAGGTCGGCTGTGGGCCCGCGTCGCGATCCAGATCTATAACGACCTCGCCGACGTCGATCGCCTCGGCGATGCGATCCTCAAGCGCTGAAGCGCGCGAACGACACTGAAGCGAGGAGATCGAAATGCGTCAGCTCCTGCTGCTCTCCAATTCGACCAACCACGGCGAGCGCTACCTCGCGCACGCCGCCGATACGATGATCGAGCTCGTCGGAGATCGGCGGTCGATCCTCTTCGTCCCTTTTGCACTGCGCGATCGGGCCGGCTACACCGCGAAGTTCCGTACCCGGCTCGAGGAGCTGGGCTTCGCGGTCGATGAGCTCGCGGCCGACGCGACCGGCGCACGTCAGATCGAAACGGCCGCGGCCGTCTTCGTCGGCGGCGGGAATACTTTCCGTCTGTTGAAGACGATGCAGGAGTCCGACCTTCTCGAGCCGCTCCGTGCGCGCGCTCTCGCCGGCATGCCGTACATGGGTGCTTCCGCGGGCATCAATCTCGCCGGTCCGACCATCCGCACGACGAACGACATGCCGATCGTCGAGCCGGACGGTTTCGCAGCGCTGGGACTCGTTCCGTTTCAGATCAATCCGCACTACCTCGACGCTGATCCGGGCTCGACCCACATGGGCGAGACGCGGGAGGAGCGGATCGCCGAGTTCCACGAGGAAAACACGACCGCCGTCGTCGGTCTGCGCGAACGCGCGTGGATCCGCGTCGCCGGCGATCGTGCCTGGCTCGGCGGCGATCGCGGAGCGCGGATCTTCCGCCGCGGCGCCGCTCCCGAGGAGCGCGCGAGCGGCGAAACGCTCGACGATCTCCTCGTGTGAAGCAGCGAACAGGAGGCCGCTCCTCCGTCGGGTAACTTCCCGGGCAGCAGTGTTTTCTCTGGAGGCCCCTTGCGCAGATCGCCGGCCCGCTTCGTCTGTTCTCTTGCTGCCTTCTTCTTTCTTTCGGATCGCATTTTCGCCATCCAGCCGATCTATCGCGACGATCTCGAGTCCGCGTCGCTTTGTGGCTGGAGCCTTCTCTCTCCTGGACCTTGTGTCCCTTCGGTCGTCTTCGTGTCGCGGCAGATCCCGAACGAGGGGTCGATCTACTGGTCGGTGCCGAACGACATGCCCGGTGTCGGCCCGCATTCCCGCTTCCGGGTCGCCGCGCCGGGGAGGCTCCTGCTGCGGCGCGCCGACGGTACCTTGCTGACACTGGTCGACGGCTCGAATCCCCAGGCACCGCTGCATCTCATCGACGTCAATGCGCCGGATGTTTCCTGGGACGGCCACGAGATCGTCTTCGCCGGCCTTCCCAGCGGTACGTATGACTATGGACCGGCGAATGATCCGGGGGCCTGGCGGATCTTCGCGGTGCGTTCCGATGGAACGAATCTGCGCGCCATCACCGTCTCCGACGAGGACGATCTCGATCTGTCCCAGTTCGGGGCGGCTGCGGGCGGTTTCTCGGAGTACGACGACACCGATCCCGCCTGGTTGCCGGACGGCAGGGTCGTATTCTCGTCGACGCGTTGGCGCGCGCGGGGCCACTATTCCGGCGTTCGGGCCTCGAATCTCTTCGTCGTCAATGCCGACGGCTCGAATCTCCACCGCATCACGTCGGAACGTTCCGGCGCCGATCGACCGCTCGTCGAGCCGGCGACCGGTCGCATCGTCTACTCCCGTTGGTGGCGCAACCACCGTTTTGGCACCGACAGCGCGGCCACGGTCACGGACCCGAACGGCGGCTATCGCATCAAGGATGGACTGACGACCGACCGCAACGACCATGCCGGTGGCACCGACAATCTATGGCGCAATGCCTGGCAGGCGTCGACGATCCGGCCGGACGGCACCGAGCTTGCGCTCTGGGCCGGGAGTTTTCGCAACGAAGAGGCGAACCACGTCTACGGCGGAGCCTTCGCCCCGGACGGGACGCTCGTCGCGAACTATTTCCCGATGTACAACATGACCGAAGCCGCGGGTTTCGGCGGTCTGCGCCGCTTCGCACGCGGGCCCAACGGCTACGCGCCGCTCCTCGGCATCACGACGCTCACGGGCGACTACGTCCACTGCCCGAAACCGGGCGACTGCTCCTACGGCATCTTCAACGGGAACTACGCCGGCGAACCCGACGTGCTTCCGGACGGCCGCATTCTCATCTCCTGGGCCGCGGACGTCGCACAGGACTATGGCCTCGACATCGTGCAGGCGAACGGCACCGGACGCGTACCGCTCTTCGATCTCATCGGGACGACCGAGCTCCGTGCGCGCCTCCTGCGGCCGCGAGGGGTACCGCCGGTTTTGGCCGACACGATCGCGCCGGAAGACAATGCGCCGCTCCTGCCTCCGGCGGGTTCTCCGCCCTACGATCCGGACGGCGATTTTCTGTTCGACGCCCGCAACGTGTATTTCAACGCGCCGGTCGATTTCGACATCGTGTCGGCACCTGCCATCGGCTCTGCGGGAGTGATCCGTTTCTTCCTCGATCATCAGCGCACGAGTCCGGGTTCGTTCCCGAACCTCGACTGGCCGATCCTCCTCGAAGAGAAACCGGTGGCTCCCGACGGGTCCGTAGCGACCCTCGCGCCGGCGCACGTACCGCTCTTCGAACAGCTGCGTACAGCGGCCGGCGGAGCGGGCGCGGTACCTCTCACGCGCGGACCGCTCGGCGTCTCGGGTGCGGCGCACGTTGCCGGACTCAACTTCGGTCGGCCGGGGCAGGTCGCGACCTGCGTCGGTTGTCATGCCGGGCACACGATGATCCCGCCGCCTCCCTCGGCCGAGGCAGCGCGCTGGACGAACCTCGCTCCGGGCGCGGCGGTGACGGTTTCTTCGACTCGTGACGCGAACCAGAACGGCGGCCTGATCGATCGCCGCGTCCTCAAGGGCGAGATCTGGCGCTACTGGAACTCCGCCGCCGGCGAGCAGGATGGAGCGTGGGCGCGGCTCACATTCCCGGTGCCCGTCACCGTTCGCACGGTCCGGCTCTTCAATCCGCGCTTCGGCGGTGAAGCGAGCTCGACCATTCAGGTCGTGCAGGCGACGGTCAGGCTGTTCTCGGATGCCGCGGGAACTCAGCAGGTGGCATCGGCAGGTGCCGCGGCGCTCTCGGTGAGCGGCACCGACGTCGCGTTCGCCGATGTCGGCACGCGTGTCGTCGAGGTCAGGCTCGACGACGTCAGCGGAACCTTCTACGGCCTGAGCGTCGCCGCGCTCGCCGAGATCGAAGTCGTCGCGCGCGGCGGCGTCGACCCCTGACGTCTTGCGGCCGGGCCGGCTCTCAGTGACCGACCGCCACGGCGCGAGCGGCGATCCGGTCGATGAGGCCGGGAGCGAAAACCCGGACGTAGCGCCCGAGCCGGCCACGAAGCGACAGCACCGCCAGGCGTTTGCGGGCGGCGGCGGCGCGGAGGATGAGAGCAGCGCACCTCGCCGCCGTCATGACGCGATCCTCCTGGATGGGACTCACTCCGGCCGCTTTGCCGTCCGGTCCCAACGCCCGCCGATGGATCTCCGACTTCACGAAGTCGGGGCAGGCGAGGGTCACCGAGACACCGCTGCCGGCGAGCTCGATGCGCAGCGAATCGAAGAATCCGTGAAGCGCGTGCTTGGTCGCCGCGTATCCGCTGCGGGTCGGGACACCGGTGAGACCGGCGAGACTCGACACGACGACGATCCGTCCACGGCTCTGCTTGAGATGCGGTAGCGCTCGCCAGGTGAGCCAGGCCGGGCCGAGATAGTTCACCCGGACGATCCGTTCGAGAACTTCCGGCTCGACGAGCTCGTCGACGCGCGCCGCCATGTCCTGTCCGGCGTTCAGCAGGAGGAGGTCGATGCCACCGAGCGCCGCGACGGTCCGGTCGACGAGCGTGGTGCAATCGCCCTGAAGGCTGACGTCCGCGGCGAGGACGATCGCCTCGCCGCCGCGTTCACGGCCGCGCTCCCTGCAGGCCGCGGCGACCTCTTCGAGGCGGGCGCTGTCGCGAGCCGCGAGCGCGAGTCGGGCGCCCTGCGAGGCGAGCGCGAGAGCCAGCTCCCGGCCGATTCCGGCCGAAGCGCCAGTCAAGAGAACCGATTTGCCACGGGCGAAATCCATCGCCGGAAGCTAGCACTTGACGTCCTTTCTTCCTGAATATATCCTTTCATCCGGATTTACGAATGAACCTCAGAAACCACAGCCCATCGACACCCTCGAGCTCTCCGGAAATACTCATCGAGCGCATCGCCTCGCTCGCCGATCCGGCGCGTCTGCGCATGCTGCACCTCCTCGCCGGGCAGGAGCTCGCGGTGTCCGAGCTCGCGGAAGTCCTGCAGATGCCGCAGTCGAGCGTCAGCCGTCATCTGAAGCTCCTCGCCGGCAAAGGCTGGGTCGTGAGCCGCGGGGAGGGGACGGCGAACTTCTACCAGATGGCGAACGGCGAGCTGCCGCAGGGAGCGCGTCAACTCTGGCAGGTCGCGGCCGACGAAAGTCGCGACTGGCCTGCGCTCGCGCACGACCGCCTGCGCCTCACGCGCTGCCTCGCCGCGCGCTCCGGCACCGAACGCGACTACTTCGCCGGCGTCGCCGGGGAGTGGGAGCGTCTGCGGACGGAGCTTTACGGAGAGACGTTCACCGGACTGGCGTTCCAGGCGCTGCTCGCTCCCGACTGGGTGATCGCCGATCTCGCCTGCGGCAGCGGCGCCGCGGCGATCGCTCTCGCTCCCTGGGTCGCCCGGGTCATCGCGGTCGATCGCTCTCCGGAGATGCTGCAGGCGGCGCGGCGCAACGCGCACGGCATCGCGAATCTGCAGCTCGAAGAGGGAGATCTCGAAGCGCTGCCGATCGCCGACGCGACCTGCGACGCGGCGCTCATGTTGCTCGCGCTCACGCAGGTCGAAGAACCCGCGCTTGCCGTGGCCGAGATGGCGCGTGTCGTGAAGCCCGGCGGTCGCGCCGTCGTCGTCGATCTGCTGCACCACGACCGCGAAGAGTTCCGCCGCAGGATGGGGCAGAAGCGCCTCGGCTTCGCTCCGGGCGAGCTCGAGAGCCTCCTCCTCGCCGCCGGTTTTGACGCCGTGCGCTGTTCGCCCCTGGCACCTGAATCGGAAGCCAAGGGCCCCGCATTGCTCCTCGCGAGCGGCACCCGATCCATTCGTCCACAGGTCTCACAACGCAACAGGAAAGGAATCGCACGATGACGACCGTCGCATCGACCCACAAGAAGACCGCTCTCGACTTCCAGGTGGCCGATCTCGGCCTCGCCGAGTGGGGTCGCAACGAGATCCGCCTCGCCGAGCAGGAGATGCCCGGGCTGATGGCGGTGCGCAAGGAGTACGCGGCCAGCCGCCCGCTCGCCGGCCAGCGCATCATGGGTTCGCTCCACATGACGATCCAGACCGCGGTGCTCATCGAAACGCTGCATGCGCTCGGCGCCGACGTCCGGTGGGTCTCGTGCAACATCTTCTCGACCCAGGATCATGCGGCGGCGGCGATCGCGGTGGGTCCGACTGGCACGGCCGACAAGCCCGCCGGGATTCCGGTTTTCGCGTTCAAGGGCGAGTCGCTCGAAGAGTACTGGGACTTCACCTCGCGCGCCCTCGATTTCGGATCGGGCCTCGGCCCGACGCTGATCGTCGATGACGGCGGCGACGCGACGCTGCTCATCCACAAAGGTGTCGAGTTCGAAAAGGCCGGGAAGGTGCCGGCGGCGACTGCAGGGGACAGCGAAGAGTTCGCCTTTGTGCTCGCGCTTCTCACGCGCATCCAGAAAGAAGATCCGAAGCGCTGGAATCGGATCGCGCCGGCGATCCTCGGCGTGTCCGAGGAGACGACGACCGGCGTTCATCGCCTGTACGAGATGGAGAACGCCGGAACGCTGCTCTTCCCGGCGATCAATGTCAACGACTCGGTGACGAAGTCGAAGTTCGACAATCTCTACGGCTGCCGTCACTCGCTCACCGATGGAATCCTCCGCGCCTCCGACGTCATGCTGGCCGGCAAGATCGCCGTGATCTGCGGTTACGGCGAAGTCGGCAAGGGTTGCGCCCAGGCGCTGCGCGGTCAAGGAGCGCGGGTCATCGTCACCGAGATCGATCCGATCTGCGCCCTGCAGGCGGCGATGGAGGGTTACGAAGTCACGACACTCGAAGACGTGCTGCCGACGGCGGACATCTTCGTCACCGCAACCGGTAACTTCGACATCATCACCGTCGAGCACATGGCGAAGATGAAGGACAAGGCGATCGTCGGCAACATCGGCCACTTCGACAACGAGATCGACATGGCCGGCCTGAAGAACTTCGCCGGCATCGAGCGCGTCAACATCAAGCCGCAGTACGACGAGTGGCGCTTCCCGGACGGCCACGCGGTGATGATCCTCGCCGAAGGACGTCTGCTGAACCTGGGCTGCGCCACCGGCCACCCGTCGTTCGTCATGTCCTGCAGCTTCACCAACCAGGTGATGGCGCAGGTGGACCTCGCGAAGAACGCCGGCAAGTACGAGAACAAGGTGTTCCTGCTGCCGAAGAAGCTCGACGAGAAGGTCGCGCGGCTCCACCTCGAGAAGCTCGGTGTGAAGCTGACCGAGCTGACCGAGAAGCAGGCGTCCTACATCGGCGTCGACGTCGACGGTCCGTACAAGCCGGAGCGGTATCGCTACTGAGAATGTCGGCGGCGGGAACGGGCAAGCGGAAGCTCGCCCTCCCCTGAGTTGCAGTCAAAGAGTTGCAGTCGAAGGTCCGGCGAGCTTTCGCCGGACCTTTTTTCATGGCCGTTAAGCGCCGGCGGGCGCGTGTTTCAGAAGCTCCGTCGAGATCGCCTGGATGAGCATCTGGCGCGCGCGACCGGCGATCTCGTCGATCGACGGTGTGAGCTTGAAGCGCTCGGCGGCGCGATGCCGGAGCTCTTCGATCGACGGCAATGAAGGCAGGTGAATCTCGTGCAGACGCGCCTCGACGGCCGCCCGGGCATCATGCGCGCGCGTGACGAAGGCGTCCCAGTGCGGTGAATGCTCGGCCCAGCTCTCGCGCACGCGGGCGGCGATGGCGGAGATCTCGGTGAGCGAGAAACCTTGGACGAGCTGGCGCGCCTCGCGCTCGATCGCCGGGCGCGGCAGACTCTTCTCGCCGCGGAGCACCTCGGGCGTCGGTCCCTTGAGATCGCTCACCAGTCCGACCCAGGAGAGCGCCTTGAGGACGTAGAACGTCGCATCGACCTCCCACCAGCGGAATCCCTGACGGGTGGAAACCTGGTAATAGTGATGATTGTTGTGCCAGCCCTCGCCGAGTGTGATGAGCGCGAGCCAGAAGTTGTTCCGCGAGTCGTCTCCCGTCGGATAGCGCCGGCTTCCCATGACGTGCGCGAGCGAGTTGATCGCGAAGGTGCCGTGGAAGAGGAGAACCGTGCTCCAGAAGAAGCCGACGACGAGAGCCGACCAGCCGCCGAACGCCAGGCAGGCGACAGCGAGCGCCAGCGCCGGAAGATTCTGCCGGCTGTGCGCGTTCAGCCAGACGAGCTCGGGGAATTTCGCAAAGTCCGGCACGTAGCCGTAGTCGGCCTCGCCCCGCTTGCGGGCGAAGATCCAGCCGACATGGGCGAACCAGAACCCCTGCTCGCGCGGGGAGTGAACGTCCTCCTCGGTGTCCGAATGCGCGTGGTGATGGCGATGTTTCGCCGCCCACCAGAGAACGCCTTTCTGGGCCGTGCTCTGGCAGAGGCAGGCGACGAAGAATTGAAATCCGCGCCCCATCTTGTAGGAGCGATGCGAGAAATAGCGGTGGTAGCCGGCGGTGACGGCCCACATGCGCACGAGGTAGAGCGCCAGGCAGAGAACGAGGTCGCGCAGGTGCACGCCGGTCCAGATCGCCGCGAAGCAGGCGAGATGGACCAGGATGAAAGGCACGGTCTCGGGATAGACGATGTCGTCGTGATCTGCACTCATGGCACGAACCTCGGTGCTGCCGGAAAAATCGTCAGGACCTGCTCGGCGTGTGAAGCCTGGAAGAATGACCGGACGGCGAGCCGTCGCAGGAGATACGAGTTCACTTCGGCTTCTGGACTCCCGGGGTGAAGACCTTGGCCGCGTCCGCGAGGCTCTTGAGCTCGGCTTCGATGACCAGCGCGCCGCGCGGGGCGCCGGGAAAGCCTTCGTTCGCCGCGGCACTGATCCAGCAGTGGCGCACTTCGCCGATCTTCATTCCCACGATGCAGTCGGCGAAAGCGCCCATCACGCGATCGAGTGGAAAAAGCGTCTCCCGGCCGTCGAGCTGCGACGAGGTTTGCATCTGCCCGTGGTCGTTCCAGACGGTGAACCGGATGAGTGCGGCGTCCCTCCGGGTCGCTGTCGCCTCTCCCTTGCCGGCCGAGACGGTCAGGATCGACGTTCCCAGCCCGACCTGCTTCGCTTTGGGATCGGGCGCCGCGACCGACGACGGGGGCGTCGGCATCCGGCCGATCGCGACGAGCTCGATATCGAAAACGACCGCCTCCTGGACGCCCGTCTTGGGATTCTTGGGTGCGACCGACGCGGGGAACCAGAAGCGGCGCTGCTCGCCGACGACCATGGCGCCGAGGGCCTCCTGCCAGGACGGAAAGAGTTTGCTCATCTGCACTTTCGACGGCTCAGGCGTGACGAACGTGTTCTGCACGACGGTCCCGTCGCTGCGGCGGCCGAGAGCGAAAATGGCGATGAAGTCCTCTGGCCGGGGCGACTCCTTGCTCTTGCTGGCGCGGAGCTGCAGCGTGGAAACTCCGGAAGGCAGCCGGGTCGCGCCAGCCGGGGGCGTCGCGAGGTCCTGCGCCGTCGGCTCCGGCGGGGGCGTCGGCAGAGGTCTCGGTGCCGGGGCGGCGGTCGTCGCCCCGGGTGCAGCTCCGGGCGTCAGGGGCGCAAGCGGCTGAGCGGCGGAAGGAGTCTGGGAAAATACCGGAGTGGCGTCGAGACTCACTCCCGCACAGCTCCAGAGGGCGCATCCGAGGGTCAGACGGGACAGGATCCGGGGGCGGAAAAGGAGGGTTCGCATGCTCGGAAACCTTACCATCGACAGGCCTTTCTCCTGAATCCCGAGGCAACGCGCTAACCTTTCGCTCCGTCGTTCCGTAAACAGGGCTGGAGACTCCGAGAGAGCCGATGATCGAGCTGCGCAAACTCAATAAGAGCTACACCGTCGGGCGCAATACGCTCCACGTCCTCAAGGGGATCGACCTCGAGATCGGCGCGAGCGAGCTCGTCGCCGTCATGGGGGCCTCCGGCTCCGGCAAGTCGACGCTGATGAACATTCTCGGACTGCTCGACCGCTACGACTCCGGGGAATACACCCTGGACGGAGTGGACATGCGGGAGCTCTCGGAAACGAAGGCGGCACAGTATCGCAGCCGCTACATCGGTTTCGTTTTCCAGTCGTTCCATCTCGTGCCGTTCAAGAACGCTCTCGAGAACGTCGCGCTACCGCTCTACTACCAGGGTGTTTCCCGCAAGGAACGTCATGAGCGCGCAGCGGTCTATCTCGAAAAGGTCGGGCTCGCCGAACGCGCGGAACATCTCCCGTCGGAGCTCTCCGGCGGGCAGCAACAGCGCGTGGCGATCGCCCGGGCTCTGGTCGCCCAGCCGAAGCTTCTGCTCGCCGACGAACCGACCGGTGCGCTCGACTCGGCGACTTCGCGCGACGTCATGAAGGTTCTGCAGGGCGTGCAGAAAGACGGCGTTTCGGTGGTGATCATCACCCACGAGCGCGACATCGCGCGGATGACGGATCGCCTCATTCACCTCGTCGACGGCAACATCGCCGGCGACACGCGCCAGCGCCGGCTCGACCCCGCGGAGTTCGTCGTCGACGTCGAAGCCATCGCGGCGGAGGCGCGGGCGACGCTGGCGGAACCTTCGTCGGCGGAAGCCGAGGTGGCAGGTGCCGGAGCGAAAGCCGGAGCGCGATGATCCGGTTCGACGCCTGGCAGGAGATCTTCGATACTGTCCGGAGCAACAAGCTGCGTACCGCGCTCACCGGCTTTGCTGTCGCCTGGGGGATCTTCATGCTCGTCGTCCTGCTCGGTTCCGGAAAGGGCCTGGAGCAGGGCGTCGACTACCAGTTCCGCGACGACGCGGTGAACAGCATTTTCATCTCCGCCGGGCAGACGAGCATGCCGTACAAGGGACTGCAGCCAGGTCGCGATCTCACGTTCGACAACCGCGACTACGACGAAGTGACGACGCGCGTTCCGGGAGTCGAATACTCGAGCGCGCGATACTGGATCTTCGGCAGCCAGCAGGTGAACTACAAGAACGAGAACGGGAGCTACACGATCCGCGCCGTGCATCCCGGGCACAAGGTGCTCGAACGCACCTCGGTGATCCGCGGGCGCTTCATCAACGAGCTCGACCAGAGTCAGTTTCGCAAGAGCGCGGTGCTCGGCGTCCTCGTCGTCAATGCGCTCTTTCACGATGAGGATGCGGTCGGCAAGGAGATCCGGATCGCCGGAATCTCCTTCCGGGTCGTCGGCGTCTTCGACGATGCGGGCAACGAGCGCGAGCGCGAGTTCATCTACCTGCCCATCTCGACCGCTCAGCGCACGTTCAACGGAGCGAACCGGGTCAACCAGATTCTCTACACGACCGGGAATGCGACGCTGGCGCAGAGCGAAGTGATGGCGAAGGATTCGCGGCAGATTCTGGCGGTCAACCACACGTTCGATCCAGAAGATCAGCGGGCGATCTTCCTCAACAACAATGTCGAGAACTTCCAGCGCGTCATGTCGCTCATGACCGCGATCCGGATGTTCGTCTGGATCGTCGGCATCGGCACCCTGCTCGCCGGAGTCGTCGGCGTTTCGAACATCATGCTGGTGGCCGTGCGCGAGCGCACGAAGGAGATCGGCATCCGCAAGGCGCTCGGCGCGACGCCGGCGTCGATCGTCGCTCTCGTGCTGCAGGAGTCGGTGCTCATCACCGCCGTCGCCGGATATGCCGGTCTGGTCATGGGTGTGCTCGTGCTCGAAATCCTGGCGAAAGCGATTCCCAACGCCGATTTCTTCCGCAATCCGCAAGTCGACCTTCGCGTCGCCATCGCCGCGGCGATCCTGCTGGTCGTCGCCGGCGCCATCGCCGGTTTCTTCCCCGCAAGACGCGCCGCCGCGATTCGCCCCATCGAGGCCTTGCGAGATGAATAGCTCTCCGTCCAACCCCGGCTCCTCGCGGCGGTTGGCATCCGACAGCCGCGGTAGCGCGCTGCGGGTGGCGCCGGAGGGAGGGCTCCCAGTGAGGAGCGCAGCCCGCGCAGCGGGCGAGCACCGCAGCGGGATGCCCGCAGGTGACAGGACCCGCAGCGCGCGGAGCCAACGAACCCGTTGGAGCAACACGAGACGCGAAGCAAATTCAGCATCGGAGCGAAGATGTTCGACCTAGACAGCCTCCAGGAAATCGGCGCCACCCTGGCGAAGAACCGTCTGCGGACCTTCCTCACCGCGTTCGGCGTCTTCTGGGGCATCTTCCTGCTCGTGCTGCTCCTCGGCTCCGGCAACGGCCTCAAGAACGGCATCGATGCCGGCTTCACCGGCACGGCGACGAACAGCTTCTTCGTCTGGGGCATGCGGACGAGCAAACCGTTCGGCGGTCTCGCCGCGGGGCGCGCGATCGAATTCACCAACGCCGACGTCGACGAGATCAAGCGCCAGGTCACCGAGGCGAAAGTGGTCGCACCGCGGCTGCAGCTCGGCGGATTCCGCGGCGGGGCGACGGCGGTCCGTGGCGTCCACACCGGCGCTTACCAGATCATGGGCGACATGCCGGAGATCGCGACGATTCAGTCGCTGCTCGTGACGCGCGGACGGTTCATCAACAAGCTCGATGTCGAGGACAAGCGCAAGATCGCCGTCATCGGAACGCGGGTACGGGAAGTGCTGTTCGACGCCGACGAGGATCCGCTCGGCGGGAGCATCCGCATCAACGGTATCGATTTCCAGGTCGTCGGCCTCTTCCGCTCGCGGCAGAGCGGCAACGACGGGCAGGAAGACGCCGAAACGATCTTCATTCCCTTCACCACCTACCAGCAGTCGTTCAACTCCGCGAACCGGGTGCAGTGGCTGGCGGTGACCTCCGTGGATGGAGTTCCGGCCTCGGTGGCGGAGAAGAAGGTGCTCGAGATCCTGCGCGCCCGGCACAAGGTTTCGCCCGAGGACAATCGCGGGATCGGCCACTTCAATCTCGAGGAGGAGTACTCGAAGGTCCAGGGTCTCATGACCGGGATCAAGTTCCTGATGTGGATCGTCGGCATCGGCACCCTCGCCGCCGGGGCGATCGGAGTTTCGAACATCATGCTGATCATCGTGCGCGAGCGCACGAAGGAGCTCGGCATCCGCCGGGCGATCGGTGCGACGCCGTGGAAGGTCCAGGGCCAGATCATCTTCGAATCGGTGCTCATCACCCTGGGCTCGGGACTTCTCGGTCTTTCTTCCGCGGTCGCGGTGCTCGAGATCGTCGGTCGGCTGCTGCCGGCTGCAGCCGCGGATGGGCGACCGCAGATGTTCCAGAATCCGGGTGTCGATCTCTCCGCCGCGCTGCAGGCGCTCACCGTTCTCGTCATCTCGGGTGTCATTGCGGGATTCGCGCCGGCTCGTCGCGCGGTGGCAATCACGCCGATGGCGGCCTTGCGCAGCGACTAGTTCGAGTCGGTCGATGAGAGCGAGCCGGGCAGGCGGAGCGAATGACCGGGTCGTGGAATCTCACCGCGCGCGGATCCGCGGGCTATCTGAATACGGTCGATCATGTCTTCTGCAGGTGGAGATGCTGAAATGAAGAAGGTTCTGGGAATCCTCGCAGCGCTCGCTTTCGCCGCCGTCGTCATCGCGACCGGTGTGTTCCTCTATCGCAAGTCGCAGGTCAAACCGGTGGTCTACCAGACGGCGTCGCCGACCCGGACGGACATCGTCCGCAAGACCGTCGCGACCGGCGCCGTTGTGCCGCGCAAGGAGGTCCAGATCAAGCCGCTCATCTCCGGCATCATCGAGGAGCTCTATGTCGAGCCCGGCGCGATCGTGAAGCAGGGGGATCTCATCGCCAAGGTGCGCGTGATCCCGAACATGGTCGAGCTTTCGTCGGCCGAATCGCGCGTGAACAAGGCGAAGATCGCGCTGGCCGACGCCGAGCGCGACTACGAGCGCAACAGGAATCTTTCCCAGGACGGAACGATTTCGAAGGCCGACTTTCAGCGCAGCGAAATCGCCTGGGAGCAGGCGAAAGAGGATGCAAAGGGTGCGGAGGACAATCTCGAGATTGTGCGCAAGGGAACGAGTGTACGCATGGCCTCGGCGTCCACGACGGTCGTGAAGGCGACGATCGGCGGAACGGTGCTCGAAGTTCCGCTCGAGGTCGGCAACTCGGTCATCGAGTCGAACAACTTCAACGACGGCACGACGATCGCCGCCATCGCCGACCTCGACGACCTGATCTTCAAGGGCAAGGTCGATGAATCCGAAGTCGGCAAGATCCGTCCGGGCATGGCGCTCGAGCTCACGATCGGCGCTCTGCCGGAGAACAAGATCCAGGCAACGCTGGAGCGGATCGCGCCGAAGGGCGTCGAGGAGAACGGCGCGATCCAGTTCGAGATCCGCGCTGCGCTGGTGCCGCAGAAGGGTCTGCTGATCCGTGCGAACTACAGCGCCAGCGCCGACATCGTGCTCGAGAAGAAGGAGCAGGTGATGGCGCTCGACGAAGGCTTCCTGCAGTTCGAAGGGGAGAAGCCGTACGTCGAGGTCGAGACAGCGCCGCAGAAGTTCGAGCGCCGCGACATCCAGACCGGCATCTCCGACGGCATCCAGATCGAGATCGTCTCCGGCCTGACCGAAAGCGACAAGGTCAAGAACCCCAACACCGATCTCGTGCCGGCGAAGAAGAAGTGAGCTGAAAAGGCCGGCGGCGGTCGCTTCCCCGGCCGCGCCTGAGAGCGGCGAGCATTCGTGGCAGGAGGTTCGGGCATTCTCCGTTTGAGATCTCGATGACCCGGTCTTCCTTGCCTTCCGGGCCGGCTCCGGACCCGTCGGCAGCTGCCTCGATGAGCGCCGGGCTCGTGGCCCTCGCGCCCCGATTTCTGACGGCGGGGGTCTACCTCACCGCCTGGATCGCGCCGGCGACGCTCCCGCCGGGCCTCATTCGCGCGTTCGTCCTGGGGTTGATTCTCGAGTTCCTGCTCATCCATTCGTACGCCTTCCTGAACTTCGTGGTCGGCGCAGAGAAGGGAGCTAGCTGGGGCGATCGCCTGCGGGCGTCGCTCGGGGTCGTCGGGATCGGGGCGTTCTATCTCCTGATGGCCGGAGCGATCAGCTGGGCAACGCATTCGACCACGCCGGTCTGGACGTTCGTCTGGCTGCTCGGATGCCGGATTTTCGAACTGCTTCTCGTCCGCGAAGAGAGCTCGGCCAGCGCGCAGTCGCGCACCCAGTCCTGGCTGCGCCACGTTCTGCTCTATCTGTTTTTGGCAGTCCTCACGGCGATCCTTCCTCTGCCCGCCCTGGGCCTCTCGCGCGAGATCGTCGCGACCCTCGATCTCCCGGGCTCAGGCGCCTGGATCGACGCGCCGCAGCGCGCCCTCGCCTTCGGCGCCCTCTACTTCGGTCTCGGCGCCTGGTTGGACCTCCGCGCACGCGTCGCGTGACCTGGCCGAATCCTCAGGCCGGCGTAGCCTCGAGGCATCGATGACCACTGAGAAGAGAAGAGTTGCTTCAGGCAAAGGCAAAGCTCGGTAGAGGTGTTTCGCAGCTGCGGCGCGCGGGAGACTTCGTGCCAGGTGGGTCAGATTCCGGGAAGCTGCTTCGCGAGTAGACCTCCTCCGAATCGTCGACCCCCTCTGTGCCCGCGTCCCCGCCTCGCGGCAGCGGAACATGTAGGGGAGTATTGTGTCGTCGCCATGCGACGTTTCTTATGGGTGCTTCGCCTCCTGGCGGGACTGAGTGCCACGTTTCTTGCGGCGTGGGCTTGGCGGGAGGGGTATACCGCGACAAGGGAGATTGCTTTCTCCGAGATTCCGCACTCGCCGCTTTTCGATTCCTTGAACGAGGCTTCTCCCGATGGTTTGCGACGGTTCGTTCTTCTTCGCTTTGCCCAAGGTTGCGCGTTTGCTTTTGCGGCCCTTTTCTTTCTTCAGTCGGTATATCGGATCGAGCTCCATCCCCAGCGTCGGACGGCCGCGAACGCTGTCGCCCTCACGTTCTTCTGTTGCGCGGGAGCGCTTCTTCTCCAATGGAGCCTCGGCCACACGATCTCGGCTTTCTATGGTGTGAAGAGCCCCTACGCCGTGTTGGCTAGCGTCCATGAGTTTGCCGGAACGGCAGTGGGGATCTCGGGTATCGAGCCGGAGAGTGCGCGCGCTTTCCGTGATCTCTCCGCCCGACCTCTATCGACGATGGCCTTCCTCCAGCTCATCGGCTTCGGCACTCCGGCAGGGCAGGTGTACGGTTTGTGCGGCCTCCGGCGCTCAGCGCCTGCTCTTTTTCGCTTCGTGGTGAGGCCATTTCTTCACTCGCGTCGCGAAGTGGAAACCGTCTTCGGATGTGTCGGCTCTCGCGTTCCGATGTCGCAGGTGGTCCGAGCCGAAAACGGAATCCGTCTGACTGCCGGTCAGACCTTGCAGCAGTGGTTTGTCGCTCACTGCGCCTTGAGAAAGGGCTGCTCTCCCGAACTCACCTTCGATGTGTTCGGCGGAAGTTACAGCTCGATGTTCCTGGATGAAGAGCGGCCGCCAGCGGCCCTTCCCGGCTCTCCGTCTTCTTGAACGAAGACTGCTTATGGAACTGAGCCTCTCGCGTGAAGGCGCTTCCGCCTCTTGTATTGAATGAAGATGACTAGACCCTGTCGGAATCGTCGACCGCTTCCCTGCCCGCGCCCCCGGCGCGGGGCGGCGCGATGAGCGCCGCGAGCGGGCGCGGGGCGATCTCGAGCGGCGGCGGGGCGGTGAGGGCGTCGCCGGTCGTCGCGCCGAGCTCCTCGAGCTTTCGTCCCTGGGGGAGAACGCGGGTGTCGAACGACGCGACGGCGTCGTTGTATTTCCCGAGCGCCGAGTTGAGCCCCTTGCCGACTCCGGCGAGGTGTCCGGCGAAAACGCGCAGGCGATCGTAGAGCAGTCCTGCCGCGTCGCTGATCTCGCGCGCGTTCGCCGCCAGGGCCTCCTGGCGCCAGCCGTAGTAGACGGTCTTGAGGAGCGCAACGAGCGTCGCGGGCGTCACGATCAGTACGCTCTGCTGGAAGCCTTCCTCGATGAGCTGCGGGTCGTGCTCGAGCGCGGCGGAGAAGATCGCCTCGCTGGGGAGGAAGAGCACGACGAACTCCGGAGCGTTGTCGAACTGGTCCCAGTAGCTTTTCGCCGCGAGCTTCTTGAGATGTGTCCTGACCTGCGAGGCATGCCGCGTCAACGCAGCGCTCCGCAGGTCCTCGGTCGGCGCTTCGATCGCCGCGAGGTAAGCGTCGAGCGGCGCTTTCGAGTCGACGACGACCTGCTTGCCGCCGGGAAGCTTGACGACGAGGTCGGGCCGGAGTTTTCCCTCTTCGCCTTCGACCGTCTCCTGCGTCTGGAAGTCGACGAAATCGACCATGCCGGCGAACTCGACCGTCCGCTTGAGCTGGACCTCTCCCCAGCTCCCGCGGACCTCGGGCCGACGGAGCGCGCTCACCAGACGGCCGGTTTCCGTCTGCAGTTTTTCCTGAGTGGTGAGGAGCGACCGCACCTGCTCGCTCAGCATGCCGTAGGCCTGCTCGCGTGTGCCCTCGATGCGCCGTACCTCTTCGTCCACCTTGGCGAGCGAGACCTTCATCGGCTCGAGCAGCGCCGCGATCGCCTGCTGGCGCTGTTCGAGGTCGCCTTTGGCGTCGCCCTGCAATTTCTCGAGATTCTGTTTCGCGAGGTCGAGGAACAGCTGGTTGTTGCGCGTCAGCGCGTGGCTGGCGAGGTTCTGGAAGGCGTCGGTGAGGCGGGTCTCGGCGGTTTCGTAGGCGCGGATCTTTTCATCGAAGCCGGCGAGCTGCGCCCGCAGGCTCGAACCCTCTTCCGCCAGAACGGATTCGCGTTGCTGCTGGATGGCGAGCGTCGAACGCAGCTCGTGAAGCTGTTCTTCACGGCCGCGCAGCCGCTCCTCGATCGCTGCGCGTTGCGTTGCGGCCTCGGAGCGTGCCAGGAGAACCGCCTGCGATATCCGTTTGCCGACCAGAGCGCGGATGCCGAAGAAAAGAAAAGGCACCGGCAGGAGCGTGAGCAGAACCTTCCACCACTCGAACATGACCGCTCCATCTTCCCCGATCGGCGCGGATCCGACAACGCACAGGGACGTCTCCTTCGACAGAGCCCGGTGCGGATCGAGCTGCGCACCGGGCGGCTGCCGTCGGAGCGCGGGCTAGGGCTTCGCCTCCGACTGCCAGGGCCGTGTCTGGTAGTTCGGGTAGGGCGGGCGCTTGTAGACGGTCGCCGGTGCTTTGGCGAGCTCCTCGAGCAGAATTGCGACACCTTTGGCGAGCTGGGGATCGTTGCCGTCGCGGCAGTCGGCCGGCATCCGATCCACTTCGACATCCGGCGGAATGCCCTGATTCTCGACCTCGAACTTGCCGTCGAGACCGTAGATGGCGACGCGCGGCGAGGTCACCGATCCGCCGTCGATGAGCGGCGGGTAGTCGTAGATCCCGACCAGTCCGCCCCAGGTCCGCTTGCCCACGAGCTTCCCGGTCGCGGACTTGCGGAAGTACCACGGCAGAGCGTCACCGCCGGATCCCGACATCTCGTTGATCAGCATGACCTTCGGACCCTGCACCGCGCCACCGGGCGAACGGAAATCCTCGCCCTCGCGCGTCATCAGCAGGCTCCGCGGCGGACGGTTCAGGTAGTCGACGATGTAATCGGCGATGAGTCCGCCGTGGTTGAAGCGCTCGTCGACGACGAGGCCGGACTTCTCCGTCTGCGAGAAGAAGTAGCGGTTGAAGTTCGTGAAGCCGCCCGATCCGGTGTCCGGGAGATGGACGTAGCCCAGCTTGCCGCCGCTCAGCCGGTCGACCGTGCGGCGGTTGTCCTCCACCCAGGCGCGATAGCGGAGACCGGTCTCGCTGGCGACCGGAACCACGGTGACGTCCCGCGAATCCTTCCCCGCGGCATCCTTCGCCACCTTGATGCGCACGCTCTTCCCGGCGCGGTTTTCGAAAAAACTGTAGACCGAAGCCGGCGGACGAACATCCTGTCCGTCGACGGCGATCAGGTACTCGCCGGCGACGACATCGACGCCGGGCTGCGTCAGCGGCGCCGTGAGCTTGGGATTCCAGCTCTCGCCGTCGAAGACGCGGGCGAAGCGGTAGCGGTTCTGCGCGATCTCATAGTCGGCGCCGAGAAGCCCGCCGGGTACCTTCGGTGCATGCGGCAGATCGCCGCCGCTGACGAACATGTGACCCACGCCGATTTCGCCCAGCATCTCTTCGAACAGGTAGTTGAGCTCAGTGCGCGAGCCGAGACCGGGAAGGAAGATGGAGTACTTCTTTTCCATCGCCGCGATGTCGACGCCGTGCGCGCCCGGGTCGTAGAGGAAATCGCGCTGGATGCGCCAGGCTTCGTGGTACATCTGGCGCCACTCGGCACGCGGATCGACGAGCTCCTGCATACCTGAGAGATCGAGTGTCTTCTTTTCGTCGCCGGTCGCCGGAGCTGCCGTTCCGGCGATCGCGTACGAGTCGCCCGTGGCGAAGAGCATCTTCTCGCCGTCGGCCGAGATCGCGAGGTCCGATGCCCCATCCGCGAGGTCGATCACCTTGCGATCCTTGAACGTGAACTTCTGGATCGTGAACGCCGGGTCGTCGTCGGAATCGATATCGCCGGCGCCGGGACCGTCGAGGAGGAAGAGCTCGCCCGCCTTGCCCGCCGCGAGACCGACATAGTTGCTGGCCGGCACGGGCAGCACGAGCGTGCGCTGGCCGAGGCGTTCGAAATCGATCCGGACCTTGACCGGCGTGTCCGCATCCGGCTTGTCGGCGTCCTTCCCGTCCTTGGTACCTTTTGCTTCCTTGGAGCTCTTGTCCTTCGCGGCCGGAGCGTCGGACTTCTTGCCGGAACCCTCATCGCCCTTGGCATCGCTCTTGTCGTCGCTTTCGTCGTCGCTCTCGGGGGCGAGCGGCGACGGCTCCTTGCGGTCGAGAACCGCGACGTAGACGCTGCGCGAAACCGGATGATCGACGCTCGACATGTCGAGCCACGTCGAGGCCTGGCCCCAGTCGGTCGAAGCGGTGAAGTAGAGATACTTGCCGCCCTTGTCGAACACGGCGTAGCGGGCGTCGGAGAGTCCGTCGGTCGCCTGCGTCGAGGTCTTGCTCTCGATCCCGTAGATGAAGATGGCGTGGAAATGGCTCGGCAGCTGGCGGGTATACGCGATGTACCGGCTATCGGGAGACCAGGCGGGCTCGAGCGTACGGTACGGCGTTTCGAAAAGGTCGCTCGCCACTTTTGTGAGACCGCCCGAAGCGACGTCGACGACCCAGAGGGTCAGGCGCTTGTCGTAGAGCGCGATCCTCTTGTTGTCGGGCGACCAGACCGGGGAGTAGAAATAGGATGGCGGCGTACCGAGCCCGATGCGGCGCGGCTCCCCGGTTCCGTCCTGGGCGGTGATGTAGAGCGCGTACTCGCCCGAGGCGTCCGAGAGATAGGCGATCGACTTGCCGTCCGGCGACCAGGCCGGATCGCGGTCGGCTGCGGACGAAGAATGGGTGAGATTCCGCACGTCGCCCTTCTCGGCCGGAACGGTGAAGATGTCGCCACGGGCCGAGAAAACCGCACGCTTGCCCGACGGCGAGATGGCGGCCGACGCGATCGCATCGCCGACTCCGGTCCAGCGCGTGCGCACGCCGGGCAGATCGCCCTCGACGTCGATGTCGAGCCATTTCACCTGCGCGCGCGCGAGGTCGTAAAGCCCGATCTGTCCGAAGCGCTCGACGACGATTCCACCCGGTCCGGCGGAAGCCGACTTGAGGTCGAGCCCATCGTTCGCGAAAGTGCGTTCGACCTTCTGGCTCGTCGTGTCGTAGCGGTAGAGCGCGACCGCGCCGTCGCGGTCGGAGAGAAAGTAAACGCTGTCACCGACCCACATCGGGGCGCTGTCGTTCGAGTTTCCGCGCGGTACGACTTCGACCGCGAGCGACGTTCGATCGACGAGCCAGATCGGCGTCGTCTGCCCGCCGCGATATCGCTTCCAGGCGCGCTGCCACTGCCCGTGCGGCACGTACGCCAGGCGCTTGCCGTCCGGAGACGGTGAGGCCGCGGCGACCGAAGGCAGCGGCACGCGCTCGGGCCAGCCGCCGGTCGAGGGAATCTCGAAGAGATGGACGTCGTCGGTACCGCTGTCGCTCGCGGAAAGGAAAAGGAGCTTCTCGCCGTCGGCCGACCAGGCGACCGCCTGATCTTTTCCCGGATGCCAGGTGAGCCGCCGCGGCTCGCCGCCGGATGCCGGCACCGTATAGATGTCGGTGTTGCCGTCGTACTCGCCGGTGAAGGCGACCGTCTTGCCGTCGGGAGAAAAGAGCGGGCTCGATTCGATGCCGGCTCCGGTTGTCAGTCGGCGCGCGTCGCCGCCGTCGCGGCTCACGGTCCAGAGATCGTCGGCATAGGCGAAGACGATCGTCGATGACGAGAGCGTCGGCGTCCGCAGCAACAGGGGGCGAGGGTTCACGGGACTGGCGGCGCTGAGTGCTCCGGCGCCGAGTTGCGCGGTCAGGAGAAGGAATGCGGCGCGGACGAGGCGGCGGGCGGACCGGGTCATGGTCGAGAGGCTCCTTGTGAAATCGAGGGAACTCGAGAGGTTCATAAGCAATTCGTGGAAAGGGTACCAAGAGTTTCAAAGTGCTGTCCGTGGGCGCGGGAAAATTTCACGCCGGGCGTCCCCTGCGGGGCGCAGTGAGGAGACTCATGATCTTCGCTTTGGGGCCGCGGTTGAGCTCGGGATAGCCGGTCCAGCAAGCGCCTTCAGGGAGACCGAGGCCCTGCGTCGTCTTGGCGTCCCTCGCGGCACCGCGATCGAGCAGCAGCGCGACCGCTTCGGGCTGGCAACGTTCCACCGCAACCGCGAGCGGAGAAGGGACACCCACCTGTCCCGGCGGTCCCTCGATCGAAGCGCCCCCGGCAAGAAGCGCCACGATTTCCTTCGGCTTTCCGTAGTAGGCGGACCAATGCAGCGCCGAGTATCTATCCCTGCCCGTCGCGTTCGGGTCGACCCCGAGCTCGAGGAGTGCCGTCGTCGAATCGAGGCGCGCCTGCTCCTCTGCGGGCGACATGCTTTCGTTCTCGAGCGCGAGCGCCAGGAGCCCCTGCCCATGCGCGTTCACGATCCGCGCATCAGCACCCTGAGCGACGAGCTTGCGGATCATCCAGATCTGATGCCCGTTCGCCGCCGCCTGGACGAGCTCCAGACCGATCTCCTCCTCGCCGAAGTGCATCTCCGGATCGGAAGCCGGAGATGCGAGAGTAGCGCCCTCATCGACGAGCATGCGGGCCATCGGTTCGTTGGCGTTCCTCAGGCAGGACCAGAGGTCGGCGTCGTCGACCGGCGCGCCGCGCCGGATCAGAAGGCGCGCAACCTCGACGTTGGGCATCTGGGCCGCAAAGCGCAGAAGCGCTTGCGACCGTCCGGTGCCGAAGGTCGTGGTCTGCCGTACGTCCTCTCCGCGGTCGATGAAGGTGGCGACGACTTCCGGCGTCGCGTATTTCCAGCCGACCGCGTCGGCGAGGCTGATCGGCTTGTATTCGATGAGGGCTTTTTCCTTCGCCGCACTTTCGAGTGTCATACCCACGCCGATGAGAACCCATGGCGCCACGCAGGCAGAGATGCCCGCGAGAGCGATGGCGCACAGCGTGAAAAGAGTCCATTTCGTCCGGCTCTTCATGAGGTGAGTGGATCGAGGGTTCGACGCGTCCGGCTTCAGGCGAACGAGAGCAGCAGTTTGCCGGAGGTTGCGCGGCTCTCGAGACGGCGGTGGGCTTCAGCCGCCTGTTCGAGCGGCAGGACGGAGTCGATCTTGACCGAGAGCTCGCCCCGGGCGGCAAGGTCGAAAACGAAGGAGCTGCGCTCCGCGAGCTCCTCGGGCGAGCGCACCCAGTCGAAGAGCGTCGCGCTGGTGAGCGTGCGGCTGCCGAGAACCGGCCGTGGGCTGAACGGCTCGATCATGCCGCTCGACTGACCGAAAGTGACGATGGTGCCGCGCACGCGCGTCGCGCGCACGCTGTCGCGAAAGGTCGTCTTGCCGACGCTGTCGATGGCGAGATCGACGCCCTTTCCGCCGGTCTTCTCCAGCACGACGTCGGCGAAGTTCGTCTGCGTGTAGAGAATCGCCTCGTCGCAACCGGCGGCGCGGGCCGCGGCGGCCTTCTCGGGTGTCGAACAGGTGCCGAAGACGAACGCCCCGGCGCGCTTCGCGAGCTGGGTCGCGAGCAGCCCGACGCCGCCCGCGACGGCGTGGATGAGCACCTTCTCGCCCGCGACCACCGGCCGGATGCCGTGCACGAGGTAATGCGCCGTCATGCCCTGCAACGTGAGCGCGACGCCTTTCTCGAACGACAGGCCCTCGGGAAGAGGCACGGCCCGTGCGGCCGGAAGCACAACCTCGTCGGCGTAGCTGCCGGACCCTTCGAAAAAGGAAACGCGGTCGCCGATTCTGAGCGACGTCACTCCGGGACCGACGGCGGTAACGACTCCGCCTCCCTCCTTTCCCGCGATCGCCGGCAGCGGGCCGGGATCGTAGAGCCCGCTCCGCAGATAGGTGTCGATGAAGTTGATCCCGGCGAAGCGCATGCCCACACGCACCTCGCCCGGACCGGGCGTGGGCACGTCGATCGAATCCAGCTGCAGAACCTCAGGCCCGCCCACCCGGTGAAGTCGAATCGCTCGCATCGAGAGATCTTACGGCCTGGCCCGGCAACCGGGGCCACTGCGCCCGCCGCAGAACGCAGCTTAGGATTCCCGGGTGGCTCGAGAGCGCCGGATCTGCCGCCTTTCCTCCCTTGCCGCGTCTTTCGCTCTCGTGCTCTCGGCCGCGTCGGGCCCCGCTGGGGCGCTACCCGACGCCCCCGGCGACGACTGGACGCTTCCCGCGTGGGTCGAGCCGTCCCCGAGCAGCGGCTTTTTTTCCGAAGAGGCAGCCCCGGCTTCGAACGTGAACCTGCGCGTCGCCGACTTCACCTGGCGCCAGCTCCAGCCGACGCAGGGCAGTTTCTCGATGACGACGTCCGACAGCGTCTACGGCATGAACTTCCCGTCGTGGAACGCACAGCTCGCCGGCAGTGACCCCTACTGGCTGCGCCTCTGGGTGAGCGGTGACGACTGGGCGCCGCAGTGGGTGAAGACGCTCTGCAGCGTCTCGCCGGTCGGAACGGGTTACGAGAACGACGAACACCTGCCGATCTGGAATACCTGCTTCTGGCAGCAGGCGCGCGAATTCTTTCGTCAAGTGCTCATCGTCCATGGCCTGCGCTCCGACGCGCGGATGAAATTCCTCTACGCCCCGGGCGCCTTCACCTGGTGCGAATTCGACTTCGACGTTCCGACGCAGGCGGCAGACAACTTCGGTCTCACTTTTCCGACGTTCGATAACTGGTTCCAGCCGGCGATGCAGGATCTGGTGAACCTCATGAACGGCGAGAACGCCGATCCCGGCGACGACTTCGCCTGGAAGCTGGTCTTCACCGGCGAGGACTATCCGTTCGCTCCCTGGGACGCGCAGGACGATTTTCTGGCGCGCGACGCGGTGGCGAAGGGCATGGGCATCCGCAACGGCATCACCGAAGAGTTCAACTTTCATCTCAATCAGGCGCCCGCCTATGGAACGACGATCGCTTCCGACGGGCATCTGGTGACGAACGAGAACTGGCCGGGCCTCGACGGACGCCGGGTGGTCGCCACCGAGAACGAATGCTTCAACGACTGCGGATTCACGGTCTCGGACACCGCATACGCGGTGAAGATGGCGAATCTGCGCGCGCTCGTGCTGCGGATGAACTGGATCTACGTGGTGCCCGGACCGAGTTACATGTCGACCTACGCCGCGCTCTGGCAGTGGACGCGCCTCGAGCTCGGCAAGCGGGTCTGGGACTCACCCGACGCCTGGGCGGCGCTCCGCGATGCGGAGGACACCTACTGGATCGACGACACGAGCGTGACGTGGACGGGCGTGCCGTACGTCAGGAATCTCGAGCGCTGGCTGGTGCAGCGCGACGTCGCGCCGCAGGGAGTCACCCGCCGCGGCACCGATATGCGGTCGAACGATCCCACGCCGGAGAACGGCACCGCGTACGAAGGGCGGCGAACCGAGCTCGCGGCCGGGCGGAGCTCGATCTACCTCGATCTCGACGCGAGATTCTTCGCCGGCGGCGTCGTGCCGGTGGAGGTCAAAGTCACGTACCGCGACAGCGGCACCGGCTCGTTCAGGATCGAATATCCGGGAGCCTCCGGGACACAGTCGACCACTTCGCAGACCTACGCCAACTCCGGCGCCTGGCGCACCGCGACCTTTGCGATTCCTGACGGTCTGTGGAACGGAGACCTTCCCGGCGCCACCGATCTCCGCCTCGTCGCGACCGGTCCCGCGGATCTCGAAGCCCGCTTCGTGCGCGTCGTCCGCCTCACACGCCCGAAAGCGATCTTCCTCGAAGCGTTCGAGTCGGGCAC
>JBDTQG010000002.1:0-124850 GCA_039932315.1 Thermoanaerobaculia bacterium
GATCTTGTCGACCTCGTCGATGTACACGATGCCGCGCTGGGTCTTTTCCTTGTCGTTCCCCGACGCCTGGTAGAGCTTGAGAATGATGTTCTCGACGTCCTCACCGACATAGCCGGCTTCGGTCAGCGTCGTCGCATCGGCGATCGTGAACGGCACCGAAAGAAGGCGGGCGAGCGTCTGAGCGAGCAGCGTCTTGCCGGTTCCGGTCGGTCCGATGAGAAGAATGTTCGACTTCTGGAGCTCCACATCGCCGCTGCGCGGACCCTTCTCGGAGAACTCGATGCGACGGTAGTGATTGTAGACCGCGACCGCGAGCTTCTTCTTCGCCAGATCCTGACCGATGACGTACTCGTCGAGCAGCGCCTTGATCTCGTGGGGCTTCGGAAGCTTGGTCTCCTGCTGCTGCTCGAGCAGCCGGTCCTCGGCGATGATGTCGAGGCAGATGTCGACGCATTCGTCGCAGATGAAAACGGTCGGACCGGCGATGAGCTTCTTGACCTCGCGCTGGCTCTTGTTGCAGAACGAACACCTGAGGGCGTCGTCGCCGGACTCTTTCTTGGGCATCAATCCTCCGCGATCCGCTCCGCCCCCCGGTTCACCCGATGGCCGGCGATCTACACTCGACAACAGCCCGCACTGGGTCCGTATTCCGCCGCTCGACAGAGGCGAAATCCGGCCGATCCGGACGTGGAAATCATACCAGACGGCCTGTTCCGCGGCGCGCGCCCCGGCGCCCGGAAGCCGCTAGCGCGGGGAGGCGAGGACGACGGCGTGGTAACTGGCGTGACCGTTCGCCAGCATGCGGTCCTCGGCGTCGAGGATCTTCTCGACCGCGTTGTGGAGCGGAACGCGCAGAACCTGTGATTCCGGGGTCGGACGGTGCAGATTGGCGTAGATCACCGACAGGAGATTTCCCCCGTAGTCCCGCTGCTCGAGGATGTCGAAGTGCCGTCGGATCGCCGGCACGATCTGGGAAGAGGCCACGGCTTCCGTCGGATCGTCGTAATTGATCGGCGGACGGATGCGCCCGACGCGGCGCAGTGCGCGCGGCAGGCGGTAGTAGTGCCACTCCCAGCGCAGCTCGTCGACGAGACGCCATTCGTCGCGGGCGGGCCCGACGTATTCGTCGAGATACAGCAGTCCGCCGGGCCGCAGAGCTCGCGAGATGAGCTTCGCCATCTCATCCAGGCGATCGAAATGATGCAGCGAGGCATGAAAAAAGATGGCATCGAGGTCGCGCAGATTCTCGAGCTCTGCCCAGGCGTCGGCGCAGCGATAGGCGATGCGCTCGCTCATGCCCGCCTCCGCCGCCGCGCGGATCGATTCCGTGACGCAGACCGGAGAGATCTCGATGCCGTCGACTCGATCGACGAGGTCCAGGCGAACGAGATCGCGCTCGAGATGTCCCATCCCGCCGCCGATGCTCACCGTCCGGCGCAGGCGAGGCAGATGCGCCAGACGCTCCTTCAGCCAGGTTGTCGGCCACACGTTGGGGTCACCGGTGACACGCCGGTTGATTCGCGCCCGCGCCGCAGGATGGCTCGCCCAGATCTCTTCGATCCGCGAGTGGGCAGCGATCGAATCCCAATAGTTCACCGGCTCACTCATGAGTCGGGTGAGGATACCTGAAGCCTGAGGCGAGACCTCCTGCGACCAGGGTTCAGCCGGCGACACGTCGCACGAACACGAAGTCCTGGAAGCTGACGGAGCGCGAGAAGCCTGCCCACGAGCCCCTGGCAACGCTCAGGACCTCGAGACCGTGGCGCTCGAGAGCACTTGTGACGACCTCCACGTCATACGCGATGGCAGCTTCCGGATCGTCCCGGTCGGCCACTGCGCAGAAGGTTTCGATGAAGTGCTCGAATCGAGGTCCCAGCGTCTTCAACCGGAGCCTCACCTCGGGGTCGAGAAGGAAAAACGAGAAGACTCCGCGACCGCCGATTTTGAGTGTGCGCGCCGCCTCACCGAGATACTGCTCGGCCGCCGCCGGTACGAGATGCGTGAAGATGGATGCGGCGAACGCAACGTCCACGGATCCGTCGGCGCACGGGAAGCGAAACGCTTCGGGGAGAATCCTGCCGCGCGGGTTGTAGTGAGAATTCGCGACGTCCACGAAGCGAAACCAGAAACGCGGGTGGTGCTCGGCAATGGCGCGGAGGCACCAATCGATGGCCGGCCGCGAGATGTCGAACCCTACATACTCGCCGGAGGTGAGGTAACTCGTCAGGGGAACGGCGAGGCGCCCGACCCCGCATCCGATGTCGAGAATCCGCTCGGTCGGCGCGAGCTGCCCGTGCTCGATGGCGATCGCGGCCAGGTGCCGCCCCACCTGGGCGAAATCGAATCCGCCGACCCCGTCGACGTATCGCCGCGGAGGGACGAGCGGATCCCGTCGTCCCAGCAGAAAATCCGCGGAGTCGAGAGCCCTGAACCGTGCCAGGCGAGCCCTGCGCCGAAGCCCTCGACGAACCTCCTCGAGCATCGCTGAATTGTATGCGATGGACCTTCGCTCGCCGGATCGTCCGCCCCGCAAAACGGCGGGTCCCCCGATGTCGTGGCGCGGATCCTCTACGGCACCCCTGATACCCTAGAAGTCCGCGCATGACCACGTCGGCTCGATCCCTCTCCATCGTCATTCCGACCTTCAACCGGCGCCTGATCCTGGAGAAGACACTTACGGCGCTTGCCGGGCAGACTGCTCGCGACTTTCGCCTGGTGGTCGTCGACGACGGTTCGAGCGACGGCACGGCGGAGTGGCTCGACGCACGGACGCACGACTCGTCATTCCCGCAGCTCGACGTCCTGCGGCAGGAGAATCGCGGCCAGGGTCAGGCCCGCAATCTGGGCCTGCAGAAAGTGGCTTCAGGGCTGGTCCTCTTTCTCGGCGATGACGTCATTCCGCATCGCGACTTCGTCGCGGAGCACCTCGCCGCGCACGCTTCCGCCTCCGGTCCACGCGGCGTCGTCGGCTTCACGGACTGGCGCCGGACCGAGATGACCGTGACGCCGGCCCTCGAGATGGTCAACGTCGAGGGCCACCAGTTCGGCTTCGCCCACATGGAGCCCGGCGCAGAGGTCCCGTTCACCTGCTTCTACACCTCCAATATCTCGCTCCCGCGCGACCTTCTCGGGGAAGAACCGTTCGATTCCACCTTCAGCGCCTACGGTTGGGAGGACATCGAGCTTGGCTATCGCCTGAGCCTCGGGGGCCTCAAACTGTTCTACCATCCGGCAGCGCAAGCCGAACACCTCCATCCCATGACCCTGACCGATCTCTTCGAGCGCCAGCGTCTGGTTGGTCGCGGCCTGCGTATCCTGCTGCGTCTGCACCCGGAGCTCGCCGTCGAAGGGCGGCTCTCTCCGCCGAAGCCGCCGCGGGAGTTCGCGATCACCCGACATCTGGTGCCGCTCATCCTGCCGCTTCTCGACGCCGTCGATGGCCGGGGAGTGCCGCTCGGAAAGCGGATCCTTCATCGCGTCCTGATGTGCGGCTACTACCTCGGAAAGGCGGAAGTCTGACCGCTGCCGCCGCTCCTCCGGCTCCGGCCCGGCACGTCCTGCTGCTCTGTCCGGAGAACGTGCGCTCGTGGATGGCCGGCGTCGGAATCCGCTTCTGGGAGATGGCGCGACATCTCGGGCCGCGCTACAACGTCACGCTCGCCATTCCGAATGCACCGGAAGAATGTCCGCCCCTGACGGCGGCGAAGGTCGTACGGTACGGCGAATCGAACATCGCCGAGCTCGCCCGGAGCGCCGATGCCGTGATCGTCCACGGCCACATCTCGAACTTCTACTTCGCGCAGGGCATCTCGCGGCCGCTCGTCGTCGATCTGTACGACCCGTTTCCGATCGAGAATCTGAATTATTTTCCCGAGCTCGGCGACGAGCCCTACCGCTACGATCGCCTCACGATCGAGCGCCAGCTGCGGCACGGCGATCTCTTTCTCTGCTCCTCTGCGGAGCAACGCCTGTTCTATCTTGGAATGCTCTATACGCTCGGTCGGCTGACGCCGCAGACCTACTTCGACGACTTCGAGCTCGCGAACCTGGTGCGCGAAGTGCCCTTTGGAATCTCGACCGGCGAGCCTGGACCGGAGTTTCCGGAGCCGACCGCTCGACCAGCGGCTCCGGTGCTTCGTGGCGTCATCGACGGGATCGGAGAGGACGATCCCGTCATCCTGTTCGGCGGCATCTACGACTGGTACGACCCGATGCTGCTCGTGCGGGCGCTGCCGGAGCTCATCACGCGTTTTCCGGCGCTCCGTGTCGTGTTCTCGGCGAATCCCAATCCGGAGTCGACGCCTCAGGCGCTCTACGCCGAAGTCCGGGCGGAGTGCGAGAAGAGAAACTGGCTGAATCGCCATGTCTTCTTCGTCCCCTGGGTGCCACCGGATCGCCGCCGCGCGCTGTATGCCGAGTCGACGATCGCCGTCGTTCTCCACCGCGCACGATTCGAAACCGAGCTCTCGATGCGCACACGAATTCTCGACTTCCTCGGCGCCGGCCTGCCGACGGTCGCGACCGCGGGCGGAGCGGTGAGTCGAATGCTCATCGGAAACGAAATGGGCGTCGTCGTACCGGCGGGCGATGCAACGGAGGTCGTGGTCGCGGTGACGCGCCTCCTCGAATCGGAGTCCCTGCGGCGCGAGCTCGCGAACCGCGGCAAGCTCTGGGGGGCGGGTCAGACGTGGGAGGCGGTGCTGAGGCCGGTCGTCGAGTTTCTCGACGCACCGAGAACCGACCCGCAGAAATATCTCTACGCCGCGGGACCGCTCGCCGAGGAGAACGCGCGAGCCGGCCTGGCGGGCCGATTGAAGCGCAAGCTGCGGCGCCTGCTCTGAATGGCGCCGCGCTCGCGGCTCGAGGTCAGCCCGGAACGGCCGTGGGCTTGCGGCGCTGCATGACCTGATCGACGAGGCCGTAGGCAACCGCTTCTTCGGCGCCGAGGATCTTGTCGCGATCGGTGTCGTCGTGGACCTGCGTTTTCGTCTTGCCGGTGTGGAAGGCGAGAATCTCGTCGATCTTGTCGCGCAGGTTCAGCAGCTCGCGCGCATGAATCTCGATGTCGGTCGCCTGTCCCTGCATCCCCTGCGTCCACGGCTGGTGGATCAGAACGCGGCTGTTCGGCAGAATGGTGCGCTTTCCCGATTTGCCGGCGGCGAGCAGAACTGCCGCCATCGACGCTGCCTGCCCGAGGCAGAACGTCGCCACGTCGGGCTTGATGTACTGCATCGTGTCGTAGACCGCGAGACCCGCCGTCACCGACCCGCCGGGCGAGTTGATGTAAACGTGGATGTCGCGTTCCGGATTCTCGGCTTCGAGAAAGAGCATCTGAGCGATCAGCAGACTCGCCACTTCGTCGTCGATCGCACGACCAAGGAAGATGATGTTGTCCTTGAGCAGGCGCGAGTAGATGTCGTAGGCGCGCTCGCCGCGGTTCGTCTGTTCGACGACCATCGGAATCAGCATGTTCGAATCCTCTCTAGCCCTTGGGCTCGTGGGCATGATCGTGCCCGTGATGGTGCCCATGATCGTGCTCATGGTCGTGCCCATGATCGTGATGGTGGTCGTGGTCGTCGAGCAGCACGGCCGGACGCTCGGGTTCACCCAGCAGGCGGCGCACCGTCTTCTCGCGCCGCATCTGGGCACGCAGGCCCACCAGCTGGCCGCCTTCGTCGAGGCGCTGGCGCAAAGCGGGCGTCGGAACACCCTGCGCGCGGGCGAGGAGACCCAGGGCCTGCTCGAACTCCTCTTCGCCGACTTCGACCTTCTCGTGGTCGGCGATCGCGTCGAGCAGCAGGCGTGCCTTGACCCGGCGTTCCGCCTGCGGCTTCGCCTGATCGCCCAGCTTCTGCCAGTCGAGCCCGGCG
The DNA here is from genome assembly GCA_039932315.1 of Thermoanaerobaculia bacterium. Lineage (GTDB taxonomy): Bacteria > Acidobacteriota > Thermoanaerobaculia > Multivoradales > JAGPDF01 > JAGPDF01. The sequence goes on from JBDTQG010000002.1 coordinate 5,871, forward strand.
GCTTCGAGGTCGACGCCTCGGCGGGCCAGATTCTCGGCATAGTCGCGCAACAACTCTTCGACCTCGCGCCGCACCACTCCTTCCGGGAGCGGAATCGGATGGCGCTCGGTGAGCTGGTCGAGCATGGCGGTCTCGCGCTGACGCAACGCGTCATCGCGCTTCGCGTTGCCGATACGACGGGCGATGTCGGCTTCGAGCTCGGCAACGTTCGAGAACTTCCCGAGGTGTGCCGCGAAGGCGTCGTCCAGGGCCGGAAGAATGGGTTCATTGAGCTCGACCAGGCGGACATCGAACGAGCGCTCGGGAGTCGGCTCTGCCGGAGCATCGGGGCGGAGATCGCCCTCTTCCCGGGCTTCGCGCGGAGGCGCCGGATCGCGGCGCGAAAAGCGCGAGCCCTGTCCGACGGTGAGACCCGCCACCGCGAGCGAAATCTCCTCCCAGATCTGCGGCGAACCGACCTCGATATCGACCGTCTCGGCGGCGGCAACGATGTCTCCCGCGGCAGCGTCGAAAATCGGCGTCAGCTCGATCTTGGCGCGATCGCCGTTCGCGGCCGGCCGCGAAGCGCTCTTCCACTCGGCGTGGCGCAGACGCAGATCGGCGACCGCGGTACGCACCTCTTCCGGCGTCGCGTCGAGCGGCGGATCCGGCAGATTGAAATCGCGGAAGTTGCGGAGCTCGATCTCGGGCCGGACTTCGACGCGGGCCGTGAAGGTCATGCCGGTGCCGGTCTCGATCTTGGCGAGCTCGACTTCTGGAGGCAGCAGCGGATCGATGCCCTTCTCCGCTGCGGCCTGGCGGAAGTAGCGCGGCACCAGCCGCTCCACAACCTCACGCTCGATTTCGTCGCTGAAATGACGGCGCACGAGGCTCTGCGGAACCTTGCCCTTGCGAAAGCCGGGCAGGTTCGCCTTGCGACCGAACTCACTGACGACGCGGGCCGTCTCGGCCTCCAGCGCCGGCGCGGGAATCTCGATTTTGAGCTGCTTGCGGCAGGGACCGATCTCTTCGACTTCCAGAACTACGCTCATCAGTGAACTCTGTCCTCGAATCAAGAATAGTGGTGCGAAAGGGGGGACTCGAACCCCCAACCCGATCGCTCGGGACTAGATCCTAAGTCTAGCGCGTATACCAGTTCCGCCACTTTCGCGAGAGCGGGATCCGAGCACAGGGGAGGCGAGAGGAGTGGGCGATGGTGAGCCGCGTAGGACTTGAACCTACAACCCGCAGATTAAGAGTCTGCTGCTCTACCATTGAGCTAGCGGCCCCTCTAGGACGAAAAATATAGCGGACGAAGCGCTCCGCTGGCAAGACCCGCAACGATTGCGGGTCCGGCCCGGCCTCCTCTGGCCTTTCTAACCGCCCTGGACGAAGCGTACGATCTCGACCACGTCGCCGTCGACGATCGTCGTCTCGACGAGCCGGGCGCGGCGAACGATCACACCGTTCAGCTCGACCGCGACCGAAGCGGGATCGCAGCCGACGGAGTCGACCAGCGCGCGCAGCGACATCGACTCCGGCAGGAGATGAGGCTCGCCGTTCAGACGAATCGCGAGCGCCGCTCCGGGAGTCGCCGTCATCGCGCCCCTCGTGACGTCACAGCAGCTGCTTGATTTCGGCGCGGCCGAGGTTGGACGTACCGGAAATGATCAGCGCCGCAGAGCCGCGAGCGAAGGCGGGAACATCGAGATGCATTTCGATCGAACCGACGTCGTCCGTCTCGGCGATCATCAGCGTCCGCGGGTCGGCGACCGTGGAGAGCATCTTCACCGACACCTGCACTCCGGCGAGCGGCAGGCCGCTCTTCGAAGAGTAGGCGCGCAGCGTCAGGTTGTTGACCTTCCCGGACTGGATCTCTTCCTGGGCGTCCATGGCCAGCACCAGCTGCTCATGCTCGGCCTCGGTCGAGAGGTAGTCGAGGATGACCTGATCGAGCGTCGGCCCCTCGTCGCCGTCGTCGAGGATCGTGACTTGCGCGAGATCCGCGAAGTCCGCAGCGCTGCCGATCGCCGACGAGTCGAGGACTTCGCCTCCGGGCGCGGAACCGCCGAGAGGGGCCGGGCCGGATGCGGCCTTCGTCTGCAGCATCGTCTGCGCGTGAACGTCGAGGCTGTCGTCGCCCTCGTGTCCCGAAGGGGCAGGGACCGCGATAATCCCGGTCGCATGCTGCGGCCGCGGCGGTCCTTTGAGCTCCTGCAGTTTGGCGTCGAAGCGGCCGGCGCGGATCGCGGCGACGATCGTGCGGTGCTGATGATCCATAAGGGCGGAGATCTCGGGGTCTCCCTTTCCCTCTTCGAGAAGCTGCGCGTAGGTCGAGCGTTTGGTTGCGACGACCCGGCCCGCAACGTAAACCACACTTTCGATGAACGGATTTCCGCGCCCCTTGTCCTCCGTCTGGACATGGATCACCGTCTCTACGTGACGTACATCGGTGTTGTATCCGGTGATCATGGTTGGACTGCGGTCGCTCCCGGCATTGTAGGAAGGGGCCCCGTCGCGGTCAAGGCGAAGGTGGACGCTCCTACCGGCACGTGCGAGAATCGCCTTCCTGGAACTCTACCGCGGCAGGCAAACGCCCGCCCGAAACAAGCCCCCTCTGGAGGAGATGGAATGTCGCAGAACGCTGCCCCGGAAACCGCTGTCGCCGCCACGCGTACCCTCGTGCATTACGACGTGCGCGAAGGCGTCGCCTATCTGACCCTCGACGACCCGCCGGCCAACACCTATACCCACGAAATGATGCAGGCGCTCGACACCGGGATCCTCAAGGCACGCTTCGACAAGGACGTCCACGTCATCGTCATCACCGGAACGGGCGAGAAGATGTTCTGCGCCGGCGCGAACATCAACATGCTCAAGGCGTCCGATCCCTATTTCAAGTACTTCTTCTGCCTGCACGCGAACGAAACGCTGTCGCGCCTCGAGCAGACCCCGAAACTGGTCATCGCCGCGCTGAACGGCAACACGGTCGGCGGTGGCCTCGAAATCGCCATGGCCGCGGACCTCCGGATCGCCCGCAAGGGCGGCGGCAAGGTCGGCCTGCCGGAAGTCACCCTCGGCGTCCTTCCCGGCACCGGCGGCACGCAGCGCCTGGTGCGCATCGTCGGCAAGAGCCGTGCGATCGAGCTCATGGTCACCGGCCGGCTGTTCTCGTTCGAAGACGCGCTGGGCTACGGCATCATCGATTCGATCATCGAGGGCGACGACTTCATGGGCCAGGTTCACGCCTACGCCCGCCAGTTCTGCCCCCCGAACAAGGCGGCGAAGGCCGTTGGCCGGATCAAGCGCGCCGTGCAGTCGGGCGCCGAGATTCCGTTCGAATCCGCGATGACCCTCGAGCGCGAGCTGCAGCAGCAGCTCTTCCAGAGCGACGACGCCAAGGAAGGTCTCGCGGCGTACGTCGAGAAGCGCACGCCCCAGTTCACCGCCAAGTGACGACGTCTTCGACCGCGACGAGAGTGCGCCGGCTCGCTCTCGTCGCGCCCGTTCGGACGCCGATCGGGAAGTTCGGTGGCGGACTGGCGGCTCTCTCCGCCGCCGATCTCGGCACGCACGCCGCGAAGGCCTCGCTCGAGCGCTCCGGAATCGCTCCGGGCGCCGTCGATCAGGTCATCTTCGGCCACGGCCGGCAGGCGGCCGGCGGCCCGAACAGCGCGCGCCAGATCGGCTATCGCGCGGGCGTCCCGCAGGAGCGGCCGGCGTTCACCGTGAACCAGGCATGCGGCTCGGGACTTCAGGCGATGCTTTCCGCTGCCCGCACGATCCTCCTCGACGAGGCAGCCGTCGTGCTGGTCGGCGGAACCGAAAGCATGTCGAACACGCCGTATCTGCTGCCGCGAGCGCGCTGGGGTTACCGCCTGGGGACCGACGAGATCGTCGACGGCATGTATCGCGACGGCTTCAACGATCCGCTCTCCGGGCTCATCATGGGAGAAACCGCGGAGGAGCTCGCCGCGGAATCCGGGGTGTCGCGGGAGGACGCCGACCGCTATGCCGTCGAAACGCAGCGGCGCTGTGAGCTCGCGCGCGGCCGCGGCCGTTTCAGGAGCGAGATCGAGCCGATCCGTATCGCCGGGCGCAAAGGCGAGACCATCCTTTCCGACGACGAGCATCCGCGCGATGGCGTGACCCTCGAATCGCTGGCGAAGATGCCGCCGGTGTTCCGCAAGGATGGAACGGTGACCGCCGCCAACGCGTCCGGCATCACCGACGGCGCAGCGGCATTCCTGGTCGCGAGCAGCGCGGCCGTCGACCGGCTCGGCCTCACCCCGGCGGGATACCTGCTCGACTGGGAAGTCGTCGGCGTCGACCCGCGCATCATGGGAATCGGCCCCGTGCCGGCGACGAAGAACCTCATGCAGCGGAACGGCCTCGACTTCTCCGATATCGAGGCCGTCGAGCTCAACGAAGCGTTCGCTTCGCAGGCCGTCGCCTGCCTGCGCGAATTGCCCTTCGCGCCGGAACGAGTCAATCCGGACGGCGGCGCCATCGCTCTCGGGCATCCCATCGGGGCAACCGGAGCCCGTATCGTCGTCACCCTGCTCGCGGGTATGGCGGAGCGCGGCCAACGCCTCGGCATCGCGACGCTGTGCATCTCCGGCGGCATGGGAATCTCCGTGCTCGTCGAACGCGCCTCCCGATAGGATCGCGGGGAGCCATGCCGCGGATCGTCGTTTCGTACATCAAGGAAGACAGGGTCGATCCCTATCTCGAAGCGCTGGCGCTCGTCGGCGTGCCCGAAAGCGACCTTCTCCGCGCGACGCCGATGCGGGTGGCGGACGTCGATCTCGGCGACTGGATGCGCCAGGCCGACGGGCTTCTCCTCACCGGCGGCGCCGACCTCCAACCCTGCCTCTACGGCGAAGGACGCAATCCTGCCGCGCACCTCGATCCACCCGCTGCGGACCGGGATCAGATGGAGTGGGATCTCCTCTCTCTCGCGCGCGAGCAGCGGGTTCCGGTCTTCGGTATCTGCCGTGGCCATCAGACTCTCAACGTCTTTCTTGGCGGCGCGCTGATGCAGGACATCGCGCTCGAGACCGGCAGGACCGGGCACGATTGCTTCGTCGACGCCGGCTGGGAACCGGGGCACCTCGCGCATGAAGTCGTTCCGGCCCGGAATGCACATCCGCTGACCGCTGCGTTCGCGCGCTATCTGCGCCCGCTCGTCAACAGCCGGCATCATCAGGCGGTGAAGCGGATCGGCAACAGTCTCGTGCTCGCGGCGACCGCGCCCGATGGCATCATCGAAGCCACCGCCTCCGAGATCGGCGCGGGCTGGTGGCTGCAGTCCGTGCAGTGGCACCCGGAAAACCTGATGGAGATGGACGTTCATCGCGAGCTCTTCGAGCGTTTCATCCTCGCCGCGAGAGAGCGCTCGGCACGGAAAGGTGGCGCCAACCTTAAGGCGCCGCACGGTCGCGGCGTTGAATCCTCCGCCGTCACTGAGGAAGCAGGCATCCGCGGATGAGCAAGACGCTCGCAGTTCTCCGCCAGGAGCGCTCGGCAACCCTGACTTTCGGCTCGCCGCCGCTCAACATTCTGGACCTCGATCTCCTGTCGGAGCTCGACGCGGCGCTGGTCGAGCTCGCCGCCTCCACGGATCTGCAGGTTCTCTTCGTCCGTGGAGCGGGCGAGAAGGCTTTTTCCGCCGGCGTCTCGGTGCACGACCACACCGCCGACAAGATCGATCGAATGCTGCTCTCGTTCCATGGCGCGATCGCGAAGCTCCGCGCGCTCGATGCGCTCACGGTGGCTCTCGTCGACGGTCACTGCCTCGGCGGCGGAATGGAGCTCGCAATCGCCTGCGATCTCGTTCTCGCCACCGAACGCAGCCGCTTCGGTCAGCCGGAGATCGCTCTCGGTTGCTATCCGCCGGTTGCGGCGGCGCTCTACCCGCGCCGCATCGGCGCGGGACGGACTCTCGAGCTTCTGCTCACGGGCCGTACCTTCGATTGCGCCGAGGCCGAGCGTCTGGCCTTCGTCGACGAGAAGGTGGCGGATGCCGGCGCCCTCGCCCTCCGGGCGGCGGATCTCTCGCAGGCGATTCAGCGTCAGAGCGCTGCGGTGACCCGGCTGACGAAACGCGCGGTACGGGCGGGAGAAAATCTTCCTTATTCGCCCGCGCTCGCCGAAGCCGAGCGCCTCTACCTGCGCGAGCTCACTGCGACCGCGGACATGGCGGAAGGAATCCAGGCTTTCGTCGAGAAGCGCCCTCCTGTCTGGCGTCATCGTTGAGCGGAATCGGGCCGATGACGTCGACTGTTCGCGGAGCTTCACGCGACTCGGCCCGGCCCCCAGGTCGGGCGAGCGCGCGACCGGAAAACCGCTGGCTCCGTCTTCGACGTCGATCGACGCTGGCGGCTTTCATGATCGGGCTCGCGGCCACGCCGCTCATGGCGCGGACGGAGAGCCTGCCGGTGCGATTTTCGTTTGCGCCCCCGGCGAACAAGAACTACGTGCAGCGCGAAATCCACGTCGAAACCGGGCGTGTCGGCGTCATCCAGAAGCGCGTTTCGCTCGCCAGCGAAACCGCCGTGCGGGTATCGAAAGAGGCCGGCCGGATCTTTCTGCTGAATCACATCGACCGCGTCGCAAAAGCGCGCGACGGAAAGCCGGTCGAGGAGCCGATGGTCGGCGCGATGACCGGAACCGAAGTGGTCTACGTGCTGCGCCCGGATGGCGGAATGGAGCGGATCGACGGCCTGAAGCGCTTCAACGATCGCGTGCTCGCGGCGCTGCAAGGAGAAGATCGTGCGGCGTTCGAAAAGCGCGTCCGCGACAATCGCCTCGAGCAACGCACCCGTGCCTCGTGGTTCGAAACCACCGAGATCCTCGCCGGCCAGACTCTCGAGCTCGATCGCGACTACTTCTTCGATTCGGCCTGGCCCACCGATGACGGTTGGATTCAACACCAGACGCTGTTGCGACTGGGACCCTGGGAAAAGACGGTGTCGGGACGCCAGCTGCGAGTGAAGACGGCCTATGTCACGGACGCGAAAGCTGCCCTTCCCGGCGCGTTGCGCCTGCAGCCGAGGGTCCAGACGACGTTCGCTCCCGCGAATCCTGGACCGCTCGCCATCGGACTGACGATCTCCGGGAATGCGAGCCGCCTCGTCGACCCCACGACCCTGACGATCTGGCGCGACCAGAGCTCGCGGCAGATCCGCTCCAGAGTTCAGATGTCGGAAGAGATGTCCGTCACCGTCTCGTCCGAAGAAACCAGCGACATCACACTCGTCCCGGCTCCGGCGTCCGCGCCACCCAAGCCGGCGGCAAATTGATCGAAGCGAGGAGATCCATGTCCCAGTCCGTGCTCACCGACCGTGAAGGCCGCGTCGCGATCCTCACCATCAATCGTCCGGACAAGCTCAACGCGCTGAACGAGCAGGTGCGCGTCGACCTGCTCGCGGCGCTGGCGGCGATCGAGACCGACGATGCGATCGGCGCCGTCGTCATCACCGGCGCGGGCGAGAAATCTTTCATCGCGGGGGCAGACATCGGCGAATTCGCCGGGCGCTCGCCGTTCGATCAGCGATTCGCGATGCGCAGCCCGCGGATCTTCGACGTCATGGCTTCGTTCCCGAAGCCGGTGATCGCGATGATCAACGGCTTCTGTCTCGGCGGCGGCTGCGAGCTTTCGATGTCGTGCGACATGCGGATCGCGTCCGACAAGGCTCGTTTCGGGCAGCCGGAGATCAACCTCGGTCTCATTCCCGGCGGCGGCGGCACGCAGCGCCTGCCGCGGCTCGTCGGTATGGGCCACGCGATGCGCCTCATCCTTTCCGGCGATCTGATCCCGGCGACCGAGGCGAAAGAGATCGGGCTCGTCGATCTCGTGTTTCCCGCCGATGAGCTGCGCGCGAAGACCCTCGAGCTCGCGCAGAAGATCGCGAGCAAGAGCCCGCTGACGCTCAAGGTGGCCAAAGAGGCGATGCGGGCGTCCGAGAAACTCCCGATCGAAGATGGCATCGCCTACGAACGCGACCTCTTCTGCCTCTGCTTCTCGACCGAGGACAAGGAAGAAGGCGTCGCCGCATTCCTCGCCAAGCGTCCTGCGGCCTGGACCGGGCGGTAGCGAGAAGGTAGAAGCAGTAGAAGAAAAAGCAAAAGCTCGGTAAGGAAAAAAAGGACTTGGCTGCTGCGCCAAGAAAATACCGGGATGAATTCTTCTCACCCTGAGTCACGGTAGCGACGGGTGGCCGGACCGAGGGCGGTTCCTGCCTGATTGAAAACGGGCGCGGAGCGCTTTCTCAGCGAGCAGGCGCATCGGCATCCGGCGTCGTCCGGCATTGCGGAGCCAAGCCGCCCAGCTAGAATCGTTTCCAGTGCTCCCGATCCCCGAGATGCCTGAGGTCTTCAACCTCGCCGAGTGGCTGCTCGACGCCCGCGTTGCGGAAGGCAACGGCGATCGAATCGCGCTGCGCCTCCCGGACCGTTCGCTCACCTACGCCGAAGTCCAGGCGCTCGCGAACCGCTTCGCCGGCGTGCTTCAGGGACTCGGCCTGCGGCGGGAAGAGCGGGTCTTCATCGCCCTGCCCGACGGCGCCGAGTTCGTCGGCGCTCTCTTCGGCACACTGAAGGCCGGTGCTGTGGTCGTCATGCTGAACCCGGACCTCGCGCCCGACGCGGTCGCCTCGCTGTACGAATACCTCTCTCCCCGACTGGCGATCATCGATAGCCGTCTGGCACCGCTTTTCGGACAGGCGCTCGCGACCGCGCAGGAGAACACCACGTTGCTCGCGGTCGGCGACCCGGTACCGGGCTGCGCGGGTTTCGCGGAGCTCGCGCGATCGGTGAGCGGAGAGTTCAACCGTGTGCGGACGCATCGGGACGACCCGGCCGTGCTGCTTTTCTCCGGCGGAACGACCGGCCGCCCCAAAGCGGTCGTGCAGAGTCATCGCTCCTACGCCTTCACGACTCAAGCCTACGGCCAGCGAATTCTCGGGCTCGCCGCTGACGACATCACGCTCGCGGTACCGAAGCTCTATTTCGGGTACGCGATGGGATCGAACCTGTTCTTCCCCTTCTCGGTCGGAGCGAGCGCCTGCCTCTTCCCGGAAAAGGCGACCGCCGACTCGATCTTCGCCGCGATCCGGCGTCACCGGCCCACCGTGCTCGTCAACGTCCCGACCTTGATTCAGCAGATGGTCGCCCACCCTCAGGCGGGCGAACAGGATCTCTCGTCGCTGCGCGTCGCGACCTCGGCTGGCGAGGCGCTCGCCGCGACCCTTCGCGAGCGCTGGAACGCCGCGTTCGGTGTCGAGCTGCTGGACGGGCTCGGCACCGCCGAGCAATGGCACGTCTTTCTGTCGCACCTGCCCGGACGCGTTCGCGCCGGCACTCTCGGCGAGGTCGTCCCCGGTTTCGAGGTGCAGGTGCGGGACGACGACGGACACGAGCTGCCTCACGGCGAGATCGGCCAGCTCTGGGTGCGCGGCGGGGCTCGCGCCTGGGGCTACTTCCGCGAGCTCGAGAAGACGCAGGCGACGTTCCGAGGCGAGTGGGTCGTCACCGGCGATCTCGTTTCGCGCGACACCGATGGATTCTTCACCTACCAGGGTCGCGACGACGATGTCTTCAAAGTGGCGGGCCGCTGGTTCTCGCCCGCGGAAGTCGAAGGCACGCTCCTCCGCCACCCGCAGGTGGGCGAATGCGCCGTCGTCGGGATCGTCGACGGAAACGGCCTCGTGAAGCCGCAAGCCTGGGTCATCCCGAAGACGGTGGCCGGACAGACGCCGCCGGCAGCCAAGGCAGCTCCTGCTGCGGAGGAAGGGCTCGCGCGCGAGCTCTCCGACTTCGTCGCGCGCGAGCTTGCGCCCTACAAAGCACCGCGAATCGTGCACATCGTCGCCGACCTTCCCCGCACGCACCTCGGCAAGATCGATCGCGGCGCGCTGAAGCGACCTCCGGCGGGCGCGGCGGACGCGGCGGACAAGTCATGAACCGCCGATCGAGAATGCCACAAGGACGAAAACGAACCGCGCGCGCCGATCTCTCCACTCTCGAGAAGCTCCGCGCAGAGTTCGGCCCCGGAATCGCAGGGCAGAAGCGCGCCCTGCTCCAGGTCCTCGGTCGAACCCGATTCGATTCGGCTTCCCTCGTCGGGCGCTACCACGAGGCGCTGGTCTTCCTGCGTGCCTATCCCGACGATCGCGGGCTCCTCCGCGAAGTCGAAACGCAGCTCGAACGATTCGAGCTCCGCCCCGACTTCCGGAAATTTCGCAGCGCCCTCGCCGACAGCGGCATCGCCGGGACGTCGACGACGTTCTCGTTCTTCGCCGAGACCGCCTGGCGGCTGGCGGAGCGCTATCCCGGGAAACTGGAGATCGTTCCCGAGGAAAACGCGAGCGCCTCGTCCAGGGATCCGGTCGAGCGCTGGCTGCCGTTCGTGGCGCATTCCGCCGAAGTTCCGGGAATCGACGAGATCGCCTGGTCTTCGGCCGAGTGGCTCGATCGGATGCGCGGACCGGAGCAGACCGGAGCGGCGCTCCTTCTCCGTCGGCTGCGCACGGCACTGCCGACGTCGTTCCTGTTCGAGCGCGTCGTCGACGATCTCGACCTCACCTTTCGTCTCGCGGCCGGAGTGGAGACGCCCTCACGCACGCGCGAGCGCCTCGCCGGAGCGCCGGTCGTCTGTCACCCGCGACCGCTGCGGCGCGGCCGGCCGGATCTCCGAGCTGAAATCGCGCGCGAGCCTCTCGCCGTGGAAAGACTCACGGGCCGGCGCGCGGCGCAGGTTCTCGAGCTCGCGCGGAACGCCATGGTGACGCGGAGCCGCGATCTCGACGCCTTCGCCTACGGCAGCGTCGAAGACGTGCGCCTCGTGACCTGGGAGGAGGGCCTGCAGTTCGCCGTCTTCGGCGTTCTCCCCGAACGACGTCTGCTGCTCGAGGCGGTCTACGGTTTTCTGACGCTCAAGAACGGTGTGCCGATCGGCTATCTCCTCAACAGCGCCCTCTTCGGCTCGGCCGAGATCGCCTTCAACGTGTTCGAGAATTTCCGCGGGATCGAAGCGGCGCACGTCTACGCGCGGGGCCTCGCGACCGTGCGCCAGGTTTTTCGCGCCGACGCTTTCACGATCTTTCCCTACCAGCTCGGCGACGACAACGACGAGGCGCTCGACTCGGGTGCGTGGTGGTTCTATCGCAAGCTCGGCTTCGTCCCCAGAGAACCGCACGTCGTGGCGCTGATGCGGCGCGAGATGGCCGAGATGAAGCGCGATCCGTCCCACCGCTCGAGTCGCGAGATTCTCGTCCGCCTGTCCCGCGAGAATCTCTTCTTCCATCTCGGGCGTGAGCGCCGCGACGTGATCGGCGAAGTGCCTTTGCCGTCCGTCGGCCTCGCGGTGACCGCTCTGCTTTCGCGACGCTTCGGCGCCACGCCGGACCGGGGCGCCGCCGCCTGCGACGAAGAGGCGCGCGACCGCCTCGGAGCTCGCCGGCTCGCCGGCTGGAGCGCGGACGAGCTTCTCATGTTCGGGCGCTGGGCTCCGGTCGTCCTGCTTCTGCCCGGCGTCGAGACGTGGAGCCTGGCCGAGCGCGCCGCACTTCTGGCCGTGATCCGCGCCAAAGGGGGTCGCGAAGAGGCGGAGTTCGTGCACCGCTTCGACGCCCATCCACGGCTGCCCCGGGCTCTCGCTCGGCTCGCGCGCCGGTCCGACCGCGTCTGAGCCCCGCTCCGACCTATTCGATCGCCCGCGGAGCCGCCTGCACGCGCACGACACCGAGGATTCCCGCCAGTGTCAGCGTGCAGCCGATCGCCTGCTGCCAACCGAACGGATCGTCGAGCAGGAGCGCGCCGAGCCCGAAGGAGATCAGCACGGTCAGTTGTGCCATCGCACCGGCCTGGACGTTCGTCACCCAGCGGTAGGCGTACGTCATCAGCATCTGCGCGGCAATCGATGTTCCCCCGACGACGAGGAGCAGCAGCGCCTCGCGACCGGTCGGCGTTCGCCAGTCGTGAAGGCCGAACGGCGCGGTGGTGATCAGGCCGAAGAGCGTGAAGCTGCCGTAGATCGCCCACGAGCTTTCGGTGCGACGTGCGGCGCGGATCGCCGCGACGGACGCGCCCGAAAGCACCGCCGAGAAGAGGCCCGCAGCCTCCCATCGCCCGAAATGCGCGAGCAGCCCCCCGGGAGCGAGACCGCCGGTCACCAGACCGACGCCGAGAAAGGCGACCGCGGCCGGAAGAAGCACCCAGGGGCGCACGCTTTCGCCGAGGAAGAGAGTCGCAAAGAGCACGCTGAAGATCGGCGACGAGTAGTTGAGGAGAGTCGCCGTACCGATCGGGACATGCGAGAGTGCGAGAAAGTAGAGCAGGACGGCGAATCCTCCGAACAGCCCGCGATAGATCAGCAGGTCGAGGCGCTCGAAGGTGAGGGCTTTCCGTCCCAGGCCGGGCACAATAAGCAGCGGCACCATCATGAGCGCGAAGCGCAGGAAGGCGACTTCCGCTCCCGGCAGGGAATGCATCGCGAGCTTCGCGGACAGGGCGAGGAGGGCGAAACTGACCGCCGAAAGAGCGGTGTACACAAGCGGGCGCCGCGGCGGCATCGGATCTCCTGCGAGATCCTCTCCCGAACCGCGGCGCTCGGACAAACCCAGCCCGACTGAAAAGCCTCCAGGCGGGGTCCGGCGATGAATCTACGCCGGACCCTGCTGAACTACGCTCCCGGAAGCGGCGTCGTCAGGTACGGGAAGGTGATGTCGAACTGCTTGGCGTCCTGCAGCGTTCCGTCGGTGTACAGCAGCGTGCCGGACGGAGCGTCGGCCGGATTGCAGTACACGCCCGGGAAGGCATGGCAGAGGACGCCCATCGCGACGCGCAGCTCGATGTCGACGACATCGTCGCCCGGGCGACGGCCGTTCGGGAACCCGGCGAGGTCGCCACCGAGAACGCCGAGATTGCTCTGCGTCGCTTCCGGCGTCGGAGCGATATCGGTGTTCAGCCGCAACATCTCACCGAAGCCGAATTCGTTCAGACCGGTCACGCCGGTGACGAACGCAGCCAGCAGGTCCGTGCGCGGGAAGTTGTTCGGAGCCTGAACTCCGAAGAGGATCTGCAGCAGCTCCGGCAGAGTCGGGTTGGTGACGTAGGTGGCGAACTGCAGATCGTCCTTGGGCTGGCTGGCGTTGAACTTGTTCTTGTCCTTGACGCCGATGACGACTTCGTTGACCAGCGGCATACCGAGACGCGAGACCTGCACGAAGTCCGGCGAACCGGTGCTCGGCTGATCGTAGGTCGGGTTCGACGACAGCGTGCGTTCGCGCGGCAGACGGGCCGTCGTCCAGGCGCCGATCGTAGGGCCGTGGCCGCCGGTGACGCAGGCGATCGGCAGCTCGAGGATCATGGAGGTGATGTTCTTGTCCGCGAGCTCGGAAGGAATGGCGTCCGGAGCGCCGAGGGGGTTCAGATTGACGAGGTCGAAGACCGGTCCGAGATTGACCGCGAACGACTCCTTGCGCTGCCCGACGAACACGCGGCCCGAACCGTCGCAGCCCGGAACCGAGATGTCCGCCTGGTAGAGCGCCGCGTAACCCGCGTAGTCGGGATAGGTCTTGACGCCGGCGTTGTCATTCGGCTTGCCGAAGAAGAAACCTTCATCCGAACCGTTGCTCGCGAATGCGACCGAACGGGGACTCGAAATCGGACCGCGCACGACGTCGACGGTGTAGAGAGTCGCCTGATTCAGCGCCGCGAGGCCACCGGGCTGGACCAGCGTCTGGCCGGCGGCGAGGAGGGGAATCGCAACCGTCGCCTCGGAACCTGCCGTACCGACCGGGAGACTGATGTTGAGGTTGTAGTTGGTGAACTGGAACACGAACGAGAGATCTTCGACGCCGTCCCCGGTGTTGTCGATCCGAATGTCGTAGCGCGCCATCGGATCGAGCGGGAAGTAGTTCGGACCGCCGTAGGGGTCCTGCAGCGGCGAGTAGTTGGCCACGAAGGTGACATAGCCGTCGCGACCGGCCTCGTAGCTGCGGAACATGTAGAAATCCGTCCCGTCGACCTGGGGCGACCCGAGAATGCCGGGCGCTTCGCGGTGGCTCGATGCGGTGGCGGGAGAGATCGCAATCAGCGGCAGAACCAGCAGCAGCATGAAGAGTTTCAAAGCTTTGGACGTTTTGATCAAGGTCGTTCCTCCTGAGAGTGTCGAACCCGGATGGCTCGAAGAACTGCGGACTCTGTAGTTCAATACGAAGTCCAGAGCACGTCAGATGCCATCTCTCGTCAGGAGTCGGAACTTTTGTCGGAATCGGCCCCGGGCATGGCGCCACGCGGCTCGACGGAAGGGCGCAGCTTCTCGACCAACCAGGCCGGAAGTGCCGCTTTCTGGAAAGATTCCACGGACACGCAGACCGTGACGATCCGGCACTCCGCCGACGGCCGGTCGGACCCTTCGCGCAGGAAGCGGTACCGCCAGTGGACCGAGCTGCCGCCGACACGCTCGATCGCCACCTCGATTTCCACTTTCTCCCCATAGCGCAGTGGCCGGTGATAGTCGGTTTCGAGGTGGATGACCGGGAGCCCCAGCCGGTGCTCCGTGAGAAACGTCGGATAGTCGACGCCGACAATGGCGTCGAAGAACTCCTCCATCGCGACGTGGCAGAAATGCATGAAGCGCGGGTAATAGACGATTCCGGCGAGATCGATGTCGCCGAAGCGGACGTGCAGCGGAGTGCGGAAGGCCATGATTCGATTTTAGCCCGGGCTCCGGTCCACGCTCCGCGCCCTAAATCGCCGGTTTCGGTTTGCCGAGGAGGTACTGGCCAGGCCAGGCGACGTCGACGCCGTAGCGCGTCGCCGCGTGGAGCGTCAGGTACGGATCCGCGAGGTGAGGCCGGGCGAGAAGGGCGAGATCGGCGCGTCCCGCGGCGAGCACCGTATTGGCGTGATCGACGTCGAGGATGGCTCCGACCGCCATCACCGGAATTCCCGCTTCGTAGCGGATCTTCTCCGCGAACGGCACCTGATACATCCGTCCGTAGTCCGGCCGCGAATCGGGCGAGTTTCCGGCGGAAGAGACGTCGATGAGGTCGCAGCCAGCGGCCTTGAGCTCCCGAGACACCGAGACCGCTTCGTCCACTGTGAAGCCGGCCTCTCCCATCCAGTCGGTCGCCGAAATGCGCACCGAGATCGGCAGATGTGCCGGCCAGACGGCGCGCACGGCGCGAAACACCTCGAGTGGAAAGCGCATCCGGTTCTCGAGCGCGCCGCCATAGTCGTCGCGTCGGGAGTTCGAAAGCGGCGATAGAAAACTCGACAAAAGGTAGCCGTGCGCCATGTGGATCTCGACCCAGTCGAAGCCTGCATCCGCCGCCCATGCGGTCGATCGTACGAACTGGTCGCGGACGCAATCCATGTCCAGGCGCGTCATCGCACGCGGCGCGGGCCAGTGGGGACGAAACGGATCCGCCGAGGGCCCCAACGTTTCCCATCCACCTTCCCCGGCCGCGAGTGGGACATCGTCGCCGCGCCACGGATGATGCACTGAACCTTTCCGTCCGGCATGAGCGAGCTGGACGCCGATCTTCGCCGCGCTGTTCGCGTGGGTGAAGTGGACGATGCGGCGCCACGGCGCAACATGATCCTGACGGTAGAGGCCAGCGCACCCGGGGGTGATCCGGCCTTCCGCGGCGACATCCGTCATCTCGGCAATGACGAGACCGGCGCCGCCGACCGCGCGGCTCCCGAGATGCACGAGATGCCAGTCATTCACCGTGCCGTCCTCGGCCGAGTACTGGCACATCGGCGAAACGACGATGCGGTTCGCGAGCTCCACGCTGCGCGCGCGAAAAGACGTGAACGCCGGCGGCACCACCGGCTCTGCGGCCTCGCTGGCTGCGAACTGACGATCGACTCTGCGGATCAGCTCCGGATCCCGCGCTCGAAGATTGTCGTAGGTGATCCGCTTCGAGCGCGTCATCAGATTGAAGACGAAGGCCAGCGGTTCCTGCGTCCGGTAGCGGGCCGAGTTCTCGAACCACTCGAGACTCACCTGCGCCGCCCGCTGCAGCTTGACGACGTCAATACGGCGCGAGCGCTCGTACTCCTCGAGAACCGCGGTGACGTCCGACGTCCCGAGCCGGCGAAATGCGGCGACGAGAGCGATCGAATCCTCCATCGCGAGCTTGGTTCCGGAACCGATCGAAAAATGCGCGGTGTGCGCCGCGTCCCCGAGGAGGACGACGCTTCCGTCGTGCCAGCGATCGCATCGCACGGTGGGAAACTGCCGCCAGAGCGAGCGATTTGCGAGCAGCCGATGCCCGCCGAGGTCCGGGGCGAAGAGACGCTCGCAAAATGCAACTGTGTCTTCCTCACTCGCCCGATCGAGGCCGGCACTGCGCCAGGCCGTTTCGGAGCACTCGACGATCCAGGTGCTGCGGTCGGCAGCGTAGGGATAGGCGTGCACCTGGAAGAGGCCGTGTTCGGTCTCGGCGAAGATGAACGTGAAGGCGGGCAACGCGAAATCGGTTCCCAGCCAGGAGAACCGGTTCGGTCGCCAGTCGACGCTCGCTCCGAAAGCGGTCGCGAAGCGCTGTCGGATCGAGCTGTTCACGCCGTCGCAACCGATGACGAGGTCCGCCGCGGGAAGAGCATCCCCGGGAGCGAGCTCGCGCTCGAATCGGATCGCGCATCCGAGTTCCTCGGCCCGGCGCTGGAGGATCGCGAGCAGCTCCGCTCGCGCGAGAGCCGAGAATCCGTGCCCCGTCGAGACGATCGTTTCGCCGCGGAAGCGGGTTTCGATCTCCTTCCAGGTGCGGAAGCGCGCGCGGATTGCCGCCGCGGATTCAGGGTCAGCGTCGTCGAAGAACGACAACGTCTCGTCCGAAAAGACGACGCCGAATCCGAACGTGTCCTCCGGCCGGTTGCGCTCGAGGATTTCGATCTCGACCTCCGGGAAGGCGCGCTTCATGAGGATTCCGAAGTAGAGCCCCGCCGGTCCACCGCCGATCGCTGCGATGCGCATGGGGAGATTCTATGTGGGGCGACGCCGCACCGAATCGAGCGCGTCTCCAAACCGCGGTGGCCTTCGTAGGGGCGACGCATGCGTCGCCCCTACAAGAGCGTGGCGTTGCCACAACATCACCGTGGCGTTGCCCCGACGCAGGCGTTGCGTTGCCCCTGCAAAAGCGGATGGCAGGGCGGACCGGCAAAGGCGCTGCAGGGCGCGGCATTGTGTGTCTTGCAGCCCATTGGTCTAGGCTGCGCGAACCATGCCGTGGTGGGCCGTCCTCGTTCTGGAAATCGCCTGGGTCGTCGGCGTCGCAATCTGGGTCGCGACGGATCGGCGCGCGCCGGCGTCGACTCTCGCCTGGATCGTCGCGCTCGCCTTTCTGCCGCTCGTCGGGCTGCCGGTGTACTGGCTCGTCGGGCCGCGCCGTCTGCGGCGGAAGCGGGTGCGCTACCAGGGTCTGGCCGACAGCGTGAAGAGGGCGCTCTCGGTCGTCGAGCGCCACCCGGAGATCCCGCCGGACATCGCGCGTCAGATCCGCCTGGCGGCGCGCCTCGATGAAGCGCCACTTTCCTCGGCGCTCTCGCTCACCCACTACCGTTCCGGCAAGGAGGCGTTCGCCGCGATCGAAGCGGACCTCGCCGCCGCGACCCATCACATTCATCTCGAGTTCTACATCTGGAACGACGACAGCACTGGCCGAAGGATCCGCGACATCCTCGTTGCCCGTGCGCGCGCCGGCCTCGAAGTCCGCGTCCTCGTCGACAGCGTCGGCGCCAGCGTGCGATCGAGCTTCTTCGACGAGCTCGTCGCCGCCGGCGGAGAGTTCGCGCGCTTCAATCCGGCGCGATTCGGATTGCGCTCGCGACTTCTCAACTTCCGTTCGCACCGGAAGATCGTGGTCGTCGACGGAAAGATCGGATTCCTCGGCGGCATGAACGTCTGCGACGAGCAGACGGTGGGGATCTGCGACGAGAAGCCGTGGCGGGACACGCAGCTGCGGATGGAAGGCGAGGCGGTGCGCTGGCTCCAGCGCTCGTTCTTCGAGAACTGGCAGTTCTCGAAACATTGCGAGATGAAAGCCGAGCCGGCCTACTTTCCGTCGCAGGAGCGCGGAGAGCACTGGCTGCAGATCGTCCACTCGGGACCCGACCGCGCGGACTTCCCGATCTACGAGTTCTTCTTCACCGCCATCGCCGGCGCCGACGAAAGAATCTGGATCACCTGCCCCTACCTCGTCCCCGACGAGGCGACGCTGATGGCCATCCGCTCCGCAGCGCACCGCGGCGTCGATGTCCGTCTGCTGGTGCCGATCCGCGGCGACTCGAAACTGGTCGCCGCAGCCGTGCGTTCCTACTACGACGACTGGCTGGCCTGCGGCGCCCGGGTCTTCGAATACCGTCCGGCGATGCTGCACGCGAAGACGATGGTCGTCGATCACGAGCTCGCGGTCGTCGGCAGTGCCAACGTCGACAACCGGAGCTTCCGGCTGAACTTCGAGATCGTCGCCGCGGTCTATGGCCCGCTCGCCGCCGACCGGCTGGCGGGAGAGTTCGAGGCCGATCTCCAACACGCCCGGGAAGTCCGACCCTTCCAGCTCAAGCGCCGCAGCCGGCGCAGGATCCTGGCCGAAGTCGGCGCCCGGCTCTTCAGCGCGCTGCTGTAGAGGGTCTTGACATCGTACTAGTGTAGTAACACACTAGTACACGTGCTTCACCTCCCTCTGGCCGTTGACGCGCGCGACCCGCGACCGCTCGGCCGGCAGATCGAGGACGGACTCCGCAAGCTCATCCACTCGGGAGCACTGACGCCCGGCGAGCCGATCCCCTCGGTTCGGGACCTCGCCCACGACCTGCGGGTGAACCCGAATACCGTCGCCAAGGCTTACCTGCGGCTCGGTGAGAGCGGCCTGCTCGAAGTCCGCCGGGGCGATGGTACCTACGTCGCCGCCGACCCGCCGCTGCCCTCGCCTGCCGAACGCAAGGCCGAGCTCGCCCGCTCCGCCGCGGCATTCGCCGCCGCAGCGGCGGCCCTCGGCGTCGACGCGAAGGCTGCCGCGGTCGCTCTCTTCGCCGCTTTTCTTGCGCTGGAATCGCCGGAAAGGAACAATCCATGAAGCTCCTCGTCCGCGACCTGACGGTGCGCTATGGCCGCACCATCGCTCTCGATCGCCTCTCGCTCAACGTCCCCGAAGGTTCGGTCTACGCCCTCCTCGGGCGGAACGGCTCGGGCAAGAGCTCGCTCATGCGGGCACTGCTCGGGCATCGCAAGCCGGACACCGGGGTCGTGGAGATCGCAGGCCTCGATCCGTGGAGTGCGCGACATCGACTGATGACCTCCGTCGCCGCCACGCCGGAAACTCCCGACGCACCACCGGCGATGCAGGTCGACGCCATCGGCAAGTTCGTCGGTTCGTTTCACCGGCGCTGGGACGCCGCCGGCTTTCGCGGCCGGCTGGAGCGGTTCGGAATTTCCATGAACCATCGTTTCGGCGCTCTCTCGCGCGGCCAGAAGAGCCTCGTCATGCTCTCGCTCGCGCTGGCGCAGCAGCCCGAGCTCCTGCTCCTCGACGACCCGACGCTCGGCCTCGATCCCGTCGCCCGCCGCTTCGTCTTCGACGAGCTCATCACCGAGCTCGCCGACCGCGGCACGACCGTCCTTCTCACCACTCACGACCTCGAAGGCATCGAGCGCATCGCGACGAACGTCGGCATTCTCAGGAAAGGAAAGCTGTTGGTGGAGGGGGAGATCGAGACGCTGCGCGCGAGCGCCGTGACTGCGGGATCCGAAGCCCCGACCCTTGAAGCCCTCTTCTTCGCCCACGCCGGAAGCGAAGCGAACTGACCATGCGCGGCTTCCTGCACCTCGTCCGAAGAGACCTCGTCCAACGAACGCCCCTCTTTCTCGCCTCTCTCGCGATGGGGCTGCTCATCCTCGCGCTCCCCTATTTTCCGAATATGCGTGCGACGCCCACCGAGCTCCGCGGCGCTGCGGGACTCGCCATCGCCTTCAGCTGGTGCACGATCCTCGCGATACTTCTGGGGGGATCGATCTTCACCCGCGATCTTGCCGAGGGCCGTCTGGCGTTTGATTTCAGACTCCCGGTTCTTCCCGGAACGATCTGGGCCGCGAGATTCCTCGCCGCCAACTTCACTCTCGTCTTCGCTGCCGTCCTCGTATTCGGTCCGCCCGCCCTGGCCGGTGCCGACGGTTTGGGAGTCCTCCTCGACAACCCGCTCTCGCATTCACGCGGAGGTGGGCTGCTCGCTGTTTCCCTTCTGGTCCTCGTCGTTCTGGTCGTTTCGAATCCGGTCGCACTCGGAAGTCGCACGAGACAAGGATGGCTCGCTGTCGACCTGATCGCGTTCACAACTCTCATCGCCGCGGCCTTCTGGAGTGTCCAACTGCTGTGCTCCTGGGGTGCGGTGGCGACTCTCCGGACGACCGGCGCACTTCTCGCGGGTGCGGTCGCAATCGCCGGCGCCGTAACTTCCGCGCGCCAGGTGCGGCTCGGACGCACCGAGATCGACAAGGCGCAGAAGGCACTCTCGTTGGGTCTCCTGTTCTCCTCCTTCGCCATCGCAGGTTCTCTCCTCGTTTTCGCGAACTGGCTGACTCACCCGCCCATCGAGGCGCTGCCGGCCGACAACTCCACGGCGCTGGGTCTGGGCTCCGATTGGGTCGTCGTCGGCGGATATGCCCCCCGCGCGCCCGACATCCTGAGTCGTTTTCTTCTGCAACCGTCGACGGGACGTTCCCTCGGGTTGGGTCCCATGGCGATTGGACCCCCTTCGGACTACTTCTCGAACGCCGGAGCGATCCGCAATTCCGTGGTGAGGTCTCTTGACGGGAGCACCATCGTCCTCTGGGAGCGCGATCCAGCACTGCCGGCGACGCGAAGGCTGCACGTCCTGAATCCGCGCGCGGATGCCCTGATCCCCATTGCAACTTCCATCACTGCAGGCCCTTCCGCCGAGCGTTGGGCGCTCGCGCCGAGCGGAAAATCGATCGCGATTCTCGAAAGAACCGGCTCGCCTCAGGACCCCAAACGCATCGTGGTCTCGGCAATCCCGAGCGGCGCGATCGAAACTTCCATCCTGTTGACCGCCTGCCAGGCTCCTGGTGATCTCTTGTACGCCAGCTCGCATGAGCTGTTCGTGCAATGTGATGCGTGGCCGGGAAGAGCGAGAACAGAAGCGGAACGCACATGGATGCAGGCTGCCAATGGCGAGAACGTCGGTCGGATTCTCCGGATCAATCTCGACGCCAAGACTCTTGCGAGCGACGAACTCGTCATCGCGGGAAAGCCAATCGCCGACTTGCGAAACCTGATGCGCGGGCCTTCCGGCTGGTTCCTATTGGAGAAGGACCCCGCCTCGCCGCAGGGCCGCACCTTGCGTGTCGTCGATCTCGAATCGGGGCGATCCGTCATGACTCTCACTCCTCCGAAGGAAATCGAGCCCTCCGCACTGGCGCGTTCCGGTCAGCTTCTCCGGGACGGAAGACTGGCAGTGGCGTGGAACGATCCCGGTGGGTCCAAGCTCCTCATTTTCGACGGAAATGGAAACCTGAAACGGACCGTCCCGATCGCAGAGAAAGTTCCTTCCTGGATTCTCGCGGAGGGCTCGGATTCGCACCTACTCATCGCAAGTCGCTTGCCCGGCTATGACCAGGGATGGGACGTTCGTCGAAACTTGAGCATCGTTGGTATCGACACGGGCATCGTCTCGCGACTCCCCAGTTTCTTCTACGGTTCAGAAGAAAACAATCGATCTGTCAGCCGTACGGTCCTCTTCGCCAGCCACTCCACGAGTCAATGGTTTAATCCTGCGTCGAACACACTGCAGCCCCTCCTCAATGGCTCGCGATAACGAGCAGTCGAGCAGCGCAGATCCATACGACTGCCTCGACGTTTCACAACTAGCGCAGGGCCCAGGCGGCTGCCACTCCCAAAAGCGCCCCTCCAGCGACCAGCAGCGCCGGACTCACCTTCGTCGCGCGGAGCGCAAGAAAGGCGGCTAGGGCGAGGAGAAGGCTCGGGACATGCGGACCCGCGGCGAGCCCGGTGGGAAAGATGACGTGCGCGCCGAAGGTCAGGCCGAGGTGCAGGATGACGCCGGTCGCGGCAGCCAGGATCGCTGCAAGGGCGCCGGAGAGGCGGCGGACCTGGCGCAGGCGGTCGATGTAGGGGGCGCCGATGAGAACGAAGGTGAGGCTCGGCAGGAAAGTTGCCCAGGAGGTGAGGAGTGCGCAGAGGATCGCGCTCGCGGCGGGAGAGAGGCCCGGCGCCGGCGCCTGCCAGCCCGCCATGAAGCCGACGAACTGCAGCACCATGATGAGCGGGCCCGGCGTGGACTCGGCGAGGCCCAGTCCGTCCACCGCTTGCGCCGCAGTGATCCAGCCGAACTGCGTCACCGCCGCCTGGTTCACGTAGGCGAGCACGGCGTACGCACCGCCGAAGGTCACGAAGGCGGCCTGGGTAAAGAACAGGTAGAGACTCGCTGGCAGAGAGCTGCGGCCGAATCGCGAAAAGATCAGTAAAGAGGGGATGAGCCAGAGCACCAGCGCTGCGAGTGCGACGCGCAGGGATCGCCATGCTCTCCCAGCGTTCCCGGCATTCCCAGCGTTCCCAGCGCCTTCGCGCTCGCTGGAGCCGGACGCGGCTAGGGGGCCGGTCTCGGCAAGGTGCGGCCCACCAGCGTCCGGAGCGGCACCTCATTTACTGGAAGCTTTTCGCGCCGCTTCCGGAGACCGATCCACCGACCCGCCTCTGCCGAAGGCATCCACCGCTCCGAGGAACCCGGCACCGAGGACGATCCAGGGAAACGCGATGCCGGCTGCCACCGCCACGAAGGCGGCGATGGCAATCCCAACGGCGAGCGGTGTGAGTATTGCGCGCTTGCCGATGCGCAGGACCGCGTCAAGAATGATGGCGACGACGACCGCCTTCACCCCAGCGAGCACCGTCGCGACCGCCGGAAGCGCACCGTGCGCGGCGTAGATCCAGGACAGACCAAGTAGAACGAAGATCGACGGCAAGACGAAGAGGATCCCCGCCGCGAGGCCGCCGCGCAGGCCGTGCAGCGTCCAGCCGATGTAGGTCGCGAGCTGTTGCGCCTCCGGCCCGGGGAGAAGCGAGCAGAAGTTGAGCGCATGCAGGTAACGCGGCTCGTCGATCCATTGGCGCTCGACCACAAGGTCGCGATGCATCATCGCGATCTGTCCGGCTGGGCCACCAAAGTTCACGCAGCCCAGGCGCGCCCAGTAGCGCAGTGCGGTCCGGAAGGTCGGCGTCATTCAGCGGGCCAGGCCGGCGCAGTCAGGCGCCGGCGGCCATCCCGGGATTTGAGCAGGTCCGGCTCTTCGAGATCTTTGCGATCCCAAAGTTGGCAGGTGACCTGTTTGTGCATCTGGTCGAGGCCTTCGCAGTAGTTGGAGAAGATGCAGCGGCGGATCTCTGCGCCTCTGCCGAGGCGGATCTTCTTGAACCAGTCGGGGTCGGCGAGAGACTGGCGCGCGGCGGCGACGATGTCGGCGGCGCCGGCCGCGAGGTAACCCTCGGCTTGTTCGAAGGTCGAGACGCCGCCGGCGAGAACCACCGGCGTCGTGAAGCCGGCGGCGCGGACCGCGGCGCGGATCTCGGATACCGCAGCGACGTTTCTTCCGAACGGACCGAACGCGTCCGAGATCGCCGTCGGCATGCACTCGTAGCCGGAAGGCCCGGTGTAGGGGTAGGCCGACGCGCCGATCTTCGGCGGCTTGGCGTCCTCGAACTTACCGCCGCGTGACAGCGAGAGAAAGTCGATGCCCGCCCGCGCAAACTCCGCCGCGAAGAAGGCGGCGTCCTCCGCAGTTCCGCCAGCGCCGTCGACACCGATCTTTTCTTCCGCGAGAAAACGGCAGCCGACCGCGAACGATCCGCTGACGCTCGCCTTCACCGCTGTGATCACCTCGAGCGGCAGCCGCACCCGTTGCTCGCGCGCACCGCCGTAGCCGTCGCCGCGCGTGTTGAGCGGCGAGAGAAACGACGCCATCGTGTAGGCATGGGCGAAGTGAAGCTCGACGCCGTCGAAACCGGCGCGCTGCGCGCGCAAAGCCGCTGCGGCAAAAAGCGGAGGCAACACGACCGGAAGGTCGCGAATCGCCGGGAGGTGAAGGTCGGTCACCAGCTCGCGCGTACCGAACTGAAGATCGTGCCACTCGCGATCTGACAACAGGGCCTGCAACGCAGCGTCGTCGAGCGTCTGCAGAACGGCGCGGGCCTCGGAGTCTTCCTTTACCGAAAGCTTCTCTTTGAGGCTTTCGCTGATCTTCAGGAAGCGCGAGAAGTAGACCGAGCGCTCCGGCCGCCGGCGGATGCCGAGGAAGTCGATGATCTGCAGGAAGAGCTTCGTACTTCCGCCGCTCGCGCGCCGCACCGTGGCAACGAGCTCCGCGAGTCCGGGCACGAACCGGTCGTCGCCGACGCGGAGCAGCGGACCGCTGGGAATGTCGCGGATGCCGGTCGCTTCGACGACGATCGCTCCCGGCTCACCTCGCGCGAAGCGTTCGTACCAGGCCAGCACCTCCGGCGTGACGAAGCCGTCGGCGGTCGCGCGCCACGGGACCATCGCGGGGACCCAGGTGCGTTCGGTGAGACGAAGGGGACCCACATCGACCGGTTGAAACCAGCGCGCTCTGCGGGCGGCATCGGCGCCCGGCCAAACCGGCTCCGGCAGCGGATGCCGGATGCGCTCGGGAGGTTTCCACATGGCGCAGGTTCGGCGCTAGCGCAGCAGGTCGCGCGCGATGACCAGGTGCTGGATCTCCGACGTTCCTTCGTAGATCCTGAGCGCGCGCACCGCGCGATAGAGCCGATCGACGACTGAGCTCGCGAGCACACCGCGACCGCCGAAGATCTGCACGGCGTCATCGACGATGCGTTGCGCGGCTTCGGTCGCGAAGAGCTTCGCCATCGCGGCGCCGGTCGAGGAACGCCGACCACTTCCCGCGGCGGACGATTCGGGCGCCTGCCCCCGGTCCTGCTCCCAGGCCGCGGAGAAGGTGAGCAGGCGGGCGGCAGTGAGATCCGTCGCCATGCGGGCGATCTTCGCCTGCACCAGCTGCAGATCCGCGAGCGGGGCTCCGAACTGACGTCGCGTGCGCGCGTGAGCGATCGCCTCGGAAAGCGCCCGACCGGCGATGCCGCAGGCCGCCGCCGCGACGGTCGGGCGCAGCCGATCGAGCGTTCGCATGCCGATCTTGAACCCCTCTCCTTCGGCGCCGAGACGAGCGCCGACCGGAACGCGACACGCGTCGAAGGCGAGCTCGCCGAGCGGATGAGGTTCAGACAGCACGTAGGGCGCGACGAAACGCAGGCCGGGCGTCGATGCAGGGACGACGAAGCAGTCGATGCCGCGCGTGCCCTTCGCGCGATCGGTCGATGCGAAGACACAGTAGAAATCGGCGATGCCGGCGTTCGAGATGAAACTCTTCACGCCGTCGAGCACGTAGAAGTCTCCGTCCCGCCGCGCCGTTGTCGCGATCGCGGCGACGTCGGAACCGGCCTCCGGTTCGGTCATGGCGAAGCCCGCGATCGCCCGTCCGGCGGCAATCTCGGGCAGCCAGCGGCGGCGGAGCTCGGAATTTCCGGCGAGCGCGATCGGCGCCGAGCCGAGCGCCTGGAGCGCGAACAGAGCATCCGCGAGCGGAGAAGCCGCGGCCAGGCACTCCCTCACGAGACAGAGCGCCAGCAGCTCCGGACCGCTTCCGGCCGCAGATTCGGCGGTCGGCACCGCCAGTCGGAGGAGCCCGCTCTCCCCCATCGTCCGGACAAGAGAGACGGCGGCGACGCGCGCCGCGTCATCGTTCGCCGGTGCCTCCAGAGGCGCGAATTCCCGGTCGACGATCCCGGCGATCGAACGCGCGAGCTCGAGATGACGCGGCTCGAGAAACGCCGCGATCGCCTTCGTATCCATCAGCGGATCACCTGAAAACGGGTTTGCGCTTGTCGCGGAACGCTTCGTACGCCTCGCGGAAGTTCGGATCCTGCATGCAGATCGACTGGATTTCGACCTCCGCGGCAAAGGCCGCCTCGAGATCGAGAGCCGCCTCGCGATAGAGCATGCGCTTGGTGACTTCGAGCGCGAACGACGGCCCCGCCGCCAGACGTTCGGCCCAGGCACGACCCTCCTCGACAACCTTCTCCTGCTCCACGACCCGCGAGTAGAGACCGATGCGCTCGGCGACTTCCGGGGAGAGGAAGTCGCCGGTCATGAGGATCTCCATCGCACGGCCGAGACCCACGATGCGCGGCAGGAGCCACGAAGCGCCCATGTCGGCGCCGGAAAGGCCGACCTTCGTGAAGAGGAAAGCGATCTTCGCGCTCGGAGCGGCGATCCGGATGTCGCAGGCCGACGCGATCACCGCGCCGGCTCCCGCGACGGTACCGTTCAATGCGCCGACGATCGGCCGGCGGCAGGCGATCATCGAGCGGATGAGCGCGCCGGTGGCGCGGGTGAATTCGAGCAGGCCGCGAGCGTCGGTTTCGAAGAGTTTGCCGATGATCGCTTCGACGTCGCCGCCCGAGCAGAAGGCGCGTCCGGCACCCGTGAGAAGGATCGCGCGGACGCCCGGCGCGACATCGAGACTGTCGAATGTCGTCTTGAGCTCGTCGTAAACCTCGAAGGTCAGCGCATTCAGACGCTCGGGACGATCGAGCGTGATCGTCGCGACGCTGGTGACGGCATCGAGCTCGAGCCGGAAACTCTTCGGATCGAGGGTCATCGCGCCCTGCCCGCGAGCGAGGAATCGGAAGGTTTCGGAGACAGAGCCGCCGTCGCTTCGATCTCGACGCGCGCGCCGGGCGCAAGAAGACCGGAGACCTCCAAAAGTGCCATGGCCGGATAGTGCCGGCCCATGACGCGGCGATATGCCTCGCCTACCGCGGCGATTTCGCTCTCGTACTCGGTCTTGTCGGTGACGTAGATGGTGAGGCGGCAGATCCGGTCGACTTCACCGCCGGCGCGCCGGACGACCGAGCGGATGTTCTCGAGGGCGCGCTCGAACTGCGCCGCAAAACCGCCTTCGACGATCTCCTGGCGTTCGTTCCAGCCGATCTGTCCGGCGACGAAAAGCAGGCTGCAGCCGGCGGGCGCGACGATGCCGTGACTGAATCCACGCGGCGCGCCGAGCTCTTCCGGGTTGACGATTCCGAGGCGGAGGCCGCTCATCCGAGGAACGCTCCCCCGTCGATGCCCAGGGTTTGCCCGTTCACGCCGCGCGCACGTTCATCGCAAAGCATGGCCACGATGAAGGCGACCTCTCCCGGATCGATGAGCCGATGCTGGGGATTGGCGGCGACGAGCTTTTCGCGCGCCGCATCGGCGGCAACGCCGACGCGCGCGACGATCCGCTCCACCGAGCGATCGGTCATGGGGGTGTCGACATAACCCGGACAGACCGCGTTGACGGTGATTCCGCGATCCGCGAGCTCCGCAGCCAGAGATCGTGTCAGCCCGACGAGCGCATGCTTGGTCGATGCATAGGCGGCGATGTACGGCGCACCGGTCCTGCCGGCGATCGAGGCGATGTTGACGATCCGGCCCCACCGCCGCACGATCATGCCGGGAACGAACGCCTGCGCGCAGAGAAAAGGTCCCGTGGCATTGACCGCCATCAAGCGGTTCCACTCCGCGAGCTCGATCCGTGCAAGCGGCGCCGAAGTCGCGATCCCGGCGTTCGCGACGAGGATGTCCACACCGCCGAAGTGCGCTTCCGCCGCAACGCGCAGGGCGGCGACGGATCCCGCATCGGAGACGTCACACGCCACCGCCTCCGCGACGGCTCCGGTCGTCCGGATCTCCGCGGCGACCGCTTCGATCTCTTCGCCGCTGCGTGCGGAGACGACGACACGGGCTCCGGCCGCCGCGAGCATTTTCGCCGCTGCCGCGCCAATTCCCCGGCCGCCGCCCGTGACGACCGCGACCCTTCCCTGGAGATCGATCTGCATTCTTTACCTCGAGATCCGGGCGAGCCTGGGCAATCTATCCATCGCGGCGAGCGGGGCGAGCTCGAAACAGTACTAGCCCCGGACCTTGAGCAGGTCGCGGATCTCGGTGAGCAACCGGACATCCGCCGGAACCTCGGGCGCCGCTGCGGGAGCCTGGGGCTTGGGTTTCCTGGCGGCGTTCACCGCCTTGACCAGCAGGAAGACGCAGAAAGTGACGATCAGGAAGTCGAGGGCCGCCTGCAGCAGCAGACCGTAGCTCAAAAGAACCGGTGCTTCCGCCGTCCCACCGAGCTTGACGGCGAGGTGCGTGAAGTCGACGCCGCCGAGCACGAGTCCGAGGACCGGCATCAGGACGTTGTCGACCAGTGCCGAGACGATCTTGCCGAAGGCTGCGCCGATGATCACGCCGACGGCGAGATCCATGACATTGCCGCGGTGGATGAAGTCCTTGAACTCCTGCACCATTCCCATCGAATCCTCCGATAGACCGAGCCTCCGTAGGGCGCGAGCTAGCTGACGTCGCCGGATTGCGCGTCATCCTAGCTCGCTGCGAACAGCCTCAGCAAGGATCGCGCCGAGCTCGGCGATGAGCGTGCGCCCTTCGCTGGCCGTGGCAGACGCGGGATCTCCGCAGTAGGCGCGGTCCATGCCGGCGGCGCCGAACGTCGCGTGACCTTCGCGCATCGCATCGACGAGGGAGATCGGCACCGCCGGCAGCTCCCGTCGAGCCCGGTCATCGACGAGATCGGGTCGCTCCGCGAGAAGAATCGATGTTTCGTAGCGGCCTGCGTGACAGGCGCCCGAGCGGAACTCCTCGCCGAGGCGCTCGGCGAGGCGGCGCCGCGTGAGATCCGGATAGGCGACGCGCACCGCGCCCGACTCCCGCAGCCGGTCGGCTGCCGCGTGGATCGCCCCCAGCTGGACGGGATCGAAGTGCGCGTTGGCGAGCGCGAGCAGCTCGATCCCGCGCAGGCCGCACGCCATTCCGAGATCGACGACGAGCGCGGTGAGCGTTTCAGGCCGGATCGACAAAGTCCCGGCGTGCAGATTGGCGAATGGAGCCGGAGCGTAAGCGAGCGCCGGCAGCAGGACGACGGAGCACCCGCTTTTCTCAAGCAGCGCTGCTGCCGACTTCGCCATCGCCTCGGCGATCCAGACATCGGTTCCGAGCGGCAGATGGGGCCCGTGCGCTTCGATCGCCCCCAGCGGAAGGATCGCGATCGTCCTGCCGCTGGCTACGCGTTGCTCGCTCTGCGGAGAATTGAGCTCCTGCCAGTGCATGAGCCGCGATCGTAGCAGCCGCGGACGCGCGGCCTCGGGCTCAGGGAATCGCCAGGCGCTTGCGTTTCTCCCACAGCCCCTTGCGGCTGATTCCGAGAAGCGCCGCCGCGTGGCCCTGATGTCCCCGGGTTGCGGCGAGGGCCGCGACGATCGCCACACGCTCGGCCTCCGCGAGAGTCGCCGGTACGCCGGCAACGCTTGTCGCGAGCTCCGGTGGGGGCGGCGGATCGAGCACGTTGTTTTCGGCGTAGAGCATGGCGCGCTCGAGGAGGTTCTTGAGCTGACGCAGATTTCCCGGCCATGTGTACGCCGGCATCCAGGCGCGCGAGCGCGCGCTCAGTTCAAGTCCGGGACGCGAGAAACGCTCTCCGAGATCGCCGAGCAGCGAGGCGAGGAGCGCATCGAGATCCTGTAATCGCTCCCGCAGCGGCGGCAGAACGAAGGTCAGAACCTCGAGCCGGTAGAAAAGATCCGCGCGGAAGACACCGCGATCGACGCGCTCCGGAAGGTCATGCGCACCGATCGCCAGGAAACGGACCTCGGCCTGGATCTCCGTCCCGCCGAGGGGCGCGTAGCGGTGCTCGGCGAGCAGGCGCAGAAGTTTCGGCTGGCTCGTCATGGGGAGCTCTTCGACGTGATCGAGCACCAGAGTGCCGCCCTCCGCACGCGCGACGCGGCCGGTCTGGCTGCGCTCCGCGCCGGTGAACGCTCCGGCGCGATAGCCGAAGAGCTCGCTCTCCAGGAGCGAAGCCGGGACAGCCGCCGGATCGAGCTCGACGAGCGGTGCTGCGGAGCGCGGTCCGAGACGATGCAACAGCCGCGCGACGACCGAACGTCCGGTTCCGGGCTCGCCGAGAATGAGCACCGGCGCATTCGAAGCGGCGGCTTGCGGGAGAGGCGAAGAGCCTCCGAAGGATGTCGGCAGGCTGGCGAGGAATTTCTCCGTCGCCGGCTGCCCCAAGGTCACGAGGCGGGTTCCGGCGGCGCGAAGTCCGCCGTGACTTCCGGAGCATCACGCCACAGGCGTTCGAGGGCGTAGTAGTCGCGACGCTCTTCGAGAAGCGCATGGACCAGGAAATCGCCGTAGTCCAGAAGGACCCACTGCGCCGATGTATAGCCCTCGATGTGCAGCGGCTTGACGCCTTGCTTCAGCAGACGGTCCTCGACGGCATTCGCGATCGCCTGCACCTGCCGTTCGTTGGTCGCGCTCGCGATGACGAAGTAGTCGGTGAACGACGTCACGGGCTCGAGATGCCGGACGCGCACATTCTCCGCCTTGGTGTCGTGGGCCGCCGCGACGGCTTCCCGGACGCGCGCCTGAATGTCGGCGGGCGTCGCCCGGACGGCGGTTCGCCGTGGGCTCGGAAGAGCTTCTGAATCTGCCGGTCGGGTCGGAGCCGCTGAAGATTTTCGGGGGGACAAGGTCATCGATAAAAGCTGTACTTCTCTATGTATCGTACCACTCGCGGAGCGAGCCAGCCGTCGGGAATCCGCTCACTGGCCGCCAGGCGACGCCGCAGCTCCGTCGAAGAGACGGCGAGCGGCGGATTCCGCAGGACATGGATGCGCCCCGCTGAGGTCGCGAGCGCGACTTCCCAGGCAAGCTCATCCGGCAGGGAGTCCACAGAAAATCCCGGGCGCGCCAGAACGACGAGCGGCGTCGTCGTGACGATCTCGCGCCAGCGCCTCCATGTTTCGAGCTCGAGAAAGGAATCGGCGCCGAGCAGCAGGAAGTACTCCGCCCCCGGTGCGAGCTCGCGAAAGTGCTCGAGCGTCTCGATCGTGTAAGCGGGCCGGCCAAGAGTGAGCTCGTGATCCGACACGACGAAATCGGCGCGATCGAGCAGCGCCAGCTCAGCCATGGCGAAGCGGGAAACCGCTGGAGCGAATTTCCGCTCCGGCTTGTGCGGCGGTGCTGCCGTCGGCAGATAGACGACCCGGTCGAGCCCCAGCTCGCGCTGTGCCGCGAGAACCGGTTCGATATGCCCTTCGTGAATGGGGTCGAAGCTGCCGCCGAAAAGCCCGATCTTCACGGCTCCGCCTCCGGCGGCCGGTGGGCGGCGGCGACCTCGACCGGCGACTCCGCGCGGCGGAGTGCGTCGAGCCGGAGCGCCAGCAGGCTGACAAGCGGTCGGACGCCCGTTCCGGTCGCGGCGCTCAGCAGCAGCAGAGGCAGACCGCGGTCGGCGGCCGCACGTTCGAGCTCATCCCGGCGCTCTTCCCGGACGGCGTCGAGCTTGCTGCCGACCAGAATGCGTTCGCGAGCCAGGAGATCGGGACTGAAGGCCTCGAGCTCGCGCTCGATGGTCGTCAGATCCTCGAGCGCCGAACCTTCGGCGGAGAGGTCGACCAGGTGCAGCAGAATCCGGCAACGCTCGACGTGCTTCAGGAACTGGATGCCGAGTCCCGCGCCCTGAGCCGCGCCGGCGATCAGGCCGGGGAGATCGGCGACGACGAACGGCCGCGTCAGCGGACCTTCGGCGACGACTCCCAGATTCGGGATGAGCGTCGTGAACGGATAGTCGGCGATCTTCGGACGCGCCGCGGACACGACGCTGATGAGGGTCGACTTGCCCGCGTTCGGCAGCCCGACGAGGCCGACATCCGCGAGGAGCTTGAGCTCGAGCCGAAGGCGAAGCTCGCCGCCCTCCTCTCCGGGATCGGCGCGCCGCGGCGCGCGATTCGTCGGGGTGGCGAAGTTCTGGTTTCCCCGGCCGCCCTTCCCGCCGCGCGCGACTTTGAGGCGCTGGCCGTCGAGGAGCATCTCGCCGAGAACCTCACCGCTCTCCTCGTCCATCACCACCGTGCCCATCGGCACCGAGATGACGAGATCCTCGCCCGACTTGCCGGTGCGATTGCTGCCGAGACCGTGCTGCCCGCGCTCGGCGGCGTAGATCGACTGGAAACGCAGGTGATAGAGGGTATTCAGGCCTTCGTCGGCGAGCAGGAAGACCGAGCCGCCGTCGCCGCCATCGCCGCCGGAGGGACCGCCGTGGGGGATGTACTTCTCGCGCCGGAACGCGACGCACCCGTTCCCCCCGCGGCCAGCGCGCACCGGTATGACCGATTCATCGAGAAAAACCACGGGGAGAGAGGGGGCCGGCCAGCCGGCGGATTTCTACACTGCGGGGACGATGTGGACGAACATGCCGCGCTGCCCGCGGTTCTGGAACTGGACCGTTCCATCGATCTTCGCGAACAGGGTGTCATCCTTCCCCAGACCCACATTCAGGCCGGGGTTGTAACGGGTGCCACGCTGACGAACCAGGATCGACCCGCCGGTGACCTGCTCGCCGCCGTACTTCTTCACGCCGAGCCGCTGGGCGTTCGAATCGCGGCCGTTCCGCGTGGATCCTTGACCTTTTTTATGTGCCATTGCCGGAAGCTCCTGAAGCGATTGGGATCAGATGACGATGTTCTGGACGCGGATCTTGAGATAGTCCTGGCGATGACCGCCCTGGCGCTTGTAGCCCTTGCGCCGGACCTTCTTGAAGATACGCACCTTCGGGCCGCGGGTGTCGTGGAGCAGCTCCGCCTCGACGCGCGCGCCCGGAATGACCGGATTGCCGACCCGCGTGCCGCCCTCTCCGTACACCAGCAGAACGCGATCGAACACGATCTTCTCGCGCTCGCCATCCTTGGCGGCTTCGACCGGCAGAAGCTCGACGTCGAGGACGTCCCCCGCCTGCACTCGGTACTGCTTTCCACCTGTTTCGATGACAGCAAACATGACGAACACACCTCTTTCGCCGCATTGGGTTGCGGGCCGCAGAGCATATCCGGCGAGGGCGAAGGCCGTCAACTCCAGCGCACCCCAGACGCTCCCCATGACACTCCACTGGACGCTCCGCCCCTGAGCCTCTCCACCGAGCTTCCTCGAGTCGCCGCGTGCTTTCCCCCAAACTCCCTGTTGCCAAGCTGTTACGCTTCCTTGGGTGGCCCCTCTCTTCGAGCTCGTGACGGCGACCGCCCTGCGTGCCCGGGGCCTCCGCCCGGAGACCTTCAGCGCCAGCAACGGCTGGGAGATCAAGGTCTGGAAGGGCGGCAGTCCGGGCGGCGAAAGCTGGATGCTCATCCACGGACTCGGGGCGACCGCGGCGACCTTTCTGCCTCTCGTCTCCCAGCTCAAGGCGGATTGCGAGTTCCAGGTCCCCGAGCTTTCGACACTCGGCGGCTCGCGCGGGCCGACGCTCGCGATGGGGATCCCGCAGGCCGCCGCGGCGCTCGCCGAGCTTCTCGAAGAGCAGCAGGCCGAACGACCGGGCGTGAAGGTCACCGTCTGCGGGATCAGTCTGGGCGGCTGGATCGCGGTACGGCTCGCGCTCGCCCGCCCCGACCTCGTGCACCGTCTGCTGCTCGTCGTTCCCGGGGGTTACCGCGATCAGGACTGGGAGCGGATCGGCGAGATGGTCCGGGTCGAAACCTACCGCGACACGGCGGCGATCTGGAGTGCCCTTTTCGTCCGGCCGCCGCTCCTCCTGCGGCTCGGCCGGCCCGTCCTCTACATGTCGTACAAGTCGACCGCGGTGCGCGCCGCCCTCGCGACCCTGCGCGAGGAGGACGCCTTCGGCGACGAGGATCTCGCCCGGCTCACGCAACCCACCGGGCTCATCTGGGGAAGCGAGGACCGGCTTTTCCTGAGCTCCGCCGGCGAGCGCATGGCGCGGGCGATTCCCGGAGCGCGCTTTTACCCCATCGCTCGCGCCGGCCACGGCGTTCAGTGGGAGCGTCCGGCGGAGTTCTTCGCCGCCGTCGAGCGCTTCCGCGCCGAATTCGCCTGGACCGCAATTCGCAGCGGACTGCCTCCGGTAACCTCCGGTAACTTCCGATAACCGCCGGAAACCGCCGTCGCCGGCGCGACGCTTGCCCCGGAACCGCTGACAGCGCAAAATCGGCCCGCCGCTCCGGAGGGTTGTCCATGGCCGCGCCCGATTTCCTCATCTGCCTCAACTGTGAATCCCCTTGCTACGTCTTCGAATGGGGAGACGAGGGCTGCAAGGAGGCGCTCTGCCAGGTGTGCGGCAACGACGAGCCCGACCAGTTCGCGACCGAAGACGACTTCGACGCCATCGTCATCGTCCACGACGAAAAGAAACACTAGGCAGCGGCGGGAGACGAGCTTCCGGGTTGCGCCACGGCAAGCGGCAGCGAGACGCGGAAACGCGCACCCTTTCCCGCTTCGCTCTCGAACGTGAGCTCTCCGCCGTGAGCGCGCACCACGCGCTCGGCGATCGCGAGTCCGAGCCCTGAACCGCCCTTCTTGGTGGAGAAAAACAGCTCGAAAATGCGCCCGCGGATCTCGTCCGGAATGCCGGCGCCGTTGTCCTCCACCTCGATGACCACCCGCGGCCCCTCGCGCCGCGCCCGCAGGACCACCCGCGGCGGCTTGCCGGTCTCTTCGCTCGCCGCGAGCGCGTTCTGCAACAGGTTGATCAGCAGCTGCTGCAGCTGCTCGTCGTCGACGCGGACGGCGGCACCCGGAGCTTCGTCGACGACCTCGAAGATCGCTCCGCGCAGAGCGAACTCCTGCGCCATGACCGCTCGCGCGCGCTCGAGCAGATCGGCCGCCGGGAGCGTATTGAGGCGCAGGGCCCGCGGCCGCGCGTAACTCAGAAAGTCGCTCACCAGACGCTCGAGCCGGGCGATCTCGGAGCGGGTGATCGACAGCAGCTTCTTCTGGCCGGACGCCGCCTGCGGTCGCGCGAGATCCTCTTCGAGCATCTGCATGTTGAGGTTGAGCGAATTCAGCGGATTGCGGATCTCGTGCGCCAGTCCCGCGGCGAGCGTGCCGAGATAGGCCAGCCGCTCGGCCTCCGCCGCCTGAGCTTCGAGCCGCTGCCCGCGACGGACCAGCGCCGAAATGAGGAGAAAAGCCAGCACGACGATCGCTACGGTCAGCCCGCCGATCCAGGTCGTCTGCCGGATGAGCTCGTGGCGCAGCTCGGCGATCCGCCGGTCCATCTCGATCGCGCTGATGCCGATCCGCAGCGAACCGAACTCGCCGATCGGAACGGTGACGTCGAGGGTATCGGTGACACCTTCGGGAAGGTGCACGCTGCGCGTGTCCTGATGCTCGAGCGTCCGGTTCTCGACCCGGGGAACTCCGCTCGGCAACTCGCGCTCGGTCGTCACCGGTGCGGTGGGAGTCGCCGGAACGCCGACCTCCGCCTCCCGCTTCTCCTTCATCACCAGAACGCCGTCGCGATCGGTGATCTCCACCGTCTGAACGATCTGGCGCTGCCGCAGAACGGAATCGATGTAGGTCTGGGTCTCGCGTTCCATCGCGACGGCCGTGTAGAGATCGCCGCCGGTGCTCTCGGCGCTGCCGGCGATGCGCCCGGCGAGGTCCTGCGCTTCGCTGCGGGTCTCGAGAAGGACACGGTCGAGCTCCCGGCGGGACAGGGTCTGAAAGATCAGCCAGGAAAAGAGACCGAAATCGCTGACGATGAAGAGCCCGAGCAGGGCGAAGATGATCCAGTTGCGGCGGGATGACAGCTTGCGCGGCCGCGAAATCACCGCAAAATCATAATCCAACGGGTACCGCTTTTCTTTTGCGAACGACTTCTCTACGATCGCCGGACCATGCCGCTCCCTGGCAACGCGAAGTCGCTTCTCCGGGCGCGAGCTGCGCTCTCCTGGGCAGCAGCCGGCGCTCTGGTGTTCGCCTGCTCCGGCGAGCGGCCGGCCCCGCAGCCACGCTCCGCAACCGCCGTCGGGGCGACGATCGCCGACCTCTCGGGCGTCAACGAGCTCCTGGCGAGCGACATCCAGTTCACGACCGACGTGCTCGACCAGCTCTTCGTTCAGCTCCTCTCGGAGCAGGCCGACTTCACGGAACATCCCTCGACTTTCGCCACCGAGCTCGCGACGAGCTACGACTGGTCGAGCGACCACCTCGCCCTGACCTTCCATCTCCGCCCGGACGCCGTCTGGAGCGATGGCGTGCCGATCACCGCCGCGGACGTGCGCTGGACGTGGCAGGCGCAGATCGCTCCGGAAGTGGCGTGGAAGTACTCGAACATCAAGGACCGGATCACGGACGTCGAGGTCGTCGATCCGCATTCGGCGCGCTTTCACTTCAAGTCGGTCTACCCCTATCAACTGAGCGACGCGATCGAGGGCAAGATTCTTCCGCAGCATGCCTGGAGCGCGATTCCGTTCGCCAAGTGGCAGGAGAGCGCGGACTGGTTCCGCGAGCACCTGGTCACCAGCGGACCCTTTCTGCTCGGCGAATGGCGGCGCGGCGAAGAGGTCGTGCTGGAGAAGAATCCGCGCTACTTCGAGCCCGGATTGCCCAAGCTTGACCGGGTCATTTTCCGCGTCGTTCCCGACGCTGCGACGCACGTCGAACAGTTGCTCGCCGGCGCGCTCGACTTCGCTTGCGGGCTGACACCCGGGGACACGGCGCGGGTTGCCGCCGACAAATCGCTGCGGGTGCTGGCGTTCGACAACCGGCAGTACGACTACATCTGCTGGAACACCCTGCGTCCGCCCTTCGACGACCCCGAGATCCGCCGCGCACTGACGCTCGCCATCGATCGCCAGGCGCTCGTCGACGCGCTCTTCAAAGGCTACGCCCGCGTCGCCGATTCTCCGGTGCCCTCGAATCTCTGGGCCCACGACCCGTCGATCCAACCGTGGCCCTACGATCCGACAGAGGCAGCGCGCATCTTCGAGAACAAGGGGTTCAAGGATCGCGACGGCGACGGCATCCGCGAGCGCGACGGAAAGCCGTTCGCTTTCGAGCTCACGACCAACTCGTCGAACCGGCTGCGGACTGCGGCGCTGGTGATGATCCAGGAGCAGCTGCGGAAAGTCGGTGTTCAAGCGACGCCGCGGACGATCGAGATCCACGCTCTCACGGAAGCCAACGGCGCGCACGAGTTCGACGCGACGCTCGCCGGCTGGGCGGTCGACACGACGCTCGATCTGCGGCCGTACTTCAGCTCGAAAGAGATTCTCGACGGCTATAACTTCGGCAGCTACAGCAATCCGGAAGTCGATCGTCTGCTCGAGGCGAGCCGGCAGGCGCCGACGCCCGAGGAGGCCAAGCCGGATCTGCTGCGGCTGCAGCAGATCTTGAGGGTCGAGCAGCCCTACACTTTTCTGTGGGAGCCGCAACGCCTGTGCGCGGCGCGCGTGAGCCTCGAGGACGTGCATCCGAACGCGATCTCCGCCTATTTCAATCTGCCCGAGTGGCAGCGCCGCGCAAGCGCCGATTGAGCGTTACGCGCGCGATCTTCGCCCGGCTCGGCGCCGCGGTTCTCGCCGGGTGGATCGTCCTCACTGCCGTTTTCTTTCTCCTGCGCCTGCTCCCCGGCGGGCCCGGGGCCGCCTTCGAGGATCCTCGCGTTCCCGCAGAGCACCGCCTGCGCCTGCGCGCGCTCTACGGACTGGATCGCCCGCTCCCCGAGCAGTACGTGCGCTGGCTCGCCGGAGTCGTTCGTGGCGAGTGGGGTTACTCCCTCAGTCAGCACCGCCCGGTCAGCCGCATCGTGCGCGAAACCGCACCGAAGACACTCCTGCTGTCTTCGGCCGCGCTCCTCCTCGAGTTCACGGTCGGACTGACGCTCGGAGTCGCCGCGGCCAGGCGAGCCGGCTCGAAGCTGGATCAGGGCCTGCGCGGCATTTCCATCGCTCTCTGGTCCATTCCCACCTTCTGGCTCGCGCTCATGCTGCTCGCGGTTTTCGCGGTGGCGACGCCGCTCTTTCCACCCGGGGCGCTGCACTCGGTCGGCGCGGAATCCTGGAGCGCCGGCCGGCGGGCGCTGGACCTCCTCTGGCACCTGGCGCTACCCGCCGCAGCGATCGGCATTCCTGCCGCCGCGGCCACGGCGCGCTTCGTGCGCGCCACGGTTCTCGAGCGGCTGAACGAGCCGTTCGTCCAGTCGGCCCGCGCGCGCGGCCTCTCCACGCGGCGCGTGCTCTGGTCCCACGCCCTGCGCGCCGGTCTTGCGCCGATCGCGCAGCTCGCCGGGATGTCGCTCGCTGCCCTGCTCTCCGGCACCATCGCGGTCGAAGTCGTTTTCGCCTGGCCCGGAATCGGCCGCGCGACATACGACGCCCTGGTCGCGCGGGACTACCCGGTTCTCCTCGCGGGAACGGCGCTTTCCGCAGCGTTCGTCCTCGGCGGCAGCTTTCTCGCGGAGGCTCTCCAGGCCTGGCTCGACCCCCGTTTGCGCGAGGCCTGAGCCACCGCATGCCCGGGACCGGCGCGCGCATCCTGGTGAATCAGCGGCGGGGAACCCCTCGCGCGCTGCGTGCCGGACTCATTCTCGTCACGCTCATCGTCGCGGCAGTCGTTCTCCTCCCTCTCGCGTGGTCGCAGAGCCCCGATCGTCAGCTCGACCCCGCCGTCGCCGGGCTCGCCTCTCCCGGCAGCCGCTTCACGACGGTCGAGCTCGTCGATGGGCGAGTGCTGGCGGCGACCTCCCTGGTCCGCAGTGGAGCCGAAATCGAGCTCAAGGGGCAACCGCGTCCGACGCGAATCGCGCTCTCTTCGATCGCCGGCGGGAGCGATGCTCCGCCGGCGATCGGCGCGCGCCGCTTCCCGCTGGGCAGCGACGAATTCGGGCGTGACGTTGCGGCGCGCCTTCTTGCCGGGGGCCGGATCTCCCTCGCGGTCGCCGGATGGACGGTCCTGCTCATCTGCCTCGTCGCGTTTCCGCTTGGAGCCCTCGCCGGCAATCTCGCTCCTGCCGCCGATCGCCTGCTGCTCAAGGCCATCGAATCGTTGCAGGCTTTCCCGCGGCTCTTTCTGCTTCTCGGCCTTGCGGCGATCGTCCGTCCCGGGACCGTTTCCGTCGTCGTCATTCTCGGTCTCACCGGCTGGATGCCGATGGCGCGGCTGGTGCGGGCCGAGATCCGTTCCGTCCGGGACCGCGACTTCGTCGTGGCGGCGCGCGCTGCTGGCGCCGGCCGATGGCGTCTGCTGCTGCGCCATCAGCTGCCGAACGCGCTCGCGCCGGCGCTCGTCGAAGCGTCCCTCGCCGCTTCATCGGCGATCGTCAACGAAGCGGCTCTGTCATTTCTCGGCTTCGGCCTGCAGCCACCCGCGGCCAGCTGGGGAAACATGATCGCCGATGGGCGCTCGATTCTCGCGGCCGGGTGGTGGATCGCCTTCTTTCCCGGCGTGGCGCTCGCCCTCACCGCGATCGCCTTCAATCTGTTGGGCGAAGGATTGCGGGATGCGCTCGACCCGCGATCGCTGCCGCTACCGCTCCACTGACGGCCGTCGGATGCTCAGCCGCGACTTCGACTTCGACCTTCCCGGGAACGCCATCGCGCAGGAGGCACTCCCGCGCGGCGCAAGCCGTCTGCTGCACCTCGATGCGGAAGGACCCGATCGCGATGCGCGGATCAGCGACCTGCCCGGGATCCTGCGCCGCGGAGACCTCCTCATCGCCAACGACACGCGGGTGATTCCGGCGCGGCTCTTCGCCCGGAAGATTCCGGACGATCCGCAAACCGGCGCGCAGATCGAGCTCCTCCTGGTCGAGAAGCTGGGTCCCCTGAAATGGGATTGCCTGGCGAAGCCGGGGAAGAAGGCACGCGTCGGCACCCGCCTCCGGCTTTCCCCGGAGGTCGACGCGGTGGTCGTCGCCAAACGCGAAGACGGCCGGCACACGATCGAGTTCTCCGCCGAAATCGAGCCCCACCTCGAAGCGCTCGGGCACGTTCCACTGCCCCCCTATATCGCCAGAGCGGATGAGTCCGCGGATCGCGAGCGATATCAGACCCTGTGGGCCAACGAGCCCGGAGCGATCGCCGCACCCACCGCCGGACTGCACTTTTCCGACGAGATTCTGCGCCGGCTCGACGAGCGCGGCATCGAGCGCGCCTTCGTGACATTGCACGTGGGAATCGGCACGTTCAAACCGGTCGTCACCGAGCTCGTGCACGAACACAGGATGGAGCGCGAGCGCTACCGCGTGCCCGAATCGACGGCTGCGGCGATTCGCCGCGCACGCCAGGAGGGCCGCCGGGTCGTCGCCATCGGCACGACCGTCGTCCGGACTCTCGAGAGCGCGGCTGCCGATTCCGGAGAGGTCGTAGCCGGCGAAGGTTCGACGGCGCTCTTCATCACGCCGGGCTTCCGCTTTCGCGTCGTCGACGTCCTGCTGACGAATTTTCACCTGCCGAAGTCGACGCTTCTGATGCTCGTCTCGGCCTTCGCCGGCAGGGAACGCGTGCTCGCCGCCTATGCCGAAGCGATCGCTCTCGGCTTTCGCTTCTACTCCTACGGCGACGCGATGCTCGTCGAACGGCGCTGACGAAGAACGGCGGATATCATGCAGTCGCTTTCGCAGCCCCAGAGGAGGGGAACCCCATGCCTTCGACGCGATCGATCGTCACCCGAACGGCCCAGCTCGCCGCCTTCACCATCGCGCTCGCTTTCGTTTCGAGCAGCCTATCGGCGCAGCCGTTCGGCGCCTGGCTGACCCTCAGCGGAAGCGACACGACCTACATCGAGATTCCGCATTCGTCCGCGCTCAACCCGACCGCCGGATTCACCTTTGAAGCCTGGGTCGACGTCACCGACGCCGGCGGATGCTCGAGCATCGCCGGCAA
Organism: Thermoanaerobaculia bacterium; assembly: GCA_039932315.1. Lineage (GTDB taxonomy): Bacteria > Acidobacteriota > Thermoanaerobaculia > Multivoradales > JAGPDF01 > JAGPDF01. The sequence goes on from JBDTQG010000002.1 coordinate 46,670, forward strand.
AGGCTGGAGCGAAGCGTGGTGGGTCGGCGTCTGCGGGACGACCCTGCGCAGCTACCTTCACGGCAGCGCCTCGCAGAAGAACGGCGGAACAGTTCCGGCGGGAGTCTGGACGCACATCGCCGTCACATGGGACGGCAGCTTCCGCCGCCACTTCATCGACGGCGTGGAGGTGGGCACATTTCCCGACACCACCGCGCCCACGACCAACTCCCGACCCCTGGAGATCGCCAGCGATCCGCTCTACCACTTCACGCCGGCGGGGGCGATCGACGAGGTCCGTCTGTGGAACGTCGCCCGCACGACGCAGCAGCTCCGCGCCTCAATCAACAAGCCGATCACTGCTGGATCTCCGGGGCTCGTCGGTGTCTGGGGATTGAACGCGAATGCCAACGACGCTCTCGGCGCACATAACGGCGCCGGAGTCGGCGCTCCGGGATACCTCACCTTTCCCGTTGCGCCGGCCTGCGTCGCCAGCGACACGACGCTCTGCCTGGACCATCGATTCGGAGTGTCCGTGAGCTGGCGGGACAGCGCCGGCCGGACCGGAATCGGGCACGTCGCGCCCTGCGGTACCGACGATTCAGGTCTGTTCTGGTTCTTCAACGACCAGAACTGGGAAATTCTGGTCAAGTCGATCAATGCCTGCGGACTCAACGAACGCTACTGGATCTACTCCGCCGCGACGACCGACGTCTTCTATCGGCTGGGTGTCTTCGACATCGTGGGCGGTGCCAACAAGATCTACTTCAACTACCTCGGCACGCCGGCGCCCGCGGTCACCGACAGCGACGCTTTCGCCACCTGTCCCTGAATTCGTCGATCGCTGGCGCGCGGTGCACCGCCGCCGGACGAATTCGCTGCAGCGCCCGCACTCGAGAGCTTTGCGAGAAGCACAGCCGGGTCGCTCGCGATCCGGAGCTGCGCGCGATTCGCCGGACTCACGAAACCCTCTTCTACGCTGCGATCGAGAAAGGCGATGAGGGGGTCGAAGTAGTTGCCCACCGAGAGCAGACCGCACGGTTTCTGGTGCACGCCGAGAAGGACCCAGGTCCAGGCCTCGAAAAGCTCTTCCAGGGTGCCGACGCCTCCTGGGAGCGCAACGAAGGCGTCCGCAAGCTCCGCCATTTTCGCCTTCCGCTCGTGCATGGAATCGACGAGATGAATCTCGGTGAGTCCGCTGTGACCCACTTCGCGGGCTTCGAGAAACCTGGGCAGGACGCCGATCACCTGCCCGCCGGCGGCAAGAGCCGCGTCCGCCACCACGCCCATCAGACCGACCCGGCCGCCACCGTAGACGACGGTGATTCCGCGACGGGCCACTTCCCGGGCAAAGCTCGCAGCCGCGATCGAGTAGCGATCCCCCCGTCCGGCATGCGAACCACAGAACACGCCGAGGCTTTTCATCTAGCGACTCGCGTACTCCTCCACCGGCGGGCAGAGGCAGACGAGGTTGCGGTCGCCGTAGACGTTGTCGATCCGCCCGACGGAGGGGAAGAACTTGCCGTCGCGGACCCAGTCCCGCGGAAAGATCGCCTGCTCCCGGGTGTAGGGCCGGTCCCAGCTCTCGTCGGCGATCGCTGCCGCGGTGTGAGGAGCGTTCTTCAGCGGATTGTTGGCGCGATCGATCCGGCCCTCTTCGATGGCGCGGATCTCCTCGCGGATCGCGATCATCGCCTCGCAGAACCGATCGAGCTCGCGCTTCGACTCGCTCTCCGTCGGTTCGATCATCAGCGTTCCAGGCACCGGGAACGACATCGTCGGCGCGTGGAAGCCGAAGTCCATGAGGCGTTTCGCGACGTCCTCGGCCTCGATCCCGGCGCTCGCCTTGAAAGGCCGGAGATCGAGAATGAACTCGTGCGCCACGCGTCCGTTCGCACCGCGATAAAGCACCGGATAGAAATCACCCAGCCGCGCTGCCATGTAGTTGGCATTGAGAATTGCCACCGACGTCGCATGAGCGAGACCCTCGCCGCCCATCATTGCGATGTACATCCATGGAATCGCGAGGATGAGTGCGCTGCCCCAGGGGGCGGCCGCGACCGGGCCGATCGCCTGCTCGCCGCCGCAGCGAATCACCGGATGACCGGGCAGGAAAGGCGCCAGATGTCGAGCGACGCCGATCGGACCCATTCCCGGGCCGCCGCCGCCGTGCGGAATGCAGAACGTCTTGTGCAGATTGAGGTGGCAGACATCTGCTCCGTAGTCACCCGGACGGCAGAGGCCGACCTGAGCGTTCATGTTGGCGCCGTCGAGATAGACCTGACCGCCGTGCGCGTGAACGATCTCGCACAGCCTGCCGATCGATTCCTCGAAAACGCCGTGCGTCGAGGGGTACGTCACCATGATTGCCGCCAGGCGGTCGGCGTGCTCGATGGCGCGTTTCTCGAGATCGGCGATGTCGATGTTGCCCTGATCGTCGCAGGCCACGGCAACGACTTTCATTCCCGCCATGACTGCCGAGGCCGGATTCGTGCCGTGCGCCGAAACCGGGATGAGGCAGATGTCGCGATGCGAGTCCCCGCGCATCTCGTGGTAGGCCCGGATCACCAGCAGCCCGGCGTATTCCCCCTGACTGCCGGCGTTCGGCTGCAGGGAAACTGCGGCGAAACCGGTGACCTCGCACAACCAGCGCTCGAGGTCCGAAAGAATCTGTGTATAGCCTTCCGCCTGCTCAACCGGTACGAAAGGATGCATGTCGGCGAGATCGGGCCAGGACAGCGGCACCATTTCCGAGGTCGCGTTGAGCTTCATCGTGCATGATCCGAGCGCGATCATCGAATGCGCCAGGGACAGGTCGCGCGACTCGAGCCGGCGGAGGTAGCGCAGCATTTCGTGCTCGGTGTGGTGGCGGTGGAAAACCGGATGCGTCAGAAACTCCGAAGTTCGCGCATGCGGCGCCGGAATCGAGGATCTGGCCGCGACCTCGCTGAGCGCTTCGAGTGCCTGCGGATCGGTGCCGAAGAGATCGAGAAGATCGGCGATGTCGTCCGCGCCCGCAGTTTCGTCGAGCGCGATGCCGATCGTGCGCGGCCCGAGCTTGCGAAGGTTGATCCCTCTTCGCGCAGCGTCGGCGAGCAGTCCGTCGGCGTCATTGTCCGCGCCGCCGCGCGGCGCGAGCTCCACCGCGAGCGTGTCGAAGAAGGGCTCCTCCGCCAATTTGTGTCCCGCACGCCGCAGACCTTCGGCGAGAGTCACCGCCATCTGATGGATGCGGTGAGCGATCGCCCGCAGGCCGTCAGGGCCGTGATACACGGCGTACATCGACGCCAGGATCGCCGGCAGGACCTGCGCTGTGCAGATATTCGACGTGGCCTTCTCGCGCCGGATGTGCTGTTCGCGAGTCTGCAGCGCCATCCGGATGGCCGGACGCCCGGCGCTGTCCTTCGATAGTCCGATGATGCGCCCCGGCATCTGGCGCTTGTATTCGTCGCGTGCGGACATGAACGCGGCGTGCGGGCCGCCGTATCCCATCGGCAGGCCGAACCGTTGCGTCGAGCCGACAGCGATATCGGCGCCGAACTCTCCCGGCGCGCGCAGCAGCGTCAGCGCGAGAAGATCCGCGGCGACCACGAGGAGCGAACCGCCGGCGTGCGCACGTTCCGCGAGCTGCGCGTAGTCCACGATCCTGCCGTCGCTCGTCGGGTACTGCACCAGAACGCCGAAGACGCGCCCACCTGCGAAATCGCAAGTCGCGGGATCGCCGATGACGATCTCGATTCCGATCGCGCGCGCGCGCGTCGCGACAACGGCGACGGTCTGGGGGTGGCAGGCGGCATCGACGAAAAAGACCGGATGGGCGATCTTCTCCAGGCGCGGATGGATCGCCGCACACATGTGCATGGCCTCGGCTGCCGCCGTCGCTTCGTCGAGCAGCGATGCGTTCGAGATCGGCAAGGCGGTCAGATCGGCAACCATGGTCTGAAAATTCAACAGCGCTTCGAGCCGCCCTTGCGCGATTTCAGCCTGGTATGGCGTGTACTGCGTGTACCAGCCCGGATTCTCGAGGACGTTGCGCTGCACAACTCCCGGCATCCGGGCCGCGTGATATCCCATTCCGAGATACGACCGCGAGCGACGATTCCGCGCCGCCAGCGCCTGCAGTCGGTCGAGCATTTCCTGCTCGCCCGGAGCCCGCTGCGAATTCGAGGCATCGATCGAGAGAGCACGACTCGCGCGAATCGCCGGCGGAACAGTTTCGTCGATCAGAGCCGCGAGCGACGTGAGCCCGAGCGCATCGAGCATCTCCCCCACTTCCGCATCATTCGCGCCGACGTGACGGCGGACGAAGGTATCGAGCGGCTCGAACAACTCAGTGCTTTCCCTGCTGCACGAATTCGCCGTAGCTTTCGGCGTCCATCAGGCTGTCGAGATCCGAGGAGGCAGAGTAGCGGATCTTGATCAACCAGCCATCGACGTGCGGATCTTCGTTGATCAGCTCGGGATCGTCGGCCAGCGCTTCGTTGATCTCGACCACCTCGCCGGCGAGGGGCGTGAAAATTTCGGCGACGGCCTTCACCGATTCGATCGTGCCGATCTCGTCGCCCGCGTCGTAGACGTGCCCGACCTGCGGCAGCTCGACGAAAACGACCTCGCCGAGCTCCTTCTGTGCGAAATCCGTGACGCCGACGACCGCGAGATCGTCTTCGACACGCACCCACTCATGTTCTGTGGTGTAGCGATAGTCATCCGGATACATTCTGGTCTCCCTCTCTCCTTCGTTTGCCGCGCCGCGACGCCTCGGAGATGCGAGGTGCGCTAGCGGGATCGCTTGTAGAACGGCAGCAATCGGGTGCGGGCCATCACCGGCTTGCCGCGCACGTCGATCTCTATCTCCGTGCCGGCTTCGGCCGAGGCAGCCGGGACATAGGCCATGCCGATGGCCTTCTCGAACGTCGGGCTCCAGGTGCCGCTGGTGACGGTGCCCACGGCCTCCCCACCAGCGACGATGCCACACCCCTGGCGCGCGATGCCGCGCGACTCGACCTCGAATCCGACCAGTTGGCGTGAAGCGCCACGGGTACGGGCGTCGAGCAGCGCTTGCCGCCCGATGAAATCGCCCTTCTCGAGCTTCACGATCCAGTCGAGCCGGGCATCCCAGGGCGTCGTGGTGCGATCGATCTCGTGCCCGTAAAGCGCCATTCCGGCTTCGAGGCGGAGGGTATCGCGCGCCCCCAGCCCCGCCGGCACCAGGCCTTCCGCTTCGCCGGCTTTCATCAGTGCCCGCCAGATCTCCAGCGCGTCCTGTGGAGCCACATAGAGCTCGAAACCGTCTTCGCCGGTGTACCCGGTCCGCGAGATCAACGCCGGCTTCGAGGCCACCTCGCCATGGACGAAGCCGTAATACTTGATCGGCGAAAGCGCGCTCGCGGTGAGCGGCTGCAGGATCGCGAGCGCGCGTGGACCCTGGAGCGCGAGCAGCGCGAACCGGTCGGACCGGTCTTCCAGCACGACGCCCGCGGGACGAGGGAGTGAAGAAATCCAGGCGAAGTCCGGTGCGATGTTCGCCGCGTTCACCACCAGCATGAATTCCTGCTCGCCGAGACGATAGACCAGCACGTCGTCGATGAAAGTCCCTTCGCGAGTCAGGAGAGCGCTGTAGTGGATCCGTCCGGGGACGAGTTTCGCGACGTCGTTCGGAGTGAGCCCCTGAACGAAGTCGAGCGCACCCGGTCCACTGATCGTGAACTCGCCCATGTGAGAAACGTCGAAAAGTCCCGCACGCGTGCGGACGGCACGGTGCTCATCGATCACGCCGGTGTACTGAACCGGCATCTCCCAGCCCGCAAAATCGACGAGCTTCGCTCCCGCGGCCACGTGAGCTTCATAAAGCGGAGTGCGGCGCAGCGCAGGAGCTGCAGGACGACCCGAGCCGGTAGCGCCTTCGGAGGACATGTCGGCGGACTATATCGCGGCAGGAATTCACCCGTACCGTGTGACTTTCGTCGCTTCGCCGACGCAGCTTCCGGCATAGCGTGGGAGTCTCATGACCGTACTCTCCAGTCGAGATCGTCTTCGCCGACGTGCGCCTTCCGCCGCCGCCGTGGCGCCGCCCCAGATACGCTCGCGACGCACATTCCTCCTGCCGTCCCTGGGCGAGGACTACACGCCGGCGCGGCGAATGCGCCGCGAGGCTCCGGCAGGAGATTCGGGCGCACCCACTGCCGTCGCAGACGCCGCGCTTGTTGCTCCGTCGATGGCGGTTCTGGCGCTCAGCCGGCTGGCGTTCGGGCCCACGCAGGCAGAGGTCGCCGCTTTCAATGCGCTCGGCGCGAGTGACGCGCAGCGACTCACCGCCTGGGTCGACCAGCAGCTTTCTCCCGCTGCGATCGCCGACACGGCCTGCACGACCCGGCTCGGGGCGAGCGGTTTCTCGACGCTCAACAAGACGCTGACGCAGCTCTTCCATGACCATCACGTCGTCGACCCGGAGTGGGAGGAGCGCATTCTTCCGGCGGTCGAGACCGAGCTCGCCACCTGGACCCGGGCGGTCTACTCGAAGCGTCAGCTTTTCGAGGTACTGGTCGACTTCTGGCACAACCACTTCAACGTTTACGCCTGGGAATTCATCGAAGCACCCACCTGGGTTTACCACGATCGCAACGTGATCCGCGCCAATGCGCTCGGAAACTTCCGCCAGATGCTGGAAGCCGACTGCAAGTCGCCGGCGATGCTCGTCTACCTCGACAACTACATCAATTTCGCCGCCGAGCTCGATGGCAATCCGGTCGGATCGAACGAGAACTTCGCCCGCGAGATGATCGAGCTGCACTGCCTGGGCGCCGAGAATTCCTACGGCAATCTGCCGCGGGAACAGGTGCCGGGCTATCCGAATCCGACCGGCTACTGCCAGCAGGATGTCGTGGACGTCGCGCGTGGCCTGACCGGATGGACCTTCGCCATCGACTGGGTCCAGTGGGACTGCCCCGAAGGCGAAGACAACGACGGTCACTTCTTCTTCTGCGACGCCCAGCACGACAACCTGCAGAAGCAGGTGCTCGGCACGGTCATTCCCGCTGGCGGCACCGCGCAGAGCGACGGTCACGCGGTGCTCGACCGCCTGGCTTCTCATCCGGCGACGGGACGCTTCATCGCCAAGAAGCTCTGTCGCCGGCTGATCGGCGACTTTCCGCCGCAGTCGATCGTCAACTCTGCGGCGGCTCTCTTCACCGCGCAATGGCAGGCGGCCGACCAGATCAGGCAGGTCGTGCGTCACATCGTCCTGTCGAATGAATTCCAGACGACGTGGGGCGAGAAGGTCCGCCGGCCCTTCGAGATCGCGGCCGCCGCGCTCCGCGCCGGAGGCGCCGACTTCCCGTTCACCCTGTTCGTCGCCGATGAAGACGCGGTCGGTACCTTCCACTGGTTCTACGAGGCCGGCGGACAGCCGCTCTTCGCCTGGCACCCGCCGAACGGCTATCCCGACGTCCGCGGCGCGTGGCAGAGCGCGAATCCCCGGGTCGCACTCTGGCGGCTGGTGAACTGGCTCGTCGAAGCCGACGACGATGGCAACGATCGCTACATCAACATCGTGAACACCACGATCGCCTCCCCGGCGCGGTCCGCGGAAGCGATCGTCGATTTCTGGATTCCCCGGATCTTCGGCCGCACGCTGGGCGCCGCCGACCGCGACGAGATGGTCGACTTCATGGCCGCAGGCCACAACCCGACCTTCGCGCTTCCCATTGAAGCCAACGAATGGCCGGAATACACGCAGGATCGTCTGCGCACGCTCGTCGGGTTGATGTTCATGTCACCCGAATTCCTCTGGCGCTGAGAAGACAGGTTCAGGAGAGATCGAAATGTGCCAGTCCACGCGTCGCGGATTCCTCGTCGGGTGCTCCGCAGCCATTGCGAGCCTCGCCGGTTCGCGCTTCAATTCGTTCGCCTTCGCCCAGGGTGAAGGCAACTTCAATGACGAGATCCTCGTCGTACTCTTCCTGCGGGGCGGACAGGACGGATTGAACCTGATCGTACCCACCGGCGGCACCTCGAACGACCGCCAGTTCTACGAGCAGGCGCGCCCGAACCTGCGGGTGCCGCTCACGGGAACCGGCGCAGCGCTGCCGATCGGCGCTCTCGGCGGGACGACGTTCGGCATGCATCCGAGCGCCGGACCGCTGCATGAGCTCTATCAGGACGGCAAACTGTCGGTCGTCGCGGCCTGTGGAATGGCGGCGAACGAACGCAGCCATTTCGACTCGATGAACTGGATGGAGCTCGGAACTCCGGGCGTGAGCAACATCACGAACGGATGGCTGACGCGCCACCTTCAGTCGGCGACGAATCTGCCGTCCGAGATCATCATGCCCTCGCTCGCTGTCGGCGGCACGCAGACGATTTCGCTGCTCGCGAGCTACGACACGATCAACCTCTCGAGCGTCGACTCCTTCTCGCTTTCGACTGGCCCGTGGGCCTGGCGCAATGCGCAGCGCTCCGCGATCCGGCACCTCTACGCCGGCGGCACGAGCTGGCTCCATCAGACCGGTCTCCAGGCGCTCGACGCGGTCGACATCGTCGAGCTCTTCGCGAGTGGCGACTACACGCCGGCGAACGGCGCGGTCTATCCGCAGACCTGGTTCGGCGACAACCTGCGGACCATCGCGCAGATGACGAAGCTCGACCTGGGACTGCGCGTCGCGACTCTCGATCTCGGCGGCTGGGACACCCATGAGAATCAGGGCAACAACGGCGGCGGGCTCTATTCCGATCTGGTCGGAGAGCTCTCGTCGGGGCTCGCCGCGCTCTATGCCGATCTCGATGGCGCCGGCGCCGCGAACTACACGCAGCGCCTGACCGTCGTCGTCATGAGCGAGTTCGGCCGCCGCTTTTTCGAGAACGGCGACATCGGAACCGATCACGGCCATGGCAACAACATGCTGGTACTCTCGGGCAACGCTCTCGGAGGGATGCATGGCACGTGGCCCGGTCTCGCGGACGGCCAGTTGAACGACGGCGATGTCGACGTCACCACCGACTTCCGTCGTGTCCTTTCCGAGCTGCTGATCCGCCGCATGGGAAACCCGAACATCGGGACGATCTTCCCCGGCTACCAGGCATACAGCCCGCTCGGCATCGTGTCCGGGGTCGATATCGCGCCGATCGGCACCGACCTTTTCACCGATGGGTTCAATACCGGCGATGCGAGCCATTGGAGCGCTGCTGCTGGCTGACGATCGACAGGAGACTCTCATGCCGGAAGCCACCCGAATCCCCCGCTATCGTCGAACGGAAACGTCGCGACGAGAGCTTCTGGCGGGCGAAGCGCTCGCCCCCGCGACGCATTCGTCCGACGATGCAGGGGCGCGCGCGCTCTCCGCGACCGCAACCAACGAGGCCCTGCCGCCGCTGGCGGTGATCGCACTCAACCGGATGGGTTTCGGTCCGCGTCCGGGAGACATCGCCGCTTTCAACGCACTGGGAGCGAACGACGACGACCGGCTGAACGCCTACATCCAGCAGCAGCTGAACCCTCCCGTCCCCAGCGCGGCGAACGATCCGGACTACTTTCAGCGCCGCAACGGCACGAACGGTTTTCCCAGCCCCGGATTCTCGACGCTCGGTCTCAGCCTGACGCAGCTCTGGACGACCTATCGCACCGGAACGCCGCCCGCGGGCTCGCCGGGGAACCGCCCCGTGCTCGAGGTTCGCCTCGACACGCTCATGCGCATGACGTACAGCAAGTGGCAGCTGCGCGAAGTCCTTGCCGACTTCTGGCACAACCACTTCAACGTCTACGGCTTCGAGACCTACACCCAGGAAACTCTCGTCGCGTACGACCGCGACGTCGTCCGCGCGCATATGTTCGGCAACTTCCGCGAAATGATCGAAGCGGTCGCGCAAAGCACGACGATGCTCTATTTTCTGGACAACTACACCAGCACCGTATCCGGGCCGAACGAGAACTACGCGCGGGAGAATTTCGAGCTTCATACGCTCGGTGCCGAGAACTACTACGGCACGGGCTCCCAGTCGGTGGTGCCGGCGTGGCCGGGCGGGGCGGTCTGGCCCGCGGGTCTGCCGAGCGCCGGACAGCCGATCCCTGCCGGCTACGTCGACAATGACGTGTACGAGGCCGCGCGCAGCTTCACCGGCTGGAGCGTCAACCCGACGACCGGTGTCTACACCTACAACTCGGGAAACCACGACAACTTCCAGAAGGCGATCCTTTCCTTCGGCGTCGTGAACATGCAGCCCAACCAGGCACCGGAGGTCGACGGCAATCAGGTTCTCGACATCCTCGCGGCCCATCCGGGAACCGGCCGTCACATCGCGCGCAAACTCTGCCGGCGCCTGGTCTCGGACAATCCGCCGGATTCGCTCGTCAACGCTGCCGGCGACCTCTTCACCGCCCAGCGTCTGGCGCCCGATCAGTTGAAGCAGGTCGTCCAGTTCATTCTCGAGTCGACCGAATTCCGCACCACATGGGGCGAGAAGATCAAACGTCCCGTCGAGTACACCGTGAGCGCCTTGCGCGCGGCCTCGGCGAACTGGCAGTTCGGCTTCACGGCGCAGAACCCGCTCACCACCGAAACCGACACCAACGATCTGCTTTTCCGGCAGTCGAAAACCGGTCACAATCTCTTTGCACGCGTCCCGCCGGACGGCTTCGCCGACCAAGAGGCCGCCTGGTCGAGCACCAATACCCGGCTGCAGTGCTTCCGGCTCGGCTCGTGGCTGATCGATCAGTCGATCGACTCCGACTCGACCACCGACGACTTCCGGCTCGACGTGCTCGGCGCGATCTACGCCGCGTACCCCTCCCATCAGGTGACCTCGAACCAGCTCGTCGACTTCTGGATCCCGCGCGTTTTCGGCCGCGATATCGATCCCGAAGAGCGCGCGGAGCTCGTCGATTTCATGGCGCAGGGAAACAGTCCCACTCTGGCGCTCAACCTCACGACCTCGTCGACCGTGCGTTCGCGTGTGCGCTCGCTCGTCGGCCTCATGTTCATGCTGCCCGCGTTTCTCTCCAGGTAGGAGAATCAGCCATGTACAGTCCTTCCCGCCGCGGGTTCATGATGGGCTGTTCAGCGGCGATCGCGAACCTCGCGACCGCGCGCTTCACCAACATGGTCTTCGCCGATCCTCTGCTGGTGCAGAATCACGACACCCTCATCGTTCTGTTTCTTCGCGGCGGCATGGACAGTCTCTCTTTCGTCATGCCGACTGCAGGCGCCGATCGCGGCTTCTACGAGACCGCGCGCCCTCAGCTCAAGATTCCGGCTTCCGGCACGAACGCCGCCCTGCCGCTCGGCGCCTGGGGAGCGAATCAGTTCGGACTGCATCCGGCAGCGACCCATCTTCACGGCCTCTATCAGTCCGGCCATGTGGCCTTCGTTCACGCCGCGGGTCTCGACACTTCGAGTCGCAGCCATTTCGACAATCAGGCGCAGATCGAGCTCGGCACTCCCGGCGACGGATCGACCAACGACGGCTGGTTGACGCGGCACTTCCTCACGTCTCCGGGTCTCCCGGCCGACACGCCGCTCGTCCAGCGCATCGCGGTCTCGTCCACGATCCAGTCGTCCTGGCTGGCGGATACCAACGTCGTCGCTTTCGCGAACCGGGACGACTTTCTCTTCAACACCGGACCGTCGTCCTGGCGCGACGCGCAGAAGACCTCTCTGCGCAACATCCTCGAACTGCAGCAGGCCACGAATCCGCGCTACGCCAGCGGACTCGTCTCGCTCGACGCGTCGGGCTTCATCGAACAGAACGTCCCGACGCTCTCGAGCTACGTTCCGGCGAACGGCGCGGTCTATCCGACCGGCTCCTTCGGCGACTCGCTCAAGGTTTCGGCCCAGCTCATCAAGCTCGACATGGGGCTCCGGGCAGCGACGCTCGACCTCGGCGGATGGGACACGCACAACGGTCAGGGAACGGCGAACGACGGTCAGTACTTCTGGGAGAAGATCCAGGAGCTGTCGCAGGCACTCGCCGCTTTCTATCTCGACCTCGACGGCACCGGTGGCAATGCCTACGCGAAGCGCACGACCGTGGCCGTGATGTCGGAGTTCGGCCGCCGTTTCGAAGAGAACACCGATCAGGGAACCGACCACGGCCACGGTGGCGTGATCACCCTCGTGGGCGGACCGGTCGTCGGCGGAATGCACGGCACCTGGCCGGGCCTCGCGAACGGCCAGCTCTTCGATCATGCGGACCTTGCCATCACGACCGACTTCCGCCGCGTGCTCAGCGAAATTCTCGTCAGCCGGATGGACAACCCGAACTGGCAGCAGGTCTTCCCGGGCTATGCGGGCTACACGCCCCTGGGTGTCGTCCGCCCGGTCCTGTTCGAGGACGGATTCGAGAGCGGATCGACCGGCACCTGGAGCTCCACCGCTCCGTGATCGCAGGTCGTCGCCGGCGCTCGACAAGCTGTGACTGAAATTCGGCCGCCGTCGAACATCTCTTCAGACTCCGCGCCTGACCCGCGCGGGTGAGACGCCTGGCGTGCTCGTTCAGGGCGCAGTGCTGCGCTCGCGGTCCACTATGATGCCCGCAGTATGAAGTCCATCCCTGAGGAGACATCGTGAAGAAACCGGGTCTGCGCGAACGCCTGGCCTATGCATTCGACAATTCGCTGGCGCGCGGACCGGTGGTTCTCATCGCCTACCTCGCGCTCCTGTCGGTGGCGCTCATCGTCATCCTGGCGTCGGTGGTCTGGATCACCGGCGTCGCACCCGACGGCGAGGGCGGAGATCGCCCCGGTTTCATCGCCATCGCCTGGATGGCGCTCATGCGAACCCTCGATTCGGGGACGATGGGCGGTGACACCGGAAGCTGGGGGTTCCTGCTCTCGATGCTGGCGGTCACTTTCGGTGGCATCTTCGTCATCAGCACGTTCATCGGTACCCTGACGAGCGCCATCGAGGCGAAGATGGAGTCGCTGCGCAAGGGCCGCACGCGCGTCCTCGAGAGCGACCACACGGTCATCCTCGGGTGGTCGCCACGCGTTTTCTCGATCGTCTCGGAGCTCGTGATCGCGAACGAGAATCGCCGGCGGGCAGCGATCGTCATCCTCGGCGACTGCGACAAGGTCGAGATGGAAGAGGCGATCCGCGAGCGCGTCAGCGACACGAAGACCTCGCGGATCGTCTGCCGCTCCGGCAACGCTTCGGACATGGACGACCTCGCGATGGTGAATCTGCCGCAGGCCCGGAGCATCATTCTCCTGCCACCGCCCGGACCGGAAGCCGACACTCAGACGATCAAGTCGCTGCTGGCGATCACGCACAGCCCGAATCGCCGCAAGGAGCCGTACCACGTGGTGGCGGAGATCCGCGATCCGAAGAACCTGAGCGTCGCGAGGCTTGCCGCACAGGGCGAAGCGGAGCTCGTACTGGTGCCGGATCTTCTCGCGCGGGTGACGGTGCAGACCTGCCGCCAGGCGGGACTGTCCGTGGTCTACCAGGAGCTTCTCGACTTCGGTGGCGACGAGATCTACTTCAAGTCTGAGCCGAAGCTCGTCGGAAAGCGCTTCGGAGACGTCCTCGGTCTCTACGAGGATTCTTCGGTCATCGGGCTGCGCCGCACGGACGGCACGACGCTCCTCAATCCGCCCATGGATCTCCCGCTGCTTGCCGGAGACCAGCTGATCGCGATCTCGGAGGACGACGACACCATCGCGCTTTCGAGCTCCGGCGCCTTCACGTTCGACGAAAAGGCGATCGTTTTCGGCGAGTCGTCCCCTCCGCGCGCGGAGCGAACGCTCATCCTCGGCTGGAACGCGAAGGCGCCGCTGCTCCTCCGGGAGCTCGAAGCCTACGTCGCCGCGGGTTCGGAAGCCCATCTCGTCGCAAGCTTTCCCGAAGGCCTCGACGCGGCGCGCGAGCTCCTTCCGGCAACGAAGAAACTCACCGTTTCCCTCGTCGAAGGGGATCCGACGGATCGAACGGCGCTCGATTCGCTCGCGATCGCATCGTTCGATCACGTCATTCTCATCTCGGAGGAAGGGGCAGACAACGAACGCGCCGACGCGCGAACCCTCGTGACGCTGCTTCACCTGCGCGAGATTCGCGAGCAGGGCGGCGCGCGCTTTTCGATCGTCTCGGAGATGCTCGACGTGCGCAACCGGGCTCTGGCGGAGGTCACGCGCGCCGACGACTTCATCATCGGCGATCAACTCGTCAGCCTTCTGCTGACGCAGATCTCGGAGAACAAAGCCCTCAACGCCGTCTTCACCGACCTCTTCGATCCGGAGGGAGCCGAGATCTATCTCAAGCCGGCAGCGAACTATGTCCAGCTCGATCGCGACCTGACATATGCCACCGTCGTCGAGGCCGCGCGTCGACGAGGTGAAACCGCAATCGGCTTCCGCTTGCCGCCACAGCGCGGGAGCGGCGGTCACGGCGTTGTGACCAATCCGGCGAAGTCGCGGGCGGTGCGCTTCGGAGCCCGCGACTCCGTCATCGTCCTGGCAGAAAACTGAAGTACCTACCGCAAGGAGCCACCATGTCCAGCCTTTTCGATCAGATTCAGCATCAGCTGAACCCCGAGACTCTCGGGCAGATCGCCCGTGAGATCGGCGCGACTCCGGGCCAGACGAAAACGGCCGTCGCGGCGGCGGTGCCAATGCTGCTCGGGGGACTCGCCCGCAACAGCGCGACTCCGGGAGGTGCCGCCGGCATTCTGGGCGCCCTCGATCGCGATCACGACGGCAGCCTGCTCGACAGTCTGGGAAGCATGGGCGGACTGGGAGGACTCCTCGGCGGTCTCACCGGTGGGGGCGGCGGACTCGGCGACGCGCTGGGCGGGCTGCTCGGCGGCGGGCAGAGCGCGAACTCCGGCGGCGGTGGGGGTGGCGGCAGCATTCTCGATATGGGAGGCGCGATCCTCGGCCACGTTTTCGGCGGCAAGCAGGGCAACGTCGCGACCAGCCTCGGAAACTCGACCGGGCTGCAGTCGGGTCAGATCCTGAAACTGCTGGCAATGCTGGCACCGATCGTCATGGCCGTTCTCGGAAAGATGCACAAGCAGAGCGGGGGCCTCGATCAGGGAGGTCTGTCCGATATCCTCGGCGGCGCGTTCCAGAAGTCCGCGGCTCAGGCTCCCGCCAGCGTCACGCCGTCGGGCGGCGGAGGAATCGGCGATCTGCTGTCGAGTGTTCTCGATCGCAACCATGACGGCAGCATGATGGACGACATCCTGCAGCAGGGCGGCGGTCTTCTGGGTTCGCTGCTCGGCGGACCGAAGAAGGGTTGAGCCGGAGCCGTTGAAAGGCGCTGGATGAAGCGGGTTCGCTGAGACGGGCTCAGCGGGCCGCTTCCGGCGAGCTCGCGGCATCCTCGAGCGCCGCCGCGAACTCGTCGACGTCGCCCCAGTTGCCGTCGAAGCGCTCCCCGTGGATGAAGAACGTCGGCGTTCCGTTCACGCCGCTCTTCACTCCGCTCATGAAATCGGATGCGACCCGCTCGGTGAATCTCCCCGCAGCGATGTCCGCAAGCACCTCTTCGCCGCTCGCTCCGGACGTCGCGGCGTACTCCGCGAGATGACGATCCGCGAGCGCCCGGCTCGAGTCGGCCTGATGCGCGAAGAGCTGATGATTCATCGCCCAGTAGGCGGCACTTCCGGCGCGCTCCGCGACACTCTCACTGGCTTCAGCGGCGTGGCCGGCGAAGGGATGAACTTCCGTCAGCGGAAAGTTGCGAAAGACGAAGCGCAGCCGGTCGCCCATGCGCCGCTGGATCTCCTGCACAACCGGATGTGCCCGCGCGCAATGCGGGCACTGAAAGTCGCCGTACTCGACGAGCGTCACCGGCGCGTCGGCCGCACCGGCCGTGTGATCGCCCGCGTGGACCGCCGGCTGCAGGGAAGACCGGTGAAGGCTCATCGCGCTTTACCTTTCCCATCCGTTGTCGCTGGCGCGCCCGGCGGCGTGCCGAGAGCTTCGAGAGCCTGCAGAATTCCATCGGCACCGGGGTTGACTCCGACCGGCGACACGTAGCTCCAGCGGATGATGCCTTCGGCGTCGATCACGAACAGCGCGCGTTCCGTCGTCCCTTCGTGGGCGCGATAGACGCCGTAAGCCTGCGCCGTCGCTCCTTTGGGTTCGAAGTCCGCCAGCAGCGGGAAATGCAGATTGCGCTGCGACGAGAATGCGGAATGACACCAGGCGCCATCGACGGAGATTCCGAGGATCGTCGCGCGCAGGCGACGGAACTCGGGCAGAACCTGGTTGTAGAGCGTCATCTGATCGCCGCAGACCGGGCTCCAGTCCGCGGGATAGAACGCGAGAATGAGCGGCGCGCCGCGGAACTCGTGCAACGAAACCGTCTGGTCGGGGGTGGCCGGCAGAGTGAACGCTGGCGCTGGGGTACCTGCTGAAAGGACGATGGCTCTTCTCCCGTCAGGCGAGCTGCAGGAAACGTCGAATGAAAGTCAGCGCGGGTCCGCCTCTTCGCGGGCCTTCTCCGCACCCGCAAGCTACAGCAATTCCCGGCCGAAGAGAATCGATCGCGCAACCGCGGGCTCCGCCGGTGTTCCTGGGCTCAGGGCGCCGGTGGGCTCCGGTCACCCCGGTGGGCTCCGGTCACTCTTGCCGGCGACGGGTGGCAACTCCCGGTGTTCCTGATCGAGGTAGTCGACAACGTCCGCCTTGCTGCGCAGGTCGGCGGTCCAGCGGTCGATCTCTTCGTTCAGCCGGCGCTCGCGAAGCACCGCACGGATGCTCTCCCGCACCGATTCGAGCGTCGGCAGATCGGCTGCCGAAGCACCCTTCTGCTGGAGCTCGGGAACGAGATCCTCGTTGTAGTAGTGAGCGATGTCGTCGACGCTGACGAAAACGCGCGGCCCGAGGCGCTCCTCGACATAGGCCAGAACCGACAGCTGGCGGGCCAGGAGCTGGCGCAGGGCGGATTCGTCGAGACCGAGCCGCTCGAGCTCCGCGTGGAAGGCGCTCTCCGACGCGAAGCGCGACCTCGCCTGCTCCATCTGCGCGTCGAGACTCTCGAGAGGTGCACCCTCGAACCCGAAGCGATCGATCTCGTGCAGCCGCAGCCGCTGTTCGATCAGCAGGTCGAGAGCGCGACGACGGGACGCTGCCAGGCTCTCTCCCGGCTCCGCTTCGAGGAGACCCAGGCGAAGAAGACGTTCGATATCCGAATCCAGAATCGGGTCTTCGTCGACCGCCGCAACGACCCGATCGGCCAGCCGCGTCGATTCCGCGGCAACGCTCGCGGAGCCCGCGCGAACCGGCTCTCCTGAACGGCCGGAAACCTGAGCGACGAGCGCTCCGGAGCTCAAGGCGAGAACTCCAAGGACGATCGCAAGTGCGGGGGTCGGGGGCAAACCGTAGGCCTCGTCCGGATGCTAGCATTCGCTTCCGAATGACCGATCGACGCTCGAAGATCAAGGTCGGCCTGGCGCAGATCGATGTCCGCCTCGGCGATCTCGAATTCAACCTTCAACACCACCTCGAATGGATCGCCCAGGCGCGCGCCGAGGGCGTCGAGCTCCTGCTTTTTCCCGAGCTCTCGCTGACCGGTTATCGCCTGCTGCACCTCACGCCCCGGGTCGCGATCCAGCCGGCGACGTCCCCGATCGTGCAGAAACTGCGCGAGGCAGCTCCGGAGATGGCGATCGTGGTCGGCTGCGTCGAAGAGGACGACAACGGCGCCCTTTTCAACAGTGCGCTGCTCCTCACCGGGGGCGAGATCTCCCATGTCCACCGCAAGCTCTACCTGCCGACCTACGGGATCTTCCAGGAAGGGCGGTTCTTCAGCGAAGGACGCACGCTGCGCATGGCGCGGCTTTTCGGCAATCCGTTCGGCGTGCTGATCTGCGAGGACTTCTGGCACTCCGATCCGGCAGAAAGGCTCGCCCGTCACGGCGCCAAGCTGATCGGTGTCATCTCCGCTTCGCCGGGCCGCATCGGCCCCGAGGCGATGCCACCGTCGCAGGAGGCATGGGAGTCGCTCACACGCGCTTCGGCCCTGCTCAACACCTCCTGGATTCTCTACAGCGGAAGAGTCGGCTGGGAAGAGGGAACGTTCTACACCGGCGGCAGCCACATCGTGCGCCCCGGCGGCGAGATGCTGGCGCGCGCTCCGTACCTCGAGGAGCATCTCCTCACGGCGGAGATCGATCTGCGCGAAGTCGACCGCCTGCGCTGGCGTCTGCCGATTCTCGCCGCTGAACGCAGCGACATCGAGTGGCAGGAATGATCCGCAAGGACGAAGTCGCCGGCCGCCTGAGATTGAACGAAGCGCTCGCCATCGCGACGCTCGCCGACTTTCTGCGCGACGGCGTCGAAAACGCCGCTGCCTCGGGACTGGTTCTCGGCCTTTCCGGCGGCATCGATTCCGCTCTCGCGGCGGGCCTCGCTGCCAGGGCGCTCGGAGCCGACCGCGTGCATGCGTACTTTCTGCCCTATCGCGCTTCGAATCCGCAGTCAGCCGTGGACGCCGCGGCGGTCGCAGCCCGGTTCGGACTCGCCCTCAGGACGCTCGACATCACAGCTCAGATCGACGCCTATTTCTCCGGCGAAGAGGCGTCCGCCGATCGCCTGCGGCGCGGCAACAAAATGGCGAGGGAACGGATGTCGATCCTCTTCGACCAGTCGAAGAGGCTCGGCGCGCTCGTTTGCGGCACGTCGAACAAGAGCGAAATCCTGCTCGGCTACTCGACCGTCTTCGGTGACAACGCGAGCTCGCTCAATCCGATCGGTGATCTCTACAAGCAGCAGGTGCGCGAGCTCTCGCTCCACCTCGCCATTCCGGATGCGGTTCTCGCGAAGCGTCCTTCAGCGGACCTCTGGCCGGGCCAGGTCTCCGAGGACGAGCTCGGTTTCGACTATTCGATGGCCGACGAGATCCTCTACCTGATGTTCGACCAGGGGCTCACCGCCGAGGAGGTGGTCGATCGCGGCTACCCCGAGACGGTCGTCGATCGGATCGTGCATCTCGAGCGCGCGAACCGGTTCAAGCGCCGGATGATGCTCATCGCACGCCTCTCCGGCAGCGCCATCAATCTCGACCGCGAGATTCCGCGCGACTGACGCGTGGCTTCCGAAAAGACAACCTGAAGCTCGCTCGGATCGCACGCACTTGACCGGACGCCTCTGGCTCGTCGCCACTCCGATCGGAAATCTCGACGATCTCTCTCCCCGCGCGCTGGCCGCTTTCGCCGAGGCCGACATCGTCGCCTGCGAGGATACGCGGCGAACCGGGCTGCTTCTGCATCACGTCGGGCTCAAGAAGACGATGGTTTCGATGCACGAGCACAACGAGCGCGCGCGCCTCGCGCAGCTCCTGGCCGCGCTCGGGCAGGGACAGACGGTCGCAGTGGCATCGGACGCCGGGACGCCGCTGCTTTCCGATCCCGGTTACGTCCTGACGCGCGCCGCCATCGCGGCCGGGCATCGCGTCGAAGCGATCCCCGGCGCCTCGGCGCCGCTCACCGCGCTCCTGGTCTCGGGATTGCCGCCCTACCCCTTCACTTTCGCCGGCTTCGCGCCGCCCCGGAGCGGCAAGCGGCGGACGTTTTTCCGCAAGCTGGCCGACCTGCCGCACACGCTGATCATCTTCGAATCGCCGCACCGCATCGTCCCCAGCCTGGACGACGCGATCGCCGAGCTCGGCGATCGTCCGGCGGCGCTCGCCCGCGAGCTGACCAAACTCAACGAAGAGGTCGTCCGCGGCCCGCTCAGCGACCTGCGCAGCAACTTCGCCGAGCGCGGCCGCATCCTCGGCGAATTCGTTCTGGTGATCGGCGGAAAGGGAGCCAAAGGCTTCGAGGCCACGAGCGGAGAGGCGCTCCATGCCAGTAACTCACAACTCGACGGCGAGAACGATGGAGACGAAGGAGACGGAGGAGACGGAGACGGCGAAGTCAGCGGGAGCGGCGAGAACGACTGACGAGCTCTCTCTCATCCATTGCCCAGCGCCTTTCGCGTCTCAGCTCCCCCCACCACCGCGAAAAGCTCGAACAATGGAAAAACAGCTTCAACGAAGTCGACCCTGGCGCGGCGGAGACTCCTCTACCAGCGCCTTTCGCTTCTCCGCTGCGAACCTTGCCCTGCCTTCTGACTAGAGCCTGCCGGTGATCCAGCAGCCGCCGAGGACCTGGGTGCCGCGGTAGAAGACCGCGGCCTGACCGGGGGTGACGCCGCGCTGGGGGGTGGCGAAATCGATCTCGACCCGCCCTTCAGCTCCGAGAGGTCGCACCTGCGCGGAAACGCCCGGATGGCGCGAACGGATCTTCACCATCACCTCGACCGGTGCGCTCCCGGCGCGCGGCGGATCGCCGATCCAGTGCAGGCGCTCGCCGGCGAGACCGGGCGCGAAGAGCTCCTCTTCGTCGCCGACGACGACGGCATTTTCTGCCGGAAGCACTTCCAGAACATAGAGACGCTTCGAAGAGGCGACTCCCAGTCCCCGGCGCTGACCGACGGTGTAGCGATAGTAAGGATCTCCTTCGCCGAGCTTCTCGCCATCCGCCGTTCGCACTTCGGCGGGAGCGTCGGACGGTGTCTCTCCATATCTCCCGGGGTTCTCGGCGATCTGACTCTCGACGAAATCGCGGATGCCACCGGCGACGAAGCAGACCTCCATCGACTCGCCCTTCTCGGCGACCGCGAGTCCCGCGCGACGCGCCATCTCCCGCACTTCCGGCTTGGTCATTTCACCGAGAGGAAAGGAGCTCCGCGAAAGCTGCTCTCGCGTCAGCTCGAACAGGAAGTAGCTCTGGTCCTTGTCGGTGTCGATCGCCGTGTGGAGCTCGGCGCCGTCCGGGCCGTCGACGATCCGGGCATAGTGGCCGGTGGCGATGCGCGCCGCGCCGAGGCGAGCGGCGCGCTCCTGCAGCAGATCGAATTTGACGAACGTGTTGCAGCGCACGCACGGCGACGGCGTCTTCCCTGCCAGATAGTCGCTCACGAACGGGTCGACGACGTGCTCGCGGAACTCCTCGTCCATCCGCAGCGTGTAGTGCGGAATGCCCGCCTGCGCAGCGACGCGTTTGGCATCGCCGAGATCGAGCGCGGAGCAGCAGCGTCCGTGGACCTTTTCGCTGGAGCGATCCCACAGAAGCATCGAAAGTCCGACGACGGAGAAGCCGCGCTCGGCAAGGAGCCATGCGGTGACCGACGAGTCGAGCCCGCCGGACATCGCGACCGCGGTCAGGGAAGCGCCCGGTTTCGAATCCATCGCGCTCGGCGAGTTCGCAGGGCTCGTCGATTTCGTCATGGTCGTCCATCTCGCGATGGAGCCCTCACCGCGCCGACGGTCGCACCGCGAAGGGCGGCGACTGCTTCGGCGAGCACCGGGAGAAAGGCGTCGATCTCGTCGCTCGTGTTCGGCATTCCGAAAGAGACCCGGATCGAGGCGATCGCCTCCGCTGGTGCCATGCCCATTGCGAAGAGCGTCGGACTCGCCTGCACCGTTCCGGAGCCGCAGGCCGCACCGGTCGAGATCGCGAATCCGGCGAGGTCGAGGCGGATCATGAGCTCCTGCCCGACAGTTCCGGGAAAAGCGACGTGGGTCGTGTGCGGCAGGCGGGGCGCGAGCGTTCCGTGCACCCGCGCGTCGGGAATCGCCGTCAGCCCGGCCTCGAAGCGGTCGCGCAGAAAGCGCAGGTGATCCTGGCGCTCGCCGAGCTCCCGGCCAGCGACAGCACACGCCGCACCGAATCCGACCACTGCCGGAACGTTGACCGTCGCCGCCCGGCGCCGGCGCTCCTGAGCCCCGCCGACCATCAACGGCGAAAATGGGGCACCGCCGCGGATCCAGAGCGCGGCCGCGCCGAGAGGGCCGTGAAACTTGTGCGCGGCGATCGTCAGGTAGTCGACTCCAAGCCGCTGAACTGAAACGGGGATTTTTCCAACCGCCTGAACCGCGTCGCAGAGCAGCGGGACACCTCGTGCGCGCAGGGCGCCCGCCAGCTCCTCCACGGGCTGGATCGTCCCGATTTCGTTGTTCGCGAGCATCAACGCGACGAGGCACGTCCCGGCCGTCGCGGCCTCGTCCAGCCGGCCCGCGGAGACGACCCCTTCGGCGTCCGGAGCGACCTCGACGATCTCGACCCCGGCGCGTGGCGCCCAGGCATGAGCCGACGCGACGACCGACGGATGCTCGAGGCGCGAGACGACAAGACGCTCTCCCGGCACCGCTGCACCGAGAGCGCTGGCGACGACGGCGTTGTTCCCTTCGGTTCCCGAGGCGACGAAAACCAGCTCTTCGGGCGTGCGGCAATCGATGAGGCGGGCGACCTGTTCGCGGGCGGATTCCACCGCCTCGCGAGCGGCCTGGCCGAAGCGATGGATCGACGACGGATTGCCCCAGCGAGCGCTCGAACCGGCTCCGGCGCCAGCGCCCGGACCTTCGCCGAGCCAGCGGAGCATGGCCTCGCGAACCTCCGGATGAAGTGGCGTCGTCGCATTGTGATCGAAGTAAGAAGCGCGCATCGAACGCCGATTCTAACCCGTGGCCTCGGGCACCGGATCTGCAACAATCTCCGGCGATGCCGACCCCTGTCCGCTCCTCCCGCTGGATCCGACCCGCGCTCGTGGCTGGCTTCCTTCTGGCACTTCTCGCGCTCCCCGGCACGTCCTCGCGACTACGGGCGATCGACGCCAAGGAAAAGCAGCAGATCGAGCAGCTGGCGGAGGAATATCAGACCTGGCTCGAAGAGGTCGACTCCATCCTGACCAAGGAGGAGCGCGCCGCGTTTCTCAAGCTCGACAAGGACTATCAGCGCGACGCCTTCATCGAGCGCTTCTGGCAGGCACGCGATCCGTTCGCCGACACGGCCCGCAACGAGATGCGCGAGACCTGGACGACGCGCGTCGACGAAGCGCGCGCACTGTTCGGAAACATCAAGGAGGAACGGGCTCGCTTCTATCTCCTCAACGGTCCGCCGGCGGCTCGTATCGCCGGCCAGTGCTCGGGTACGACCTGGCCCCTGGAGATCTGGGTCTATCAGCGCAGCGAGCGCGTGCACGAGGACTTCGTGATTTTCGTCTTCGCGCGGAAGTTCTCGCAGGGTCCCTTCCGCCTCTGGTATCCCAGCGAAGGTCTCGCTTCGCTGATGCAATTCCCCCAGTCAGGATCGAGCGACGAGCGCAACCTCGAGGACATCGCGAGCAACTGCACCCAGAACGACGACATCGCGGCCGCTCTTTCGAGTGTCATCAAGCGCGGGCCGATGGATTTCCAGCGCGTCGTCGAGGACATCCTCGCTCCGATTCCCCCGGTTTCGCGCGAGTGGGTCTCGACGTTCAACTCCTACTCGACCGACCTCCCGGCGAACGCCACGGGACTCAAAGCCGAGCTCTCGCTCACCTTTCCCGGACGCCGCCAGAGCCGGTCGGTACTCCAGGGAACGCTGGCCGTCACGACAGCGAGCGTCAAGACGGCGGACATTTCGGGGACCCAGTCCTACGACTTCGTTCTCAACGGCGAAGTCCTGATCGGCAAAAAACTCTTCGACAGCTTCCGCTACAAATTCGACATTCCGGCAGATCCGGCGGCCGGGCCCCCGCCCGCCTCGTTGCCGCTCGTTTTCGAACGCTTTCTGCGCCCCGGCAAGTACGTGCTCATTCTGAAGCTCGAGGATCTGAACGGTGGCGGCTTCTTCCGCAAGCTGGTCGAGATCGAAGTGCCCTCGGTGGAAGGACCGGTGGCCCAGGAGCCCGACGCGTTCTCGGCCGGAATTTTCGCCGAAGCGAACGCGGCGCTCTCGACGCTCGACAACACGATCAAACTGGTCACTCCGCGGGGGGACATCCAGGCCGGTCTCGTGCGGTTCGATACCCTGACGACCGGAACCGCGATCTCCGAAGTCCTCTTCACGCTCGACGGCCGTCCGATCCTGCGCAAGAACCGGGCGCCGTTCTCCGTTGAGCTCGACCTCGGCGAGGTTCCGCGCACGCGAACGCTGCACGCGACCGCGTTCGACGCCGAGGGCAAAGAGGTCGCATGGGACGAGATCAAGGTCAACGCGAGCGCTCACCGCTTCAACGTCCGCCTGGTTGAACCGCGGAAGGGCTCGCACTACGACAAGAGCCTGCGCGCGGAAGCCCAGGTCGAAGTGCCCGAGGACGCCGCGCTCGAACGCGTCGAGTTCTATCTCAACGAAACGCTCGTCGCGACGCTCTTTCAGGAGCCGTTCACGCAGCCGATCGCTTTGCCTGCCGATGGCAGCATCGCCTACGTCCGCGCCGTGGCCTACCTGGTCGACGGCAATTCGACCGAGGACCTCGTCTTCGTCAACGCGCCCGACAATCTGGAGGAGGTCGACGTCCAGTTCGTCGAGCTGTACACCACGGTGCTCGATCGCGAGAAGCATCCGGTGAAGAACCTCCAACAGTCGGATTTCCGGATCATCGAAGATGACGTGCCGCAGGAGATCGCCCGGTTCGAGAAGCTCGAGAATCTGCCGATTCACGTCGCGATCCTGCTCGACGTCTCCGCTTCCATGGAGCCGAATCTGCCTCAGACGCGCGCCGCAGCGCAGGCGTTCTTCGAACAGGTGATCACTCCCAAGGACCGCGGCGCCCTCATCACCTTCAACGATCACCCGCTTCTCTCCGTGAAGCTGACCAACTCCGTTCCGGCCCTCGCCGGAGGTCTCGCCGGTCTCAAGGCGGAACGGGGCACCGCGCTTTACGACTCGGTGGTCTTTTCTCTGTTCTACTTCAACGGCGTCAAGGGTCAGCGGGCGATCGTGCTGCTTTCCGATGGCAAGGACGAGGGCAGCCGATTCAACGTCGAAGAGACCCTCGACTTCGCCCGTCGCGCTGGCGTCGCGATCTACACCGTGGGCCTGAACATCCCGCATTCCGAGTCCGAAGTCCGCAAGGTGCTGAAGAAGCTGGCGGAGGAGACGGGCGGCCGCAATTTCTTCATCAAGGAGACGGGCGAGCTCAAAGGGGTCTACGACGAGCTCCAGCAGGAGCTGCGATCGCGCTACCTGCTGGCCTACCAGTCGACCAACTCGAGTCGCGAGCAGCGCTTCCGGATCGTCGATCTCAAGCTCGACAAATCGGGGCTCGACGCGAAGACGATCCGCGGCTATTACCCGTGACGAGCATTTGCCCCTGAGGGCAGGCTAGGATCGAGCTCTCCGCCGATGACTCTTCGCGCGCTGGGCCTCACACTTCTGCTTTCCGGATGGCCCGCGGCGTTCGCTGTGGAGCCTCCAGCTGCCCCTCCTGCCCCCTCTGCCCCGGCCGATGCCT
Source organism: Thermoanaerobaculia bacterium (assembly GCA_039932315.1). GTDB lineage: Bacteria > Acidobacteriota > Thermoanaerobaculia > Multivoradales > JAGPDF01 > JAGPDF01. Next base: position 71,847 of record JBDTQG010000002.1, read on the forward strand.
CGGCGCTATCCACCGGAGACACCTTCCTCGCCGATGTCGCGCCGCTCGCGACCGCAGCCGAAGTCGCCGCCTACAAGGCACTGACCCGGGACTATCAACGCCAGGCGTTCGCGCGCAAATTCTGGGAGGTCCGCGATCCGTTCCCGCAGACACCGCGCAACGAGCTGGAGGAGCGCTGGAGCGCGCGCCTGGGGCTCGCACGGGAGCGCTTCCCGGCTCCCGGCGACGAGCGCTTCCGCATCACGCTGTTCAACGGTGAACCGGCGCGCCGGATACCGCTGCGCTGCGCGGAGATCCTCCGGGCCGGCGAGATCTGGATTTTCGGCGCAACGGACAGAATTCCTCACGGCTTCGCGCTCGTCTTCGTCACCAACGGCGTCAACGAGAGCGGTCCGCATCACCTGTGGTCGCCCAAGTCGGGTTATGGCGAGCTGCTCACTTTCGCGATCGAACCGACGGCGGATGCCATCGGTGAGCTGAATGAACGGATCCCGCGGGACTGTCCGCGCGGCGAGGAGATTCTGGGCGGACTCACCGGAGCCTCCGACTGGGAAGAGCTCGCGCGTCAGTACGACGTCGTTCCGCATCCGAATCCGGAATGGGTGCGGACCTTTCTTTCCTACTCGACCGATCTGCCTGCAGGCGCCCGGCCGCTTGCCGCCGAAGTCGCGATTCACTTTCCGGGGCGCAACCAGAGCCGCACGATCGTCGATGCCAGTGTGATCGTCTCGGCGCAGGATCTCCGGGATGCGGCGGGCGCTTCGCCAGGTCCGGATTCCCCGACCGCGGCTCCGCAGACTCCCGGCGCCGAGGGCGCAGCGCTGCTCCTCGACGGCGAGGTGCTCCGTGACGGCGAGCTCTTCGATCACTTCCGCTATCGCTTCGACCTTTCCGCCGAGAACCTGCAGAACGCGACCACGTTGCCGTTCTCGGCCCGGCGCTTTCTCCGGCCCGGGACCTACACCCTGGTCGTGCGGCTCCAGGACACGGCCAGCGGCAGCGCCTTCCGGAGCGAAATGCCGCTCGAGGTCCCGGCACCGGGAAGCCTCGAGTCCGCCGAAACGCCGGGAACGACGGGAACGAGGGGAACGACGGGAACGGTGGCAGCGAATGCGCCACCCGCAACGACGGCCGGCAGCGGCGGAAATGTCGCCGTCGCGGGCGGCGGGCCAGCGAGCGGAGCGAAGGAAGCCGCTGAACCGAGCCTGCGCCTCATCGCACCGACTTCTCAGCTCGTTCTCGGGCGCGTGCGCGTCGAGGCCGACGTTCGCGGGATCGAACCGGCCCGCGTCGATTTCGAGCTCGACGGCAAGCCGTTCCTTTCGAAGCGCCGTGCGCCCTTCTCGGTCGAGCTCGACCTCGGCCGGTCGCCGCGCTTCCGGCGTCTCACGGCTTCCGCTTTCGACGCCGCCGGCGCGCTCGTCGCGGCCGACGAAGTGCTGCTCAACGGCGGACCGCACCGATTCTCGCTTCGCCTGACCGAACCCACGCGGACCCCACCCGCGGGTCAGCCGCTCGAGACCCGCGCCGAAGTCGATCTGCCGGAAGGAGAGGAGCTCGATCGCGTCGAGTTCTTCCTCAACGACACACTGCTCGCGACCCTCTATCAGCCGCCGTTCGCCGTGTCGCTCGTCACGCCGCCCTTGAACGGCGTGACCTATCTTCGCGCGGTGGCGTACCTCGCCGGTGGACTCTCCGCCGAAGACGTCCGCCTTCTGGGTGCCGGACAGGATGGCGGGACGGTGGACGTCGATTTCGTGGAGCTCTTCGCCACGGTGCTCGATCGTCGCGGACGGCCGGTGAACGATCTCAAGGCCGAAGACTTCCGCGTGCTCGAAGACGGCAAGGAGCAGGTCGTGCGGCGATTCGATCAGGTCGATTCCCTCCCGATCCACGCCGGCGTGATGATCGACACGTCGGCTTCGATGCTCGAGGAGCTCAGCGATGCGGAGACCGCCGCCGACCGCTTCTTCCGCGAGGTACTGACGCCGGCCGACCGCGCAGCCGTCATCACCTTCGCCGACGCTCCACGCCTCGCCGTTCGATTCACCGGCAACCTCGAAGTTCTCGCCGGCGGTCTCGCGGGACTCAAGGCGGAGGGCGAAACGCGGTTCTTCGACAGCCTCGCCTTCGCGCTGCACTACTTCTCCGGCGTCCGCGGCAAGCGCGCGCTCATTCTCCTCACGGATGGAGACGACTCGAAGAGCACGTTCCGTTTCGAGGAAGTTCTCGACTTCGCACGGCGGACCGGAGTGACCATCTATTCGATCGGGCTCAACGTGCCGACGAATCCGGTCGACGCCGGAGTGCACCTCGATCAGCTCGCCCGCGAAACCGGAGGCCGCTCTTTCCGCATCCGTCGCGCGAACGAGCTTTCCGGCGTCTACGAGACCATCCGCCAGGAGCTCCGGTCGCAGTATCTGGTCGCCTATCAGTCGTCGCGGCTGGATGGATCCGTCGCCTACCGGGAGATCGCGCTCGACGTTCTGCGCCCCGGAGTGACCGCGCGCACGATTCGCGGCTACTACCCGTGAGGACTTTCACGTTCAGTCCGGAAACTGGAGGTTGCCGGTGACGCCGAAACTCGTTCTCGCTTCGGCATCGCCGCGCCGCAGCGCGCTCCTTGCGGAGCTCGATCTGCAGTTCACGGTCCGTCCGTCGGGCGCCGACGAGACTCCTCTCGCTGGAGAGAGCCCGGCGGACCTCGTTCGCCGGCTGGCCTGCGCGAAAGCCCTGGCGCGGCTCGCGCCGGGAGAGATCGTTCTCGCCGCCGACACCATCGTCGTCATCGACGAGGAGATCCTCGGGAAGCCGGCGGACGAAGCCGCCGCGCGCGCGATGCTCGCGCAGCTTTCCGGGCGCGAGCATGAGGTCTGGAGCGGCGTCGCGGTCGCGGAGAAGGGCCGCCTCGCGACGCGCGTCGAACGCACCCTCGTACGGATTCGCGCGCTCGAACCCGGCGAGATCGCCGCTTACGTCGCAGGGGGCGAACCGAGCGACAAGGCCGGCGCCTACGCGATTCAGGGGTGGGGAGCGGTCTACGTCGAGGGGATCACCGGCAACTACACGAATGTGGTCGGTCTGCCATTACCGGCTGTCGCCGCCTGCCTGCGCGAGCTCGGATTTGAGTTCACCGACTTCCGGCGCGACTTCCGCCGCGACAGCCTCAACGGGACCTTGATCGAAACGCTCTAGCCTTCGAACTTGATCGGCTCGCCGAGCTCGGCGAGCGAAAAATTGGTCATGATCTGGTGGCCGTTGAAGTCGAGAACGCGCAGGTCCTCCACCGCCGCGAGATCGCGCGCCACGCTGTCGTAGGAATGAGCGTAACGCTCGCGCACCGCGCCGAGGGCGACCTCGTAGGCGATGAACTTGACGATCCCCTTGTAGCGCAGCTTCTCGACGAGACGCTTATCGGAGAGCTCCGGATAGGTCGAAAGCACGAGGATCGGTCCCGTTCCCGTGAAGATCAGATAGGACCGGATGCTGGGGCTTGGGCTCATGTGGGCGGCTCTCCCGATTGCGCCTGCACCGTAGCTGCCGCCCTTCCGACTGTCAAGAACATCCGGCGGAGGCTGGCGCCAGGGCGCGGTTCGCACCCTGGCCGGGCGCCGTGCGGGCGCCGTGCGCGACACGTCCGCGTCGCTAAACGACGCTGTCACAGACATTTAGAACTCCCGTCACTCGCCCGTCACCCGCCCGCTGTGGAAAAGAACCCTTTCGACCTGCGAAGAGGCGCTGAATCAAATCAACTGTTTCGATCTAAACTATTGATTCCAAAGCGCTTACTGCCTGTGCACAGATTCTTGTTCAAAACGCTGAAAAGCCGCTGCTGGACGGAGCGCAATGGCCTTCCCGAGGGGGATTTCCGCAGGCTTTTCCGCGATGGCTGCGGACAGGCGCATGTTAGCCTCGAAAACATGGTCGCGACGCGCATTCTCGTCGTCGAGGACGAGCCCGATATCGCCGAAGTTCTGCAGTTCAACCTGGAGCGCGCGGACTTCGCCGTGTCCGTCGAAAGGCGCGGCGACAGCGCGCTGGAGGCGATCCGACGACGGCCGCCTGATCTCATCGTCCTCGATCTCATGCTCCCCGGCCTCGACGGTCTCGAGCTCGCGCGCGTGCTGAAGCGCGATCCGGCGACATCGGGATTGCCTCTCGTCATGCTGACCGCGAAGGGCGAAGAGCTCGATCGCATCGTCGGTCTCGAGCTTGGCGCCGACGACTACATCTCGAAGCCGTTCAGCCCGCGGGAGGTCGTCCTGCGGATCAAGGCGGTGCTCCGGCGACATGCGGGTGAAGACGAAGCCAGCGATGTGATCGAGATCGGACGCCTGAGGCTCGACTCTGCCGCACACCGCGCGGAGGTCCGCGGCGCCGACGTTCCGCTGACGGCCACGGAATTCCGCCTGCTGCGTATTCTCATGGAGCGGCAGGGCCGCGTGCAGACGCGGGCGCGCCTTCTCACGGATGTCTGGGGATATGCAGACGACGTCGATAGCCGGACGGTCGACACCCATGTGCGTCGCCTGCGCCACAAACTCGGAGCCGAAGCCGACCGGATCGAGACCGTCATCGGCGTGGGATACCGGATGCGCGGCGAATGACCGGACGGACATGAAGATTCTCATCGTCCGCCACGGTATCGCGGAGGATCTCGCGGCGTTCGCCGGCTCCGGCCGCGAAGATCGGCTGCGTCCGCTGACGGACGACGGCCGGCGCAAAATGCGCAAGGTTGCCGAAGCGCTTTCGGCGCTCGTCCCGGAGCTCGCGCTCGTGGCCACCAGCCCGTATGTCCGGGCGCGCGATTCCGCCGAGCTGCTGGTACGCGCATTTCCCGAACGCCCGGTGCTTTCGGAGCTCGCGGAGCTCGCGCCCACCGGTTCGAACGTTGCGGTGCTCAAATTCCTCCAGGCGCAGAAATCCCTCCCTCTGGTCGCCTGCGTCGGGCACGAACCGAATCTTTCCCAGTTGGCAGCCTGGCTTCTTACCGGCAGGGAGAAGTCCTTCATCGAGCTGCGCAAGGGCGGCGCCTGTCTGCTCGATTTCGCCGGGCGTGTGGCGTCCGGGGGCGCGACGCTTCTCTGGCACCTCACCCCAGGCCAGCTCCGGTCCGCGAGATGAGCGAACCGCGAGGTCCGCTCAGGTTACCCGCCGACCTTCTCAGCCGTTCGGCGGAGGAGGCCGTGCGCCGCCTCGCTCTCGTCCAGCTCGGTCGGGCGAGTGCGGCCCGTCTGCGCCTCGTCGAGGGCGATCGCGAAGAGGCGCTGCATGACTTCCGGGTTGCGCTTCGGCGCCTGCGCAGTCTGCTGCGGTCGCATCGCGGCAGCTTCTCGCACGAGTTTCCGAAGAAGTCCCTGCGCCGGATCGCGGCGATCGCGAGAGATACCAATCCGGGCCGTGACGCCGAGGTTCAGCTCGCCTGGGTTGTCACGCTGGCGGCCGATCTGAAGCCGGCCGAACGGGCGGGACATGCCGCACTCGCACGCGAGCTGACCGAGCGCCGCGACGAGTGCTATCGCAAAGTCGAGCGCGAAATCGTGCGCGACTTCAGCGCGCTCGCCACCGACTTTTCCGCGCGGCTGCGTTCCTATCAGGTGGGGGTCGACCTCGCGCGACCCTCTCGGCCTCAGACCTTCGCTGCGGCGACCCGATCGGCGCTCGCCCAGGCAAGCAGCGACTGTCTGGAAAAGCTCGCAGCGCTCGAATCCGCCGCCGACGAGAGCGCCGGGCATGCGGCCCGGATCGCCGCGAAACGTGTGCGCTACCTCGCCGAACCGGTCGCACCCTGGATTGCAGCCGCGGAACTTCCCATTGCTCACCTCAAGGCCCTCCAGGATCTTCTCGGGGAGCTCCACGACGGTCAGCTTCTCGCGGCCCACATCGCCCAGTCGCTGGCTGAGCTCGAAGCTCGACGCGCTCAGACCCTGGTCGCCGCCACGCTCGACGCGAGCAGCGCCGGAAAGCCGACGGAGCCGGCGGCGCGGCGGCGGGAGCGGGCCGGCCTGCTCGCCGTCGCCCGGAAGCTCGGCGAGCGCAGGAACGAGCTCTTCGCGGAGCTCGAGCGCGACTGGCTCGGAACGCGCGCGCCCGTACGAACGGAGCTCGTCGAGGCGCTGGTCGTCCTCGACGAAGCTCTGGCGATCGGCCGACGACGCGCGACGCCAGGCAGCCGCAAGACTTCCGGCAAGCGGCGCTAGCGCGGGCTTCCACTTCAGATCGCGCTCGCGCGACTTGTGTCGCCGAGCGCTAACGCCCCCTGCGCCGCAGCGAGTTCTCCATGAAGATCGCCTGGCTCGAACAGGCGTCGGCGCCGGCGGGAAGAGCCTTGCGCCAGCTGCCGTCGGGCTGGAGCTCCCACGCCTTCCGGTTGTCGGCGAGCTGCGTATCGAGGATCCACTGCAGCTCGGCGCGCAGCTCGAGCGATTCGACAGGAACCATCGATTCCACGCGGTAGTCGAGGTTGCGCGACATCCAGTCGGCGGAGGCGATGAAGTATTCGTGCTGTCCGGAGTTCGCGAAGTAGAAGATGCGCGCGTGCTCGAGAAAGCGTCCGACGATCGATCGCACGCGAATCGTTTCGCTCATGCCCGGCACGCCGGGACGCAGCCTGCAGACTCCGCGAACGATGAGGTCGATCTCCACCCCGGCGCGGGAGGCGTCGTAGAGAGCGCGCACGATCTCCGGATCTTCGAGGGCGTTCATCTTGGCGACGATGCGGCCGGCGCCGCCGTTCCGCTGGATCTCCGCTTCGCGCGCGATGAGCGCGAGGATCTTCCTGCGCATGCTGACCGGTGCCAGGACCAGCTTCTCGAAACGCTGGTCCCCGAGGTGACCGGATGTGAGGACATTGAAGAGCTGCGCGGTATCCGCGCCCAGGCCCGGATCGCAGGAGAAGAGCCCGAGATCCGTATAGAGCTCGGCGGTATCGGTGTTGTAGTTGCCGGTTGCGAGGTGAACATAGGTGCGCAGACCGTCGGGCTCCTGTCGCACCACCAGTGACACCTTGGTGTGCGTCTTGTACCCCAGCACACCGTAGGCGACGTGCGCTCCGGCGCCTTCAAGTGCCTCCGCCCACTCGATATTGCGGGCCTCGTCGAAGCTCGCCTTGAGCTCGACCAGGACCGCAACCTGTTTGCCGCGCTCGGCCGCTTCGATCAGCGCCTGAACGACGGGTGAGTTCCGCGACGTGCGATAGAGCGTCTGCTTGATCGCGAGCACTGCCGGGTCTTCGGCGGCGATCTGGAGAAAGCGCAGCACGGAGCCATTGAACGAGTCGTAAGGGTGATGCACGAGAAGATCGCCGGCGCGGATTGCCCGGAAAAGATCCACTTCCCGCGAGTCGCCTGCAGGCTCGAGGCGCGGATGCGCCGCCGGCATCCACTTCGGCTCCTGCAAAGCCGGCAGCGGAAGAGCGGCGAGTTGAAAGAGATCGCGTGCCGCGAGCGGCGGGCGCACCTCAAAGAGATCCGCCGGCGCGACGGACAGCTCGTCGGCCAGCAGAAGTCGCATCCACTCGGGCATGTCCGGCACGACCTCGAGCCGCACGACGGCCGCGAAACGCCGGGCCCGCAGGTCTTCCTGCACCGATTCGAGCAGATCTTCGGCCTGTTCCTCGTGTCGCGCCACGTCGGCCGCGCGCGTCACCCGGAACGGATACGACTCGACCAGCTCCATTCCGGGAAAAAGGCGCTCGAGGTGCTGCGCAATCACGAGCTCGAGCGGAATGAAACGGTAGGAGTCGGGCAGCTGGATCCAGCGCGGGAGGCTCGCCGGAACCTTTAGCCGTGCAAACCGGATCTCAGCGCTCGACGGCTTCCGCAGCGCCACGGCCAGCGAAAGCGAAAGGTTCGAGATGAAGGGAAACGGATGCGACGTATCGAGCCCGAGTGGCGTGAGGATGGGAAACACGTAGCTCGTGAAGAACTTCTCGAGAAAGGCACGTTCCGCAGGCGAAAGATCCGCATAGCGCACCAGTTCGACGCCGTGCTTCGCGAGCTCCGGCAACAGATCCTCGAGCAGCAGCGCGCGCTGCTCCTGATACCGCGGACGAACCCAGTCGGCGATCGCGGTCAGCTGCTGTGCCGCCGTCCGACCGTCCGGCGAGAGATTTGCCGAGCCCGACTGCTGCTGCAGCTTGAGCCCTCCGACCCGTTTCATGAAGAACTCGTCGAGATTGCCACCGAAGATGGCGATGAACTTCAGCCGTTCGAGCAGCGGGACGTCCGGATCCTCGGCCTGCGCCAGCACCCGCGCGTTGAACTCGAGCCAGGAGAGCTCGCGATTGAGAAAGGGCGCCGAATCGTCGCCGGGCGGACTTTCCGGTGAGCTTCCCGCTGCGGGAGACCCTGACAGGACGACTGCTGAGCCAGGGGACTGAATCACTTCCGTCATGGAGTCCTCACTCCGGAGGGCCGCGGTGCGGCGAGTCCGGACTGACGAGTTTAGCGCCGCCGGGTGACACACGAGTGACGAAGTTTCCTGTCGCGGCGGTGTCGCGGCGCAGTCACTGCATTGCCCGATCGATCCGCGATGATCCGGGCGGCGAAAAGGAGAACCGCCCATGATCAGCCGTTGCGACATCCATGTCCACAGCAAGCACTCCGATCGCCCGAGCGAGTGGTACCTCGATCGCATCGGCGCACCCGAGAGCTTCACCGAACCGCTCGAGATCTACCGCATCGCCCGGGCGACCGGCATGGATTTCGTCACCGTTTCCGATCACGACTCGATCGCGAGAGCGCTCGAAATCGCCCATCTTCCCGGCACCTTCCTCGCCAGCGAGGAGACGGTGACTTTTCCGGAGGACGGTTGCGACGTCCATATCCTCGTGCTCGGACTCTCCGAAGAGCAGCATCGCGAGCTGCAGCGATTGAAGCGGAATCTCTACGAGTTTCGCTCCTACGCCCGCCAGGAGGGAATCGTTCACCTCGTCGCTCATCCCCTTTTCCGGGTGAACGACCGGCTCACTCTCGCCCACTTCGAGAAGCTGCTCGTTCTCTTCCGGCGCTTCGAGGGCGTCAATGGAACCCGCGACCTGCGCGCGACGGAGCTTCTCGACGCAGTCCTGGGTTCGATGACCGGCGACATCGTCGCCGAGCTCGCCGAACGGCACCGACTGACACTCGATTTCGACCCGCTCGACCCGGCGGACGCACCGCGATACGCCACGACGGGCGGCAGCGACGACCACGGTGGCCTCTATCCGGCGACGACCTGGACGGAAACGCCCAGCGCCGGTTCGGTGGCGGAGTACCTCGACAACGTCCGCACCGGTCGCTGCACGCCGGGTGGCGAAGCCGGCTCGTCGCTCAAGCTCGCACGCAGCTTCCAGACTCTCGCGCACGACTACTACCGCGCCAAGGTTCTCGGAGGCTCGCGGTGGAAGAACGACCCTCTCGCCGATCTCCTGCGACGCATCGCCTCGGGGGAGCTCGATCCGGAGAATCCTGAAGGGACAGCACTCGGCCGGACCGTCCGCAAGTGGCTGGCTTTCGCGCCACCGGCCTCGAGTCTGCGACCGGATCTCGCCGGCAATCACGAAGCTTTCGCTCTCGCGGATTCCGCCACTCTCCGCGAGGCCGAACGCCGGACCTTCGAATCCGCCTGCCGCCTCGGACAGCGTGCCGCCGCACGCGCGCTGGAGTCCGCGGTCTCCGAGCTCGAGCGTGGCGATCTGCTGCGCGCCCTGCCGGCGCTTTCGGATCTTGCGCCGGTCGTCGTGGCCCTCTCCCCTTACTTTGCCGCGTTCCGGTTCCAGCACAAAGACGAGGGGCTGCATCGGGAAACGGCCACGCGCTTCAAGGCGGCCGCGACGCTCCTGCACAAGAGCCCCCACCTAGCCTGGGCGACCGACACGCTGCACGACGTCAATGGTGTCGCCAGAACCATCACCAGCGCCGCGCGGCTCGCACGCCGCCGCGGCCTGGAGCTCACCGTTCTCGCCAGCGAGTGCGGCCCTCTGCCCGGCGATTTCGATTGCGAGAACTTCGCGCCGATCTGGGAAACTCCGGTCCCCCAGTATGAGGAGCTTTCCTTGCGGGTGCCGCCCGTGCTCGAGCTCATCGAGCACTGCGAGCGTGAGAACTACGGCCGGATTCTGATCTCCACGCCCGGGCCGGTCGGGCTGTCGGCGCTCGCGGCCGGGAAGCTCCTCGGCCTGCCGACCGCCGCGATTTACCATACCGACTTCCCGCGCTACGTCGCCGCTCTCGGCGGCGACGGGCGCCTCGAGACGCTCTCGCGTTCGTATATCTCCTGGTTCTACCGGCAGGTGGACGAGGTCTTCGTCTCGAGTGGCGCCTACCGGAAGGAGCTCATCGGCATGGGGATCGCGCCCGACCGCCTGCGCGACCTCCCGCGCGGCGTCGATCTCGAGCTCTTCACGCCGGCGAAGCGTCAGCCGCTCTTCTTCGGACGCTGGGGCCTCCAGGGTGCGCCGACGGTCCTCTACGCCGGGCGTCTGAGCGCGGAGAAGAATCTCGACTCTCTGTTTCGCGCGTTTCGCGCTCTGCGAGAACGCGGTTCGAGAGCGAATCTCGCGATCGTCGGCGACGGGCCAGCGCGCCGCAGTCTCGAGATGCGATGGCGCGCGCCCGAGATCGCCTTCACCGGCTTTCTTCATGGCGAGGAGCTCGCGGCTGCGTACGCGTCCGCAGACCTGTTCGTTTTTCCCAGTCGTACCGACACTTTCGGCAACGCCGTGCTCGAGTCGATGGCATCGGGCGTGCCGGCGATCGTGGCGCGTGAAGGCGGGCCCGCGGAGCAGGTGCGACACGCCGTCGACGGCCTGATCGTCGATCTCGACGTGCCGGAAGCTCTAACCGAAGCCATGACAGCGCTCCTCGACGATCCCGATCTCCGCTGTCGCCTCGGTGAGTGGGCTCGGGAAGCCGCCGCGGCCCGCAGCTGGGACCATCTTCTGGCTGCAATCCTTCCGGACTCTCCCGCCTCCCGCGAAGGAAGAATCGATCCGTCTCGCGAGATCGAGGCCGAAGCCGCACTCGCTGCCGCGATCTGACTCGGAAGCCTCACGAAGGGTCGGGCGAGACCGCCTTTCCGCGGGTTGGATGGTAGGCTTCGCTCTCGCTAGCCGTTCGATTTGCGGCGGGATGCCGCCTCTCCTTTCCGAGGACCGCATGAAACTGGACTCGATCATCAAGAGGTTTCTGCCTCGCGAGGAGCGCTTTCAGGAGCTGCTCCTCAAAGACACTCAGAACCTGATGCGCTCAGCGGAGCTTTTCGTCGCCATCGCGAAGAGCACGAAGCTCGAAGACCGGCGCATCAAGCTCGTCGAGCTCAAGGCACTCGAGCACAACGGGGACGAGTTGACGCGGCAGGTTTTCGAAGCGTTGAACCGCTCGTTCATCACGCCGCTCGATCGCGAAGACATCCGCTCGATCGCCGTCGATCTCGACGACATCCTCGACTATCTCGAAGGTATCGCGCGCTATCTGGTGATCTTCGAGATCGAGGAAGCTCCGGAAGCGCTGACGCGCTTCGCCGAAATCCTGCTCGAAATGATCAGCGAGATCGATTCCGTCACGCGCCGGATCTGGAATCTCGGCAATGAGCGTGAAGTCCGCGACGCACTGGTGCGGATCTCGGAGCTCGAGAACCAGGGCGACGATCTGTTCCTCACCGTGATCAGCGATCTCTTCCGCGCCGACAGCGGCCGCAGCGCCATCGAAACGATGAAGTGGAAGGAGATCTACCAGAACCTCGAAGACGCTTGCGACTCCTGCAAGGACTTCACCCACATCATCGGCAACGTGGTGATCAAGAACGCCTGAGTCGGAGCCTTCAAGTGACTGTCATCGGCATCATCTTCGTCGCGCTGATCTTCGACTTCCTGAACGGCTTTCACGACGCCGCGAATTCGATCGCCACGGTCGTTTCGACGCGCGTTCTGTCGCCCCAGCGGGCGGTGGTCTGGGCGGCGTTCTTCAACTTCGTCGCCGCCTTCATTCTCGGTACCTACGTCGCGAAGACGATCGGCAAGGGGATGATCGACATCTCGATCGTCACTCCGAACGTCATTCTTGCCGGCCTCCTCGGCGCGATTTTCTGGAATCTCATCACCTGGTACTACGCCATCCCGGTCTCCTCCTCGCACGCGCTGGTGGGCGGATATGCAGGTGCGGCGATCGCCAAGGCGGGATGGTCCTCGATTCTCTGGTCCGGTTGGACCAAGACCCTGCTCTTCATCGTCCTGGCTCCTGCGATCGGTCTCCTGCTCGGCTTCCTCATGATGGTGGCGGTTTCCTGGATCTTCCGGCGCGCGCGCCCGCACAAGGTGGATCGTTTCTTCCGCCGCGCGCAGCTCTTTTCGGCCGCGGCGTACAGTCTTGGCCACGGCGGCAACGACGCGCAGAAGACGATGGGCATCATCACCGGACTTCTGGTCTCTTCCGGAATGCTGGCGAAATTCGAAGTGCCCTACTGGGTCATCATCATCAGCAACCTCGCGATCGCTCTGGGTACCCTGTTCGGCGGTTGGCGGATCGTCAAGACCATGGGCTCGAAAATCACCAAGCTCCAGCCGGTCGGCGGATTCTGCGCCGAAACGTCAGGAGCACTGACGCTTCTCGGCGCGACGCTCGCCGGAATCCCGGTGTCGACGACGCACACGATCACCGGCGCGATCATGGGCGTCGGCGCGACCAAGCGCCTGTCGGCTGTGAAGTGGGGCGTTGCCGGCCGGATCGTCTGGGCATGGGTCCTGACGATTCCTATCGCCGCCGCGGTCGCCGCGATGTGCTATTTCGCAGTGGAACGATTTCTCTGATCCGGCCCCGCTCGCGCGCCATCGCGCGGCCCGAACTGCAATGCGCGTGATGTCGGCATGAGACGGTCGCCTGCAACCAAGGCCAGGCGCCCGCGCAAGGTCGCGCTGTCCCGGCGAGGCGCTCGGGGCGCCGGCCCGGAAGCGAAGACTCCCGTCGGTCCGGGGCGCATCGCCGCAATCGACATCGGCTCCAACTCGATTCACATGGTTGTCGTCGAGCGCGGAGGCGCGGGCGGCTATCAGGTGCTCGCTCGCGAGCGCGACATGGTCCGCCTCGGGAAATCGGCGCTCTCCAACGGAGCGCTTTCTCCGAAGGCGATGCGCAAGGGTCTCGAAGCTCTTCTCAAGATGACGACGCTTGCCCGGCTCAAGGGTGCCGGCGAGATCGTCGCCGTCGCGACGAGTGCCGTGCGCGAGGCGAGCAACGGCCGCGAGTTTCTCGCCCAGGTGCGGGCGCTGACCGGTGTCGACGTGCGCGTGCTTTCCGGCGAAGAGGAGGGAGCGCTGATCTTCCGCGCCGTCCGCCACGCCGTCGACCTCTCGCACGGAACGGTGGTGCTAGCGGACGTCGGCGGCGGTTCGACCGAGTGGTGCGTCGCCCGGCGCGGCGATCTGCGTTCCGTCCAGAGCGTGCCTCTGGGCTCGTTGCGCAGCGCCGGGCTGCTCCGAGGCGATCCGCCGCCAGCGCGATCGGTGGAGAAACTGCGCCGGACCCTGCGTGACGGCCTCTCCAAACTGAAGACGCCCGCCCGCACCGATCGCTTCATCGCCACGTCCGGAACGGCGGCCTGCTGCGGTGACCTCGCGGACCTCCTCGCTGGACGAGAAGCAGGCACCGCGATCAGCGGTCTCCGCGAGCTCAAGATCCGCGACCTCCAGGCCGTCGTCGCGCACCTCCGCACCCTGAGCGTCGCCGAGATCGCGGAGCTCCCGCCGGTGGGTCTGCCGCGCGCCGGTTCGATCCTCGCCGGCGCGATTCTCCTCCAGGAGCTCGTCACCCGGGCCGGAGTCGATCGCTTTTTCCTCTGCGATCGCGCGCTGCGCGAAGGTCTGGTGCTCGAGGTGCTCGGTGCTCCGGCGCCGGCCGCGCCGGTCGCGGGCGAAGTGCGGCGCCGGCAGGTCATCGATCTCGCGACGCGGGCTCCGGGAATGCTGCCGCACGCGCACCAGGTGGCCCATCTTGCCGGCCGGCTGTTCGACATCATGGCTCCGGTGCACAATCTTGGCGAACGCGAGCGGGAGTGGCTCGAATTCGCCGCGTTGCTCCACGACATCGGGTACTCGATTCATTTCGAGCGTCACCATAAGCACAGCCACTACCTGATCACCACGGCCGATCTCGATGGCTTCGATCCGCGGGAGATCGAGGTCATCGCGGAGGTGGCGCGGTACCACCGCGGCGCCCCGCCGCGCGACCGCCACACCGGCTTCGCGGCTTTGCGAAGCTGGCAGCAGCGGACCGTCGAAAAACTCGCCGCGATCCTGCGCATCGCGAACGCGCTCGATCGCACGCACGCCACCCGTGTCGTCGAGCTCTATGCCTCCCTGAAGCACCGGCGGGAGGTGGTGATCGAGGTGATGTCCCCGTTCGAGGTCGATCTCGAGCTTTCGGCGGCACGCCATCGCGCCCGCCTCTTCGAACGCGTCTTCGCGCGCCGGGTGACCTTCCGTCAGGGCCTCGAAAAACGCTCCCGCCGCCGCTAATCTGCGCTGTAACAAGGAGTTAACATCGGCCTGCAGCGCAACTGCCGGACTCGATTGCGGAAATTTCCCGGCGAGTCGCCGGCGGAAGCCCGCATGGATTCCAAATAGGTCGAATAAGTCCCTTGTTTACATCACTTGGAAACGCTGCACAAGAAACAGTGCAGAACGCTGAGGAATCCCTGCGGCAGGGCCCCTCCGACCGGGGAAGGGGGCGTTTTCCACAGGTTTTTCCGCGATCATTGCGGAGAACCCAGGGCTTCCCGACCGAAGCGCTGTCCGGGCGCGTTGTAAGCTCGTTTTCGCTCCGCTTCCATGGCCTACTCCTTCGCTCCGAGACTTCGCCTCGCACCTTTCTGGCCAGCCCTCGCTGCGCTGGCGCTGGCGGCCGTCCTGGCCACGCTCCTCCTGCCGCGGACGCTCGCCCAGGGTGCCCGGGCGAATCTCGACCAGGAAGCGAAAGTCCTCTCCTGGGCGATTCCCGCCCCTGATCAGTTCCGGTCGCCGGATCTCGCGCTCGAGCAGCGCCTCCGCCAGCTGGTTGCCGGCACCGACTTTCGCATCACAGTGATCACACTCAACGGCATCGTCCTCGCGGACAGCGATCGCAGCGATGGCGAGATTGCGACAATGGACAACCATCGCGGCCGTCCGGAGATCGTTGCCGCGCTGGCGCAGGGTGCCGGCAGCGCGGTGCGCCACAGCGACACCACCGGACTCGACACCGTCTACGCCGCCCGCGTCGTTCACGATGCGGGCGGACAGTCGTGGATCCTGCGCATCGGCCAACCGCTCTCCGCGATCTCGACGCTGAATCGTCATCTTTTCGGGATCCTGGCGCTCGCGGCACTCGCCGCGCTCGCGCTGGTTCTTCTCGTCTCGTGGTGGCTCACCCGCGCCCTCTTCCGGCCGCTGGGTGAGCTCCTCGCCGCGGCGGACGCGATGGGACATGGCGACTACGCCGTCACCTTCGCAATTCCCGAGCAGCGCGAGCTCGCGCGTCTTGGCAGCTCGCTCCAGCGCATGGCACGCCGCGCCGGCGAGCAGATTCAGGCGGTCGAAGCGGAACGCGACCATCTGCGGGCCACCGTCGCGGGAATGAACGAAGGCGTTCTGGTCACGGACGGGCGCGGCCGGGTCCGCCTGCTCAATCCAGCCTTCCGCGAGATTTTCGGGGTGCCCGCGAATGCTTCCTTGACCGATGCCCTCGATCTCGCACGCGAGCCGCGAATGCTCGACCTCATCTCCCAGGTTCTTTCGGACGGCGTCGAGCGCGCGCTGACGATCGAGCGCATGGAGCCCGTGCGGCGGACGCTCGAGCTCGCCGCTTCGACGCTCGGCGCCCAGGAGGGTGCGGTCGTCGTGGCACGAGACATCACCGAAGCGGAACAGCTGAATCGCATGCGGCGGGATTTCGTGGCCAACGTCTCCCACGAGCTGCGAACGCCGCTGTCGGCGATCCAGGGCTATGCGGAGACCCTGTGCGACGGTGCCCTGGACGAACGGGAAACGGCAGCGAGATTCAGCCAGCGCATCGTCGAACAGTGCCGACGGCTTTCGGCCCTGCTTTCCGATCTCCTCACCCTGTCACGACTCGAAGGCCGGGAGCCGCTCGAGTCGCTCGCTCCGGTCGACCTGCGCGCGATCGCCGGCGAGGCGGCAGAGCTCGTAGCCGCCCTGGCTGCAGCGAAGCAGGTCCACCTCGTCCTCGAGCCGGGAGACTCTCCGACCGTCCCCGGCGATCCCGACGGCATTCTCCGTCTGTTCTCGAACCTGCTTGAGAACGCGGTCAAGTACAACCATCCCCATGGACAGGTCGCCATCCGCATCGCGGCCGACGCGAGCCAGGCGACGATCGAAGTCCAGGACTCCGGCATCGGCATGCCGGCTTCCGCGCTGTCGCGGATCTTCGAGCGCTTCTACCGCGTCGACAAGGGGCGGGCGCGGGAAGAGGGCGGCACGGGACTCGGACTCGCGATCGTCAAGCACGTCGCCCAGGCGCACCACGGCCGGGTCGAAGTCGAGAGCGAACCCGGCAAAGGTTCGACTTTCCGCGTCCTGCTGCCCTTTCGCCACAACTGAGCCCGCGCTCCAGCGCGCAGGTTCCATCTCGCCGGATTCCCGAAGCGCCTGCCTTCTCTCCCTCTTCAGTGCCTGTCGCACGCCTGTCACATCCGCGTCGCAGGTTCGCTGGCTGCCGCCGATATCTTGCCTGCAATTCGTGACGCACGAGCGAGGTCATCCGCGCGGACATCACGGGAGTCGAACGAATTCATCGGCAATCCGGCACTCCATCGATCGGTCCATTTCAGGAGGAGTCTCACCATGCGTAAGTCGCTCACCGTCGTCGCAGGCCTGTGCCTGCTCACCCTCGCTCTCGGGGTGGCATCGACCGCCAACGCCCAGGTCGTCGGTCTCTATTACAACGAAGTCGAGAAGGACGGCCGGGTCTACGTCTTCAACACCCCCGAAACCTTCAACGCCTGGAGCGCCGGCGGCGAGATCGGCAAGTCCGTCACGCTGATCGGCCGCGCGGACGGCGGCAAGACGCTCGTCGGCGAGAACGAGACCGCCGTCGACCTCTACCTGTTCAAGCACAACCTGCCGGCCTACGATCGGGCGACGCCGAAGCCGGTCGTGCCGCCCAAGTATCCCGCCACCAAGTTCGGCGGCCGTTTCTACGGCGACTTCACCTCGAAAGAGAACAAGAACAAGGGCACCGGAGCGAAGTCGACCGACAGCGGCGTCGGCATCGACGTCAAGCGCTTCTACTTCACGGTGACGCACGAGTTCGACGCGATGTTCTCGGCGCAGTTCCAGACCGACATCGGCGATCAGGGCGCGCGCCGCTACGACGTGTTCGTCAAGAAGGCCTACGTCCAGGCGAAGTTCAGCGACGCAGCGATTCTCCGCGCCGGCTCGGCGGATCTGCCGTGGGTGCCGTACGCGGAAGGCGTCTACGGCATGCGCTACTTCGAGCAGACGATCATCGACTCGCTCTCCTTCGGCACGTCGGCCGACTGGGGACTTCACCTTCTCGGCAGCTTCTCCAACGGCAAGGTCGCGTACCAGGTCAGCGCGATCAACGGCAAGGGATACAGCAACCCGACCCGCACCGAGAGCGTCGATCTCGAAGGCCGCATCTCGGTGAAGCCGTTCGATGGCTTCTCGATCGCGGTCGGCGGCTACACCGGCAAGCTCGGCAACGAGACCAAGGTCACGGCCGCGAAGCACACGGCGGAGCGCGTCAACGGACTCGTCGCCTACTCCAACGCGGTCTTCGGCTTCGGCGTCGAGTACTTCCAGGCCAAGAACTGGAAGAACGTCACGACCGATGCGACGGACAAGGCGGATGGCGTCTCGATCTTCGCCAGCTTCGTCCCGGTGAAGGACTGGAAGATCTTCGCCCGCTACGACCAGGCCGATCCGAGCAAGGACATCAACGAGAACCTCAACCTGAATCTCTACAACCTCGGTGTCGAGCGCCGCTACAACAAGTCGCTCGCCGTCAACCTGGCCTACAAATTCGCCGAGGTCAAGGGCGGCACGGTCGGGACCGGCAACGGCACGATCGGTTCGGCCGTCGCCGGCAAGAAGGGCACCTACAGCGAAGTCGGACTCTGGGCAATCTACGAGTTCTGACGCGAGCACCTGACGCGAGCATTTGACGCCTGCACTTGACGCAGCAGAAGCAAAGCCACAACCCCCTCGGGTTTGGGGAGACTCCGCAACCCGGAGTCTCCCCTCTTTTTCTTTCCGGTGTTACATTGACGCACGAGGCGAAACGGAAAACGACATGGAAAGACATCGCGATCAGGACCTTGAAAAGATCCGCCAATCCCTCCTCCGCATGGGGGGAATCGTCGAACGAATGATCAGCGAGGCGATGGCGGCGCTCGTGGAGCGCGACACGCCGCGTGCGCAGGCGGTGATCCGCACCGACAGTGAGGTCGACCAGCTCGAGAA
This sequence comes from Thermoanaerobaculia bacterium, assembly GCA_039932315.1. Classification (GTDB taxonomy): domain Bacteria; phylum Acidobacteriota; class Thermoanaerobaculia; order Multivoradales; family JAGPDF01; genus JAGPDF01. The sequence continues at coordinate 90,301 of JBDTQG010000002.1, forward strand.
GGAGCTCGACGACGCCTGCCATGCGGTCCTCGCCCTGCAACAGCCGACGGCGATCGACCTGCGCTTCCTGGTCGCCGTGATGAAGATCTCGACCGATCTCGAACGGATGGGCGACTCGGCCGTGAACGTCGCACAGGCGGTCGAAGTGCTCAATCAGGAGCCGCCGCTCAAGCCGTACATCGACCTGCCGCGCCTCGCGATCATCACGCAGGAGATGGTGCGCGATTCACTTGACAGCTTCGTGCGCCGTGACGCGCGCGCGGCGTTCGAAGTCTGCCGCCGCGACGACGAGGTCGACGCACTTTACCGGCAGCTCTTTCGCGAGCTGCTGACGTACATGATCGAAGACCCGCGCACGGTCACACGGGCCCTCCACCTGCTGCTCATCGCCCGCAACTACGAGCGCATCGCCGACCACGCGACGAACATCGGCGAGGACGTCGTCTTCTACGTCGAGGGGCGCGACATCCGCCATCTCGCGAGCTCGGACATCGCCGCCACCCGCAGCTAGAAGGCCGACGGGAGCCCGCACCCTCCAGGCTTCACGGGAGGCCCCTCGCTCGCTCCCCCGCTCCCTCGCGCCAACACCCCGCGCTCAGCCTCCGGGCGCCGGCTTCACCCGGAAGTCGCGCCATCCAGCTCCCGGCATCGCGCCCGGGAGCCGTTTCTCTCCACCCAGGACCCGCAGCGACCGCGCACAGGTATCGCCTCGAGGGCGAACCCGACGGGCTCGAACTCCACCTGGCGCCAGACACCGATCTTTCCCTTGGGTCAGGGATTCCGTCACACCGCTGTCACAGCCCGTTACCGGCGCTGACAAACGCGGTTGCAAGACTCCCCCTGTTCCCGGCAATTCCTCCGCCCCGGAGGTCCCTGGGACTGCCAGCCCGCAAACCAAGCCCGGCCCTTCGGCCGGGTTCCACGACACGGAGGAGTGAACCATGATGCGTATGTCGACTCGGATCCTCGCAGCAGCCGCTCTGCCGGCGCTCGCTTTCGCCACGGCGCCACTCGTCGCGCAGCCGGCGCAGGTCGAGAGCTCCATCGCCCCGTACGCCAAGTCGAGCGGCGTCTCGGGCAACCTGAGCTCCATCGGCTCGGACACGCTCAACAATCTGATGACCTTCTGGGCTGAAGGCTTCCAGAAGCAGTACCCCAACGTGCGCATCCAGATCGAAGGCAAGGGCTCTTCGACGGCACCGCCGGCTCTCATCTCCGGCACCGCGCAGCTCGGCCCGATGAGCCGCGAGATGAAGGCGGAAGAGATCGACGAGTTCGAGAAGAAGTACGGCTACCCGCCGTCCGTCGTTCGCGTCGCCATCGACGGTCTCGCGGTCTACGTCAACAAGGACAACCCGCTCGAGAAGCTCACGCTGCAGCAGATCGACGGCATCTTCTCGAAGACGCGGAAGCGCGGCGGCAAGGAGATCAAGACCTGGGGCGACCTCGGCCTCACCGGCGACTGGGCGGCCAAGCCGATCTCGCTCTACGGCCGGAACTCGGCCTCGGGCACCTACGGTTACTTCAAGGAGCACGCGCTCGACAAGGGTGACTACAAGGACACCGTCAAGGAGCAGCCCGGTTCGGCTTCGGTCGTCCAGGGCGTGACGGAGGACCGCTTCGGCATCGGCTACAGCGGCATCGGCTACCGCACGTCCGGCGTCAAGCCGCTTTCGGTTTCAGCCAAGGGTGACGCCTACTTCTCGACCGGCGCGGACGACGTCCTCTCGGGCCGCTATCCGATCTCGCGCTACCTTTACGTCTACTACAACGCCGCACCCGGCAAGCCGATCGATCCGCTGATCCGCGAGTTCCTGCGCTACGTCGAATCTCACGAAGGCCAGGAGACGGTGGTGAAGGACGGCTACCTCCCGATCCCCGCGAAGGTCGTGAGCGAGGAGCTGACGAAGATTCACTGAGCCGGCTGAAAGATCGAGGCCCGGCAGCCGCGCACGCGCGCACGATTGCTGCCGGGCTTCTTCTTTCCCTGCTCTGTTCCTTTTCCATCGCCGATGACGACCTTCGAGAACCGCATCTCTCCAACGCCGCCGACACCGCCGGCACCAGCCAGCGCCCTGCCGGCGCGCACCGACGCGGGTCGCGGCGCCACCGCGCGGCGCCGCCTGTTCATCGATCGCTCTGCGCGCTGGGTCGTCACTGCCGGGGGCATGGCGATCATCGCCAGCATTCTCGGCATTCTGATTTTCATTCTGCTCGAGGTTCTTCCACTTCTCCGTCCGGCGCGAATCGCCGTGGGGGCGACGCTTTCCCTCACGCAGCCGGTCGAAGCGCTGACCGTCGACGAGTATCAGACGCACGCCGCGCTCCTCGAGCCCGGCGGCGAGATTCAGGTCATGCGGCTCACCGACGGCAAAATCGTCGCCGAGCAGCGCCTGGCGACCACCGGGAAGATCGTTGCCCGCGTCCCCCCGGGCGGTTCCGCGGTGACGGCCGCGACGGACGACGGCCGAATCGTCGCGCAGACCATCGCCTGGCAGAGCGAGTTCTCCGCCGACGGCAAGCGCACCGTGATTCCCTCTTTCCCCGCTCCGGTCGAGTTCGCCATGGATCCGCAGCAGCGGCCGCTCGGCGCCTTCGCCGCGCAGATCGACGGCGTGGAGCACGCCGCCGCCGCGGCGCAGCTCGCCGACGGGACGATGGTGGTCGTGAAGCGCGAGACTGAAAAGAACGCTTTTACCGGCGAGCTGACGAGCTCCGAGGAGCGCCTCGATCTCGGCAGCGTTCCGCATCTCACCGAGCTCCTGATCGATCGCGAGCAGCGCAACCTCTTCGCCGGAACCGCCGCCGGCGACCTCTACTGGTGGCGGCTCGATCAGGGCGATCACGCCGCTCCCCAGGTTGCCTCCGCCGGGACTTCCCCGGTCACCGCCATGAGCCTGCTGATCGGCGACCGCTCGCTCGTCGTCGGTCAGGCGGACGGCGCCCTGAGCGTCTGGTTTCCGGTGCGCCAGCACGAGGAAGAGTTCCTCTTCACGCGCATCCACGACTTTCCGCGTCGTTCGGCGGCGATCGACCGCATCGCTCCTTCGCAACGCAACCGGACTTTCCTCGTCGAAGACGCCGGTGGAAGCCTGGGAATCTACTTCTCGACCTCGGAACGGACGCTCTGGCAGGGCCGGTCACCGGTCGCGGGTACCACCGCAATGACGATCTCTCCGAAAGGCGATGGTGCCTTTCTCGCCGGATCGGGCACGCTCGCTTTCGTCAGCATCGAGAATCCGCATCCCGAGATCTCCCTCAAGGCCCTCTTTGGGAAGGTCTTCTACGAAGGTTACGAGCGCCCCGAGTTCGCCTGGCAGTCGACCGGCGGAACGGATGACTTCGAACCCAAGCTGTCGCTCACGCCGCTCCTCGTCGGAACGCTCAAGGGCACGTTCTACTCGTTGCTCCTCGCGATCCCGCTGGGCATTCTCGGCGCGATGTTCGCGTCGCAGTTCCTGCATCCGAAACTGCTCGCCTACATCAAGCCGACGGTGGAGATCATGGCGGCACTGCCCTCCGTCGTGCTCGGATTCCTCGCCGGGCTCTGGCTCGCGCCGACACTCGAGCGGCATTTCCCGGCGCTGATCCTCATGGTCATGCTTCTGCCGCTTTTCGTCTGGCTCGCCGGCATGGCCTGGAACGCGCTGCCACTCGCCGTGCGGCACCGCTTTCCCAGCGGCTCGGAAATCCTGCTCTACGTCGTGGTCGTCGTCCTCGGGTTCGTCGTCAGCCTCGAGCTTTCGCCGCTTCTCGAGCGTCTCGCTTTCGGTGGCAACTTTCCCTCGTGGCTGCTTTCGGCGACCGGACTGAAATACGACCAGCGCAACGCGATCGTCGTCGGTCTCGCGATGGGTTTCGCGGTAATCCCGATCATCTTCGCGATCTCCGAAGATGCGTTTTCGAACGTCCCGCGGAATCTCGTCTCGGGCTCGCTGGCACTCGGCGCCAATCGCTGGCAGACCGTCACCCGCGTCGTGCTGCCCACTGCGTCGCCGGGGATCTTCTCGGCGATCATGATCGGTTTCGGTCGGGCGATCGGCGAAACGATGATCGTTCTCATGGCCACCGGCAACACACCGATCCTCGACCTCAATGCGTTCAACGGCTTCCGCACTTTGTCGGCGAACATCGCCGTGGAGATCTCCGAGGCCCCGCACCGCGGAACGCTCTACCGCACTCTCTTTCTTGCCGCGCTCCTTCTCTTCGCCCTCACTTTCATCATCAATACCGCCGCGGAGCTGGTTCGCCAGCGCCTGCGGAAGAAATACGCCCAGCTCTGACCATGAGCGCTTCGATCGAAAAGGCAAAGGCCGGAGGCCGCGCGCGCGAGCTCTTCGGCGTCTCGATGACCGCTCTTTGCGGCGGCGCGCTGGCCCTCAACCTCGTGCTCATTCTCGGCCTTCTGGCCGTCATCGGCTATCAGGGTGGCCGCTTCTTCTGGCAGCGCGACCTGCCCGAATTCACCCTCACCGACGGCAGCAGACTTCTCGGAGAAGTGCATTCACGGGAGATCATTCCTGCCGCGACCGTGGGCGCCGGCGGCGAACGCCTGCAGCTCCGCCTCGGCAATCGCGATCTCACCGGCGGCGACTTTCGCTGGCTCGACGCCTCCGCGATCGCACACCGCGACCTGCCGGTCGATGCGGTCGTCCTGGAGCGCCTCGAATGGGGAAACTTCTACGGTCGCATGGTCGAAATCCGCAAGGGAGATGCGGTTCTCGCCGCCGGCGGCGACGCCGCCTGGAAGGCTTTTCCCGCGCTGCACGAAGCCAAGCTCGCCGAGCGTCGCTCCGTCGCGAAGTTCGAGAAGGGCGCGATCGGCGACGTCAACCTCGAGATCGACCGCCTGCGGCTGGCAGCGAAGCGCCTGGCGCTGGCCGCTCCACCCGAGAACGTTCGTGCCGAACGCCAGGCGACGATCGACGCCGCGCTCGCCGAGAAGCAGACCGAATACGAGCGCCTCGCGGCCACCCTGTTCGCCCGCCGGGCGGCGCTCGCCGCGGAAACCCTCGTCATGGAGGCCTCCGACGGAACGCGCAAGGAGATTCCGGTCAGTGCGATCGTGCGCGCCATCCGTCCGAACGAGATGGGGACCGGAGCCAAACTCGCGCTCTACGCCTCCCGAGTCCGCGAGTTCGTCGCCGACGAACCGCGGGAGTCCAACACGGAAGGCGGAATCTTCCCCGCCATCTTCGGCACCGTGATGATGGTCTTCCTCATGTCGTTCGCCGTCGTGCCGCTGGGCGTCCTCGCCGCGCTCTACCTGCGCGAGTACGCCCGACAGGGCCCTCTGGTGCGAATCGTGAGGATCGCGGTCAACAATCTCGCCGGCGTGCCGTCGATCGTCTTCGGTGTCTTCGGCCTCGGGTTCTTCGTCTACACCCTCGGCGGCAGCATCGACCGGCTCTTCTTCGCCGAATCGCTGCCGACCCCGACGTTCGGCACCGGCGGCATTCTCTGGGGCGCCCTGACGCTCGCGCTGCTCACCGTACCGGTCGTCATCGTCGCGACCGAAGAGGGCCTGGCAGCTGTGCCGCAGATCGTCCGTGCAGGGTCGCTCGCGCTCGGCGCCACGAAATGGGAGACGACCTGGAAGGTCGTGCTTCCGGCCGCAGCTCCGGGAATTCTCACCGGCGTCATCCTGGCCATGGCGCGCGCCGCCGGCGAGGTGGCGCCGCTCATGATCGTCGGCATGGTGAAGCTCGCCCCGACATTGCCCATCGACGGTACGTTCCCGTTCGTGCATTTCGAGCGCAAGTTCATGCACTTGGGATTCCACATCTACGACGTCGGCTTCCAGAGCCCGAACGTCGACGCCACGAAGCCGCTCGTCTTCGCCACCGCGCTGCTGCTCATCCTCGTGGTGACGGCGATGAACCTGGTGGCGATTGCGATCCGCAATCATCTGCGGCGCAAGTACGCTGGCAGCGCCGTCTGAGGACATGCCACTATGATCACTGCTCGACAACTCGAGGAGCCTGCGATGGTCGAACTCGAAAGCAACCGGCAAGTTTCCTTCCAGGCCGGCTACGTTCCTCCGCCGGCGGAGTCGGAAGCCGGCGAGCTCGCGCTTCACCCACCGGGAATCGCGAACCCGATCCTGTCGATCGAGAAGCTCAGCCTCTGGTACGGCAAGAAGCTGGCGCTCAACGAGATCTCGCTCGACATCCCGGAGAAGAAGATCACCGCCTTCATCGGTCCGTCGGGCTGCGGCAAATCGACTCTGCTGCGCTGCATCAACCGGTTGAACGATCTGGTCGACGGTGTGCGGATCGAGGGGCGCCTGCTGTTCGAAGGCCGGGAGATCAACGACCCGAGCGTCGAAATCAACGCGCTGCGCAAGCGCATCGGGATGGTGTTCCAGAAGTCGAACCCGTTTCCGAAGTCGATCTACGAGAACGTCGCGTACGGCTGCAGGATTCAGGGGATCAATCGCCGCAATGTCCTCGACGAGATCGTCGAGAGAAGCCTGCGCGGCGCGGCGATCTGGGATGAGGTGAAGGATCGCCTGGACGAAAGCGCGCTCGGCATGTCCGGCGGGCAGCAGCAGCGGCTCTGCATCGCCCGCGCGATCGCCGTCGAACCAGAAGTGATTCTTCTCGATGAGCCGTGCTCCGCGCTCGATCCGATCGCCACCGCGAAGATCGAAGAGCTGATGGAGGACCTGAAGAAGCAGTACACACTGGTGATCGTCACGCACAACATGCAGCAGGCGTCGCGCGTTTCCGACTACACGGCGTTCCTCTACATGGGCGAGCTCATCGAGTACGGCGTCACCCGCAAGCTCTTCCTCAATCCGATCAAAAAGCAGACCGAGGACTACATCACCGGCCGTTTCGGCTGAAACGGCCGTCGGCTATCCGTTTCGGCTGAAACGGCCTTCCGTCACCCGTTTCGGCTGAAACGGCTTTTCGTCATTCGCTTCGCCGAAGTGCCGCGAGCATCTCCTCGACGCGTCCGAACTTCACGCGCGGACGGCCGGTCGTGGCGCCGTTTTCGCTCTCCAGCCGGTCCAGGATCTTCCATTGCGCAAAGTCGACCGGGCGAAGTCCTCGCGCCGCGAGCAGCGAGTCGATCGAGTCCGGCGCGGACGCAATCTCCGGCCAGTCCTCGATCATCGCTGCCGCGGTTTCGACGCCGTCCGCCTTGTTGCTGCCGATGAGCCCCGTCGGTCCGCGCTTCACCCAACCGGCGACGTAGAGGCCCGCGAGCGGAGCGCCGGTCGCCGGATCGACGACGCGGCCGCGCTCGTTCGGAACGATCGCGCGGCGCTCGTCGAACGGCAGTCCGGCCATCGGGAGCGAGCGATAGCCGACCGCTCGGACGACGAGCCCGACCGGTAACAGCTCGACCTCTCCGGTGGGTTCGACGGTCCGTGCTCCCGCAGGACCCACCAGGCGGTTCCTCTCCAGACGGATGCCGGTGACTCTGCCGTCGTCGCCCGTGACCGCGACCGGAGAAATGCGAAAACGGAGATGGATGCGCCGCGCGGCACCGGTGGGGCCACGGTCGGCCGCGGCGCGCAGCAGCTCGAAACCTTTCTGCGCCTGGGGGTCCTCCGCGAGCTCTAAGGCACATTCGGGATCGAGGTCGAGCTCGCGCGGATCGACGACGAGATCGACGTCCGGAAGGTGCGCGAGCTCCTTGAGCTCGGCCGGCGACCACTTCGCCTGAACCGGTCCGCGCCGGATCAGCAGGTGGACATCCCGGATGCCGCTCGTCCGCAGACACTCGAGGGCCCCGGCCGAGATATCCGTCGGAGCCAGATCCTCCGGATTTCGCCCGAGAATGCGGGCGACGTCGACGGCCACGTTCCCGGCGCCGATCACCGCCGCCGCGGTCACGGAAAGATCAACAGGCAGATCGGCGAAATCCGGATGTGAGTTGTACCAGGCGACGAAAGACGTCGAGGAGTGGCTTCCGGCGAGGTCCTCGCCCGCGACGCCGAGCCGGCGGTCGCTCTGACCGCCGATCGAGAAGACGACCTGTTCATAGGCACTGCGCAGCTCGGTGACCGGCAGATTCGCGCCCACTTCGACGTTGCCGAGAAAGCGGACGCGCGGGTCGAGAGCGACCCGCTCGAAAACCCGCACGACTTCCTTGATCTTCGGATGATCCGGCGCGACGCCGTAGCGAACGAGCCCGTACGGTGTCGGCAGGCGATCGAGGAGATCGATGTGCAGCCCGCCGGTCAGCGCGGCGGCGGCGTCGCTCGCGAGCAGCGCGGCGGCGGTGTAGAAACCGGCCGGACCGGCGCCGACAATGGCGATCCGCAACGGACGGTCGGGCGCGCGCAGGCTGCGCGGATTCATGGCGCCGGAGGATACAACTTTTCGCTCGTTGCCGAGGTCGACCTTACCGCGCGAGATCGTCGCGCGGCGTCAATCCGATTCCGACTTCGAGCCTTTGCGGAGTTTGCCGAGCGTCCGGTTCACCGGGTGGCTGCGGGACAGGAAGCCGACGACCGGCTTCTTCCGCACACCGATCTCGGCCTGCAAGGCCCGCAGAGAAGAGTTCCGCGGATCGAGGGCAAGTCCCTGCGCGACGGCAGAGACGGCGGCCTTCCGGTTCTTCGCCAGCATCTGCACGCGCGCCAGATTGAGGTGGCAATCGGGGTGGTAGAACTGCGCCTTGACCGCGTGCTCGCAGAGACGCAGCCCCTCCTTCACCTGTCGCTGGTAGCGTGCGATGCCGTAGCCCAGAAACGAATACGCGACTCCCGGGATGGTTTCACTCAGTCCACGTTCCTTCACCAGCTCGGCGAGGATCGTGAGACCCCGGCTCCAGTCGCCGGCACGGCAGATGGCGATCGCCGTTTCGGCGAGATCGCGCGGATTCGCGTCGTGCGGGATATCGATACGCGTCGACATCGGATTCTTGCCCTCTTCCAGCCCGGCTGCACCCTAGGTACGTGCTACACTTTTCTGCATTGTTGCGCTTCTAGCGGCCGGTGACAAGCGATGTCCGACTCTGATCCGCCTGATGTCGAGGAGCTCGTGGCGCTCGCGCGTCGATTCGCGGAGCGAAAGCTCTACGAAGAGGCGGCAGAGCTCTTCGGCGTCGCTTTGCGCCTCGAACCTCGCAACCTCGGTACGCGTCTCGCGCTCGCGCGCATTCGCCGTCTGCAGAAAACGCAAGGAAGACCTGGCGCGAAGGATCCGGTCGAGGGCGTGCGCGCCGAAATGCGCCGCAACGGGATCGATGCTTCGCATTTCGTCGGGCTCGCCTGGCTCTACGCGGAGAAGGGCGAGGAGTTCCGCGCCCTCGAATGCCTCCACATCGCCCGGCTGAAGGATCCGCTCAGTCCGGCGAACTTCAAGCTCGCCGCGCGGATTCACTTTCGACTTCAGGATTACGACAGCGCCGCCGATCTGCTGCGCCGCGCGCTGCGTTACAACCCCTTCGACCGGGAAGCTGCCGAGCTCCTCGGGCAGATCGAGTACGAGCGCAAGCAGTTCAGTGAAGCCCTCGCCGCGACGATCGACGCCTTCCTCCTGCTGCCGACGGTCGACGAAGAGCGCGCGATCCGCCTGCGCCGTCGCATCCGGACGCTCAAGCATCTCCTCGGCTGGCAGAGCAAGCAGGTCGTCGCGATGTTCCGCGAGCGTGAAGAGCAGCTGCACACCGCTTTCGACCGGCTCGAGTGGCGGCGGGAACGCTTCCGCAGCGAGGAGACCTGGGAGAGCCTCGCGATGGCGGCGCTCGTCGCACCGCCCGAGGACGGCGGGCGGCTGAAGATCGCTTCGCGACTGCGCAAGCACTCTGCCTGGGCTCATCTGTCGGACGAGCAGGTCTTCAAACTCTCGGCCGCTGTCGAAGAGAAGCACTTCGAGACCGGCGCGCTCGTTTTCGGCAACAACAGCGAAGGAATCGATCTCTATCTTCTCGAAGAGGGCGAAATCAGCATCCAGCGTCCGACGCCCTATGGCACCTACCCGCTCGCGCTGCTCAACGCCGGCTCGGTCTTCGGCGAAGTGAACTTCCTCACCCGCGGCGTCCGCACCGGCGATGCGCTGGCGCTCAAACCCTGCCGCTTGCTGCGCTTCGACGGCGCAGCGCTCGAAGAGCTCGCGCGCGGCTGGGCGGAGTTCGGCGTGCAGCTCTACTGGGGCCTCTGGCATTCGCTCGCCGGAAAGCTGCGGTCGACGAACGAGCAGCTGAAGACCTTCTTTTCCGCCGACAAACAGCCCGAGAACTTCCTGCGCCTGCGCCGCGGCAGCGAATCGGGCGGCACGATCGAGATTCCGCCCGACGACAAGGTGCGCCTGTTCCACGAGCAGGGCTTGTCGAGCAAGGAGCTCACCACGCTCGCGACCTTCTCGAAGGAGTTGCGGTTCGAGCCCGGCGACGCCCTCTTCTCCGAAGGCGACGAGGGACACGAGATGTACGTGGTCCTCGAAGGCAAGGCGCTCATCAGCAAGTTCATTCCAGGCGCTGGTGAGGAGGCACTCGCGATTCTCGAGCGCGGAGATTTCTTCGGTGAGATGTCTCTCATCGACGGTGAGCCGCGCTCGGCGGACGCCCGCGCCCACGGCGGGGTGCTCACCGTCTTAGCGCTCGATCAGGCGACGATTCAGGAGATGCTGGTGCTCGACCCGCAGGCCTCGCTCGATTTTCTCCGCCTTCTCTGCCGGCTCGTCGCGAAGCGCCTGCGGGAGATCGACGAGAAGGTGATCGGCTGGCGCATCATGTCCGGCGAGCGCGCGCCCGCTCCCGCCTCCTCCCCCTCTCCCTCCGTCACCACAACTACCTGAGACCGGCCGCGAGCGACCATCCGCAGCGCTTCTAGCTCGACCCCGGAATACCTCGCGTCACCAGCAGCCGATCGAGATCGATCCAGCGCCGCGAGGCGGCGATGACGTCCTCCGCTGCGACCCGCGCGATCCGGTCGGAGTGCCAATGCGCGTCGTCGAGCGGCAGATCGAGAAGCGCGGAGACCGCCATCAGGTCGGCCCACTGGCGCGCCGTCTCCCGGCGGAACGGTTCCCGGCCGAGCAGATACGAGCGCGCGCTCTCGAGGTCTGCCGGAGCGATCGGCTCGACGAGAAATCGCGCCAGCTCGTCCCGCACCGATGCTTCCGCCTGGTCGAGCGTCTCGGGCGCTGTCCCGACGTAGCAGACGAGCCTTCCCTCATCGATCCCGGCACCGGAGACCGTGTCCGCCGTCGCCGTATAGGCCAGACCCTCGCGCTCGCGGATGCGCTGCGGAATACGCCCTGTGAGACCGGAGCCGGTCCCGAGCAGCACCGCGGCGACCTCGAGGGCCGCATAGTCGGGATGAGCGCGCGCGATCGTGCGCGAACCGAGAAAGAGATGCGCCTGGTCCTGCGCGTGCGTCACGACCTCCTGCCGCGCCAGCGGAGCGGAAGAGGGAGAAGACGGAACCGGCCGCGGCGCGGCGACCTCGCCCTCGCGCCCGACAGCGCCTCCGGCACCGAAAAGCTCGGCGATTCTGTCTTCGACTCTGTCCGGATCGATCTCCCCGGCGACCGTGAGATAGGCACCCCAGCCGAAAGCCGCGCGGTGGAAGTCGCGGCAGAGATCGGGGTCGAGACGCGCAAGACTTTCGGCATCGCCCTGCAGCGGCCGGCCGCGCGGATGCGGGGAGTAGACCTGCTCGCTGAACGCACGCGCGGTCACCAGATCCGCCTGATCGGCCTGCGCCTCGAGCTCGGCCGCGGCCTGACGCGCCAGCCAGCGCAGTCGATCTTCGGGGAAACTCGATTCGAGCGCCAGCTCGGCGATCCACGCGAGGGCAATTTCCCAGTCGTCGGCGAGAGCATCGATCGAGAGTCCGTGCGTCTCGTAACCGCCGAAGCTCGACAGGATCATGCCGCGACTTTCGGCGTCGGTCGCGATGCGGTCCCAGGAGCGCCGATGCGTTCCTTCCGTCAGCAGGCGGCCGGCGATGAGCGCCTGACCCGGAACGGACTCCGAGCGCGCGCCTCCGGCGAAAAGCAGACGGAGCGCGACGACCGGCGAACCTTCGATTCGCCGCAGTCTCGTCTCGACCGGCCGCGAGCGCAGCGCTGCCTGCTGTTCGCTCCTTTGATCGCTCTTGTCGGCGCCCGTGCTCGCGCTTGAATTGCCCATCGCGCTGCTGCCTGTCACCGGGACGACTCCGGCAGCGACAGGCCGAAGACCGAACCGGCTGCGGGATCGAGGTAGCGCCGGGCGAGCCGTTGCAGCTCCGGCGCATCGCATTCGAGCGCGCGCCGTACGAGAGTCTCCGGCTGCGTGAGATCGCCATGCGCGAGAGCGAGCGCGGCCGTGATCGCCTGCTGATGGATGCGCTCCTGCTGAAACACCCAGTCGGCGAGAAGGATCGACTTCCCGCGCTCGAGCTCTTCTTCATCGACGAGAGTGTCGCGCAGGGCGGCGAGCTCCGCCTGAAGTCGGATTTCGACGTCGGCGGCATCGCCATCCGGCAGGACCTCCAGAGAGCAGGCCACATGCGAAGCGAGCTCGGCCTCCGCAACCGAGCACGAGGCGGCGAGGCAGACCTGTCCGACATCGACGAGCGCGCGATGAAGCCGGCTCGTGCGGCCGCCGCCGAGAAGCGTCGCGAGGAGGCGAAGTCCCGCATGATCGGGATGGTCCGGCGCCGGTGCGGGAAGAGCGAGCAGCAGACGCGCTACCTCACCATGGCGGCGCTCTACCCGGAGCGCCTCGCAAAGTGCAGGCAACGGAACGACTGCCGGCCGTTCGAACGGCGGCGAATCGAGATCACCGAAGGACTGGAGCACGCGCTCGCCGGCGTCGCTCCCCAGATCTCCCGCCAGCACGAGCAGAGCGTTCCGCGGAACGTAGAACCGGCGCTCGAAGCGCGCCAGACTGCCGCGATCGATCGCCGCCAGATCGGTCTCGGATCCGAGCACCGGGGTGGCGTAGGGATGGCTGGCGAAGAGCATCGCCTGAACCTCGAGCTCGAGCGCGTCCCAGGGTTCGTCGCGATACATCGCGAGCTCTTCGAGAATCACCTGCCGCTCGCTCGCCACTTCCTGCGCGTCGAGCGTCAGTGCCGTCATCCGGTCCCGCTCGATGGCGAGCGCTTCGTGCCAGCGATCGGCGGAAAAAGAGAAGTAATAGGCGGTGAGGTCGTGGCTGGTGAAAGCGTTGTTGTTGCCGCCCAGCGCCTGCGTGCGCCGGTCGATCTCTCCCGGGCCGTAGTGCGCCGAGCCCTTGAACATCATGTGCTCGAGGAAATGGGCGCTGCCGCTCTCGCCCGGCGCTTCGTCGCGACCCCCGACCTTGTAGAGGAGCACCGTCGTCACGATCGGTGCCTGTCGATTGACGATCTGGCAAAGCTCGAGCCCGTTGTCGAGCCGGGAGCGCTCGACTGCAGCGCTTCCACCGGCGCCGCCGAGGCCACGGATCTCTCTCCGGCCTGCGGAATCCCGAGAACGAATCAGTTGCGGTCGCCCGCGCGTCGCGGTCGCTTCGCGCGCTCCGTCACCGCACGCAGATCGACCGAGACCAGCGTCGGCGACGGCGCTTCGGCCGAAGCCGACACGCGGATCGTGGTGATCCGTCCTTCGTGGGTGATCCGCACGATGTGATCGCCGCTGTCGGGCAGGTCGTAGGCGCGTCCGTCCCGCTTCTTCGCGTTCCAGGTACCGGCCTGGCCGATGACGATGCCGTCCACCTTCACGATGGCCTCCGGCGGCTCGACCACGAACGAAAGAGACATTCCCGTCACCATCATGCGGTCGATCCTCGGCGCGATGCCGGGGCGATCGATGATCGGCGGCGACGGTTCATCCGCGTCCTCGTTCTTCGCCGGCTCGGTTACCGGTTCGGCCTGCGGTTCCGGCTTCACCGGCGGCGGAACATGCACCGGCGCCTTCTGGATCGGCCGGGTCGGCTCGACGTCGTTTCCCGGCTGCGAAGCCGGGGTCGCCGGATTGTCGTTCGTGGGAGAAGCCGTCGCGGGCTCACGCGTCGCCTGATGGAATCGATCTCCGGCGTCGGGAGCGCCGTTGTCCGTCGCGGGCGGCACGGCCAACGGGACGACGGGAGTCGTGCTCGTCCCCGTCTCCGGGGTCGTCGCCGCGGGCGGTCGAGAGGTCGAGTCCGCCTTGCCATCGGTCGAGGCCGGCGAGGTCGCAGCGGCCGACGGCTGCAGCTCCTGCTTCGCCGGATGCGCGGCCCAATAGCGGCGCGTCGCGATGCCGCCCAGCACGAGTGCCGCGACGACCAGCGTGACCACCACCGCGACGATCGCGAGGCCTGTGCGTGACGGAGGAGAGGCGGAGCCCTTCGCGGCCGCTGCGGCGCCAACTGCGGCCTGCCGTGCGGGCATTTTCGCCGTCGGTTCCTGCGTCATGGAGAGCGGCGCCGGCGGAGGCGGTGGCGGCGGAGCGGCCTGCGCTCCACCCGCCTGCGGGGCCATCTGGACGGCGCGCTCGGAGGTCGACATGCGCCGCGTCGACGCGGTCGGTGCGCCCGCGTCCTTCGCCGCCGGACTGTCGAGAATCGAGGCCGGAATCTCCTGCTCGCAGATCGCGAGGTCGCGCGCCACCTCACCGGCGGTCGCGTAGCGGTCGTCGCGCTCCTTCTGCAGCATGCGCTGGAGCACGCCTTCGAGACGGGTGCCGAGCTCCGGCCGGTCGACGACGATCGACGGCGGATCGCGATGCAGGATCTGATAGACGAGCGTCGTCAGCGTCTCGCCCTCGAAAGGCCGGCGGCGCGACAACACCTCATAGAACAGGACGCCGAGCGAAAAGATGTCGCTCCGGCCGTCGAGCTCGTCGCCGCGGATCTGCTCCGGCGAGAGGTAGTGCGGAGAGCCGACGACCGAACCCGTCATCGTCAGGTCGGAGGTCTGATCCTTGAGCTTGGCGATGCCGAAGTCGCTGACCTTCACGGTTCCGGCGCTCGAGATCAGCAGATTGCTCGGCTTGATATCGCGGTGCACGACGCCCTGCCGGTGGGCGTAGTCGAGACCTTCGGCGGCCTGCCGGACGTAGGTGATCGCTTCCCGCAGCGTGACCGGCGGATCGACCTCGAGCCGCTGGGCGAGGTCGCTGCCCTCGACGCATTCGAACGCGAGGTAGAGAACGCCAGCGTCTTCGCCGACGTCGAACAGCGCGACGACGTTCGGGTGCAGGAGTTTCCCGGCAGCGCGCGCTTCGCGAATCAGCCGGCGCTTGCGCTCCTCCATCTCGTTCGGCCGGCCCTCTTCGACCCGCACCGTCTTGATCGCGACCTGGCGGCCGATCTGCGGGTCCTCGGCGAGGAACACCTCACCCATGGCTCCCGCGCCCAGCATGCGCAGAATCTGGTATCTGCCCAGCCGCCCTCCCGCGACGATCGGACTCACTCGGCGAGCTCTCCTTCTGCCAATCCCGTGCTCCGGCTCTCGAGGAGAGCCCGCGCCCGGGCGGCATCGCCGGCGGCGACCAGGATCCGCACCTCACCCAGGCCACCGAAATTCGCCGGCTCCTGATGAAAGAGCAGCGATTCGATCTGCGCGGGGATGCCTTCCGCGTCGAGGAATCCGGCGACGAGTGACGCCTCTTCTTCCGTACCTACCGTGTCGATGATTTCCCAGTTTTCCATGAGGCCTGGATGATATCCCCGCCAGCCCTCCAGCGGAGCCCGCAGCGCCGGGTTCCGTTCCAGATCACCGCCCGCAGCGCCGGGTTCCGTTCCAGATCACCGCCCGCAGCGCCGGGTTCCGTTCCAGATCACCGCACCGGCGGCACCGGGCTGCGCTCAAACCGCTGCTCGCGGTCGGCTTCGAAGCGCCCGGCCGCTCCGTTCCAGAAATGGCGCTCGACGCGGAAGCTCGCGCTCCCGACCTCGATCCAATGCAGGCTGTTGCGGCCGCGCTCGGGTCCGCGACCCCGGCTGGAGCCGGTCGTGCCGGTGTGCAGCTCCAGAAATCCCTCGTCGCCGGCAGGACGGAGCTCGAGCGTCCGGTGGAGATGACCGGAGAGGACGAGGTCGACGCCAGCGCGCTTCCAGCGCTCGATCGCCTCGCCGGAGCGCCAGGAGGGGTGCTCGCACTCGACACCCGGCGGGCGGGAGAGATGGTGGTGAACGACGACGACCCGAAAGAGTTTCGGCGGGGCGCTGGCGAGGAGCTGGTCGACCTCGGCCAGACGCCGCCGGCGGATCCGCCCCCCCTTGACGGCGAAAGCCTGCGCCGAATTCACTCCCGCGACCAGGAGCTCATCATCCTGAAAGACCGGCTCGAGCTCCTGCCGGAAGTGCCGCCGCCACGCACCGTACGGCGTAAAAAGGCGCTCCCAGGCGCGATAGAGCGGCACATCATGATTCCCCGGCACGGCGAGGACCGGCGCAATCCGCTCGAGCTCGGCGGCGAACTCCCGTGCAGCGCGGAACTGGGCGGGTTTCGCACGCAGCGTGAGATCGCCGGAGATGACGACGAGCGAGGGGCGCCGTGCGGCGGCGAGATCGATCACACCGGCCGCGGTCTCCGGCACGTGCTTGGGCCCGAAATGGACGTCAGATAGGTGCAGAAGGGTGCGCAGTGTCGGGATTTCCCGCGACGAACTCTAGCTCAGCCTGCCGACCCCGACGCGCGAAGCGGGCCCTGGTCCCGGGCGTGAAGTGTGAATTGAAAGCGATCCCCCCGAACCGAATCCTGTCAGCGCGAACGGTTCGACGATGGAGGCGCGAAAGGCTTTCGGTGAAGGATCCTCAGCGAAAAATTGTCGCGATCGCAGCGCCGCGTGCGGAACCCTCGAACCGGAGCAGGAGCACCGAGCCAGAACAACTGGCCGGCCTTTGCGCCGCCAGCCCAGCTTTCACCACTCCCTTTACCGAGCTTTTTGCTTTTCGCCTTTCACCCATCCACTCAACCTCAGGCTCCCGCCCAGGTCCAAGGCAAAAAGAGAAAACTCAGTCTTCGTCGTCGCCGTCGACCCCCATCACGCCCGATTCGACGCGGGCGACGGCGAGCGCGGAGAGCGCCTTGAGGAGCGAGCGCCCCTGGCTCCTGCCGATGAGATACCCGCCGAGGCCGGCGACGATGAGCGCCGGCACGGGGTGCCGGCGCACGATCTGCCGCCAGTCGACTTCCGGCGGCAGCAGTCCGTCGATCAGGCTGTCAGCCATCGAGGACATGGGGCTGTCGTCCTCGAACCCGTCAAAATCGGCGTACGGATCGAAGTCGGCAGAGGCGTAGTCCGCGGCCGGTGCTGCGTGGCCGCGTGCGCTGCCGCTCGAGGGGAACCGCGAGCCGCGATCGGTCCGCGCCGATTCGTAGCCCATCGGATTCAGATGTCGTCGCGGCGCCGGCCGCCGCGCACCAGCAGTCCGATGACGAAACCGACGCCCGCGGCGATGAGGATCGACTTGCCGGGATTTTCGCGCACATATTCGCCGACATCGTCGGTGACCTGCACGGCGTCGCGACGCACGCGCTGGTAGCCGGCGCGAACGCTCTCCGCGGCGGCATCGTATTTCTCCCGCGCCGCCGAGCCGAGGCGCTGAGCGCGCCGGCGAACCTCGCGCTGGGCCCGGCGGGCGTTGCGCTCGAGATCTTCCGCCGCACCTTCGAAACGCTCGCGCGCCTCGTCGATGCCATCGTCGATGACGTCCCGCGTTCCATCCACGGCGTCGGAGAGCACCTGTCGCGCGCGATCCACTACTTTGTTTTCGCTCATCGGATTCTCCTTGCGGGTGAGCGTCGCCTGGCGGCGCACGCCCTGTAAACAGCATCCATGATACCCGGTTCGGGGGTCGTGGCCAATCGAAAATTCTCCCGCTGCTAGACTCGCCACCGCGGTTTCGAAGTCGACAGGAATCCCGAGAGGAATCCATGGCCCAGGTCACTTTCGTCGGAGCGTGCGGCACAGTCACCGGAAGCTGCACCATGCTCGACTTCGGCGCTAAGCGCCTGCTCGTCGACTGCGGACTTTTCCAGGGAGACAACGAGCTCGAGGGGCGCAACTGGAAGCCGTTCCCCTTCCGGCCGCAGGAGATCGACGCCGTCGTTCTCACGCACGCCCATCTCGATCACACCGGGCTCCTGCCGCGACTCGTCGCGCAGGGATTTCACGGACCGATCTACTGCACGAAGCCGACGCGGCCGCTGGCCTCCCTCGTACTTCAGGACGCCGGGCACCTGCAGGAAGAACAGGCACGTTTCGCGAAGAAGCGCGGCTACAGCCGTTACGCCGATCCGAAGCCCCTCTTCACCGCGCATGACGCCACCGAGGCGTTGCAACTCCTCGAACCGCTGCCGTTCGGCGAGGAACACGAGCTCTTCCCCGGCATTACCGTCCGTTTCGTTCGCGCCGGCCATCTTCTCGGCGCCGCTTCCCTGACGATCGCCGCGAAGAGCTCGCTCGGCGGTCGGCAGCACTGGTGCTTTTCAGGCGACGTCGGACGCTACGACGCGCCGATTCTTCGCGACCCGGAGCCGCCGACCGAGGTTCCGGACGCGCTGCTCCTCGAATCGACCTATGGCGACCGCAGGCACCCGCACGAGGACTCCGGCGCACGGCTGGAGGAGATCATTCACCAGACGTTCGCCCGCGGCGGCAGCGTCGTCATCCCCGCTTTCGCTCTCGGACGCACCCAGGACCTGCTTTTCTTTCTCTCCGAGCTCGCGCTCGCCGGGAAGATCGATCCGAGCGCCGTTTTTCTCGACAGTCCGATGGCGATCAAGGCGACCGAGATCTACCGCCAGGCGGCGCCCGAGCTCGACGAAGAGACGCAGGCGCTCATCCGTCAGCAGGCGAACCCGCTCGCCGCGGATCGCTTCCGCCGTTGCAGTTCGGTCGAGGAGTCGAAGGCGCTCAACGAGCGTCGCGAGCCGGCGGTGATCGTCGCCGCCAGCGGCATGGCGACGGGCGGCCGCGTCGTCCATCACCTCGAACATCGTCTGCCCGACCGCCGGAATGCCGTCGTCTTCGTCGGCTATCAGGGCAACGGTACCCGGGGACGTTCGCTGCTCGACGGTGCGCAGAACATTTCCATCCACGGCCGGCCGATTCCTGTCGCGGCAGAGATCGTCCGCATGGAAGGCATGTCCGCCCACGGCGATGTCCAGGATCTCCTGCGCTGGTGCAAGGCGCTGCCCGGAGTCCCCCGGCGCATCTTCCTCAACCACGGCGAAGACGGGCCGCGCAAGGCGCTGTCCGCTTCGTTTGTCGAGATGGGATGGCCGCGCCCGGAGCTGCCCGCTCCGGGTACCGTCGTGGACTGGTAGGCGCATGGGCGAGACCAGCCGCCTCGCGGACACCCCGCGGCGAGTCAAGGCTTTCATCTTCTGGGCCCTCCGCAAGTCGAGAGACGACCGCCTGGGAATCGCCGCCTCGGCGCTCGCGTTTTCGAGCGTGCTGTCGCTCGTCCCTCTCCTCGCGCTGATTTCGCGCTTCGTCGCGCGGGCGATCTCCGAGGACGAAGGCCGCACGATGCGCGTTCTCGCGCAGCTCCTGCCTTACTCCGAGAAGACCGTCATCACGGCGATCAACTCGTTCGTCGCCCAGTCCGATGCGCTCTCTGGACTCGCGATGTTCGGATTCCTCCTGAGCTGCGCCTCCTGTTTCCTCACCATCGAGGGAGCGATCGACCAGATTTTCCGCGTTGAGCGCCGCAAGGGCCGGATTCTTCATCGCATTTTTTCTTTCTCACTGGTCGTCTTCTGGGGACCGCTGGCGATCGCTGGCGCGGTGACGCTCTTCCTGCACCTCGCCGAGAACCCGGCGCTGTCGCAATTCGCGCGGCGCTCGACGCTCTTCCATTTTCTGCCGGCGGTCATCACGCTGCTCGGTCTCACCGCGCTCTTCTGGTGGGTGCCCAATCGCAAAGTGCACCTGCGGAATGCCCTTTACGGAGCTGCGGCGGCGACTCTCGCACTGCACGGCCTGCAGACCGGCTTCCGCGCCTACGTGAAACTTTTTTCGAACGCCTCGCGCGTCGTCTACGGCTCGTTCGCGATCGCTTTCTTCTTCATGCTCTCGGTGCAGATCGCCTGGTGGATCATTCTCGTCGGCGCCGAGATCGCCGCCAGCCTCGAGCTCGGAAAGTCGATCCTGTCGGCGAACGCCGACAGCGGAGAGATCTCCCTCGAAGCGGCTGAGGCGGAATCCGCTCGCGAAGACAGCGAGGAGAGCCCGTTGCCGACGGTCATCGCGAGCGGGGCC
This sequence comes from Thermoanaerobaculia bacterium, assembly GCA_039932315.1. GTDB lineage: Bacteria > Acidobacteriota > Thermoanaerobaculia > Multivoradales > JAGPDF01 > JAGPDF01. The sequence goes on from JBDTQG010000002.1 coordinate 110,430, forward strand.
GCCCCGCGCGGAGCTACTGCGCGCGGAGCCACTGAGCGCGGAGCTACTGAGCGCGGAGCTTCTGCGATCGACGCGCCGCCTGCACCGGATCTCTCGAAGACCTCCGGAACTTCGAGGAGCTAAGCGTCTGGCCCGGGCCCGGGCCAGATGTCGGGTGCCGGCCCCGTGAACACCGGCTTGCGAGAGGCCGCCTGCGCGAGCCGTTTCGCATCGATCCAGATCGAGTGCAGATAGGCGAACGGAACGAGAGCGAGCAGAAAAATCGATAGATGGAACGTCGCGTACCATAGCGGTGTTCCACGGACCAGCACTTCGATCTCGTCGAAGTAGATGACTTCGCAGGCGCCGTCACCGGTGTCGTTGCGCACCCGGCTCGACCGCCGCCAGAAGTCCCGCCAGTCGTCGAGCTGATAGTTGACCAGCGCTCCGCGAACGTGAATCTGATCGCCGACGCGGATGTCGTCGAGCGCGTCGCGCAGCCGGCTCCGGTCGGAGATGAAATGGTTGTTCGAGGCTTTCGAAGCCGCGAACCGGACGCCCTCCGGATAGCGGAAGTAGCAGGTCCATGGGCCGCTCTCGAACGAGACCTGATCGAGCGTTCCCGAAGTGAGATTTTCTCCCCACACGACGCAGAGATCTTTGGTGTCGACGGACGAGCTGTCGTGGTAGATGTCCGCCAGACTCTCGATGTCGTTGTGACTCACGACGAGCCCCCAGAGCTCGTAGTCGGCGACCGGCTCCACCCGGATCGTCCGCCCCTTGTACGCGAACTCGAACGGCTCGCGCTCCGTCTTCTCCTGCTCGGGGTCCTGGAGAAGATCGGGGTGAACCGCAGCCGGCGCCGGCACATGGCCCTTCTCCCGCCAGGACAGAAGAAGCAAAGCCGCGAGACCGAGCGTCGCGAAACCGAGCGCCCGGCGGTAGCGATCCAGTGGTTCCTGAAGCGTCACCCGCAAAGCCTACTTCGCGAACGACCCGGCACCTTCAGATCGACCTCACTTGTGCTTGACCGAGACTGCCGAGTTGATACGGTAATTCTTGAAAGCGGTTCCGGGCAATTCTCTAGCGGACGCTTTGCCCTTTCGAACCAAGAGGCGAGACCCTTGATCCAAACCGCGAGAAGTATCTCCAAAAGTGCCATCTGTTTTCTCGCGTTTCAATGCCTGACTGGATCGATGTTTGCCGCAGGTCTCTCGAACGTCTCAGTCATCCTTCGTCTTTCGACTCCGCTGGCGGGTTCTGCTTCCACCAGCCTCGTGTGGCTCGATCCAGGGAAGGAGACTCCGGTCGAGAGGGCTTCATGGAAGATCGTCGGCGAGGGCCCCGCGACGCGGATCGAGCTCGGGCTCGACTGCGGAGTGCTCCCACGAACCGTCAGGATTCTCTCTCCCACGCAGGCCTCGGTTCCGCTCGTTCTCGAGAGTGCGCTGTGTGCGACACCGCGGCCTTCAGAAACTGACGTCGACCTTTTGCCGATCGCCTGGGTCGCGGGACGCTGCCGGCTCCCTGGCACCAGTGCCGCCGGTGTCGCCGGTGCTGCCGCTGCCGCCGCTGGCTCCCGGGCGGCCGCGCTGCGCGTCCGTCGCTGCGCGGAGCGGGGCTCCAGAGCGGACGCAGCGTTTCTTCTGCCGGTTCGCCTGAACGGCGGGGGCGAGTGGAAGGCGGCCGTCGTCGCCGGTTGTGCGGACCTTTCTTATGAAGAGAAGGGATTCGTCCGCGAGACCTGGTACAACCTGGACCTTGCAAAGCAGCAGACGAAGCAGCTCGAAGAGCGAACGCTGCGAGCCAGTGCGAGCCTCTCCGGCGTGGCGATCACTCCAGACGGAGCTCCAGCAGGACCCGACTCCTACGCCTTTCTGATTCCGCCACAGTGGGTACCGTCGAGCTTCGGTGATCTCCTTTCAAGGAGATTTCCCTCGCGGCGCCTGGTGGACCAACGGCTCGGCCGGAAGGGAGAGTTCGAATTCACTGATCTTCCGCCCGGTACTTATACGGTGATCGTCGCCGCGGGCCGCTCGGATCTCGCGCTGCACCTCTCCGAAGACGTCGAAATCCACGGCGGCCAAACAACGCGATTGCCGGCGATTGCGCTTCAATTCGGAGCCGCGGTGGAGGTCGTCGTAGATTCCGCCAGCGCGCCGTCGACTCCCGACTCGCGCCTCTTGGTGTCTCTCGTTCCGCCCGGCAGCTGCCTCAAGGCCAGCCCGCCGGTCGGCGAAGTCGAGATGGTGCCGGGAGTTCCGGCTCGGTTCTTCGGTCTCGCATCCGGAGACTGGCAGATCGAGCTCTTCGAACAGAGCGCTGGCGCAATGAGCCGGCTCGACTCGAAGACCTCGAAGCTCCGACCCGGCGACGAGGTCGCCGTGGAGTTCACTCTGGAAGGCGAAGTTTTCTCCGGAATCGTCGAAAGCAAGGATGAACACCTCGAGGAGCTGGTTCTTTCTTTTCGGTCGTCCTTCCCCTCGAGAGGCAGCGCCGACTCCCGCACTCCGCCGCAAGCCAGGCTCTCGGCGAACGGCGAGTTCTCCGTGCGCCTTCCACGACCGGGCGAGTATTCGATTCAGGTCGATGCGCCCACCGATCCAGGCCGAAACGCCCTCGTGGACGACGTCCTCTTCGAGAGCGCGAGAGAGAAGGTCAAGATTCGGCTTCCGAGCAGCTCGATTGCAGGTCTCGTCGTCGATGCCGACGATCGGCCAGTCGAGGGAGCGATCGTCGACGCGACTCGGCCCGCGAGCGCCACAGAGGGTGAAGGCAAAGTCCGGCCGCACGCCTTCAGGTCCTCGAAGTCGGGCGCGGACGGCCGCTTCGAGCTCCACGGCCTCGGCCAGGGAGAGTGGCACCTCGTCGCGCACCGTGATCGCGAGCGGTCGAACGAGTCCAGCGTCGCGCTCGGTCGAGAGGCCAGTATCGACGACGTTCGACTGATGCTGCGCGAAAACCGGAAAGTCCGCGGCCGACTCGTCCAGTCGGGCGGAATTCCCATGGCGGGTGTGCACGGCTACCTGATCGACGCCTCGGACATCAGCCTGTCGGTCGACCGTTTCTCGACCGACAGCGAAGGCGCCTTCGAGATCGACCGACCCGTCAGCCAGGAAGGGGCGCCTCCTGTAAAGCTGATCGTGATCTCGGGAAGCCGCTTTGCAGCCGCAACGGCATGGAATCCCGAAAGAGATGACACGGTGGATGTGCCGCTGCCCGCCGGACTCCTCACTTTTCCGGCGACCCTCGCCGGAAGGAAAGTGAGTGCCGCGAATCTCGTCCTGCGAAACGACACCGGCGGGATCGTTCCGATGAGTCTCCTCAGTGCGCTCGAGGGTTGGAGCGGCGGCGGGGCGGTCGTCGAAACCATCGGCCTCGCCCAGGGAAACTGGACGCTCCTGGAAGTCGACGAGTCGCGCGAGCTGGAGCCGTTCCTGCGCGGCCAGGTTCCGGGCAAAGTCGTCGGTCACGTGCTGGCGAACGAAGCGGGTATCCGCTTCGTCGATTGAGCAGCCGTCCTCCGATTTCGAGAACGGTTTTGCCGTCAAGAGGAAACGGCCGGAGGTAGGCAATGAAAGGCTCGTTCGGAGTCCCTTTCCCGGGACGACTTCGCGAACCGGCAGTCAACGAGAAAGCCCTCCGACGTGGCAAGCTTCCCGCGACAGGAGATTCCCATGCGTCATTCTTTCGTTCACGCCATTGTTTTCGTTTCTTGCGGACTGGCCGTTGGCGCTGCGAACCTTTCCGCGGCCGGCGCTTTCAGTGCCGCCAGTGCCAGCGGACCTGCCGGCGCCGCACCGCGCACGCTGCGCGTCGACTACTTTCACAGCGGCAATGTGCGCGAAGAGCGCTTCGCGCTCGAGCGCGTGGTGCTCGAGCCCCTCGCCTGGCCGGGGGATCCCGGGCAGCCGATCGACGACACCAATCTCGGCAAATATCGCTTCGAGGTGATCGACCGGACCTCGCGCCGCGTTCTCTACTCGCGCGGCTTCTCGTCGATCTACGGCGAGTGGGAGACGACGGGCGAGGCCGCGGAAACCGATCGCACCTTCTCCGAGTCGCTGCGCTTCCCGACTCCTGCCGGGCCGGTGCAGATCGTCGTCGAGAAGCGCGACAAGGCGAACGACTTCCGCGAGATCTGGTCGCTCGTGGTCGATCCCGCGGACATGCTGGTCGATTCCTCGCGTCCGCCGTCCGCGGGGGAGCTCATCCCGCTGCAACGCTCCGGCGATCCGGCCGAAAAGCTCGATTTCCTCATTCTCGGCGACGGTTACACTGCGGCCGAGCGTGGCAAATGCGTGAGCGACGCCCGCCGGCTGATGGAGATCCTCTTTGCCGTCGAGCCGTTCGAGAGCCGGCGCAGCGATCTCAACGTCTGGGGGCTTTGCCCGGCAGCCGCCGAGTCCGGCATCTCGCGGCCGTCGCTCGGCATCCATCGCCGATCGCCGGTGGGCGCGACCTACGATGCCTTTCGCTCGGAACGCTACGTTCTGACTTTCGACAACCGCGCCTTCCGCGACCTCGCGTCGCAGGCGCCGTACGAGGTGGTCGAGATCCTGACCAACTCCGGCACCTACGGCGGCGGCGGAATCTTCGGCCAGTTCAGCACCGTGGCGGCGGATTCGCTGTGGGCTCCGTATGTCTTCGTCCACGAGTTCGGCCATCACCTGGCGGCGCTCGCCGACGAGTACTACACGTCCGACGTCTCCTACGCTCCGGCTGCCGATCGCCTCGAGCCGTGGGAGCCGAACGCCACCGCCCTTCTCGACCCGGAGCACCTCAAGTGGAAAGACCTCGTCGCACCCGGCACCCCCCTTCCGACTCCGTGGGGAAAGGAGGCGTTCGAGACTCGCTCACGCGAGATCCAGACCGAACGCCGGAAGATCCGCGCCGACAAGCGCCCGGAGTCCGAGATGGACGCGCTGTTCCTGCGCGAGCGCGATGAAGAGGAAAAACGTCTCGGTGCCGAGCCCTTCGCCGGCAAGGCCGGCGCGTTCGAAGGCGCGAACTATGAAGCCAAGGGCTACTACCGTCCCGCCGCCGACTGCATCATGTTCACCCGCGACCGCGTGCCCTTCTGCCCCGTCTGCCGCCACGCCATCGATCGCGTGATCGATCTGTATGCGAAAAGGAAGTAGCGCGCAGGATCGCGGAGAGCGAATCGCCACTGCCGGCGCCAGATGGAGGCCTACGCTGGCACCTCCAGAGCGGTGTCACTTGCGCTCAAGAGCACCTCGAGCGGCCTCGCCCACGAAGTCCTCTTCATAGGGATCGCTGGCCAACTCCCGGATCCGCGCCAGCGGAAAGTTGGTCGACTTGCCTATTGCTCGACAGGCCAGTTTGCGAGACTCGGGTTCACAATCCCAGAGTGCTTCTTCGAGATAGCGGTCTGCGGCACCGGTGATGTGACAGCGACCCATCGCGCCCACTACCCGGCGCCGCGCCCAGGAGTATGGCGCCTGCTCGTAGACCTCCGCGAGAAACGGCAAGGAATCGTCGGGGCCGGCCGTGGCCAGCGCATCGACAACGGAGCAGAGTCGATACATGTCGGAGCTCTCCAGGGCAGCAGCGCCGGCAGCCTCGAGCATCGGTCGGTCGTCGGAAGCGGCATGCCGCGCCAGGATGTGTTGGGCCGCGAGAGCCAACGGCCAGGCCTCGAAGAACCAAGTGCGAGCGAGGGGCAATGAGACAGCCGGCGGAAGCTCCTCGAGGTAGCGCACGAAACCGATCCTTCGCTGGTTTTCGCGCCCTTCCGTCAGCGCAAGGGTGGACGCGCGGCGCAAGAACTCTTCGGCCGCGGCTACGAATTCGGTGGAGCCTTGCCTGCCCAGCGCCCTGAGAGCAACATTCCTTTCTCCGGGGGTGCCCAATTCCACGGCAGTCACCAGCAGCCTCAGCGACTTGGGGTCGGTTCGTCGAGCGAGTTCCTTCGCCACCTCGGAAGCCGCGCCCGAAGTCGCAGAGAGCAACAGGAGCGATTCCGTCGTGAGAGCCGCGAGGTCGTCAGGTATCTCCGGCTTGAGCAAGCGCGAAGCCGCCCACGCAACATTGCCCGACAGGCGGCGTGGCTCCAGCGCTCTTCCGGATTTATTTCCCGAGATCACGAATCTCAGGGCGGGCACCTGTTCCGCCCAGCTCTCCCAAGGGGCGGCCACGAGCTCCACGGCATCCGCGATTTCGTTGACGCCAACACGGGACATGAGTGTCTTCACGGCCTCCACACTCACGACCTGACGGACGAGATCCAGGCCCCCCGCCGCGTCGAGGGCATCGAGACAGGAGCGCCATTGCGCGCCAGTCGTCACAGCCTCAGCCATGGCATCGTTCGCCGAGGCGCTGCCCCGGCGGCTCATCTCCGCGAGCACACCGATCGGCAACCAGAAGTCCGCGTCGTCGGCTTCGCGGCCCTCCTCCAAGATGAACCGGTGCACAGCATCGATATTCGTATCTGTGGCGAGCAGCAACTGGGCGTAATAGTCGTCGCGCGATTCCACTTGACGGTCCCACCGCGGGTCGTGCAGCACGCAATCCAGAAGGTCCGCCGACGCCCGCTTCCCGGCATCGACGGCGGCGAGAAAGCCAGCCCCGCGGCCCTGCTGCAGCAGCTTCATCCGCGCGCTAGACACACGCCCTTCCAGTCTGGTCCTCCAGACCCGTCAGCAAGCCCTCGGCCTGCTCGTCGTCGGACGGCTGCGGGAGCGGGATCGGTTCGCTCTGGGGCTGGACGGTGCCGGGAAGAGGGGCTTCGCGGCCGGCCGGCTCAGAGCGCGACAGCGCAGACGCCTCCGGCGTTCGATCCGTTCCAGTGCAGACCCGCGTCGAGGCAGGCCTTCGCAAAGCTGTTGCAGTCGTAAATCTCTCCCGCCGACGATGCGGTACATTTGTTCGCGACGCAGTTGCCGTCGGAATCCTTCTGCAGGCATTCCATGGTCCGTCGGAGCGTGTCGGACCCTTCCCGGTGAGCGTCGAGAAGCTGGGCTTTGTCGAGGCCCGGAGCGACTTTCGGCCCGGGTCCCGGGCATCCGGCAAGCGCCGTCAGGAGTGCAACCACGACGATCACGCGCGGTCCGGCAGATGCTGAACGCATAGTCCCTCCTTGGTGAGTGAGCGAGTCTAGTATGTGACCTGGAGAGCGCCGCCGCGGAAGTGGCCGAAATGGCGTCAACCGATCCGCAGGACGCGTGGACTCCGTCGTGTCCCGCCACCCGCTGCCTACTTCGCGACCGGCCGTCCTTCGACGTCGAGCACGACGACCTCGCCGAGGTTGAGCGCGCGGAGTTTGGCTTCGATCTTTCCGCGGTCGCCGACGACGACGATGGACGACTTCTCGGGGCGCGCCCACTTCGCTGCCGCGGCGTTGCTCGCTGCGAGCGGCACGGTGGCGATCCGATCCGGTTCGGCTTGAAGCTCCGAAAGGGGACGATGCTGCAGCCAGAGCGTCGCGAGGGTCCCGGCGACGGTGCCGTAAGACTCGTACTGCTGAGACATGCCGCGCAAGCGGCGGAGGCGCGATCCTTCGAACTCGGCGGCGGTGATCGGCCGATCTCCGGCGAGTCCTTTCAACTCCTTGACGAACTCGACGACCGACTCGGCGGTCTTGTCGGTCTGGACTCCGCCGCCGCCGTACCAGATGCCGCCGCCGGTGTATTGCACGAAGCTGGAAAAGACTCCGTACGAATAACCCTTGTCCTCGCGCAGGTTGAGGTTGAGACGAGTGCCGAAACCGCCGCCGCCGTAGACCGAGTCCGCGAGCGTGAGAGCGTCGTCGTCGACGCTGCCGATCGCCGGGGCGGGAAGAAACTCCGAGACCACGGTCTGAGCTGCGTCCTGGCGATCGACGAGATAGATCTTGCCCGCCGCTGCTGGCTGCGCGGGTCCGATCGCGATCTCCGGCGCGCTGCCGCCGTTCCAGGAACCGAAATGCTTCTCCGCGAGCTGCGCCGCTTCCTCGAGGCTCAGACCGCCGACGAAGACGAGGACGGAAGAGGCGGGCTTCACCCGCTCCGACCAGAAGCGAGCGACGTCGTCGCGTGAGATCGAAGCGACCGTCGACGGCAGTCCCTGGGAAGGACGGCCGTACGGATGCTCGCGTCCGAAAGTGAGGATGTTCCGCACCCGCCCCGCCACCGTGTTCGGATTGTTGCTCTGCTGCTCAAGGTTGGCGAGCTGATTCTGCTTCTCCCGATCGAAGTCGGCCTGCGGGAAGGTGGGGTTTCGGACGACGTCGGCGACGATGCCGAGCGCGGCGTCGACGTTCCGCGTCAGGACCTCGAACTGCAGGTTCGCGCCCTCGCGTCCGGCGCCCGCGACGAGCGTCGTGCCGAGATCGCCGAGCGCCGCCTCGATCTCCAGAGCGGATCGCTTGGCGGTGCCGAGATCGACCGCCTGCAGCGCGAGGTTCGCGGTGCCTTCCTTGCCCACGGGGTCGGCGACGATGCCCGCACGCGTCGTGAGCTGCACGGCCACCTTGGGAAGATCGCGGCGTTCGACGACGTAGACCTCGAGTCCGTTCGCGAGCTTCCGCGTCGCCACCTGCGGCGCGACGAAGCGCTTTTCGGCGCCCACGGCCGGCGCCTGCGTACGGTCCGGATCCGGCGTCGTCGAGCGCGCGGAGTTCTCCGGCCGGAAGCGCAGGGTGAGCCGCTTGTCGGTGTCGAGGTACCGCTTCACCGCCTGCTGCACCGCGGCGGGAGTGACGTTCCGCCACCGCGCAAGGTCCCATGAGAAACGGCCGGGATCGCCGAGATAGGTGTTGTACTGATTCAGGAGGTCGGCCTTGCCGCCGAAGCCGCCGATGCGCTCCAAGCCGGAGATGTACTGCGTCTCGAGCTTGTTCTTGGCGCGATCGAGCTCCGCGAGGGTGGGGCCCGAAGCCGCGAGCTTGGCGATCTCCTTCGCGACCAGCGTTTCGAGCTCGGCGACATCGACGCCCGGGCGGGCAGTGACGATGACCACGAAGGCATTCGCGATCTCGATCCCGAACTGCGAGGCGTTCACCGTCGTCGCCTTCTGAGAGTCGTAGACCAGCGCCTTGGTGAGCCGCGACGAGAGACCGTCGGTGAGAACGAGCGCTGCGAGATCGAGCTCGGCATCGCCGGGAGAGTAGGTCTCCGGCGACGGCCAGATCATGTAGACGCGCTCCTGCGGCACGCGGTCGGCGATCTCCAGCGTCTTCCCGGCTTCGAGCACGACCGGCGCCACTTTCGGACGCGCGAGCGCCGGTCCAGGCGGAATGGAACCGAAATACTTCTCCACCAGCTGCTTCGCCGTTGCGGGATCGAAGTCGCCCGCGATGACCAGCGACAGGTTGTTCGGCGTGTAGTACGTGCGGAAGAAATCCTTCACGTCGTCGAGCGATGCCGCCGAGAGATCGGCCATGCTGCCGATGACCGACCAGGAGTAGGGATGGCCGAAGGGAAAGAGCTCGTTCGCCAGGAGCTCCGGCCAGAGACCGTAAGGCTGGTTCTCGAAGCTCTGCCGGCGTTCGTTCTTGACGACGTCGCGCTGGTTGTCGAGCTTTGCCTGGTCCATGACGTCGACGAGCGTCGCCAGCCGGTCGCTCTCCACCCAGAGGAGCTTCTCGAGATTGCCCGACGGGACGGTCGCGAAGTAGTTGGTGCGATCGTTGTTGGTCGTCCCGTTGACGCCCCCCTGCCGGATGTTCGCGCCGAGCTCCTCGACGACGGAGAAATATTCGCCGGGCACGTTCTTCGAGCCCTGGAACATGAGGTGCTCGAAGAGATGGGCGAATCCGGTCCGGCCGGGCTTTTCATTCTTCGACCCGACATGAAACCACTCGTTGACATGCACGATGGGGAGCTTGCGGTCGACGTGCAGGATGACCTGCAGGCCGTTCGGCAGCGTGTACTTCTCGAACTGGATCTCCGGAGCGCCGCCCGCAGGCGCGGGAGCGGCCGTGGCGCCTGCGGCAGGTGCCGGAGTCGCGGGGGCCGCGAGAAGGGGCGCTGCGAAAAGCGCGGAGAGGGCCACAAGGCACGGGGCAGCCATGAGCTTGGAGACGGCAAGAGCGATCGGACGGGACATATGGACCTCCTGGGAGTCGATACTCCTCTTAACGCAGAGGTGTGCGCCCGGGTTGCAGCCCCCTCGAACTCGATGGGGTCGTTTCACGTTCCTTGAACCCGGCAGATGCCCCCGCTCGCGGCGGAGACTCCGAAGCGCGCCCGGCGCTAGCCGCCGGACTTCAGCTTCTGCAGGCGCAGCGTTTCGAGCAGCACCGGCATGACCGCGCGGTCTTTGTCGCGATTGGCGAAGCGCTTCGAAGCGATCACGGCCTCGAGTTCGAGAATCCGCACGCGTACCGACCCGAGCTCCACCTCGCGGCTGCGCTCCAGCATGTCCAGGTAAGCCCACCCGTCGCCGATCTCCCGCAGCAGATCGACCTCTCCCTTGCTCGTCTGCAGGAGATGCAGACGAAAGCTCCGGAGCGTCGAGAGACTCGGCTCGAGGTGCCTGCCCGCAGGGTCCTTGTACGTGGCCTTCAACTCGACGCATGCGGCCAGTATCCGCTCGAGATTCGTTTCTGCACCGTCGAACAGGAGGTCGACATCCTTTGTCAGGATGGGAGCTCCTGCGGCGACCGCGGCCACCGCGCCCACGACGATGAAGTTCACGCCATGCCGGGCGAAGACCGGCAGCAGCTCACTCGCCGCGAGCGGTGGTGGCGGCATGGCGCAGGGCCGACATTTCTCGCGAAAGAGTTTCGATCGCCTCGAGCCGCTCGCCGGGAGTTGCATGCAACATCTCCCAGATCTGCATCCGGTCGACGCCCTCGGGCGAAATGGCGACCTGCAGAAACCAGGCCTCGTATCCCGGATCGTCGAGGCCAGGAGCTGTTGCCGGATCCACGCCCGGGAGCGGAGGCAAGAAGGAAGGCGGCATTCCCGGATTCTACGCCGCGCGTTGCCCCGGAACCGCCCCGTCTTGGCCGACGTTGACTTGCCACGCCTGTGGATCGCCTCCGCTTGAACACCCGCCCCCTCCGCGGATAGAGTGCGCGTTCTGCACGAAACGCACCGAGTGCCTTCGGACTCGGTTGGCGGGCATCAAATGGGGCGGTAGCTCAGCTGGGAGAGCACCACGTTCGCAACGTGGGGGTCGAGGGTTCGAACCCCTTCCGCTCCACCATTCTTCTAACCTCGCGCGGGTATACTTCGAACATGTTTTCGCGCGTCGCCGCAGCGTTGCGCCGGGAGCGTCGCCGCGCCGAGTTGGCACTTTCGCCACTCGAGCGCCTGGCGCTCGCCCAGCGGCTGGGACGCGAGGCCGTCGCAGCGTTCGCCCGGTTGCACGGGATCACGGCCGATCAGGCCCGACGCGAGTTTGCGCGCCGTCGCCAGATTGGGCGCCGGCCGTCCGGCTGCGCTGCCGGAACATGCGGAACCTGACCCTCCTCGCACGCGTCGTCGGCCGCCTTGCGGAGCGCGGAATACCTTGCGCGCTGATCGGCGCCGAGGCGTTAGCGCTCCGCGGCGTGAGCCGGGCGACCGCCGATCGCGACCTGCTGGCGACAGATCTCGCCGCTCTCGACGATGCACTCTGGAGAGAGCTCGGAGAGACTGGCGTCCGGGTCGAAGTGCGACGAGGCGATCCCGACGATCCACTCGCCGGCGTGGTCCGATTCGACGCCGACGAAGATCGTCCCGTCGACCTGATCATCGGCCGGCATGCCTGGCAGACCCGGATTCTGCAGCGCTCGCCGCTCGTCGATCTCGAGGACGTCGCCATCGCAGTTCCCAGCGCTGCCGATCTCGTGCTCCTCAAGCTCTACGCCGCCGGCCCGCAGGACGCCTGGGACGTCGCCCAACTCCTGAATGCGGACGACCGCGAAACGCTGATCCGCGAAGTGGCCGCGCGCCTGGGCGAGCTTCCCGCAGATTGCCGGGACCTCTGGGAGAAGCTCCTCCCCGGGTGAGGGCGCTCCCGCCAGCACTCCTTTCACGCTGGCGAACATGCCGTAGAAGTTACTCGGCAGAATCGTCGTCCGCGCCGCCGTCCTCGTCGGCATCGGAGACCCCGTCATTGTCGTCGTCGAGGTCCTCGTCGTCCGCTACCCCGTCGCCGTCGTCGTCGGAGTCCTCATCATCCAGAATGCCGTCGTCGTCCGCGTCGCCGTCTTCGTCGGCGTCGGAGACTCCGTCATTGTCGTCGTCGAGATCTGCGTCGTCCTCTATCCCATCGCCGTCGTCGTCGGAGTCCTCGTCATCCAGAATCCCGTCGTCGTCCGCGTCGTGGTCTTCGTCGGCGTCGGAGACTCCGTCATTGTCGTCGTCGAGGTCCTGGTCGTCCGCGTCCCCGTCCTCGTCCGCGTCGGAGATGCCGTCATTGTCGTCGTCGAGGTCCTTGTCGTCCGGCACGCCGTCGCCGTCAGCATCGGCCTCCGCAGTGCGAGCCGCGAAAATCGCCTGGCACCTTTCCGGGCACCTTTCCGGCTGCACCTTTCCGGCACCTTTCCGGGAGCACCTCGCTGGCAGGTGCCGGGCGAACGCCCGGGAGGGCGACGCGACGAAACCCTGGGTGCCACGGCGCGTATCCAGTGCAACTTCGACGGGGTGCGACGATGACGATCAACCGCCGGTCTTTTCTCAAAGCTGCAGCGGCCATGGGCGCTTCGCTCGCCTGGGCCGGTCGTGCCCACGGATCGCAGGTCCAATGGCAGGAGCGGCGGGATCTCTATCCCCAAGGGGTCGCCTCGGGCGATCCCGACCCGCACAGCGTCATTCTGTGGACGAGGCATCCGTTTGCCGACGGGACGCGCCATATCCTCACCGTCGAGATCGCCGAGGACGAGGCCTTCCGCCGGGTGATCGCGCACGCGGAAGCCCCCGTTTCGAGCGCTGCCGACTGGACTTCGCGGGTTCTGATCGGCGGGCTCGAGCCGGCGCGCGCGTACTGGTACCGGTTTACCGATGCCGAAGGAAACGGCAGCCGGATCGGCCGCACGATCACGGCGCCGCTGGCGGACGATCCCCGGGCGGTGAACTTCGCCTTCGTGAGCTGCCAGGACGTCAACGAGGGCAAGCTCAACGGCTATCGCCGAATGATCTACGAGGATGAACGCGCCCCCGCCGCCGAGCAGCTCGAGTTCGTCCTGCACCTCGGCGATTTCATCTACGAGGTGGTCGAGTACCCTGACGAAGTAAAGACGCGCTACGACCGCACGATCTACGAGGTGGCGCGCATCCCGGACGGGCACAAAGTCGGTAACTTTCACATCCCGCTGACCGTCGATGGCTACCGGGCCATCTACAAAGGCTATCTCCTCGATCCCGACCTCCAGGACGCGCGCGCTCGCTGGCCGTTCGTCTGCATCTGGGACAACCACGAGTTCTCCTGGCAGGGTTGGCAGAGCACCGTGAAGGCGGGAAGCTTCGAGCAGCCCGCTCCGAGCATCAAGATCGCGGCGAATCAGGCCTGGTTCGAGTACCTTCCCTCGCGGGTCGCGGCGCCGGGCGGGTCGCTCGAGCGCTTCGATCCACCCACCGTGAAAGACGGCGTTGCCATCCAGGAGTTCGACAGCAACGGGCTGGGGATGGAGCCGAACAACCTCACGGCGATCAACAGCCTCAAGGCGTACCGGGCCCTGCGCTACGGCCGCAATCTGGACCTCATCATCACCGACCAGCACAGCTATCGCAGCGCGGATCCCTTCAGTGATCCGTCGCTGGGAAACCTCGGCGGCGAAGAGTTCACCTCCATGTTTCCCGAGTCTCTGATGCGCGTCCTGGACGGCGGGCGCGCTTTCAACGACGGCAATCCCCCGGCGGAGATCCGCTTCAACGACGCGCATGTTCCCAACCCGCGGCGGAGCGCACCGCCGCAGACGATTCTGGGGGCGGAGCAGAAGACGTGGTTCAAGGACAAGCTCCGGAGCTCGACGGCGGCATGGAAGATCTGGGCCAATTCCCAGGGCACGCTCGATCAGCGCTCCGACCCGCAGAACCTGCCCCCGGGTCTCACCAAGGAGTCCTGGCCTGCGAACGGCGGTTACGCAGCCATGGGCGGCGGTGACTACGGCACCGCGTTCGTGGAGCGGGCCGAGATCTACCATCTGGTCCGCGACGCGAAGATCACCGGCTTCGCCATCGTGTCAGGCGACCTCCACAGCTTCTGGGCCGGCTATGCGGCTGCCGAGCTTCCGCCCGGCAAGTTCGAGCCGGTCGGTCTGAGCTTCGTCGGCGCGTCTCTCACGAGCGCCGGCGCGATGGAGGCCAATGAGCACAATCTTCCGAAAGACGCCGCGCTGCGTTCGCTGTTTCTCGCCGACCGAGAGGCGGGGGCGAAGCCGGACTGGACGTTCAACATGCTGCTCCGCCACGGCGTCCGTTCGTGTCTCGAATACGCGAAGAGCTTCGACTTGAAGCGCGCCCGCGCACTCTCCAACCCCGATCTCGCTCCGCACCTCGAGTTCGTCGATCT
>JBDTQG010000003.1:0-105330 GCA_039932315.1 Thermoanaerobaculia bacterium
TGATGCCGTCGCCCGCCATCGCGACAAAGCGCCCCTCGCTCTGCAGGCGCTTGACAACTTCGACCTTCTGGTCCGGCAGCACTTCGGCAATCACCTCGTCGAGGCCGAGGCGCTTCGCCACCGCCTCGGCGGTCGTCCGGCTGTCGCCGGTCGCCATGACGATCCGGATCCCTTCAGCGTGCAGCGTTCGTATCGCTTCGAGGCTCGACTCCTTGATCGGATCGGCGACACCGACCAGCCCGGCGCAGCGCCCATCGACCGCGACGAACATCACCGTCTGACCGTCGCCGCGCAACGCTTCAGCACTCGCCTCGAGCTCGCCCACACTCACCGAAAGATCTTTCATCAGGGCGAGATTCCCGAGCGCCACGGCGCGATTCCCGATCTTTCCGCGGACTCCTTTCCCGGTCACCGAGACGAACTCCACGGCCTCCTCGAGCGCGATCTTCCGCGTTTCGGCGCCAGCGACGATCGCCGCCGCGAGCGGGTGTTCGCTGCCGCGCTCGAGACTCGCAGCGAGATGCAGCAGGCCGGACTCGTCGAATCCCGCACTCGGAGTCAGCGTGACCAGCTTCGGCTTGCCTTCCGTCAGCGTCCCCGTCTTGTCGACGACAAGCGTGTCCACTTTGCGCAAGGTCTCGATGGCTTCGGCGTTGCGGAACAGAACTCCCATCGATGCGCCCTTGCCGGTCGCCACCATGATCGACATCGGCGTCGCGAGGCCGAGGGCGCAAGGGCAGGCGATGATCAGCACGGCCACCGCGTTGATCAGCGCATGCGCCATTCGCGGCGCGGGACCGGCGAACGCCCAGACGGCGAAGGTCAGCACGGAGATCGAGATGACTATGGGCACGAACCAGCCAGCAACCCGGTCTGCGAGACGCTGGATCGGCGCGCGGCTGCGCTGGGCTTGAGCGACCATCGCGACGATGCGCGCCAGCAGAGTGTCCGAGCCCACTTTTTCGGCACGAATGATCAGCGCGCCGCCGCCGTTGATCGTGGCGCCCACGACCTGGTCGCCGGTGTGCTTTTCCACCGGAAGCGGCTCGCCCGAGACCATCGATTCGTCGATCGCGCTCGCGCCGTCGAGCACCAGGCCGTCGACCGGGACCTTCTCGCCCGGACGCACCCGCAGGCGATCGCCGACCCGCACCATCTCGAGCGGCACGTCCTCCTCGCTCCCGTCGTCGCGCAGGCGCCGCGCCGACTTCGCCGCCATCCCGAGCAGCCGGCGAATCGCGGTGCCCGTCTCGCTGCGCGCCTTGAGCTCGAGCACCTGCCCGAGAAGGACCAGGACCGTGATCGCCGCAGCGGCCTCGAAATAGACCCCGACAGCGCCATCCGCCTCGCGGAAGGCCACCGGGAAAATCCGCGGGAAGATCGTCGCCACGACGCTGTAGAGATAGGAGACGGCCACGCCCAGGCCGATGAGCGTGAACATGTTGAGGCTTCGGTTCTTGACCGAAACCACGGCGCGAACGAAGAACGGCCAAGCCGCCCAGACGCAAACCGGGGTGGCAAGAGCCAGCTCCAGCCAGTTCTGGAGCGCCGGCGAGAGCCAGTGCCCGAAGTCGAGGCCGACGACCATCCCCATGGTCAGCACCATCGTCGCCGCAGCGAGCGGCACCGATATCCAGAAGCGCCGTTTCATGTCGACGTATTCGGGATTCGGGCCCTCCTCGGCGGTCACCGTGCGCAGCTCGAGCGCCATGCCGCAGATCGGGCAGGAGCCCGGCACCGCTCGCACGATCTCCGGATGCATCGGACAGGTCCACTCGGACCTCGACTCGAGGGCCGCCGGCATCTCCGGCTCGAGCGCCATGCCGCACTTCGGACATGCGCCGGCCCGCGCGCTCGAAACCTCCGGATCCATCGGGCAGATCCAGCGCGTTCCCGGCGGGCTGTCCCTTGTCGCGCCGCCGGATGGCGGCTCCATCGCTTCGCGAGTGCCGGAAAGGTACTTGTCCGGCGCTGCTTCGAATTTCGTTCGGCATCCGGCGGAACAGAAGACGTAGGTGGTGCCGAGGTGGTCGGTGCGATGTTTCGCCACCGCCGGGTCGACCGACATGCCACACACGACGTCCATCACCCGGGCTCCCGGCGGGGCTTTCGCGTGCGCCGGGGAATCCTCGTCGGTGAGAACGCGAAGGCTCACTCGCCGACCCTGGTCACCGGCTCACCGCACGCAAGCATCTTGCTGCCAAAGAACGGGTTCTTCACTTCGCCGGTCTTCTGCAGCCAATAGGCGTCCGCCATCGGACAGTAGTAGATGCCGACGCCTGTCTGCGGATTCTCGGCCACGAGCTTCGAAAGCACGAGAGCGAGCGGCTTGAACTGCTCGCGCAGCGTCTTGAGATCGCTGCCGGTCATGCCCTTGGCGGCAACCGCGATCGCGGCATAGTCCGCTTTCTCCTTGCCGGTGGTGTGATTCAGATACGAACCGGTTTCCTGCGCGATTCCCGCCGCCAGCTCCGCGACCTTCTCGATCGAGTCCGCGGCCAGCGTCGTCTGAATCGTCGTCGCCTCGGAGACCAGTTCCGGCAGAGCCTCCTTCAACTCATGCGCCTGCAACACCCAGGCAAAACCAACCAGGCAGATCCAGATTCCGAGCGCGTTCCGCAGCGATCCAACCGCTTTGCCGTCCTTGAACATTTCATTCTCCTTGACCCTCGAAGACGTTCGATCGACAACTTCCCTTACCGTACTTTCCGCGTCGCGCTCGAGTCAGGCGCTCAAAGCGGCCGCCACCGGGCGCTCCGTTCGGAGTCTCCACAACTTGTAAACCGCGGGATAGAGCAGTAATTCCACCAGGAACGAAGTCGCCAGGCCGCCGATCATCGGCGCGGCGATCCGTTTCATGACATCCGCTCCCGCCGAAGTCGAGAAAAGAATCGGCAGGAGACCCATGAACGCCGCCGCAACCGTCATCATCTTGGGCCGGGCGCGCTTCACCGCGCCATGAATGATCGCCTCATCGATCTGCGATTCCGTCGCGAGCTCCCCCCGGACTCTCGCCTCTTCCCAGGAGAGGTCGAGAAACAGAAGCATGAAGACCGCCGTCTCGGCATCGAGACCCATGAGCGCGATCATTCCCACCCAGGCGGCGATCGAGACGTTGTAGCCGAGGAGATGGAAGAGCCAGATCGCACCGATCGCCGAAAACGGAACCGTCGCGAGCACCAGACCGGCCTTGAAGGCAGAGCGGGTGTTCGCGTAGAGGAGGATGAAGATGAGGACCACGGTGAGCGGCACGATCCACTGCAGGCGTTCGCGCACGCGCAGCATGTTCTCGTACTGCCCGCTCCACAACAGCGTCGTCCCTGATGGCAGGACGAGATCCCGCTCGACGCTGGACTTGGCCGCTTCGACGAACGAGCCGATGTCTCGATCCGCGACATCGACGAAGACATAGCCGGCGAGGAATCCGTTCTCGTTCCGGATCATCGACGGTCCCTGGGAGACCTTGAGATCCGCCAGCTCTCCGAGCGGCACCTGAGCACCCGACGCCACCGGGATCAGGATGCGCGCCAGACGGTCGGGATCCTCGCGCAGGTCGCGTGGGTAGCGCACGGACACGGGGTATCGCTCGCGGCCCTCGATCGTCGTCGTGACCCGTTCCCCGCCGATCGCCGCCGCCAGAACCGCCTGCAGATCCTCGGTGCGCAGACCGTAACGCGCCATGGCATCGCGATTCGGCTCGACGTCGAAGAAATAGCCACCCGCTACCCGCTCGGCGAAAACGCTGCGCGCGCCCGGCACTCCGCGCACGATCTCTTCGATGCGCTCACCGACGCGCTCGATCTCGGCGAGATCGTGTCCAAGCACCTTGATTCCGACCGGCGTCCGCACGCCGGTCGACAGCATGTCGATGCGCGCCTTGATCGGCATCGTCCACGCGTTGGCAACTCCCGGAATCGCCAGGGCGCGATTCATCTCCGCGACGAGCTCCTCGTGGCGGATCCGATCCGGCCAGAACGGCCGCACCATCGGTCGCAGGAACGCGGGCATCCAGTCCGAGTACCACGTCTTCTTCGCTCGCCATTCGGATTCCGGCTTGAGCACGACCACCGTCTCGAACATCGACAGCGGCGCGGGATCGGTCGACGTATCCGCCCGCCCGGCCTTTCCCTGCACGCTCAGGACCTCTGGAAACGAGGCGAGGATCCGATCCTGTGCCGACAACAGACGCTGCGCCTCTCCGATCGAGATCCCGGGCAGTGTCGTCGGCATGAAGAGGATCGACCCCTCGGCGAGCGGCGGCATGAACTCCGAGCCGAGGGAGAAGTAGAGCGGCAGCGAGAGAAGGAGAATCGCCAGCGCCAGCAGGATCACCGTACGCGGCCGACGCAGTACGAGGCGGCATGCCGGCTCGTAGATGCGGTGCATGATCCGGCTCACCGGATGACGTTCCTCCGCGTGATAACGCCCGACCAGCAGCGTCGTCGCGAGGCGCGACAGCCGCCGCGGACTGAAGGCGAACGGCTCCACTCGGGCGAAAAGCATGCGCAGCGCTGGATCGAGGGTCACCGCGAGAAGCGCAGCGATGACCATCACGAGGTTCTTCGACCAGGCGAGAGGACCGAAAAGACGGCCCTCCTGGTCGACAAGCGCGAAAATCGGCAGGAACGCCACACCGATGACGAGGAGCGAGAAGAAGACCGCGGGGCCGACTTCCTGCAGAGCGGCGAGCCGGACGGAGTGGAAGTCGCCCTTCCGCCCACCTGCCTCCCAGAGGTAGATGCGGTTGTAGGCGTTCTCGACCTCGACGATCGCTCCGTCCACCAGAACGCCGATCGAGATCGCGATTCCCGCGAGGGTCATGATGTTGACCGGGATCCCGAGCAGGTAGAGCGGAATGAACGACAGCAGCACCGACACCGGAATCGTCACGATGGGTACGATCGACGACGGAAAGTGCCAGAGAAACAGAAGAATGACGAGCGAGACGACCAGCATCTCCAGCAGCAGTTCGTGGCGGAGCGTCCCGAGCGCGGCGTGAATGAGGCCGGAGCGATCGTACGTCGTGACGATTTCGACGCCCGCCGGAAGACTGGCACCGAGATCGGCGATCTTCGCTTTCACGCGACCGATGACGTTGAGCGCATTTTCTCCATGCCGAAGCACGACGATGCCGCCGACCGCGTCGCCGCGCCCGTCGAGGTCGCCGGTTCCGCGGCGCGCGGCCGGACCGAACTGAACCGAACCGACATCGCGGATCCGCACAGGAACGCCACCGGCATTGGCGCGCAGGACGATCGCGGCGAAATCCTCGACGCTCTTCGAGTAGCCGCGCAGGCGAACCATGTACTCGGCTCCGCTCCATTCGATGAGACGGCCGCCGCTCTCGTCGTTCGATGCCTGAACCGCGGCGATCACTTCGCCGATGGGAATGCGATACGCAGCCAACCGGTTCGGATCGACGGTGATCTGCACCTCGCGCACGTAACCGCCGATCGAAGCCACCTCCGCGACACCAGGAACGCTTTGCAGCGCGTAGCGCAGAGTCCAGTCCTGGAGCGAACGCAGCTCGTCGAGCGAGTGCTTCGGGCCGTCGCCGGGCTTGTCGACCACGGCGTACTGATAGACCCAGCCCACCCCGGTGGCATCCGGCCCGAGCTCCGTGCGCACTCCGTCCGGAAGGCCCGACTGGATCTTCGAGAGGTATTCGAGAACGCGGGAGCGCGCCCAGTAGAGGTCCGTCCCTTCATCGAAAATGACGTAGACGAAGGAGTAGCCGAAATCCGAGAATCCGCGCACCGCTTTGACCTTCGGCGCACCGAGAAGCGCGCTCACGATGGGATACGTCACCTGGTCCTCGATCAGATCCGGAGCGCGGTCCCAGCGCGACATCACGATGACCTGCGTATCCGAAAGGTCCGGCAAGGCATCGAGCCGCAGCCGGCCCAGACACCCCACCGCGACGACGCAGAGTCCGGCGATGGCGAGGAGAACGAAGCCGCGATTCCTCGCCGAGAAGGCGATGAGACGGCGGATCATCTCGGGCCCGTCGCCGAATCCCTGCCGAGTCGCGACTCGGCGTCGAGAAGGAAGTTGGCCTTCGTCGCGACCTTGTCGCCGGCGGCGATTCCACGAACGATCTGGATCGCACCGTCGCTGCGCTCGCCAACGTCGACCGTTCGTCGCTCGAAGCGGCCGGGAGCTGTCTCGACGAACACGACCTTGCTCAGTCCGGAGTCGAGGACCGCCGTCTCGGGAACCAGAACGGCCTCTCCGAGGTCGGTCTCGAGCTCGACATCGACGAACATTCCCGGCCGCAGAGAGAAGCCGGGGTTCGCAAGCTCGAAACGAGCCGTGAGAGTCCGTGCCTGCGCATCGACCGTCGGATAGATGTACGAGATCTTCGCGCTCACCGACTTTCCGGGATCGAACGGCAGATGGATTTCCGCCGCACGCCCGACGGCAAGCAACCGCGCGTCGGACTCGTAGAACGCCGCTTCGACCCAGACGCGAGAGAGGTCGGTGACGGTGTAGAGATCCATTCCAGGAACGATCTCCTGGCCGAGAGTCACGGCTTTTTCGGTCACGAAGCCGGTCGCCGGAACGATCAGGTCGACGGTTCGCTGGACGGTGCGTGTGCGGTCCAGCTCGACGATGAAGCTCTCGGGAACGTCGAGGAGCTCGAGCCGCCGGCGCGCTGCCACGAGAAGATCCTGGCCACCGCGCCTCACCTCCGGGAGCTCGGAACCGGCGAAGCGGTTCGCGGCGTCGCGCGCGAGCAGATACTCACTCTGGGCGGAGAGAAGCGCCGGCGAATAGATCGCCATCGCCGCTTCACCCTTGTGGACGTACTGTCCGGTCGCACCGACCGCGAGCTTCTCCACCCAGCCGGAGATCTTGCTCTGTGCGCGCACCCGCCGCCGTTCGTCGGCGACGACCGACCCGGACGCTCGCGTCTTCCGTTTCAGATGCCCGACACGCGCGGCCTCGGTTTGCACGCCGGCAAGCTGCGCGCCAGCGTCCGAAAGCACGACCTCGGAGGTACCCGCCGTCGCCGCTGCCGCCGCCGAATTCACCGGAGCGCGTGCAGCGTCCTTCCTCACCAGGTCCATGTTGCAGATCGGACATGAGCCGGGATGGTCGGACACGTAGCCAGGATGCATCGGGCAGGTCCAGAGCTCAGGAGCTCGCGCCTCGTTTCCGCGGGAACACGAGGCGAGGAGAACGAGCGGCAGCAACGCGAGGCAGCCGACGAAAAGCGCAACTCTTCGATTCATGGTTTGGACTCCGCCGGCGGGGGCTCGAAAGGAAGGCCGGCGAGCGCCTGCGCTTCGGCCCAGACTGCGTAGCGCTCGGCCTCGGTGCTCGACAGTTCGACGCGCGCGTGAAACCAGTCGTTGAAGAGGTCGAGGAGGCGCGAAAATTCGACGCTTCCGTCGAGAAATCCGACCCGGGCCGCATCGAGTGCGACGCTCGTCCGCGGCACGATCGCTCCGCTCAGTCGCGCGAGCCGACGTTCGAGTCGATCGCGCTCGGCCCCGAGACGAACGGATTCCGACCGGCTCTGCGCCTCCGCGCCGGCGAGCTCGGCGCGGGCGGCAGCGACCTCTCCCTCCGCAGCGCGAACCGCCGGACCCAGCCTTTTCCGGCGGAAGAACGGCAGTTCGACGCCGAGCTTCAGCGAGAGCTCGGGATTTCCGCCTTCGGGCCAGAGAAACCCGCCGCCGACGCCGAAATCGGGCTTGAGACCGAGCGCCGCGCCCTCCATTCGGCGTTGCGCGATCTCGAGACGGAGGCGCGCGGCGGTCACTTTCGGAACCGTCGCTCCGAGAGGTATCGGCCCCTCGATGTTCACAAAGCCGGGTTGCGGGAGCTCGCCGACGAGGAGTGGAAGAGCGTCGGGTACGACGCCGATGAGCTCCGCAAGTTTCGCTCGGCGCGCCAGAAATCGCGAGAAGACAAGGTCGAGACTCTGGTCGTGTTCGTTCGACGCCAACTCTGCCTCGAGCACCGGCAGCGAGCTCTCCTGCGCGGCTCCAAAGCGGACCCGAGCCGTCGATTCGATGAGCTCGAGAAGGTCGTGCGCTTCGGCGAGCACGCGCTGCTCGTGGTCCGCGGAATAGAGCTCCGCGAAGTTCTTGCGCACCTCAGCGACGACACTCTGCTCCGCAAGGTCGACTTCGAACAGCGCTGCCTTCGCTTCGGCCGCAGCGAGCGCCGCGAGCGCGCCGCGCTTGCCGGGCCAACGCACCGGCTGAACCACTTCGACTTCGACGGCGAGCGGCCGGTCAACATTGCGCGCCAGCGTGGGAAGGGCGTTGCGGACCCAGAGCTCGAGCCCCGGATCTCCGCGCACTCCCGCGGCTTCAGCGAGAGCTGAGGCCGCGCTCGCCCGATCGCGCGCGGCGAGAAGCTGCGGCGACCCCGCTCGCGCCTTGCTCTCGAGCGCTGCGATCTCGATGCGCTCCGCCTCCGATCCGGCCAGCGGCCGGACGAAAAACAGAACCAGAAGTACGATCGAACTGAACCCGGCGATTCTGCGCATGCTGCACTCTCCCCTCGTCGACTCCGGAAACGGCGAGAGAGAGCTCTCGCCGGACACACTTCTCCCCGGAGGAGGAGCTCAGATTCGCCAGACGGAGTGGAGGGTGAAGAGACCGAGGGAATGAATCGTGGAGGCGCGCGAAAAACTGTCCGGCGCGGCGGTGACGGCGACGATCGGCGCCTTCGACGGCAGGACGACGAGCGCCTGCGGCGAAAGTGACGGCGGCCCGGAATACGGCGGCGTGACCGCGGGCGGACGGCAGCAATCCATCGCTGCCATCGCTGCCGCGAGGCTCGTTCCACCGCCGCAGTCCAGAGCGCGATCGCCGTGAGCGGTCGTCTCCGCGTTGGCGGCGTTCGCGGCCCGGGCGGCGTGGCCGGCATGCATCGCCGCCTGCGCCATCATCGGACAGTAGCTGCGCATCGTGCAGCGCGCCGCCGCCAGGGGTCCCGCGGCGAGCACGAGCGAAAGCGCCACCTGAGCGAGCAGAACGGAGCGCCGGAAGAACGTCATCGCCGGAAGAATATACACCCAGGCCTGTCGCTGCCCCGTCGCAGCCGCGGGAGAGCGCGCAGAAGACCCCGCAATGATCCCCGAGACCATCGGGAAGAACATCGCGCAGAGGAGCGCGAAGAAGAGCGCGAGGAAGAGCGCGAGAAAGACTGAATGCTACGCTCGACCGCATGAGCCCAGAACCCAAGGAATCGTCCGTCGCCATCGTCACGGGCGGCAGCCGCGGCATCGGCCGCGCCACCGCCGAAGCGCTGCTCGAACGCGGCTTCTCCGTCTACTTCTGCGGCCGGGATCCGCAGGCACTGGCAGCGGCTCAGAAGGAGATGTCGGCCCGTTTCCCGGACCGGGTCTTCTCTCGCCTCTGTGACGTCCGTGATCAGAGCGCGGTCGAGAACCTCGTCTCCTGGACGGCGACCGCCGCCGGGCGGATCGATGTCCTGGTCAACAACGCGGGAATCGGCCGCTTCGGGCCGGTCGATGAGATCTCGGGCGACGAGTTTCGCGAGACTCTCGAAACGAATCTCTTCGGTGCCTTCTACGCGATCCGCGCCGTGTCGCCGGTGATGAAGAAGCAGGGCAGTGGATGGATCTTCAACGTCGCTTCGCTGGCGGCAAAGAACGCGTTCGCCGGCGGGGCCGCTTACAACGCCAGCAAGTTCGCGCTCGTCGGCATGTCCGAAGCGGCGATGCTCGATCTGCGCCCGTTCGGAATCCGCATGGCGTCGATCTGCCCCGGAAGTGTCGACACCGACTTCGCCTCCGGGCGGATGCGCGGCGGCGGCGACTGGCGTCTGGCGCCCGACGATGTCGCGCGGGTCATGATCGACCTTCTGGATTTTCCGGCCCGCGCACTGCCGAGCCTGATCGAGATCCGCCCGAGCCGCCCGCCGCAGAAGTAGAGCTTCCAGCGGCGGCTCAGGGTTCGATCGCGCTCCAAGCGGCTGCCGCGTCGCAGTCGAAGCCGTCGACGAAGAGCTCCGTTCCGCCGGCTCCTGTGCGCCAGATCCGATCGCAGGCGCGGCGCACTGTAGCGCCGTCCCGCCATTCGACGAAAACGGTGCGTAGCCCGCTGCCGCCGGCAAGCGCCCAGCTCGCCTGGTTGGCGAAGGATTGCCATGCCGACCACGAACGCCCGTCGTTGCTGAAGCGCATGTCGTCTGCGCCCGTCGTCGCATGGACGTAGAGCGTGACCGCGCCGCTCGCCGTCTGGTGCGCCTCATCGTTGATGATCACCGGGTAGACCCCGGGCCGCGCTCCGAAGACCTGCGTCCAGTAGTACGTGAGCCCCCCGGAGCTGCAGGTCTCGGAGGCGTCCGTGCAATCGCAATCGTTGTTGCGGTCGATCCGCACGTTCGCGAGATCGCCGATCTGGCGAAAATAGCCGGCGCCGATCTCGCGAAAGCCGACGGCCAGGATGTTCGCGCGATGCCCGGAGCTCGCCATCCACTGCGCCATCGTTGCCGCAGCGGTGCTGTTCCCGGCGGCGATGTTCTCGGCGGCGCTCAGGAAGGAGTAGCCCGCCTGCACCATGCGCTCGAAGGGATCGAGCCCGGTCGAGAAGTCGCAATGGGAAAAGTACTCGTTCACCGCCATCGACCCGCTGTGCTCGTCGGCGACCGCCAGAAGCAACGGAGCGAGCTTGAGCGGTGGCGCCGGACAACCGCTGCCGCTGCAGTTCGCGCGCTCCTGATTGACCAGCTCGACGATCTGCTCTTCGAGGGTCGCCGCGGGCGGAGCGTCCGGCGACAGATCGACCTCCGCGGGTTCCTCATCGTCGACTCCGAGAGCCCGCATCGTCACGGCGAAGTCGTCTACCAGCGGCGGCGGCAGTCCGGGCTGGGAGCCGGTCACAGCGAACGCCGGAAACGCCAGCGGCGCGATGCAGATCCAGGCCATGAACCGGCGGCTGAAAGTCATCGCTTCACCAGAGTGCGAGGCACATGCCGGGACAAGTGACCCGCTCCACACCTCGCGCTGGCGC
The DNA here is from genome assembly GCA_039932315.1 of Thermoanaerobaculia bacterium. Classification (GTDB taxonomy): domain Bacteria; phylum Acidobacteriota; class Thermoanaerobaculia; order Multivoradales; family JAGPDF01; genus JAGPDF01. The sequence continues at coordinate 10,998 of JBDTQG010000003.1, forward strand.
TTTCTTTTCTGCGTTTAGCGGGAGTGGAGTCCACGACGTCGCGCAACGAGCGACAAGAAACGTCAGGCGGAAGCGCGCTCTTCGTCAGCTGCACGGGACCGTCGCGGCATTCAGCCGGCGAGATGCCGAGCGACCAGCCCTTCGAGGATCCGATCGGCGGGAATTCCGCGCAGTCGGAGGTTCGACGAGGTGAGGAGCTCTTCGGCGAGTGCCAGCATCCGGCGGCGGGTCTCCGGCGACAGCGGCTCCCCCCCGACGCTTTCGCCCGCCGCGCGCTGCACGGCCGTCGCGGCGAGCATCCAGGGGCGCTGCGCACGGGGATCGTCGAAACCCTCGGGCTCGTCGGAGACGCCGGCTGCAAGCCGTTTCCGGCGGTCGTCTTTTTCTTCCTTGGTCTGCTTCCCCACCGGATCCAGACGCGACGCGGCATCGAGCAACCAGAGAGCGCCCCCGCCGGCAGCGAAGCGCTGGACGCTGGCGCGGAAACCGGCGGAGATGCCTTCGACCAGCGCATCGGGAAAGGCCGCCGCGGATCCGAGATAGACCGACAGGGAGCGGCTGCGCAGCGTCGGTGAAAGATCGAGGCGCGAAGCGGCGAGGAGAATGAAGTTGCGCGGCGAGCGCAACCCGGGCTCTTCGATCGCCTTGAGCAGGGCGTCCGAGGCTTCGGCAGAGAGGCTGCCGGCCTCGGCGAGCACGAAGACCTGTCCACGCGCCTCGTACGGAGAAAGCTGCGCCGAGCGCAGCATCTCGCGCGTCGCCTCCGCGGACACCGAGGTCTTGAGATCGCGCACCAGCCAGAAGAAGTCGGGATGGAAGGAGTCTGGAGCTCCCTTGCCGCGACCGGCGCCTGACCCCTCTCCGGTATCGGCGGCAGCGGCGGCATCTGCGCCCGCCGGCAGAACGATGCGCAGACAATGGCGGCAGCGGCCGCAGGGGCGCTCCGGCGCTTCGCGCTCGCACAGCAGGGTCTGCGCGAAGCGGATGGCTGCCGCGGCACGCGCGCCTTCCGAGCCGCCGTGCAGAATGATCGACGGATAGAGCCGCCCGCTCGAAGCCAGCGCGAAGCTCCGTTCGAGGTTCAAGGCGCGAGCTCGGAGAGCGATTCGAGAACACCGAGAAGCTGCGCTTCGGTCCGCCGCGAGTCTCCGGCAGAGTCGATGATCCGGAAACGAGCCGGTTCGGCCGCCGCGAGGTCGAGATATCCGCGGCGCACACTCTCGTAGAAGGCGAGCGTTTCGACGTCGAGGCGGTCGGCGGTATTGGCCCGACGCCGGCTCTTCGAGGCTCCTCGCCGCCGGGCCTCGGCCGCCGGCAGATCGAACAGCAGCGTGAGATCCGGCCGGCGGCTGCCCGTCGAAAGGGCATCGACGCGATCGATCGTCGCGAGGTCGACGCCGCGCCCGTATCCCTGGTAGGCGCGTGTCGAATCGCTGAAACGGTCGCAGAGAACGTGGCGACCGCGCGCGATCTCGGGATCGATCTTCTCGATCAGATGCTGGCGCCGGCTGGCGAAGACCAGGAGCAGCTCGACCGTGCCATCGATCGTTCCCCATTTGCGATCGAGAAAGAGCTCGCGAATCGCCTCCGCCAGAGGCGTACCTCCCGGCTCGTGCGTGACTTCATGCTGCAGCCCGCGGGCCGCGAACCAGGCTGAGGCCGCACGCAGATGCGTCGACTTTCCGCTGCCATCGAGCCCTTCGAAAGTGATGAACAGTGCCACGGGCAGGAAATTAGCATGACGCTTCGATTGCGCGTCAGTCTGGCGGCGGTTGCCGGCTCTTCGGGGCTCTCGAAGAGCCGGGAAACCTCAGGCCGCCGACGCGTACCCGATACACTGTCCGCGAAACTCCAACGACCCGAGGCCCTCTCCGACCATGCACTCGATCGCCTCCCCGCTGCTCTGGACCTGTTTCCTGAGCCTCTGCGGCGTTCTGCTGATTCTCGACCTGGCCGTCCTCAATCGCGGATCGCACGTCATCACCGCGCGCGCCGCGCTGCGCAACACGCTTTTCTTCGTCTCGATGGGCGGTCTCTTCGCCGCGTTCCTCGCCTGGGAATTCGGCAGTGCTCCCGCGCTCGAATTCGTCACCGGATACCTGATCGAGTATGCGCTCTCGGTCGACAATCTCTTCGTCTTTCTGGTGATCTTCACGTACTTCGCGGTGCCGGCGAAGTTTCAGCACAGGGTTCTGTTCTGGGGAATCATCGGCGCGATCCTGCTGCGGGGCATTTTCATCGTCGCCGGCGCGGCGCTGCTCGCGAAGTTCGCCTGGATGATCTTCGTCTTCGGCGCTTTCCTCGTCTACACCGGCGTCAAACTTCTCTTCGCCGGAGATGAGTCGATCGATCCGGAGCGCAATCCGGTTCTGCTGCTCTGCAAGCGTTTCCTGCCCGTGACGACGGAGTACCAGGGCGAGCGATTCTTCGTCCGCGAAGCCGGCAAACTCATGGCGACGCCGCTGTTCCTCGTTCTCGTCGTGGTCGACGTCATCGACGTCGTCTTCGCGGTCGATTCCATTCCGGCCATTTTCGCCGTCACGCGCGACCCCTTCCTCGTGTTCTCGTCGAACATCTTCGCCGTTCTCGGTCTGCGCTCGCTCTATTTCCTGCTCGCCGATCTCATGGGCAAGTTCCACTACCTGAAATACGGGCTCGGACTCGTCCTCGCCTTCGTGGGTCTCAAGATGCTCGCCTCCCACTGGTGGCACATGCCCATCGTGCTGTCGCTGGTCGTGATCCTGGCACTGCTCGCCGGCGCGGTCCTCGCTTCCTGGCTGTTCCCGCCGAAGGATGGGGGTTCAGCGGGCGAACAGGAGCAGAAGTAGGACGCCCAGGCCGATCCGATAAAGCGCGAAGGGCGCGAGCGAGCGCCGGCGCACCCAGCCGAGCAGGAAAGAGATCACGGCGTAACCTGCGACGGCGGAAACTCCGATTCCGATCGCGAGCAGTTCCGGTTCAACCCCGAGCGGCTCGCCGCGGAGGCAATCGAAGACCTGCTTCGCCGCGAGCAGAAGGCCGATCGGTATCGCGAGAAGGAAGGCGAATCGCGCCGCCGCCGGGCGCGCGAAGCCCAGAAGCAGAGCCGCGGTGATCGTCACGCCCGAGCGTGAAGTCCCCGGAACGAGCGCGAGGGCCTGCGCGCAACCGATGAGCAACGCCGCGCCCAGGGTGAGGGCCTCGATCTCCTTCCCGTCGGATGTTCCACTTCCTGCACGAGAGCGATCGGCGAAGAGAAGCAGTGCGCCGTAGAAGATCGCCGTCGCGGCGATGAGGCGCGGATCGCGGGCCGAACCGGCGATCCAGTGCTTGAGGAGCAGGCCTGCGACTCCGGCCGGGATCGTGGCCACCACGAGCAGCCAGAACAGGCGGGCGTCGGGGGCCCGGTCGGGAGTGACGCCGGGCACTCTTCGCCCGAGGCTCGCGACGACGGCCCGCGCCATGTCCGCGATCTCGCGGCGGAAGTACGCGAGCACCGCGAGCAGCGTGCCGCTGTTGGTCGCGATATCGAATTCGAGTCCCTGATCCGGCCACTTCAGCAGGCGCGGAATGAGGATCAGATGACCCGAAGAGGAGACGGGAAGAAATTCGGTTACCGCCTGGACGAGCGCCAGGACGATCGCCTGAAAAATCGTCACCGCGGCACTATTTCACAGCCCTCTGCCGACCCTCATGCCGCCGATCGCCGGCAGTCGAACGCAAGCGATGGAGTTCACCGCGCACTCATTGTGCGCCTCTAGCATCCTCGCCAGCGGCCGCGTTTCGTTTCGGCGCAGGATCCGGAGCGTGCGCGCCGGCCGCAGGAAGGAAGCGAACATGCGTCTGCGTCGCAAAGGGGTCGTCATCGCCTGGCTCGTCCTGGGAGCTCCGCTGCGAGCCCAGGCGCCGCCACATTCCGACATCTCATGGACCGCCGAGCACCTCCCGGAAAGTCTCCAGGACAGCCGGCTTCTCGCGTTTCCCTGGCCGGCCGGCCGCCTGGCACCGGGAGCGTGGCAGACGACCTTCGATTTCGCCGGACAGTCCGTCCGGGCGGACAGCGCGGATGCGACGGGCCTCCTTGCCTCCGCGAGCGCGACCCGGGCGCTCAGCGAGCGATTCGCGCTCGGCGCTCTGGCGTTCTTCGATCGCGCGACGATCTCCGGAGAGGGCACTCGCGCTTTCCTCCGCTCTTCGTTGTGGAGCGGGGTGCCACTCGATCTGCCGGCCTTCGCGGACTTCACCCATCCGCGAGGAGAGATCCGCCACTGGGGAGCCGGTGGGTACGCTGCGTGGGAGAAAGAGCGGCCTGGCGCGCGATGGCGGCAGACGCTCCTTGCCGGGGCCTACCTCGAACGTCTGGAGATTTCACGCTTCCGCTTCGACTTCGAGCTCGCGAGCGGCGCCGACACGGGAGTCCGCGGCGCACTCGACTGGAGCGCGACCTACACCTTCGTCACCCCGTTCGTCGGCATCGGCTGGACGCGCGACCTCGGGGCCTCGTGGACGACTTCGCCGCGTCTCATCGCCGGCCTGCCTCTTCCTCGCCGACGTCTCGAAGGCACCGTTTCCGGTCCGGGATTCTCGATCGCCGGTGAAGCCCGGGGAGGCGCTGTCGGAGATGCCTATCTCGGAGTGAACTGGGAGTTCCGTCATCGGCCGACGGGCCTCGGATTCGATCTCGGCAGCAGTCTCTGGTTCAGCGGGACCGAGGGCGTCACTCACGAAGGAATCCACCGCGCCTATCTCGCCCATCTCTCGTGGAGCTTCGGAGGCGGGAAATCCCGCGACCGGTCCTGACCGTGGCGCCTTCATTCTCCGTTCACTCGCGTACGCGAGCATGAGCCGCCCGTCGCTCCCGTGCGGCCGCCTTGACCGGTCTTCGACCGCCCACCGTCAACCCGCCCCTTCGATGCCCGACCTGCGAGCCCTCCTCGTCGCCCTGTCGCTTGTTTTCATGGCGACGGTACTCTCGGCGCGGCAAAACGACGCCGACGAAAACTCCGCTCCGCGGGACGATTGCTCCGGAGATGCCGCCACCACGGCCGCGGGAACCGGCCCCTTGACGTTTTCCGAGGCTCTCGCCCGGGCCCGGGCCGGAAACCTCGGCCTCCGCGCGGAGGAGGCCCGGAGGCCGGTGGCGATGGCCGCGGTCGCGCAGGCGAACGAGCGTCTCAATCCGGAGATCCAGTGGGAAGCGGCGCGCGACGCTCCACGGCAGACCGTGACGCTGACCCTGCCCATTGAGGCCGGCGGGAAGCGCGCTCGGCGAATCGCGGTGGCCGAGGCCGACCTGCGAACGACGGCAGCGGAACTTTCACTCTCCGACGTCCATCTCGAAATCGACGTGCGACGCGCCTACTTTTCTCTGGCGGCGGCCCAGGCGAAGGCCGCGGCAACCGATGCCGTCGTCGCGATCTCGCGCCGCGCCGCGGCCGCCGCGAGCGACCGCTACAAAGCCGGCGACGTCGCCCGGCTCGAGCTTCTGCAGGCGCAGCTCGAGGCCGATCGGGCAGCGGCGGCTCGCTGCACGGTCGACGCCGAGGTCGCCTCTGCGGCCGCCCGTCTCTGGGATCTGCTCGCCGGCACCGATACCGGCATTCCCACCGCGGTCGACGATCCGCTCTCGGGACCGGAGGTCGATGGCGAAGAATCCGCGACGATCGCGAAACGCGAGAGCCGCGAGCTCCAGGTGGCGGATCTCGAGCTCGCGGCGGGAGAATCCCGAGTCTCGCTCGCCCGCGCCAGCCGGACTCCCGACGTCGCGATCTTCGCCGGCCCCACTTTCGATCAGCCGGAATACGCCACCGGATGGAAGGCGGGCGCCGCTTTCACGATTCCGGTTTTTGCATCCGGTCGCGCCAATCTGGAGAGTGCGACGGCAACGCTCGCGCAACTGCGCGCCGAGCGCGAGGCGATCGCGGGACACATCGGCGCCTCGGTCACTGCAGCTGCTGCCCGCATGAATGCCGCCCGCCGTGAAGCCGATACCCTGCGCACGAGCGTCCTGCCGCGCTCCCTCGAGGTGCAGAACCTCGCGGAGGAGGCCTATCGCGCCGGTGAAACCGACCTCGCTGCGATGCTGCAGGCGCTGGGCGCGAGCCGCGAGATTCAGCTGCAGGCGATCGCTGCGGCGCTCGCCTACCAGGAGGCCCGCGCCGACCTCGAGCTGGCGATGGGAGCTCCGCTCCCGTGAAGCGGACATCGTTTCGTCATCTTCTCTGGACCGGAATGCTCGGGCTGGCGGCCTGCGGCGGATCGGGAGGGCCCCAGGACTCCGAGGACCTCAGGACTTCGGGCGTCGCTGTCGTGGAGATTCGGCCGGCGATCGTCGGCGACCTCGATCAACGGATCGCGACGTCGGGAATCGTCGCCGGCGGCGCCGACGGCGACCTCCACATCTCGGCTCCGCAGGCCGGGAGGGTGGCGGCGATTCCGCACGGCATCGGCGAGTCGGTCCGGCGCGGCGACCTGCTGGTCCGCTTCGACATCCCGACACTCGAGCAGGAGCTTGCCGCGCGACGTGGTGAGCTCGCACAGGCCGAGTCGCGCCTCTCGCAGGCAAGGGAAAGCGCGACCCGCCTCGGCGCGCTCCTTGCGCGCGGTATCGCCGCGCGCAAGGACGAAGTGGCGGCGGAACGCGAGCTCGTCGATGCCACCGCGGCACGAACCGCTGCCGAGGCCGGCGAGCGCTCCGCTCTCGAGCTCGACCGGCAGAGAGAGGTCCGGGCGCCTTTCGCCGGCATCGTCGTGAGCCGGTGGAAGAATGTCGGCGACCGGGTGGACCCCGGCGATTCAGATCCGGTGCTCCGCCTCGTCGATCCCGCCGCACTCGAGGTGATCGCCACAGTTCCGGCCGCCGAACTGCAGCGCGATTTCGCCGGACGCTCGGCGACGATCGCGGCTCCGGGCGCGCCGGAAGGCATCGCGGGAGCCGTGAAGAGCGCCCCCGGGCTGGTGGATCCGGCGACGGGAAGCGCCGCGGTCCGCATCTCTCTCGCGTCCGGAAGTCACCTCATTCCGGGGATGTCGGTCGGCGTCGAGATCCTCACCGGCAGGCACCGCAACGTCGTCATCGTGCCGCAATCCGCGATCGTGACCGAAGGCCCGGAGTTTTCGGTTTTCGTCGTGGACGCACGGCGGATCGCCCACCGGATTCCGGTCGAGCTCGGCATCACCAACGGGCCGATGCGCGAGATCGTCCACGGAGTCGCCGCGGGCGACCGGATCGTCGTGCGTGGACAGGCCGGCCTCCCGGACGGCGCGACGGTGGCAGAAGCCCCTTGAATCTCCTCGACTTCGTGCAGCGGCAGCGACGCGCCTTCCTGCTGCTGACCGGCGCGCTTTCGGCGAGCGGGATTCTCCTCGCCTGGTTCCTCCCCAGCAGCATCTATCCCGACCTCACGTTTCCGCGCATCCTGATCATCGGCAAAGGCGGAACTCTGCCACCGCGTGCGACGGTTCTCGCGATGACCCGGCCGCTCGAAGAGGCCGCGATGGGAACGCAGGGGATCCGCAGGGTCCGGTCGCGCACGTTCCGCGGGGTCGCCGAAGTTTCGGCGCAGTTCGCTCCGGGCAGCGACATGAAGGCTGCCCTGCAGCAGATGCAGAACCGGGTCGCCGAGGCGCGCGGCGAGCTCCCGCCCGGGAGCGAAGTGGAGGTGGAGCTCCTGACCGGTGCATCGTTTCCGATGCTGAGCCTGAACCTCACCGGTCCGCTTCCCATCGCCGACCTCCGCGATGACGCCTACTACCTTCTCCGCCCGGCGCTCTCCCGCGTTCCGGGAGTCGGCCGGGTCGAAGTGCTCGCCTCCGACAGCCGCGAGATCGAGGTGATCGTCAACCCCTCGCGGCTGATGGCATCCGGACTCACGGCAGCCGATGTCGCGCGCGGGATCGCCGACGCCAACCGGCTGGTTTCCGTCGGCACCGTCGTCGACGCCGGCAGCCAGCAGGTGGTTCTCGCATCCGGGCTTCTCTCCTCGGTGGAAGAGATCGGCCAGACGCCGCTGACGAAGGCGGACGGAGCCGCGGGAGCGATCGTTCGCGTGCGCGATGTCGCCGAGGTCGTTACCGGTACACCGGATCGAACGCAGCTCGTCGCCGGAAACGGTCAGCCCGCGGCGATCCTGAATGTCGCGCAGCAACCGGGCGCGAACATCCTCGACGTCCGCACCGGCGTCGAAGACGCGCTGCGCAGGGCGGCGGCGGATCTTCCGTCGGGACTTTCGCTGCAGAAGGTCTACGACCTTGCAGAGCTCGTTTCCAACGCGATCTCCAACGTTCGCGACGCCATTCTTTCGGGCGGGCTTCTGGCGGTTCTCGTGCTCTTCATCTTCCTGCGCGATTGGCGTCTCACGGCAGTCGCGGGACTCACGTTGCCGCTGACCGTTCTCTGCACTTTTCCCTTCCTCCATTTCTTCGGAGAGTCCATCAATCTGATGTCGATGGGGGGTCTCGCCGTCGCCATCGGCCTGGTCATCGACGACGCCGTCGTCGTCGTCGAGAATCTCCACCGCCATCGGCAGATGAGCGGCGGGTCGGCGCGCCAGGCGATCGCAGAGCTTGTCGCGCCGCTCGTCGGTTCAACCCTGACCACCGTCGTCGTGCTGCTGCCTCTCGGGCTGCTTTCCGGGGTCGCGGGCGATTTCTTTCGCGCGCTCTCGACGACGCTGTCGGTCGCGGTCCTGCTGTCGCTCGGCCTTGCGCTCTCCGTCATCCCGATCCTCGCCGAAAAGCTCGCGCCATCGCCGACGCGTACTGCCGCCCTCGTCGCCGTTCCGCTCCTGCGGGAAAGCGGCTACGTCCGCTCCTTGCGTGCCTTCCTGCTTCGCCCGTTCTGGGTCGCGGCCTGCGTCGTGGGGCTGGTCCTCGCCGGCGGCCTCCTGCTCGCGACCTCCCCGACGGGATTTCTACCGGAGATGGACGAGGGCGGCTTCGTCATCGACTACCTCACTCCGCCGGGGACCGCGCTCGCCGAAACGGACCGGCAGGTCCAGGCGCTCGAAACCGTTCTCGCTCACACTCCGGAAGTGGCGGCCATGTCCCGCCGGACCGGCTCCGAGCTCGGGCTCTTCGCCACCGAACCGAACAAGGGCGACATCCTCGTTCGGCTCGTGCCGCGTAGCGACCGCGAGCTCGAGGCCGAAGAGATCATTGCCGCGCTGCGACCACGTCTCGCCGCCGCCGCACCCGGTCTCGATCTCCAGTTTCTCGAGCTGCTCCAGGACATGATCGGCGACCTCGAGGGCGAGACGAGCCCGATCGAGGTCAAGGTCTTCGGCGATGACCCCACGGCGCTCGCGAAGACAGGAGAAGAGCTCTCGCGCCGGATGAAGAACGTCCCGGGAATCGTCGACGTCGTGGGTGTCGGCGCGGGCAGCGCGGAACGAACCTGGCGGATCGACGCCGGAGCGGCGGCAAGATTCGGCCTCACCGTGGACGACGTCAGCCGCCAGATCGCCGCCTGCTGGCGCGGCGAGATCGCCGGCGATCTCGTGCGCGGCGACCGCACTGTCCCCATCCGCGTTCGCTGTCCCGACGACGTGCGATTCGATCCGACGAAGCTCGGCGCCATCGCGCTCCGCAACCCGGCGGGAGGTACCGCTCCCCTCTCGTCCATCGCGCGGGTCGAAGTGGCGACCGCCGAAAGCGGCATCGTGCGCGAGAACCTGCGGCAGATGATTCAGGTCACCGGGCGACTGGGCCCCGGCCGGGATCTCGGAGGCGCGGTCGGCGATCTGCGCAAGGCACTCGCATCGCTGACCGTTCCGCTCGGCGAACAGGTCGAGGTCGGCGGTCAGCTTGCTGCGCAGCGCCGGGCCTTTCTGGAGCTACTGCTCGTGTTCGCGCTCGCCGTCCTGCTGGTCCTGGTGGTTCTGATCGCTCAGTTCCGCTCCTTCGGACTTGCGCTGCTGATCCTGCTTGCGGCCCCTCTCGCGCTCGCCGGCGCGCTTCTTCTGCTTCGATTCACCGGTACCGACCTCAATGTCTCCTCTGCGATGGGGCTCATCCTTCTTGTCGGCCTTGTCGTGAAGAACGGCATCGTGCTGCTCGACTGCGCCGAGCGCCGACGGAGCGAGGGATCCCCGCGCATCGAGAGCATCGTCTCGGCTGCGGGAATTCGTCTGCGTCCGATCGTGATGACCACGCTCTGTACGCTTCTCGGCCTGCTGCCGCTCGCGCTCGGACTGGGCGCCGGAGCCGAGCTCCAGCGACCCCTCGCTCTCGCCGTGATCGGCGGACTCGGTCTGTCGACCCTGGTGACCCTGTATGTGATCCCAGCGCTCTACCTCCGCCTCGGCGCGCGGGCAAGCGGGCCCGAGCCATCCTGAAACGGCCGCACGGGCCGTGTCCCGGGATGCGAATTGCTAGACTTCACCTCCCCGCTGGGAGGGTGGGCTCCGAAATGAAAGGCATCGTCCTCGCCGGTGGCTCCGGCACACGTCTCTATCCGGTGACGCGCGGCGTCTCGAAGCAGCTGCTGCCGGTCTACGACAAGCCGATGGTCTATTACCCGCTCGCGAGCCTCATGCTGGCGGGCATTCGCGACATTCTTCTGATCACGACGCCGCACGATGTGGCGAGCTTCGAGCGCCTGCTGGGCGACGGTTCGGGCTTCGGCGTGAACATCACCTACGCCGTGCAGCCGCACCCGGGCGGCCTCGCCCAGGCTTTTCTCATCGGTCGCGAGTTCGTCGGCAAGGATCGGGTCGCGCTCGCTCTGGGCGACAACATCTTCTATGGCCACGGCTTTCCCGACGACCTGCAGGCGGCAGCCGCGCGCGAAAAGGGCGCCACCGTCTTCGCCTACCGCGTGCGGGATCCCGAGCGCTACGGCGTCGTCGAGCTCGGGCCTGACGGCAAAGCGATCACGATCGAGGAAAAGCCGAAGGAACCGAAGTCGTCGCTCGCGGTGACCGGCCTCTACTTCTACGACAACCGCGTTCTCGATATCGCCGCAAACCTCGCCCCGTCCTCGCGCGGCGAGCTCGAGATCACCGACGTCAACCGGAAATACATGGAGCTCGGCGAGCTCTCGGTGCAGATTCTGGGTCGGGGCATCGCCTGGCTCGACACCGGCACGCACGAATCGCTCCTCCAGGCGTCGGAGTTCATCGGTGCCGTCGAGCAGCGTCAGGGACTGAAGGTCGCCTGCCTTGAAGAGATCGGTTTGCGCATGGGCTACCTGACGGCGGCGCAGGTTCTCACCCTCGCCGACGAGCTGGGTCGCACCGAGTACGCCGACTACCTCCGCCAGGTGGCGCAGGATGAAGGCCGGCCGTGAAGCTTCTTTCGACGCCGCTGCCCGGCGTAATGCTCGTCGAGGCCCAGGTGTTTCGCGACGACCGCGGCTTCTTCCTCGAGGTCTGGAACGCCGGCAAGTTCGCGGCTCAGGGGCTCGATATCGCGTTCGTTCAGGACAATCATTCTCTGTCCCAGCAGGGCACGCTGCGCGGCCTTCACGTCCAGTTGCCGAATGCCCAGGGAAAGCTCGTGCGTTGCACGGAAGGGACGATCTTCGACGTCGCCGTCGACATCCGTGCCGGCTCTCCCGGATTCGGGCAGTGGTACGGAGTCGAGCTCTCGGCCGGGAACTTTCGTCAGCTGTGGATTCCTCCCGGCTTCGCGCACGGATTCTGCGTGACGTCCGCACGTGCCCAGGTCGAATACAAATGCACGACCCTCTACGAGCCCGCAGCCGACCTCGCCATCGCCTGGAACGATCCGGCGATCGGCATCGAGTGGCCGGTCGAGAAGCCGCTCCTCTCGACGAAGGACGCTGCCGCTCCCCGCCTCGAAGCGCTCACCGAACGCCTGCCGCGCTACGCCGCCTGACCGCAGCTCCATGCCGCCTGCACACAGAGCTGCGCCGGAAACGCCCAGGTTGAACGCCGACGACCGGGCTCAGCTCGCGGAGAGCGGTATCGACCCGGAGGCCGCCGAGCAGCAGCTCCGGCGCCTCGCCGCTCCACCCGTCGCGACTCGACTCCTTCGCCCCGCAACGGTCGGCGACGGCATCGAGCGCATCGCAGAGAAGGACATTCCGCTTCTCCTCGAGCGTGCCGAGGAGGCCCGGGAACAGGGTCGCTTCCTCAAATTCGTCCCGGCCTCCGGCGCCGCCTCGCGCATGTTCCGCAGTCTCGCCGTCGTGGCCGAGCGCTTCCCGGACGGCGATCGTGCGGCGATCCGGGCGGCAGCGGAAAGCGGCGATAGCGACGCGCAGGAGGTTCTCGACCTCAGCCAGGCGCTGCCCCGGATGGCGCTCGGGGAAGTCTTCACCTCGCGCGGGCGCATCGACAGCGAAGCTCTGCACGCGCTCGCGGCGGAGACGTCCCACGAGCCTCTGTCCACGCTGTTCGAGCTTTTCTTTCCTCCATCGACGAGCGCCGATGCGCCGAATGCCTGGAGTCCGGTCGCTCTGCCGAAAGGACTCCTGCCGTTTCATCGTGTGGCCGGCACCTCGCGCAGCGCGTTCGAAGAGCAGCTCTCCGAGGGCCTGCACTACCTCCTCGATGCGAACGGAATCGCCCGCTACCATTTTACCGTCGCGGACAGTGCTCGAGATCTCTTTCGCGACGAGCTCGAGCAGGCTCACGTCCGCCTGCTCTCCGGCGGATCGCGATTCGACGTGACCTTCTCGGAGCAGCCGCCGTCGTCTCATGCCCTGGCGCTCGACGAACACGGGCAACCGGCACGCACCGCGGACGGCAGGCTTCTCCTGCGGCCCTCTGGACATGGCGCGCTGCTCGACAACCTCGCCGAGACGCGGGGAGACCTGGTCTTTGTGAAGAACATCGACAATCTCCTGACGGCCAACCGTCATGCGGAGATCGCGCGCTGGAAGAAGATCCTCGCCGGCAAGCTCCTCGAGGCGATCTCCACCGGCGATTCTTCGGCTCCCTGGCGGGTCTGCGGTGTGGTCCCCAACTCCGGCGAGCCGGGCGGCGGTCCGTTCTGGATCGCCGGCGCCGGCGGCGCCGAGAAACTGCAGATCGTCGAGTCGTCCGAAATCGCACCGGGCGACACCGCTCAGCAAGCGCTCTTCCGCGCGTCGACGCATTTCAATCCGGTCGATCTCGTCGTTTCCCTTCGGGATCGCAACGGCCGGCCATGGGCGCTCGATCGATTCATCGATCCGGCGCGCGCCCTCGTCGCTGAACGCTCCGAAAGCGGACGCAAACTGCGCGTCTTCGAGCGCCCGGGCCTGTGGAACGGAGCGATGGGAAACTGGAACACGCTCCTCGTCGAGGTTCCCGCCTGGACGTTCGCGCCGGTCAAGACCGCCCTCGATCTCGCCCGCGCCGAGCACCTCGAGCAGGGCGGCTGATTCATGCCCGAGGCTTGCGACGGCGACGGGGCCGCCGGTACGATGCCTCGCTTGTCCACTTCCGCCGGGAGAGTTCGATGACCAGGCTGTTCGTACCGAGAGAGATCCGCAGCGGAGAACGCCGCGTCGCCGCGTCGCCCGAAAGCGTCAAGAAGATGGTGCAGGCAGGTCTGGAAGTCGCGGTCGAATCCGGAGCCGGCCGCGAGGCGGGCTTCGCCGATGACGCCTATCGCTCTGCGGGAGCCGTGCTCGTAACCGCGGCCGCCGGAGCGAGCGGACCCGATGGCTATGCCGCCGCCGACATCATCTTCAAAGTCGCGCCGCCGGAGGAGAGCGAAGCGGCGGCGATGCGCGCCGGCGCTTATCTCTTCTGTCTCCTCGATCCCTATCGCAACGGCAAGCTGGTCCAGCAGCTGGTCGAGCGCAAAGTCACTTCCTTCGCCATGGAGCTCGTTCCGCGAACGACGCGCGGGCAGGCGATCGACGTTCTCTCTTCCCAGGCCTCGATCGCCGGCTACAAGGCCGTCCTTGTCGGCGCGGAACGATTGGGGAAGATTTTTCCGCTCCTCATGACGGCGGCCGGAACGATCCAGCCGGCGCGCGTCGTCGTGCTCGGCGCCGGGGTCGCGGGGCTCATGGCGCTCGCGACGGCGAAGCGCCTCGGCGCGACGGTCGAAGTCTCCGACGTGCGGCCGGCGGTCAAGGAGCAGGTCGAGTCCCTCGGCGGTCGCTTCATCGATCTGCCGCAGATGCCGGCGGCTGAGGGCGGCGGCGGATACGCCAGGGAGGTCTCGAAGGAGTTCCTCGAGCAGCAGCGGGCGATTCTCAAGGCCCGTCTGGCGATCGCCGACGTCGTCATCACCACCGCCCAGGTACCGGGAAAGAAAGCCCCCATTCTCCTCACGGCCGACATGGTGGAGGCGATGAAGCCGGGCGCGGTCGTCGTCGACATCGCCGCGGCCCAGGGCGGAAACTGCGAGCTCACTCGCGTCGACGAGGAGATCGAGCATCATGGCGTGCTCGTCCTCGGGCCGTCCAACCTGCCGGCGACGGTTCCGGCCGATGCGAGCCTGGTCTATTCGCGGAACCTCCTCACCCTGCTGATGCTGGTTTTCAAGGAGCGCCGACTCGCCATTCCCGAGGGTGACGCCGAGGTCCTAGGAACGCTGCTCACGCGGGACGGCGCCCTCGTGCATCCGGCCTTCGCCGCCGCCGTGAATCCTGTCGCCGGCTGAGCCCCACGCGGGTTCGGACCCGTTCATCGAGTCTTCATTCCTGATCGGCAGACTGCCTTCACCGTGCCGCTGCATTTCGCCTTCGGGCGAAAGCGGGCGCGAAGGAGCTCTGACCCGTGCCCTCGACGCCGGCTCGCTGCACGCCCGCTCGAATCGATCGAACCCCTCCGATCGCTCCGATCGCTCCGATCGTTCAGATCCCTCCGATCGCTCCGATCTTTCCGATCCCTCGGCTCGCCGTCATGGCGCTCGCCAGCGTGACGTTTCTCTGGCTCGGCCTCGGGCCCACGCCGGCATACGCCGCCGACACCTTCGGAGCCGCCACGGATCCGACCGCGGAGCCAGCCTCCACTGCCGCAACCGCCGAAGAGCCGAAGCCGCCCGCGCCGCAATCCGGTCTGCACATCGGAAGAATTTCGATCGAACCTGGCGACGTCTTCGATCTCGACCATCCCGGGGAACGGAAGTGGCTGTTCCGCTGGGCCAATCGGCTGCATCGGGAAACGCGCTCCGAGGTAATTCTGCGGCAGCTGCTCTTCGCGGAAGGCGACCCACTCTCGACCAGCGCGCTCGCTGAATCGGAGCGCGCGCTTCGCCGGCAGCGATTTCTCGTCGACGCGAGCGTCACGGCGAGCGCGCCGCACGACGGCGTCGTCGATGTCGACGTCCGGACGCGGGACAGCTGGTCGCTAGAACCCGGAGTGGGCTTCAAGCGCACCGGCGGAACGAATACTTTTCACTTCAACCTGCACGAGGCGAATCTGCTCGGGTTGGGGAAGGATCTCGCCGTCGAATTGCGCTCCGACGTGGACCGCACCTCGCGGCTCCTCACGTACAGCGATCCGAATCTCCTCGGCAGCCGCTACCGCCTCGATGTCTCCTACTCCGCGAACAGCGACGGTTCGGAACGCCGGCTCGCGCTCGAGCAGCCGTTCTTCGCGCTCACCACGCGACGCGCCGAAGGGCTGCAGGCGTTTGACGACGAGTTCGTCGTCAGTCGCTACGCCCTCGGACACGTGCGCGACCGCTTCCGCGAGCGGCAGCAGTTCGGAGAAGCCTGGTTCGGTCTCTCCCGCGGGCTGGAGGACGGAGCGACGCACCGGCTGCAGCTCGGACTGACTTATGACGACCGCACCTTCTTCGCCGCGTCCGGAGAACCGGCGACGATTCTGCCGGGAAATCGCCGACTGGTCTATCCATGGATCCGCTGGAGCTGGGTGCAGGATCGTTTCGTGGTCGAGCGCGACGTCGACCGGATCGATCGTCCCGAGGACGTCGCCGTGGGCTGGCAGGCTTCGGCGCGCACCGGATTCGCCAGCAGCGCCCTGGGCTCCGATCGCAACGCGGTGGTGGTCGATGGTGCGCTCGCACGGGCCTTTCGGCCCTCTTCGCGACAGCTGATCTTCGGCACCGCAGCGTTCGCCGGGCGTCTGGAGGAACGGGGCGCCGACCCTGCGAGTCTCACTCTCGGCCTGCGGTATCTCCTGCGCGACCTCCCGCACCAGGCTCTTGCCGCCTCATTCGAGCTCGGCCTTGCCCACGCCCTCGATGCCGAGCAACAGCTTCTTCTCGGCGGCGACAGCGGTCTGCGCGGCTATCCGCTGCGCTATCAGGAAGGCGACCGCCGCATGCTCTTCTCCCTCGAGCACCGGTGGTACGGCGACCGCGAGCTGTTGCATCTGTTCCGGCTCGGCGCGGCAGTCTTCGCCGACGCCGGGCGTGCCTGGTTCTCGACCGGAGACCTGCCGGATTCGCGCGGATGGCTGAAAGATTTCGGAATCGGCCTGCGCTTCGCTCCGAGCCGCTCGGCACACGCGAATGTCGTCCGCCTCGACATCGCATTTCCGGTCGATCGCGATCCCGCGATCGACCGGGTGCAGATCCTCGTCTCGACCAGCGAACGCTTCTGAGGCCTGCGCGAGACTGTTAGAGTGGCCTTGCGTCCGGCTACGCCGGTGAAAGGCCTCGACGATGGGCGAACACGACGTCAAAGAGCTCGACTCGGAATCTCTCCGCGGCTTCACCCGCAAGCTCCTCGGCGACCTCCAGGCACTGGAGCTCATGCTGAAGCACGGCGCGATCGAAACCGGCGTGCGCCGTATCGGCGCCGAGCAGGAGCTCTTCCTGGTCGACCGCAACAACTTCAGTCCGGCGCCGATCGCGGTGGAGATGATCGACAAGATCGGCGACGAGCACTACACGACCGAGCTCGCGCGATTCAACCTCGAATTCAACACCGATCCCCTCCTCTTCGCCGGCGGCTGCCTGCGCCAGATGGAGAATCAACTCATCGATCTTCTCGCCAAGGGGCGCGCTGCAGCGCATGCGCTCGATGCCGACGTCATCATGACCGGCATCCTGCAGACGCTCGACATCTCCGATCTGACTCTCGACAACATGACGCCGAAGCCGCGCTATTTCGCTCTCAACGAAGCGATGCGCCGGCTGCGCGGCAGCGCGTATGAGTTCTACATCAAGGGCGCCGACGAGCTCATCATCCGCCACGAGAGCGTCATGGTCGAGGCATGCAACACCAGTTTTCAGGCTCACTTTCAGGTCGGGCCGGAAGAGTTTTCGACGCTCTACAACCTGACGCAGGCGGTCGCGGCCCCGGTTCTCGCCGCGTCATGCAACTCGCCGCTGCTCTTCGGCCGTCGCCTCTGGCGCGAAACGCGCATCGCGCTCTTCCAGCAGTCGGTCGACCATCGCGCTGCCGGTTTGCACCTGCGCGAGCAGCCGTCGCGCGTCTCGTTCGGGCGCCGCTGGGTCGACGATTCGGTCCTCGAGATCTTCCGCGAGGACATCGCGCGTTTCAAGGTACTGCTTTCCGCCGACGTCGACGAAGACGCGCTTGCGATGCTGCGCCAGAATCAGGTTCCGAGCCTCAAGGCGCTGCGCCTTCACAACGGCACGATCTATCGCTGGACGCGCCCCTGCTACGGAATCCTCGACGGCAAGCCTCACCTGCGCATCGAGAATCGCATTCTCCCCTCCGGGCCGAGTCTCGTCGACGAAGTCGCGAATGCCGCGTTCTGGTTCGGCCTGCTTTCCGGCCTGTCTCGCGTCTACCCCGATATCCGTCGCGTCATGGAGTTCGACGCCGCGAACGAGAACTTCGTCGCTGCCGCGCGCCTGGGCCTGGCCGCGCAGTTCGTCTGGCCCGGGCATCAGCACATTCCCGCCGACGAGCTGATTCTCGAGGAGCTCCTGCCGGTTGCGCGCGATGGACTGAAGATGAAAGGCATCGACCCCAACGACGTCGACCGTTATCTGGGCGTCGTCGAAGAGCGCGTGCGCACGAAGCGGACAGGAGCCCAGTGGCAGATCGACAGCTTCAATGCGCTGCGCGATCGCGGCAACCGCGGCGAACGCCTCGGCGCGATCGCCGGCGCTGTCATCGCCAACCAGATGACCGGCCGGCCAGTCCACGAGTGGCCGCTCGCAAACCTCGAGCAGGCTGGCGGCTGGGAGAAGCACTTCGGCAACGTCGAGCAGTTCATGACCACCGACCTCATCACGACCCACGCCGACGAAGCGGTTGAGCTGGTGGCGAATCTCATGAAGTGGAAAAAGATCCGCCACGTTCCGGTGGAAGACAATGCCCACCGCCTCATCGGCGTCGTCTCCGCGGGAAATCTCGTGCGAATGCTCGCCGAGCGGACGCCCGAGCTGGGCAAGGGGCCGATCGCCGTTCGAGAGGTCATGTCGACCGAGATCATCACCGTGACGCCCGAGACGTCCACTCCCGAAGCGATCGCCCTCATGCGCGATCACGGAGTCGGCTGTCTGCCCGTCCTGAAAGACGGGCGCCTCGTCGGCATCGTCACGGAACACGACTTCATGCTGATCGCCGGAAAACTCCTTGAAAAGGAGCTCCGCTCCTAAGTCTGCTGACGGACCATCCCGTTGCGCAGCGCGAACCCGACAACCTCCGCGCGGTTGTGCAGGTGAAGCTTGTCGAGGATGTTCCGCACGTGGAATTTGATCGTGTTCTCGCTGACTTCGAGCTCTCGCGCCAGCCGGCGATTCGAAGTCACGCCTCGTACCAGCAGTTCGAGAACCTGCTGCTCTCGATCCGTCAGAGAGTCGGGATCCGAACGCTCGGCCTCCTTGGCCGAGGATTTTCCGAACTCTCGCAGAAGCTTTCGTGCCAACCCGGGTGTAAGAGCGGGTTCGCCTTCCCCGACACGTGCCAGGAGATCGAAGAACTGCTCCGCCTCGAGGTTTTTCACGAGATATCCCTGCGCGCCCGACTTGATCGCCTCAAACAGGTTGGCATCGTCGTCCGACGCGGTCAGAATGATCACTTTCACATCGGGCATCTCTGCACTGATCAACTTCGTTGCGGTGAGTCCGTCCATGACAGGCATGGACAGATCCATCAGGACGACATCGGGCTTCAGGCGGCGCACGAAATCAACGGCCTCGCTGCCATTCCGGCATTCGCCGACGACGTCGAGACCTCGCGCAGTGACCAGACTCTTCAAGCTGTCGCGAAAAAGAGCGTGATCGTCCGCGATGAGTATTCTCATGGTCAGTTTCGTGATCCTCCGAATCGAGTTTCTGCGGGCAGCACAAGCCGCATCGTGGTACCTCTGCCCGGCTCACTTTCCAGCGTGTACTTGACGCCGACGCTCTGGGCGCGTTCGCGCATGGTTGCGAGACCGAAACCTTCGGCGCGGGAACTCTCCGGTTTATCGGCGTCGAAGCCCACTCCATCGTCTGCGACGACGAGCTCCGTTGCTTCTCCATCGCGCCGGAGTGTCACGCGAATGCGCCCGGCCCGAGAGTGTTTTCTCACGTTCGCCAGCGCTTCCTGCATCACGCGGAGGAGCTGAAGGGCGATCTTCGGGTCGATCTCCACTGTGTCGTCGAGCTCGAGCTCCACGACCATGGCGCTCTGCTCTTGCCAGACTTCGACGAATTTCCGGATCGCGACGGCGAATGACGAATCCGCGGCGATCGAACTGCGCAGGCCGAGAATCCCTTCACGCGCGTCTGCGTAGACCTCCCGCGCGACATCGGCAAGCTGGTTGAGCTGCGCCAGTCCCTCCTGCTGCTGACCTGAGGTCAGAAATTCCCTCACCGCCAGAGCCTTGGTGTTGACGTAGGCCAGCATCTGCACCATTCCGTCGTGCAGCTCGTGCGCAATGCGCAACCTTTCACGAAAGACGGCGGCCGCATTCAACTGTTCGTGAAGGTGGGCCGTGTCGATCGCCAGAGAAGCTTTTGCCGCGATGCGCGCCAGCGTCTCCTCTTCGGCGGCCGTGAAGGCGGAGCCGTCGCGCTTTTCGGTGACGTAGAGATTTCCGCGAAACGGAGACTTGCAAGTGATCGGCACGGCAAGCAGGGAACTCATGTGGGGATGGTTCGCCGGAAATCCTTCCGCCCGCGGATCGAGCGCCATCTGACGAAGTCGCAGGCGCTCGCCACGCAGCAAAGCTACACCCAGCAGCCCGTGGCCTTGCGGAGGATGGCCGATCCCCGATCGCTCGTCGGCGGTCAGGCCGCTGGTCAGAAAAGAGCGGATCTCGAGGTCTGCGCCGATCACGGCCAGAGCGGCGTACCGGGTCTCGAGCACATCCCGCGCCTGGTCGGTCACCGTCTGAAGCACGGAAGAAAGGTCGAATCCGCCGTAGATCTCGAGGCCGGCTGCATGGAGCGCACCCAGCTCCTTCGCGCTTCGATGGAGCGCATGGCGCGCGCTCGATCTTTCTCTCCACCAGAGCGCCGCGAACGTCGCACAGCCTGCGAAGAGCGTGACGAAGGCGATCGAAGCCATGAAGGAAAAATTCGGAGGCAATGGATTCTCGCGCTTTGGACGGACCGACTTTAGCACCCGGCGTGTGCATGCTACCCACTCCGCGGGGTAGGCACGGACCCCGCTTTCGCGATCGCGGACCCGTCCCGCAGCAGGTCGTCGGCGGCACCGTCAGCGCCTACTTTGAGCTCATGCAGGAAAAGAACGCTCGCGATCTCATGCGCCCGCCACTGCACCGCGTGGGCGATGACATGTCGCTCGTCGAACTCGCGCGGGTGATGCTCGATACCGGAATGTCCGAAGTTGCCGTTCAGGATGCGGGCGGCAGGATCGTCGGCGTGGTGACCGCGGCAGACGTCGCCGCAGCCGATCCCGACACCGCTCACCTGTCCGACCGAAGAAGAAGAAACTGCTTCTTCTTCGAGTTGCAGGTTCCCGCAGCCCCGGCTGCGCTGCGACGGGTTCTCGAGAGCTCCAGCAGGATTCTGCTGCGGGACATCCTGAACAACGCCGTCTATTCCGTTCCCGATGAAACACCGCTCCGGGACATCGCGGAAATCATGGTCGACAGTCAGATCCATCGGCTTCTGGTGACTCGCAGCGGCGAGATGGTCGGACTCGTAACCTCCGATGACCTGCTGCGGCTGTTCTTCGGCGAGCCCCCAGCTCCTCCCTCCCCCAGGTGACCCTGTCTCTCGGGGTTGCTTCCCTCCCCTCTTTCCGCGATCACCAAACCGCACCAGGGGGTATGCCCCAGGCGCGAGCAGCCGGAGATCCTAGAGCCATGGAAAACCCGTCGCGATCGACCCGTCGAACCTCACCTGCCATCGAAACATTCCTCCTCTGCGTCTTCGGATTGGTGGCGGGAGCCACCTCCTGTCTTCTGGCGAGCGATGCCGCCTATTCTCTCGCTCCGGCAAGCCGGCTCTGGCTGGAAGGCGACTCCACGCTACATCCTTACTCCGCCAAGGCCACGAAGCTCGTCGTCACTTTCGCCTTCGAGCCTGCCAGCGAGGCGGGGCCGGCAAGTGAGCTCGCAGCCCTCCGCGCCGGTGCGGTGCGGAACCTCGTGCTCACGGTGCCGGTAGATGGCTTGTCTTCCGGAGAAGCCGGCCTCGACAAGAACCTCCGCAAGGCGCTGAAGAGCGCGACCGCACCGACGATCCGATTCATCCTCTCGGACTACAGCGTCGACCCCGCGGCCGAAACCGTCGTCGCTCATGCCCGAGGTCGTCTCTCCGTCGCAGGCGTCGAGAAGGACGTCACCGTTTCCGGCACCTGCGACGTCGCCGCCAACGGACTGCACGTCGTTGGAACGACGGATCTTCTGATGTCCGACTTTGGAATCAAGCCGCCGACGATGATGCTCGGCGCCATTCGCACCGCCGACAAGGTCGTCGTTCGATTCGACCTTGTCTTCACGCCGTCTCCTTCCACAACCCTTGCGCAGTGAATCCAGGAGAAAGAGAGAACACCATGCGAAATCGCCTTCCGCTCCTCGCCGCCCTCGCTGTCGTCTCGCTCATGCCGGCTCCTTCCCGAGCGGTCGAGGTTCTCAAGACCGAGAACATGTCGCTGAATCTCGACGGCTACATGCAGGCCCTCGGGGTAGCGCAGATCGTCCCCGACAACAGCCGCAATGAAGATCGTATCTACCTGTTTCTGAAGCAGTCCCGACTTCACCTGAGCGGCACGATCCACGACGTGCGCTACGAAGTCATGCTGGCGCTCGGCGCCGAAGACGTGACACCGAACACCAACAACGCGCTGGGCTTGCTCGACTTCAACTTCGACGTACCCGTCGGTCACGGGTACGAAGTCAAGGTCGGACAGTTTCTGGTTCCCTACGGGCGCGAGCGACTTACCCGCGACTCGACGATGAGCTTCGCCGACCGTTCGATCGCCAACCTCGGCTTCAGCTGGAACCGGGACTACGGCCTGGCGCTCTCCCACACCGAGGGAAAGCTCGCCGGAACGCTCGCGGTGATGTCGGGCGGAAGCCGGGACGTCCCTCAGCGCTACCTTCCCGAGACGCTCGGCTCTCCCCTCATCGCGGCGCGCTTCGGTTACAACGATGGCATCGACACGGACATCTACCACGTGAGCGCGCGGGATACCGACCCGGGTCGCGCCAAGAAGGCCTTCTACGTCAACGGTCTCTTCCTCAAGGACACGTCGATCGGCCATTCCACCGTTCTGAACGTCCGCGCTTCCGACAAGAATCTCCTGATCAACTCGAATTACAATCCGTTCATCGCCAAGGCGCCGACCTCACTCGGACGCGTCTGGCAGGGCGGTGCAGACGCCGCATATCGAGCTCCGACCCGCTTCGGCGCACTGACTGCGGAAGCTCAGGTCGACTACTCGCACTTCGACAACAAATACGGCAGCCTTTCGCTCAAAGGCGGACATGTACAGGGCGGTGTGACGCGCGGAAAATGGGAAGGCAATCTCCGCTACGCGATCCTCTTCCTCGATCAGAAAATGGCCTACGTCAATGCCGGGAACTCGACGGCAATCGTGGAGAACAGCACACCTCTTCAGGAGCTGACGCCTTCGATCACGTTTCACTACCGCCCCAACGTCATCGTCGTCGCCGACTTCCCCTACCTCATGGACATGGTCGTCTTTCAGGAAAACACCATCGGCTCCTACCTTCTCAGTGAGCAGCCGGATCAGGTGACCGTCCTCAAGCCCGGAACGACCGCTGGCACTGGAAGGGCCATCCGCAAGGACGTTCCCGAAATGCGCCTGATGATCCAGCTGTCTTTCTGAATCGACCGTGGGGATGAGGGCAAGTACGATGAACCTGCTGCGCCGATCAGTTCTCGTATTCCTCGCCCTCTTCGCTTCGAGCATCGCAGAAGCTGCGACGCCTCTTCCGGAAGTCTCGATCGAAGATCCCGTCGCCGTCGCCCTTGACGAGGCACCCGACGGGTCGATCGAAGTGGAGGGCCGCTTCGCCGTCGCGGCCACTCAGGCAACGGCCTGGAGGGTCCTGACCGACTACGAGCACATGCCCGAGTTCATCTCCGCGATGCGGGTGAGCCACGTTCGGAGCCGCATTGAGCATCAGGTCACGGTCGAGCAGGAGTCTGTCGGGCGGCTCCTGTTCGTCTCCCGCACCGTCCGCGTCGTACTCGATGTACACGAGGTGCCCGACGTCGAAATACGGTTCGAAGACACCGCGCACGGGAGCTTCGAGTCCTACCGCGGATCCTGGACCCTCGAGAACTCTCCGGATGCCACGCGGATCGTCTATCGGCTCACCGCAAGGACGAAAACGTCTGTCCCGGCATTCCTCCTCCGGAACGCTTACCGCCGCATGGTTCGTGAACTGCTCGAGGAACTCCGGGTACGGGTCAGCGAAGAGGCCCGGAGGGAGTCGAATTCCGCAGCGCCCTCAAGGTCTCCTTCTCCGGCAGCGCCTTCCCCTCAGCGCTGAACCGACAACCCCTCGAGCAACTCCTCCAGCCGGACGCGCTCGCCGGCGTCACTCTCGAGCCGCAGAGCGCGTCGCGCGCAGCGATCAATATCTGCGACAGCACCGAGCTCGACATAGAGCGCCACGAGAGTCTTCCAGATCTCCACGCGATCGGGCGCAAGGAGAGCCACCGCCTCGTAGCCCGCTGCGGCATCGCGCAAACGGCCGAGCTCAAAAGCGGCTCGGGCCGCGTTCTCGAGCGGCAGCGGATCGCCGGGTGCAAGCTTTGTCGCCGCATTGAAGTCTCTCAGGGCTTCTTCGAGCCGGCCTTCCGATGCGGCGAGAGTTCCGCGCTCGAGGTAGGGCGCAGAGCCCGAACCGCCCGCGGCGATCGTTCGCGTCAGGAGATCGCGGGCTTCGGCACCTCGCGAGCTTTCGCGGAGCAGGCGCGCGAGACCGGCCGCCGAGTCTCCTTGCGTGGGATCGAGAGCCAATGCGTGGCGGAATTCACGCTCGGCTTCATTCCGGCGTCCGAGGCGGTAGAGACAACCTGCGACGTTCGCGACCGGGACCGCCGATGCAGGATTCTCGAGCGCTGCGCTTTGATAGAGCGTGAGCGCGTCGGCATCGCGACCGGCGTCGCGCAGACACTGAGCGGAAAGAGTCAGCGCGGGAAAGTTGTGGGGGTCTTCGCGCGTGATGCGCTCGAGATCCCGCCCGACCGCCACGCATTCTCCGCGCTGGATACGCGCCGCGGCCGTGTGCAGTGCCTGCGCGATCTCCACGCGCGAGCGCGGGTCCGGGAGATCGTTCGCGATCGTCGCCGCGGACGACCCGGCACCGGACAGATAGCCGAGACTCGCGAGCTCGCGCCGCTGCTCTTCGTCGAGCGTCGCCTGTGGAGAGCGCGCAGCGGCAAGCTTCTCTCCCGCGGCCGAGAGCTTGCGCTCCAGCCGGGACCTCCAAAGTTTGACCAGCGCCGGCTCCGCGTTCGCGAGATCGTGCATCTCGCCGGGATCGCTGTCGAGGCGAAAGAGTCCCGGCTCCGGCGCCTGGAGGAAGAGCGCCCGGCCGTCGGAGAGTGTGCGCAGCGGATACCATTTGTAGGCGTAGAACGGCAGGAAGCTCTCGGTGTAGGAAACTCGGTTGCAGCGTCCGGATTCGTCGCGCGAGAGATCGGCCAGGAGCGAGCTGCCGTCGATACCCGCACGCTCCGGGAGTCCGGCCAGTGCGAGAAGCGTCGGAGCGACATCGGCCGTCCGTACGAGACAGGGTGAGACCCTGCCTGCGGGAACTCCCGGTCCGGCGAGGAGCAACGGCACCCGACGAGCTCCGGCGAACGGAAGCAATCCGTGCGTGAGCTCGCCGTGTTCGCCCAGCATCTCGCCATGGTCGCCCACCGCGGCCACGACGGTCGACGGCGGCAGCGCCTCGAGCAGGCGGCCGATCTCGCTGTCCATGTAGGAGATCTCGCCGTCGTAGAGCCGGTTCGGTCCACGGGCCGCAGCGGCGAAGGCCGGCGGCGGACGATACTCCTCGTGCGGATCGTAGTAGTGCACCCAGAGGAAATACGGTTCGCGAAGTCCGGCGATTCTCCGCAATGCTGCGGCGGTCGTCGCTCCCGCGCGACGCTCTTCGGCCCGGTTCGCGAGATCGTCTGCAGCGGTTCCGGAGTTCGTCGCATCGTTTCCGGCGAGATCGTCGTCGTAGACCCGGAAGCCCTGATCCAGGCCGTGGCGACGCGCCAGCACGATCGCCGAAACCACGGCTGCGGTGTCGTAGCCGTTGGCGAGAAATGTCTCGGCGAGAGTCTCGACTTCGGCCGCGAGAACGAACGTACCGTTGTCGCGCACGCCGTGTCGCGGCGGCAAAAGGCCGGTGAGAATGGTCGCGTGCGAGGGCAGCGTGATCGGCGCTGCGCTGTCGCAACGTTCGAAGCGGACACCACGGCGGGCCAGCGCGTCGAGATTCGGCGTCGAAGCGAACGGCCAGCCGGCGACTCCCAGGTGATCCGCGCGGGTCGTGTCGAGCGTGACGAGAACGACGTTCGGTGGCGGCGGCGGAGTGGAAACGGTTACACCGCTGCCAGGTATGGCTGGCGCCGTGATCATCAACAGAAGCAGAGGCACTGCGACTCGAAGTCGTGACATTTTTTTCAGTATAAAGATACGCGATCCATACAAAAAAACTCTTGACAAGGAACTTCCACGCTCCTAGTGTTCGCCCAACCCTTACAGGTTGCAGGCAGTCGCACCGTCACACTCCAAGAACCGGTCTTTCGCATTTCGCATGCGCGGAAGTTCCCGGGACGGGCAATGAGTCGTGGGGTGCGTGCATTGCCATGTCCGAAAAGTCCAGGTCGGTTTGTCGACGGCTGCGGAGATTCCGCAGACGATTTCTCTTGAGGAGACTGGAAAAACATGGACAAGAAGATGCGAAGGACGAACCGAATCCTGCCTCTAGCAGCCGCCGGCCTGCTGCTGTCGCTGACGGCTCAGCTCGCCGGTGCGCAATCGCTGCGCGAGGGTGGCGACTCCCTTTCCGCGCGCTCCATCGACCGTGAAGAGCTCCGCGTCGCTCCCGACGCTGCATTGCTCTCGGACGCGACGAGCTTCGCCACCAGCGCGACGCAGTCGGCCTGGCAGGCGTTCGCCAACAGCAAGAGTGCCCCCTGGATCGCTTACGTCGACAAGCGCACCGGAATGATCGACTACGCCGAAGGCGGCAACCTCGCCTGGATTCCGGGCGCTGGCAATCAGCTCACCGCTGCGGACCTCGGCCTGACCTCGAATCGCGCGGATCTCGCGACTCTCGAGTCGATCGCCCGCCGCCAGCTCGCTGAAGTCGGCGGCATGCTCGGTGTCGACGCGGCGAGCATCGCGCTCAACCCGGGTCGCTCCGGCCAGCCGGCCAACCACGTCTGGTTCGTCGACTTCGACATTCTCTCCGGCGGTCGTCCAGTCGAGGGCGCGCGGGTCGTCTTCTACGTCAACAACGGCAACCTGATCGGCTTCGGCACCGAGAATCTTCCGGCGCCGGGAACGAAGACTCCGGCGCTGCGCGTCTCGATCGACGCCGCGCGCTCGACCTTCTTCGCGCACGTCGATGGCTTCCAGGCCGGAGACACGATCGTCGACAACGGCACCTATCACCTCCTGCCGACAGGGATCACCAGTCGCAAGTTCGCTGAAGGGTACGCGCCCGGGAATGGCCGCGGAATCGTCGGCGTCTGGGAGTTCACCTTCAAGCGCGAGGGCGTCGTCGGAACCTGGCGTGGACGCGTGGACGGCGCGACGGGCGCGCTGATCGAATTCCGCGACGTCAACGACTACGGCTCCGCTTCCGGTGGCACCTACCAGGGTGACCGGCCGGTCGCCGAGCGCGTTCTGCCGCTGCCTTTCACCAACTATGCGGCCGGCTCCTACACCAATTCGGCCGGTATCTTCACTGGCACGACCGGCACGACGACGCTCCAGGGCCAGTACGTCAAGATCACCGACAGCTGCGGCGCGACGTCGAAGGCGGCGGACGGCACGGGCGCGATCCTGCTCGGCAGCGGCACGGGAACGGACTGCACGATTCCGACGACCGGCGGTGGCGCCGGCAACACGCACGCAGCCCGCACGCAGTTCTACAACATCAACCGCGCCAAGGAGATCGGACGCGGCTGGTTGCCTTCGAACTCCTGGCTCGGAGCCTCGGTCACCGTCAAGGTGAACCTGAACCAGACCTGCAACGCCTATTGGGACGGCTCGGCGCTCAACTTCTTCAAGTCGGGCGGCGGTTGCGCCAACACCGGTGAACTGCCGGGCGTCTCGCTCCACGAGTGGGGCCACGGTCTGGACACCAACGACGGCAACAGCGATTCCGCCGACAACGGCACCGGTGAGTCGTACGGTGACTTCTCGGCCGCGCTGTTCATCCACAAGTCCTGCATTGGCAACGGATTCCTCGGCTCCTCGAACTGCGGCGGCTACGGCAACGCCTGCACGGCGTGCTCGGGCGTCCGCGATATCGACTGGGCGAAACATGCGGCAAACACGCCGTCGACGGTCGACAACATGACGCGAGCGCACTGTCCGACGGACAGCACGGGCTACGTCGGACCGTGCGGTCGTGAAGGACATTGCGAGTCGTACGTTCCGTCCGAAGCGCTCTGGGATTTCGCGAATCGCGATCTGCCGAGCCCTGGCAGCGGCTCCGCCTGGGCGACGACCGACCGCCTCTGGTACCTGTCGCGTTCGACCGCTACCAAGGCCATGGTCTGCACGCACGCTGCGACGCCGTGGACGGCCAACGGCTGCTCCGTGGGTACGCTCTGGCGTTCGATCCGCGCCGTCGACGACGACAACGGCAACCTGAACGACGGCACCCCGCACGGCGCCGCCCTGGGCGCTGCGTTCAATCGTCACGGCATCGCCTGCACCACCGATACGGCATGGAACACGACCTTCGTCGGCGTCACGCCGCCGGCGGCTCCGAGCCTCTCGATCACGCCCGGAAACAACTCTGCGGCGCTCACGTGGAGCGGATCGTCGGGCGTGTACGACATCTATCGCAACGAGTCGGGCTGCAACGCCGGCTTCATCAAGGCTGCGAACGACGTCAGCGCCACGTCCTACACCGACAACAACGTCGCCAACGGCCTGGCGTATTACTACCAGGTCGTGGCGCAACCGTCGGGCAACGAGGCGGCCGCTTCCGCTCCGTCGACCTGTCAGACGGTGACCCCGGCCGGTGCTGCCTGCACCCCGCCGGGCGCGCCGACCGGTGTCTCGGCCTCGACTTCGGCTCAGACCACGGCCAGCGTGTCGTGGACGGCGGCTTCGGGCGCGACGTCGTACGCGGTTTCGCGGTCGACGACGAGCGGCGGACCGTACACCTCGGTCGGCTCCGCGGCAGCGAGCCCGTTCGCGGACAGCGGTCTCACCTGCAACACCACTTACTACTATGTCGTTTCGGCGTCGAACGGCAGCTGCTCATCGGCGAATTCCACCCAGGCCTCGGTCACGACCGCGGCGTGCACGGGTGGCGGCTCGGTGCTCAGCAACGGAGTTCCGGTCACCGGGATCTCCGGTGCCCTGAACAGCCAGCAGAACTGGACGATGCCGGTTCCCGCAGCCTCTTCGGCTCTGAAGTTCCAGATCTCGGGCGGCACGGGTGACGCCGACATGTATGTCCGGTTCGGCGCCGCTCCGACCCTGACGACCTACGATTGCCGCCCGTACGTCAGCGGCAACGCCGAGGTCTGCAACTTCGCAACGCCTTCGACCGGTACCTATTACGTGATGCTGAACGGCTACGCCGCCTACAGCGGTGTCACTCTGGTCGGCAGCTACACGACGGGCGGTGGCGGTTGCACGGCGACGACGGAAGTCGAGCCGAACGACACCCGCACGGCGCCGCAGGCGATCTCCGGAGCCTGCAACCAGATCTCCGGTAACTTCACCAACGACGCCGCTTCGAACCAGAACGACTATTTCCGTCTCTCGCTGCCGGCCGGTGCCACCGTCACCGCGCTGCTCAACGGGCTGACGGTCGACTACGACCTGTACATCTACAACTCGCCCACCGCCGCTGCGGTGGCGAGCTCGACCGCCGGCGGTTCGGCGGCCGAGACGGCTTCGTGGACCAACACGGGCGCTTCGGCGGTGAATGTTTATGTCCGTGCCTACCGTTACTCCGCCACCAAGACGACCTACGCCCTGAAGGTCAGCTACTAGACCTTTCCGGCGCACGCTTCGAGGGCCCGCGGCCACCGTGCCGCGGGCCCTTTTCTTTTTCTGTCGCGAAGCCTCAAACCCCTTGCTTCCAGATGTTTGCGCTGTGTCTCAGGTTGTAGCGAACGGCCGGACGTTCGTGTACACTCGAGCGTGACATTTCTTGTCGTCAAAAAGATTTTCGGAGGAGGCCATGCCGCCGACCTTGAATCAGATGTTGAAGACGATGGTCGAACAGGGAGGGTCTGACCTCCACATCACGACCAATTCCCCGCCGCAGGTGCGCGTCGATGGCGTGCTCAAGCCGCTCAATCTCCCTCCGCTCACGCCGTCGGAGACCAAGCAGATCGCCTACTCCATCCTCACCGACAACCAGAAGCACCGGTTGGAGGAAGATCTGGAGCTCGACTTCTCTTTCGGCATCAAGGGTTTGGCCCGCTTCCGCGCCAACGTCTTCCATCAGCGCGGCGCCATCGCCGCCGCCTTCCGGCAGATTCCCTACGAGATCCGCAGCTTCCGCGAGCTCGGCCTTCCTGCCGTCGTCGAGAAGATCTGCGAGAAGCCACGCGGACTGGTGCTCGTCACCGGCCCGACCGGTTCCGGCAAGTCGACCACGCTCGCCGCGATGCTGGACAAGGTCAATCGCGAGCGCGCCGAGCACATCGTCACGATCGAGGATCCGGTCGAGTACCTGCACAGCCACAAGAAGTGCATCGTCAATCAGCGCGAGCTGCATGCCGACACCCACAGCTTCGCGAATGCGCTGCGTTCGAGCCTGCGTCAGGATCCCGATGTCGTCCTCATCGGAGAGGTTCGCGACTTCGAGACCGTCGAGTCCGCCCTGCGGATCGCGGAGACCGGCCATCTCACCTTCGCCACGCTGCACACCAACTCGGCAGCGCAGACGATCAACCGCATCGTCGACATCTTCCCCGCACATCAGCAGGGACAGATTCGAGTACAGCTCTCGTTCGTTCTCGAAGGAATCCTGTGTCAGTCGCTTCTGCCGCGCGCAACGGGCAAAGGACGCGCGCTGGCGATGGAGATCCTCGTTCCGAACGCGGCGATCCGGAATCTCATCCGTGAGGACAAGGTCCATCAGATCTACGGCATGATGCAGACCGGGCAGTCGAAATACGGCATGCAGACTTTCAACCAGGCCCTGGCCGCCCTCTACTTCAAGCGGATGATCAGCATGCAGACCGCTCTCAATCGCTCCTCCTATCCGGAAGAGCTGCAGGAGATCATTTCGCGCGGCCCCACCTCGCTCAATCCGAGCATGACCGAAGGCACCGGCGCGCCGGTGGCGCAAAGGAGCTAAGCGATGCCGAGCTTCGTATGGAAGGGCAAGAACCGATTTGGCGCCGTCCAGGACGGCGTGCTGATCGCGGACACCCGCGATTCGGCGACCGCGATCCTTCGCCGGCAGAACGTCCAGCTCATTTCGATCAAGGAAAAGGGCAAGGAACTCCGCCTCATTCCGAAGATCCCGATGGGCGTCAACAACAAGCGGGTGGCGATCTTCACCCGCCAGTTCTCCGTGATGCTTGACGCCGGTCTCCCGCTCGTCCAGTGCCTCGAGATTCTCGGGGAACAGGAAGAGAGCCGCACCTTCCGCGAAATCATTCAGGTGGTCCGGGGCGACGTCGAATCGGGCTCGAACCTCGCGGACGCGATGAAGAAGCATCCCAAAGCGTTCAACAACCTCTACGTCTCGATGATCGCCGCCGGCGAGGCGGGCGGTATTCTCGACGTGATTCTGCAGCGCCTCGCGACCTACATCGAAAAGGTCGTTCGCCTGAATGCCCAGGTGCAGTCGGCACTGATCTACCCGATCTCCATCATCGTGATCGCTGCCGGCGTCGTCACCATCATTCTGTGGAAGGTGATTCCCGTGTTCGCCCAGCTGTTCGCGGGACTCGGCGGTGAGCTGCCATTCCTCACCCGTGCGGTCGTCGGCGCGAGCAACTTCCTGGCGCGCTTCTTCATCCTGATCGTCGCCGCCATCGTTCTGATGATCGTCGCGTTCCGCAAGTATCACAAGACCGAGCGCGGGCGCCGGATCATCGACGGCTTCTATCTCAAGCTTCCGGTCGTCGGCATGCTGGTACGCAAGATCGCCGTCGCGCGCTTCTGTCGCACACTGGCGACGCTCACTTCTTCCGGTGTGCCGATTCTCGACGGCCTGGAAATCACCGCCAAGACCTCCGGAAACGCCATTGTCGAAGACGCCATCATGTCGGTCCGGAAGAGCGTCGAGGAAGGCAAGACGATCTCAGGACCGCTCGCCGAGACCAAGGTGTTCCCGGCGATGGTCGTCCAGATGGTCAACGTCGGGGAGCAGACCGGCGCGCTCGACCAGATGCTTTCGAAGATCGCCGATTTCTACGAGGAAGAGGTCGACACCGCAGTCGCCGGCCTGATGAAGCTTCTCGAACCGGTCATGATCGTCATCCTCGGCGGAATCATCGGAACGATCGTCACCGCGATGTACCTTCCGATGTACGCGATCCTGCAGAAAATCGAGTAGGCGGCCTCAACGGTCCTCTCGAGAAACTTTCGAACCGGCAACCTAGGGAGGGGGGAAGCCCCCTCCCTTTTTGCGCTCCACCGAACATGACCAACATCTCGCGCGCGCTGCCGAACCTCGACCGCCATCTCCGATGGCTCATCGCCTTTCGACTGGTGATGATCTCGAGCGTTCTGCTCTCGTACATCGTTTTCGAGCTCTCTTCACGCGGTGAGCTCCCGGAGTTCAACCTTCTTTTCGTGCTGGTCGGAGCGACTTACGTCGCCAGCATCTTCCACATCGCACTGCTGACGCTCCTCGCGAGTCGCCCGCTGTGGCACGCCTACATTCAGTTTGCCGGCGACCTGCTTCTCGTGACGGGGCTGGTCTACTTCTTCGGCGGGATCACCAGCCCGTTCTCGATGCTCTACCTGGTCGTGATCATGGTGGCCTCGGTCATTTTGCAAAGACGCGCCGGGCTGACAATTGCGGGTCTCGCTTACATCCTTTACGCAACCCTGCTGACAGCGCTCGCGCGCAACTGGGTGCCTTCGATCTCGCCGCTACCGACCGACCTCGAGCTGTCGTACCGCATCTCCTACAACCTTGCGGTGCATCTTTTCGGGTTTTACGCAGTCGCACTGCTCACTTCCTACCTCGGCGAGAGCGCTTCGCGGGCCGAGAAGGAGCTCGCCGAGAAAACCGGAAGCCTCGCGAATCTCGAGGTCTTCCATCGCGACGTCATCCAGTCGATTTCGAGCGGACTGATCTCGACCGATCTCGAAGGCGCCGTGACTTCGGTGAATCGCGCAGCGCTCGAAATCCTGGATGCTTCGGAAACCGCGCTTCTCGGGCGGCCCATTCATCAGAGCGGACTCTTCAATCCGGACGAGTGGCGCGCCGCGGCGACGATCTACGGCGGCGAACGCCGCACGCGCTCGGAGCTCGTCATCGAGCGCGGTGCGCGTCTTCTGCCCATTGGATACACGGTTACCCGCCTCACCGACGCTCACGACGTTCCGACCGGTTGGATCGTCGTTTTTCAGGATCTCTCGCAGTGGCACCGGCTCCAGGAAGAGCTGCGGCTCAAGGATCGGATGGCGGCGGTCGGCGAGCTCGCAGCGGGCCTTGCGCACGAGGTCGGCAATCCGCTCGCAGCGATCTCGGGCTCGGTGCAGCTACTCTCCTCCTCGATCGCCGCAGAACACCAGGAGCGCCGGCTTCTCGACATCATCATCAAGGAGAGCCTGCGGCTCGATCGCACGATCAAGGGCTTCCTGCGCTTCGCCCGACCCCGCGAGCGTGCGGCGGCACGATTCGATATCGCAGCGTTGCTGGCGGAGAACACCGAGCTCTTGCGCAACTCCGAAGAGGCGACAGGCGGACATGAGTTCAAACTCGAGCTCACGCCCGCGACGGCGCATCTCACCGGCGATCCCGACCAGATCAGCCAGATTTTCTGGAACCTGGCACGCAACGCACTCCGCGCCATGCCTGAAGGCGGCCGGCTCGAGATCCGCGGTGTTCTGCAGGGCGAGAACTACCGCATCGAGTTCCGCGACACCGGCCACGGCATGTCCGAAGAGCAGCGCGCGAAACTGTTTCATCCCTTTCAGACGTTCTTCGATTCGGGCACCGGCATCGGAATGGCGATCGTCTATCGCATCGTCCAGGAGCACGGCGGTTCGATCAGCGTGGAGAGCCGGCCGGAGGCCGGCACGCGCATCGTCGTCGAGCTGCCGGTGCAGACTCCCGTAGCCGTTCCCGTGGCGACGGAGGCCTGAGTGCTGGTCGGAAGCATTCTGATCGTCGACGACGAGGTCAGCCTTCTTGAGTTTCTCTCCGTCCTGTGCGCGGGGGAGGGTCTTTCCGTGACCACCGCGCGCTCCGTGCGCGAAGCGCGGGAACAGCTCGGCGAGCGCACTCCGGACCTCGTGCTCTGCGACATGATGATGCCCGACGGCAACGGACTCGAGCTCCTGAAGGAAATCAAGGAAGCCGAGGCGCGGACATCGGTCATCATGATGACCGCCTACACGTCGACGAAGAACGCGATCGACGCCATGAAGCTCGGCGCCTACGACTATGTGCCGAAGCCCTTCGACATCGACGAGCTGAAAGCGGTGCTGCATCGCGCGCTCGAGAAGAACCGTCTCTACGAGGAAAACACCTACCTCCGGAGAGAACTCGAGCAGCGTTACGCCTTCAACAACATCATCGGCCGGAGCCCGCGGATGCAGGCGATCTTCGGCCTCATCGAGCGCGTCGCGCGCACCGCGTCGACCGTGCTCATCCACGGCGAGAGCGGTACCGGAAAGGAACTCATCGCGCGCGCAATTCACTTCTCGAGCCCGCGCGCCTCGGAGCGTGTCCTGTCGATCAACTGCGGCGCCATGCCCGAGAACCTTCTCGAGAGCGAGCTCTTCGGCCACGAGCGCGGCGCGTTCACCGGTGCGCTGCGCGACAAGAAAGGACTGTTTCAGGAGGCAACCCGCGGCACCCTGTTCCTCGACGAGATCGGCGAGATGAGCCTGCCGATGCAGGTCAAGCTGCTCCGCGTCCTGCAGGAAAAAGTCGTGCGGCGCGTCGGCGGATCGCGCGAAGATCCCATCGACGTGAGAATCATCGCCGCCACCAACCAGAATCTCGCGGAGAAGATCGGACGCGGCGAGTTTCGGGAGGATCTTTTTTACCGCATCAACGTGATCCCGATCTCGATCCCGCCGCTGCGTGCACGGCGGGAAGATATTCCGCTGCTGGCGGATCACTTCCTGCACAAGTACAGCGCGGCGATGAATATCCCGCCGCGGCGCATTTCCGCCGAAGCGATGCGGCTGCTCGAGGGGCACAGCTGGCCGGGAAACGTCCGCGAGCTCGAGAATCTCATCGAGCGCGCCATCGCGCTTTCGACGGGCGCCGCGATCACTGCAACGGATCTCCCCACTTCCCTGTCCATTCTCGGACCGCGCGACGATCAGGGCGTATCCCTGCCGCCGGAGGGAGTGGACCTCGAAGGGCTGCTCGAGGGAATCCGCGCCGACGTCATGCGGCAGGCGCTCGAACGAAGCGGCGGCGTTCAGACCCAGGCTGCCGAGATGCTGCGGATGACCTTCCGCTCTTTCCGCTACTACGCACGCAAAGCCGGCCTCACCGGCGGGCAGGACGGATCGGGAGCTTGAACGAAGACGATTTCGAAGATCTGCCGACGCGAGAGAAACGCACGCCTCGGCGCTCCGAGGCGATCGGTCGACGCGCGGGCAAGCTCCGACAGGCGGCGCCACCACGGCCCCCGGCTCCGGATTCGGCAGCGGAGGTCGACGCGTCAGGCGGAGTTCTGCCGGGCGAGGCCCTCGTGATCGCCATCACCCGCGGTCAGTGCGAAGTCGAATTCGACGGCAGGTTCGAGCTCTGCCACCTTCCCAAGGCGCTGACGCTCGCTCAGCAGAGCGAGCTCGCGGTCGGGGATCGTCTGCGACTCATCCGCCGGCCGAGTGGTGAGCTAGTGGTGTCGCAGGTGCTTCCGCGGTGGAGCCGTCTCTCGCGGCCGGACCCGCTGCTCGTGCATCGCGAGCGTGTGCTGGCGGCCAACCTCGATCTCGCGATCGTCGTCACGGCCCTCCGCAAACCGGCCCTCGCGACCGGGCTGCTCGATCGATTCCTCGTCGCGCTGGCGCACGGCGGAGTTCCCGCGGCGGTCGTCGTCAACAAGTATGACCTCGCCGAGGCGGACGAAAGAGCCGATCCCGAGCTCGCGCGGCTGGCGCCCTATCGTGCGCTGGCCATTCCGTTTCTCTTCACTTCCGTGAAGACCGGCCGAGGAATCCCTGACTTGCTCGCGCTTCTCGCCGGGAAAACGGTGGTCTTCGTCGGGCATAGCGGCGTCGGAAAGAGCTCACTGCTCGGCGCGCTCGCGCCGGAGCTCGACGTTCGCGTGGGCGAGGTTTCCACTCTCAACTCCCGCGGCCGCCACACGACGACACGCGCGCGGATCTATCGACTCCCTGGGGACACACGCATCATCGACACTCCGGGTATCCGCGAGTTCGGCCTCTGGCAACTGTCTCGCGCGGAGCTCGCGGGATACTTCGAGGAGTTCGGCCCACTCTCCCAGAGCTGTCGTTTCAATGACTGCAGCCACTCGCACGAGCCCAACTGCGCAGTGCGTGACGCGGCGGAGAACGGAACTCTCGATCGCGGCCGCTACGAGACCTACCTCAGGATTTTCGAATCGCTGGACGCGGAGCGCTGAGAAGCAGCCAGCGTCGCGGCTTTCGTCGGCAGCTCGGACGGCAGCTGCGATTGCCACATTCCGAAGCCGGATGATCCCAGCAGGAGCTTTCCACCCGAGATCACGGCCGAGAGGGTTTCGCGCGCCGGATACGGCGGATCGATCGTCATCCAGGTCCGGTGAGTCCGGTCGTAGAGCGCCAGCACTCCCGCCGACTCGACGACCAGCGGAAAACGCCCGCTCCCGGTAGCGTGTGTCTCAACCGCTCCCGCGCGGAGTGGCAGCCAGGCGCCCGAAGCGATCTCACGGCGCGCCAGCCCGCCTTTTCCCGAATAAAGCAGCTCGTCGTCGACGGCCAGCAATTCGGTTCCCGCCGCGGGCGGATAGGGAGTGCTCGTCGCGACGAGCTTGCCGTTGGCAAACCGGAAAAGGCCGTTGTCGCGCAGCACCCAGAGAGTTCCGCCAGCGATCGCGATCGAGCGCAGCCCCGGAATCTTCTGAGCCAGTGCCCGGAAGCGTGCGCCCGGCTTCGCGGTCGGAAGCTCGAAGAGCTGATCGCGGGTCCGGGCGACGATTCGGTCCGGTCCGACGGCCACCTGCTCGACGCGCCGCTCCCCGAGCTCCGGGATCCGTGCGAACTGTGACGGGCGATCGGCATCTCCGGGCTGGCCGGAAGCGCTCTTCACGCCTCCAGGTGAGAGGCGAACCCGTTCGAAGAGACCGCTCTCCGTTGCGACGAAGAGGCGTCCGCCGGCCTTCGCCATGGCGAGAACGGTCGGGAGGGCCGCCGGAACCGGTTCGAAAGAGCTCCCGCCGTCCGGGGAGCGATAGACACCGGATGCGGGTCCGGCATTCGCAACCGCAGCGAAAAGATGCTCTCCCTCGACATCGAGAGCGGGGATCCGCAGGTTGCGCATCGCGACCGGCCGCGGACGGAAGGTTTCGCCGCCATCGCTGGAGCTCCAGATACCGGAACCTTCGGTGCCGAGCAGGATCCGGTCGGGGCGGGCGGGATGAAACGCGATGGCGAGGACGGCGAGAGCGTCCGACGTCGTGCGCCGGAACGACGCGCCGCGATCGGTCGAAAGGAAGGCACCGGCGACGGTTCCGGCGAGGAGACGTTCGCCGGGCAGAACGGCGAAGCTCGGCGTGCGTTTTTCCGTGAGTCCAGAGGTGAACCGGTTCCACTTCGTGCCGAGCTCGTCGCCGCGATAGATCCAGCCGCACGTCGACGCCCAGAGCTCGCCCGGCCTTTCGCTCGCGGCGTGGAGCGAGAACACCTCGGTATCCAGGATCATGCCGTCGAAGATTCCCTGCCAGGACTCGCCACCGTCCTCGCTGCGATAGGCGCGGCGCCAGGTTCCCGCGACGATGATCGCGGGTCGCTGGGGATCGACATGCAGGCTCGAGACGTGAATCAACCCCGCGAGATCGCGCCCGACGGCACGAAAAGTCACGCCGGCGTCGGCGGAAATTTCGACTCCCGCGCGGGTGCCCACGAGCAACCGGTCGGGAGCTCCCGGTACCGTCGCGAGGACGTAGACCTGCGCGTTGTCTTCTCGATGGATGCGACGCAGGGTCCAGGTCGCGGCGGCGTCATCCGAGAAGGCGATCATTCCGCCGCCCCAGATTCCCCACAACCCCGCCCACAACCGATCCGGTCGGTTGTCGTCGAAGATCAACGTTCCGACGACCCATCCGGGAAAGGGAATCTCGGCGCCCGCATTGCGAAAGGTCGCACCGCCGTCGTCCGTGACGTAGACGTGCCCCGCCGACGTTCCGGCAAAGGCGCGATCCGGACGGACGGGGTCGAAGATCAGACTGCGAACGTCGGCACCATAAAGCGGCACCGGCTGAAACGTGAACGCCGCACCCTCGACCCCGGCAGCGGCGGCGGTGGCGGAGGCGGCGGTTGGCTGAACGAGGGTCGTCAGGATTGCCGCACACGCGGCACCGTTCACGAGCCGTCCGAAAGCTCGCGCCATGCGCAACGGGCGCACGATCATTCGCCGCTCGAGGCGGCCGGCTTCTTGGAAGAGGTGGAGCTCGCCGGCGCGGGGGCAGCGGGCGAAGATCCGGAGCTGGTCGTGCCGCCGCCACCCGATCCCGTCCCCGGGCTTGCACCCGAGCTCGGTGCCGAATCCGCAGCGGAGCTCTGGCCGCTGCCGCTGTCCGAGCTTTTTTCAGGGCTCTTCTCGGAGCTCTTTTCGCCATGCTTCTCGCTGCCGCGGGCAGCCGACCCTTCCGGAGCGCCGGTCTTCCGGGCGTAATCGGTCAGATACCAGCCGCTGCCCTTGAACTGAAACGAGGGCGCGGACGGAAGCTTGCGCATCGCGGCGCCGCAATTCGGACAAACGACATCCGGCTGATCGCTGAAACGTTGCAGGATCTCGGTGCGTTCACCGCACGACTCGCAGAGGTATTCGTAAAGCGGCATCTTTCGACTCCGTTACCGATCAGCTTTCGGGACGCAACTTGATCTTGATGACTCCGCCGTGAGCCGGCACCGGCTCGCTGGCGGCAATCTTCCGGATCAACTGCAGAACACTGTAGGCGTAAAGCAGCCGTGCATTTTCCTGCGGTGCGAGCGGCCCTTTGGTGGCGAGCTCGTACAGCGAGCGCCGGCCGTCGACCATCGCGAGGAGCTGATACTCCGGCTCGTCGAGCGCAACTTCGATCACGTCTTCGAGCTTGTAGGCGGGACCGAACATCGTCTCCTTCCCGCCCATCCGGGTGACCAGCGACTTGGCGTTCGCGGCCCGCTTGACGCCCTGAACGACCACCTGACGCAAGGGAATCTGAATCCGGACGAGTCCGCGGGTGTCGATCTCGCGAATGGCGAACGAGACAGTTCCCTCTTCCCAGGCAAACAGTCCCCAGACAATGCTCTCGACGTGCTCGCGAATCGCCTGAAAGACCTGCCCCGGCGAGAGCGTCCCCTGCTCGATCAGCAGCTCTCCGAGGCGACGCGTGCTCGAACCGCGTTTGTCCATGGCGACATGGAACTCGGCGTCGGTGAGTTTGCCGACGCGCCGCAGGTAACCGCCGAGACTGTCGGCGAGGTCGGAGGACGAAGCGTGGACGACGTAACCGTTCTCGAGATAGATCCGCTTCGTCACTTCACCGCGCACGGCTTCCACCACCCCCGCAACTCGCGTCTGGTGAATGATCGCGAGCATCTCCGGCAGAGCCGTCTGACGCAGGTCGCCGCGATACTGAGAAGTGCGTTCCAGAGGGGACTCCATCGAAAAAAGGATCCTACCGTAACGCCGGTCGGAGCCCCGGCCGGGGTTGCGGCCGCTGTGCCCCTCTGGTAAACAGCCCCATGCTCGATCCCGAAGAAGCCTGGCAGGCCCTCCTGCCGCACGTCGCGGCGCTCGACTCCGAACATCTGAACCGGCGCGCAGCCGCGGGCCGCGTGCTCGCGGCGTCGGTCGCCGCGACGGGCGATCTGCCGTCCTGCGACATCTCGGCGCTCGATGGCTTCGCCCTCGCTGGCGAGGCCGGAGTGGACGGGCGCTTCGCGATCATCGGCACCCGATTTGCCGGCGACCCGGAGAGGCAGCCGGCTCTCGCCATCGGATGCGCTCTGCGCATCATGACCGGGGCGGCGCTGCCGCACGGTGCGGACCGCGTCGTCGGCGTCGAAGAAACGTCCGTCGAAGGCGGTGCGGTGCGCATCCGCACGGCCGTCCCTGCCGGTGCTGCAATCCGGCGCCGGGGAGAGATCTTCCGGCTGAGCGAGGAGATTCTGCCGCGAGGCGCGGTTCTGACGCCGGCAGCGCTCGCGCTTCTCGCGAGCCAGGGGATCGAGGAGGTCGAAACACATCGCGCACCCCGCATCGCTCTGCTTCTCACGGGAAACGAAGTGGTCCCCGCGACAGCCACGCCCGCCGCCGGAGAGGTCCGGGATTCGCACAGCGATTTTCTACTGGCGGAGCTGCGGCGGCTGGGACTCGCTCCGGAGGTCCTCGGCATCGCCCGCGACGAGCCGGATGCGCTCGCCAGGCAACTCCGAAAGGGGCTCGAGGCCGCTGACGTCATGATCTCCTGCGGCGGAGTCTCGATGGGAGAAGCGGATTTCCTCGCCCCCGTCCTCCGGGAGCTCGGCTTCGAAACGCTTTTTCACGGCGTCGCGATCCAGCCGGGAAAGCCGCTGCTCGTCGCGCGGCGAGGACGGAAGATCGTCTTCGGGCTGCCGGGAAACCCGGCGTCGGTGATGGTCGCCTATTGGCTCTTCGTGCGACCGGGGCTGCAGCGGATGCTCGGCGGCGAGGCGAGCTTCTGGGGCGGTGCACTCTCCGGCATTCTGGGAGGTGCCCTGAGCGCCGGCCGCGGACGGGATCGCTTCGTGCCGGCGGTTCTGCGCTATGTCGACGGAGGGGCCGTGCTCGTGCCGCTCTCGCCGCGGGGCTCGCACGACCTCCTCACTTTCGGCAACGCCTCGGCGCTTCTTCGCGTGCGCGCCGGCGCCAGCGCCCAGCTGCCCGGCGATCGCTGCGATTGGATCGCCTTGCGCGATTGACCGATCGGGCGACGGAACGAAGAGGCTCCGGCGGAGCCGGAAAGTTCCGCGGCGCTCGGAAAAGTTGGCGGAAGCGCATGGGAATCGAACCCACCCCCGTCGCCGCAACCGGCGCCGGACTACGGTTTTGAAGACCGCGGGAGGCACCAGCCCCCGAGCGCTTCCCGGCGCCCGACGAAAGAACGCTTATTCGACCGAGAAGCCCTGCAGCTCGACCGGCAGTGTCGTGACGACGAGCTCCCAGCCCTGATTCGCCACCGGAGATCCGCCAAAGGCGAGCGCGGCTCCAGCGGGGTTGTCGGTGGGAAAGAAACTGCCGGCCGCCGTCGTCTCGAAGAGAGTGTTGGTGCTCGTGCCGAGGTTCGGTGGGGTGAACATGGCCTGGCCGAAGTTGGCCATCTCCGTGTCCGTCGCACCCGTCGTCGTCCCGACATTGTCGAAGGCGATCCCGGCCCAGAGCGTGGTCGTCACACCGGCTGGGACGACAAAGCCGGCGCCGATCGTTCCGGTGAGCGTCGTCACTCCGACCCCGAAGGTGAAGGCGGGAAACGAGAAGCCGACGGGAGTACCGCCCGGCGAATAGTAGGTGCCGGGACCGTTCGCCAGACCGGGGCCCAGCGATGGCCCGTCGGCATTCCAGAATCGTATGCGGGCGCGAACCGACTGCGAAGTCGCATTGAGATTCGCGACCCCGAAACGGAGCGTGGTGACCGCGCTGACGGCGGGATCGGTGGTGAATGTCAGGTCATCCATCACCAGACGAGTGATCCCGGCCGTCGACGGACCCTGCGCGAACGCCTGCCCCGTGAAGGTCGTGACGTTGGAGTAGATCGCCAGCGGATCGACCGCCTCCGGCATCACGATCTGTACCTCCGGGTGTGCCCGGAGCTCTGCGAGCGGAATGAACTTCTCGACTCGCAGGGCGGTTCCGACGGCCACATCGGCGGCAGCGGCCGAGTGCGAAAGGGACGTCATCATCGTGAACGACAGAAGGGCACCGACAACTAGAAAAGACCGGTTGCGCATGCAGAGTCTCCAAATCTGGAAGGTGGTCGAATGGCAAAATCCTAAGCGGCCACGCCCTGGCGGTCAAATCCGATGCTGGCCGCTCACTCAGGGTTTCGGCGGCTGGACGGCCGCCGCCGAACCGTCCTTCGGTTCGCCGGCGCTCGGCTTCTCCATTTTCTTTTCCATCTTCTTTTCGGCCTTCGCCGGCGGCTCGACCGGCATCGGCTTGCGCGGGAACGGGCCATCGAGCGTCGCCGCTTCGTAGAGGAAGGTCGCCATGACGACGGCGGCCTGCATCATGTCCTCGCGATTGAGGTGATCGTAAGTGTCGATGTTCGAATGGTGCGTGCGTGTCGAATAATCCCGCGCGTCCTGAATGAACTGAAAACCGGGCAGACCGACCGCATCGAACGACACATGGTCGGTCGAGCCGGTGTTTTCCATCGTGACCGTCGTGACCCCAAGGTCTTTGAGCGGTTCCATGAACTTCTCGAACAGCATCTTCGCGCCGAGATTCTCCTGCGCGTAGATCCCGTGGACCCGGCCTCCCCCGTTGTCGAGGTTGAAGTACGCCGCGAGGCGCGCATGTTCCGGTTTGGGCTCGATCGGCCAGGTCGGCTTCCGCCAGCGCGCCGGGAGGGCCAGCTCGTCCTTGTCGGTCGCGTCTGGTCGCGTGGCGAAATGCTGCGCGACATAAGCGCGGGATCCGAGCAGTCCCTGCTCCTCGCCACTCCACAGCGCGACGCGGATCGTCCGCTTCGGCTGCAGTCCGAGAGTCTTCAGGATCCGGGCGGCTTCGAGCACGACCGCTGAGCCCGCGGCGTTGTCGGTCGCTCCGGTGCCGGTGTGCCATGAATCCAGATGCGCGCCGGCCATGACGACTTCGGCGTTTTTGTCGGAGCCGGGAATTTCGGCGACGGTGTTCCAGGAGGTCGGGGAGTCGCGATAGAACTGCGCCTCGATGTCGACGGTGAGGGAAACTTCCACGTTGCGATCGAGCAGTCGCAGAATTCTCTCGTACGGCTCGACGGCCATCACCAGGGACGGCACGCCAGGCGGCTGATCCGGAAGACCCTGACCGGCGCCGCCCATCACGGTGAGCAGCCCATTGTCGAAAGGCGAAACCTCGACCGTCGCGAGCACTCCCTCCTCGACGAGCGCCGGAGCGAGCTTCGCCCAGAGCTCACGGCGCTTGCGGCCGCGTTCGCGATAGTCGTTCGCATCTTTCTCCGGTGGAATGTCGAAGGCGGCAAGGTCGTCGAGCTTGGCCGAGTCGTAGCGTTCGAAGAGCGATCTCGCCGGATCCTTGGCATCGGGAGTCTTCGAGATCAACAGAATTTTTCCGGCCAGGTCGCCGCGGAAGGGATCGAGATCTTCGATTTTCTCGATCACGACGTACATTGCCTTGCCCGTGACGGGCCCGCCCGTGCCCGGCGTCCACGCTTTGGGGAGGGCGAGGAGAACCGCCGGAGAAGGTGTGAGCATGCGAACTTCAGCGCGCGAGAAGCTCCAGCCTTCGCCGAACTCCCACGGTTCGAGGTGCGGATTCGAAAGGCCCCACTCCTTGAGCTTCCCGACCGTCCAGTCGTTGGCGGCCTTCATCTGCGGCGAGCCGGTGAGGCGCGGACCGATCTCGTCCGTCAGGTGTTCGACGATCTCCATCACCTGCGAACGGTGGAGACCCTCGTCACGGATGCGCCCGAGCGCGGTGTAGTCGGGTGCCCCGGCCGCCGCGGTCGCAGCAGCGGCGCCCGCTGCGGTGGCTGCGGTAGCTGCGGTGCCTGCGGTGCCTGCGGTGGCTGCGATGGCTCCGGTCACAAAGAGACAACATGCAGCAGCGACGACGGACAGAGCGACTCGACGCATCTTGCTTCTCCTTTGGGGACCTGCAGCGGATTCTAGCGCGGGCTCAACGGGCGGAGCGATGTCAGGTCACCCGACCCAGCAGGCGCTCCGAACGGATCGCGCGACT
The DNA here is from genome assembly GCA_039932315.1 of Thermoanaerobaculia bacterium. Taxonomy (GTDB): domain Bacteria; phylum Acidobacteriota; class Thermoanaerobaculia; order Multivoradales; family JAGPDF01; genus JAGPDF01. The sequence goes on from JBDTQG010000003.1 coordinate 54,689, forward strand.
GTAGAGCATCCCGACGTGGTACCAGTGGATCAGGAACGCCTCGTGTCCGGCACGCTTCGCCCAGCCCAGGCTGCCTCGAGGCGGAGGACAGGCGCGCGCGGGCGACAGCAGGACGTCGACCTGCAGGCCATGCGCGAGAGTCGCCGCGCGAGCAAGGTGCAGCGGATCGGAGACCAGAATCAGGCGTTTCCACCCCTGCCTCCGCATCGTCTCGCGGACGTTGAAGAGATTCTCGAGCGTGTGCCGGCTTCCTTCTTCGACGAGGACGACGCTCTCCGGCAGGCCACCGGCGAGAAGGTGATCCCTTCCTGCCCGGGCCTCGCTGATCCGGTTCTCGCCGGTCAAACCGCCGGAGACGATGATGCGCGGTGCCCAACCTTCGTCGAGAAGCCGCGCACCATGCGCGAGGCGCGCACGAAAGACGTCCGTCGGCTGATCGTTGCGCAGCTCCCGTCCGAGAACGAGGATCGCGTCCGATTTCTCGCGTTCGTCCCGACGCGCGTGGCGAAGAATGGAGGGGATGCGGAGGAGGACCGGAAGTCCCAGGCCGAGAGCCCCCGAAAGCATCGCGAGCGCGAGAGAGGACGGGCCGCCAGGCCCGGCCTCGCGCCACCAGCGAACGAAGGCCCGCATCATCGCGCGCTCTTCCTTGCCCGCGAAGAGGAGCCTGCCTTCGCTGAAGGCTTGGCGTCGGACTTCGAGTCGGACTTCGGGGCCGGCGCACGAAAACGCGGCTTCCAGCCGAAACGCTTGAGGTCGACACGCGCTTCGATACTGAAGAGAACGCCCTCTTCTTCGAGCAGATGGCGCTGATAGCCGTCGCGACCCATCTCGCGTCGAAGACTGACCTCGCCGCGGGCGTTGATCACGCGCTGCCAGGGAAGGTCGCTCTCCTCGGCGAGGGCCGCGAGCGCATAGCCCACCTGACGCGCCGATCTCGGCAGACCGGCGAGCTCGGCGACCTGGCCATAGGTCGCGACGCGCCCCTCCGGAATACGCCGGATCACGGCATAGAAACGCTGCCAGCGGCCGCTCTTTGCGTCCGGCATGCTCTCAGTTGCTGCCGCGCAGTCGCGCCATTTTGCGGCGCAGGACCTCGTCGTCGGAGAGTCCGCGCTCGTTGCCCGAGAGCGCCCTTTCCCAGGAGCCGTAGTAGGCATTGGGAATGAGGATCCAGCGCTCCTGCCAGCGATCGGCGTAACGCTCGGCGAGAGCCACGCGCTCGTCCGGCAACGCACGTGCGCCGCTCACGAAATCCCCCAGGTCGTCGCCCACCAGCAAAAGGATACGGAACTCGCGGGCCACTTCCGTCCGTCGCGTGCCTTTGTCCGAGGTCCACTCCGGGCGCTCACCGGCAAGCAGGACCGTGTCGCGTTCCGTCGCGACCGGAAAGCCACGGGTCCGTAGATTCGTCCGCGTCGCTTCCTCGTACATCGCCGCTCGATTGGTGACGTAGAAAACCGTCACGCCCTGCGCCGCCGCGTAGCGCGCGAAGTCGAGGGCACCCGGGATCGCCTCAGCGGTCGCACGATCCACCCAGCTGTGCCACGACGCCTCGTCGTAGCGCTGGCCGGCACGGATCCGGTCGCCCTCGTAGGGCGAGTTGTCGAGCATCGTTTCATCGACATCGACGATGACCGCCGGCGGCCGTCCGGCGAAATCCCCCGTCTGTTCGAGCGCCGCGGTCCACGTCGGTGTCTTCAGCGCCAGATCGAGCTCCGCCCGCGCCCGCGCAAAAGCCGAAAGCGCCAGCGCGCGATATTCAGCGGAGGTCTGCATCCAGAGCACGGCACCCAGACGATCGTCCCGTCCATCGCCAACGGCGGACGTCGGCGGCGCCGCGGCCGCCGGAGCCGCCGCCGCCGGAGCCGCCGCCGCCGTCGATGCGCCCACGGTCGGCGATGAGCGCGACGTCGCCGGTCGGGCGCTGCTGCAGCCGGAAACGAGTCCCAGCGTCATGCCGCCGATGGCGCTGATCGCGACCGCTGCTGCGATCGCGCCCGGCGCGAACGATCTCCTCACGGACATTTTCGCCTCCACTCGCAGGACGTAAGCCTTCTTCGAGGGCCGCCGCAGCTCGCGCCGGTCCGGGCGAACTCTAACCGGATCCCGGCGCGGGCGGCATCCGGAACACCAGATCGGTCACCTGCACTCGATGATCGCTGATCCGGCTCGTCCGCAAAGCGTACCTGCGGACCGCGAGGCGCGGTCCGACGATCGTCTGGTCGATGGCGAGGAGCGGCAGCGCGGAAGGCCACGTCGCGGACCAGCCCGAGCCTGCAGCGTCGTAGGCATGGCGAAAGCCTGCGGGGAGAGTCGAGAGAGCGAGGCTCCGGCGCGGCGCGTTGAAGTCGCCCACAGCCAGGTCCGGAGATCGTCGCGCGATCATCTCCACGATGCGCTGCAGAAGCGGATGCCGTGGCACCCTGGGCGACGAGATGACATTCACCGCCATCACGGCGAGCTTTCGTCCGTCGATGGTCCAGGACACGATCGCCGCCTGCAGCTCGCGGTCGCGTTCGAGCCATTCGACATCTCCGATCTCGCCGCGGGCGAGGATGGCCATCGCTCCGACCGGCGTGAGGCGGAGCGCGCCACCGAGCCGCCGTTCGAGCTCCTGCGGCGGCCGGCCGGGCGCTTCGGAGAGCACGATCAGATCCGGCGCGAGGGGGCGCAGGATCGCCGCCGCACGCTCCACGCCGCGCGGAAAATCCGCGACATTCCAGGCGGCAACGCGAAGGACGTCCTGGCCGGTCGCGCCCGACGTCGCCGACGCCGTAGACATCGCCGCGACTTCGCCGCCCGCCATCCAACGGTTCTCTATCAGCAGGCAGACGCCCGCCGGAAAAAGAGCCAGAAGAATGAGGAGGCCGGCGGCGCGGAAACGACGCCGGATCGCGGCCGTCAGGCTGAGGCTGGCGAGCAGCGCGGCGACGACGATCGAAGGCAGATAGAACGCCCAGGCGGTGAGAAGTGTCCGGTCGCGTGCCATCTGACCCAGGGCCCAGACGCCGAAGATCGCCAGCACGAGAACTTTCGTGAGCACGTCGCGGGGCCGCGAGGATGCCGACGCCGTCTTCATGCCGCAGCCCTCATGCAGAGACCTTCATGCCGCGGCTTTCATCCCGCATCGGGCGGCCGTCGATCGCTGCCGCGTCTCTCACGCACCCATGCTAGTCCACTCGCGGGCCGTTAAACGGACGGCGCAGCGGGCGCAGGCAGCCCGCGAACCTTTCCGAGCGCTGCACGTTGGCTCTGCCCTGGCTCTGCCCTAGCCGCCGCGCCGCATCACGAGAAGCATGCCGCCGAGGAGGAGGAGCGCACCCGCCACGCGCGGCGTCGAGATCGGCAGGCGCGAAAAACCGAGCCAGCCGAAGTGGTCGAGGACGATCGCCATCAGCATCTGGCCGGAGACGCCGAGACCGACCAGCGCGAGAGCACCGATACGGGGCGCGAGGAGAACGGCAACCGAGACGTAGAGCGCGCCGAGAAGACCGCCCGTCCAGGCCCACCACGGAAGCGCCGCGACGGCACCCTCCGGCCAGCGTCGCGCCGTGAGCGCGACGACGAGAGCGAGCGCCACCGTACCGACGAAGAACGAAACCAGAGCCGCCTGCAGCGGCGAGCTCAGTTCCTGCCTCAGCCGCGCGTTGACCCCCGACTGGATGGCGATGGCGGCTCCGGAAAAGAGCCCGAGAAGAATGAGCGACATCGAAGTGCGACCCATGCGACGGATTCTAGTGCGATCATTCGTGTCCGATGTCGCATTCCACCTCGCTGTCCACATCGCCCGCCACCGAAGCCGAGCACTCCGCCGGACACTCCGCCGGCCGCACCGCCTGGGCGCTGCTCGCGTTCCTGACCCTGCTCAACGTGCTGAATTTCGTCGACCGCACGCTGATCGCGAGCCTCGGCCCGCTGCTCATCGCCGATCTCGGGCTGTCGCGGACGGAGATCGGGCTTCTCGCCGGGTTCGGCTTCGTCGTCCTTTACACGCTGGTCGGGATCTTTCTCGGCGCCGCTGCCGATCGCTGGCCGCGCCTCCGCCTGCTCACCGGCGGTCTCGGACTGTGGAGCGCGATGACCGCGCTGTCGGGCCTCGCGCGCGGGTTTGCCGGACTGGCGATTCCGCGAATCTTCGTCGGTATCGGCGAGGCGACTCTCACGCCCTCGGCGCTGTCGATGCTCGGCGACGCGTTTCCCCGCCGTCGGCTCGGACTCGCCACCGGGATCTATTACACGGGCATCCCTTTGGGCATGGCGACGAGCCTGCTGGTCGGCAGCGTCGTCGCACCGCGCTGGGGATGGCGCGCCTGCTTCTTCATTCTCGGTGCGGTGGGCATCGTCGCCGTGCTCGCCTTGCGGTTCTTTCGCGAGCCGGTCCGGCGCGGGGCTGCGTTGACGGGCACCGCCGGCTCCGAGGCATCCTCGCGCCCGCCATCCCTTCGCGAGCTCCTGCGCGATGTCGGTCGCGCACTCACCGCGCGCCGCGAGCTCGCGATGGTCCTTCTTGGCGGATCTTTTCTCTGTTACGGGTCGGGCTCGGCTCTGCTCTCGCTGACCTGGCTGGTCGAAGAGCGCGGCTACCGCTACGACCGCGCGGCGCTCCTCGCGGGAATCATGGCGGTCAGCGCGGGAATTCTCGGGAACCTCGCCGGCGGCGCCTTCGCCGACCGCTGCGCCCGGCGCTTCCACAACGGCAGGCTCTGGAGCCTCGTGGCGATGACCGCGTTTTTCACTCCGATCGGTCTCGTCTTCTACTCGCTCGCGCCCGGCACACCGCTCTTTTTCGTCTGCTGGTTCGTGACCAGCGCCGCGACCTCCGCCTGGTTCGGACCGCTGTTTGCCGCGATCCAGGAGCTTTCACCCGCGCACACCCGATCGACGACGATCGCTTTCGGTCTGCTGGTGATCAACCTTCTCGGCGTCGGACCGGGGCCGCTCGTCACGGGAATGATCGGCGATGCGCACGGCCTCACTCTCGGGCTGACCTCGAGTCTGGGCGTCGTGGCGCTGGCCATCGTGCCGTTCGTGCTCGCGGCGCGAACGGCGCGCGCCACCTGACCGCGTCCGACTCAGCCCGGCGCCGTTCCGCTCTTGCCGGCGAGCCCCGCGGCCTCTTCCTGCCGCGCGCGGCTGGCGATGAACGGGAGGAAGGTGATGAACCCCTCGCTGAGGAACTTCGCCGAGCAGTAGCCGATCGCCCAGCCGGTCACTCCCTGAGACATCAACCAGCCGACGACGCGAAAGACACTGGAAAAGGCGAGCAGCGCGCCGAGAACGAGGATCGCGCCGATCCAACGGGATCCGTACGAGATCCTGAATCGCTGCGCTCGACCGGCCCCCGCTGGCACCGCAAGATCCTTGACCACGCGCGGAGAGAGTCGGTCGCTCAGGCGCTTGAACAGCGTGACGGCGCCACCGGCCAGGGCGGCGAACGGAACGAAGAAGGGGATGCCGCCGAGGAAGAGCGTCAGCCACCGCGCCATGGCGTAGAAACCGGGAGTGCTCAGAAAAAAGCCGCCGCGCGAGCGCCAGAACATCCAGTCGCGCACCGAATCGACGGCGGCGCCGAGCGCCGAAATCGCGAGCGGCCAGATGAGCCCGGTGGAGCGCAGCGTCTCCCAGGGATTCCGGAAAACCTCGAGGACCTGCGGCCCGGCACCGAGGAAGCCTCCGAAAATGATTCCGTAGACGCCGCCCAGCCAGACGAGGCCGAACAGCAGCACGCCGAGGCGTTGGCGGAACGGCTTCGGTTTTTCCATGAGCGCCGATTCGGGAACGAAGCGCATCTGCACCCACGAGATCGTCGTCAGAAGAATCGCCTCGAGCGTCACCAGGAGAACGAGATCGATCGGCCGCACCTTGCCGGTCCACACCAGGTGCAGCACGATGGCGTTCGAGCAGAGAACGAAGATCGCCTGCGAGACGAGGTCGAGCACCTCACCCGGGGGATAGCGCGCAAGCATCGCATCCCACTGCGCGATCGAGGCGAGCTTGGCGGACTTCGAGGCCGGCGAAAGCTGGCGCCCGGGCTTCGCTGCATGCGCCTGTGCAGAAGATCGAGCCATCGCTCAGGAACCTCCGGCGAGCCGTCGGAAAACGGGTTCGCCTACTCGACTGCCGGCAGTGCCGGCGGATCGGGGAGCCGGATCTTGAGCTGCTTTTCGGCCTCGGCGCGGATGACCGGACAGTCCAGGGCATCCATCGAGCGCTTGTCCGGCCGATGACGGCAGAGGCTGGCGTACTCGCCGCCGGTGCGGAAGCTTCCCTGGCGCCCGAGCACGGCATACGGCAGCCGGAACGTGCACTCGGGGCAGTGAATCAGCTGGACGCTCAAATCGCGCTCTCGGGAAAGAACTCGACGACGCCGGTCTCGAGCGAGTACTCGGCACCGACGACGAGCAGCCCGTCGGTCGCGATGAGCTGCTCGAGAACTTCCGAGCCGTGCCGCAGATGGTCGACCGAGGCGCGGATGTTCGCCCGTACCGCCAGGCTCATGAGCACGCCCGATTCGCGATGCTGATCGTCGCGCAGGAGGCCTTCGATCGACGGGCGGACGCGGTCGACGATCGAGGCGAGGTTCCGCGACTGGTTCGCGGTCGGCTGCTGCAGCTCCTCGAGAGTCGCGAGGATCGCGCCGCACTGCGAATGACCCAGGACGACGACGAGCCGCGTGCCGTAGCGCGCCGCCGCGAACTCGACGCTGCCGATCTGCGACGAAGCGACGATATTGCCGGCAACGCGAATGACGAAGAGGTCGCCCAATCCCTGGTCGAAGACGATCTCGGCCGGAACCCGGGAGTCGGAGCAACCGAGAATGATGGCAAACGGCTCCTGGCCCGCAGCCAGCTCTTCGCGGCGGCGCTGCACGGATATCGGGGCTTCACTGCGAACGTCGGCGATGAAGCGCCGGTTTCCGTCGCGGAGTCGATCCAGGGCTTCTACGGCCGTAATCATGAGCGCAAGTCTAGACGGGTTCTGGCCCTCGCAGAGCGCGAGCCGGTGGAGCGATCTGAACCCGGTGCGAATCCTTGCTCGTCGATCTCGCCCGGGAACGTTCCCGTCACCGAGAACCTTGGAATCGCTCGCCTCACTTTTCAACCTCGCCCCCGGTTCCTGCCGCCGGGCTCATCGGCGATCGGTTCCAACCGGCGGATCGAACATCGCGCTCAGACCCGCGAGGCCCATCTCGTCGTCCAGAAAGTCCGCCGTTCCACGATCCCTGAGCTCGCGAGCGGCGCGGAGAAACGCTCCGAAAGCGGCGCGCGCCAACGCACTGCCGACGCTCACGCGACGCACTCCGAGAGCTTCAAGGTCCGCGACGCTCAGTTTCATCCCCGCCAGTCCAAGGAGAACGTTCACCGGCCGGTCGACGGATCGCACGAGCTCGGCGATCTCGTCCCGGCCCGTGAGTCCGGGAGCGTAGAGCACGTCAGCGCCGGCCTCCTGATAGGCCTGCAGGCGACGAATGGTGTCGCCGAGATCCGGGTTGCCCACGAGATGGTTTTCGGCGCGGGCGGTCAGGGTGAATGGAATCGATCCGGCGTGCGCCGTCTCGGCGGCGGCGCGTACGCGCTCGGCGGCGTGCGCGAGCGAATAGAGGGGATCCGCCGTTCGCGCGGTCGCGTCCTCGATCGAGCCGCCCGCAAGACCGGCTTCCATTCCCTGGCGAATCGTTTCGGCGACGTCGCGCGGGTCGTCGCCGAATCCGTTCTCCAGGTCGGCGCTCACCGGCAGATCGGTGGACTCGACGATCGCACGGACATGCCGAATGATCTCGTCCCGGCCGACCGTGTTGTCCCTCTTTCCAACGGAAAACGCATAGCCCGCGCTCGTCGTTGCGAGCGCTTCGAATCCGAGACCGGCGAGCAGCCGGGCGCTTCCGACGTCCCACGGGTTCGGGATGACGAAGGCGGTCGATCGATAGTGCAGCGCCCGGAAAGCGGCGCTTTTCTCCAGCTGCGTCGGCATCGAATCTCTCCCGCTCTCAGCCCGCTCTCAGATCACGCGGCGTTTCGCCGCCGTTGCGACGTCGCCGGTATTCGGCGTCCCCGAAGGTTCCAAGAGCAGGAGATGGACCTCTTCCACTGCGACCGGCCGGTGCTCGACGCCTCTCGGCACCACGAACAACTCACCGGGACCGAGGTGCACCGTGCGGTCGCGAAGCTCGATCGCGAGATTTCCCTGCAGAACGAGAAACAGATCATCGGTGTCGTCGTGCTTGTGCCAGATGAACTCCCCTTTCACCTTGACGACCATGACGTCATTGCCGTTGTACTGAGCCACTGTGCGCGGCTGCCAGTGCTCGGAGAAGGTCGCGAGCTTCGCTGCCAGGTTGATCGATGTCATTCCGGAAAACTCCCTTGCGCAAAAAAAGCTTCGATGAGCGGCGCGACGAAATCCCAGACTTCCGGACAGGTATCCGCCAGCGCCTCGCGCACGAGATCGCGGACGCGCTCGACCGGCACTGCGTTCTCGCGCCAGCTCTGTCCGCCGCCATAGAGATTCTGGAGGACCGGCATCAACCGGTCGGCAGCGTGAGCCAGCCGGGCCTCGGGGGACGTGCGATCCTCGAACTCCTGCCAGCGCGATAGCAGGCTCCCGCCGTCACCGGGCGGCAACAGTCCGAAGATCCGTTTCGCTGCCCTGGCTTCCGCGACCGCGACGGCCGCTGCGTCGCGCGCGTAGACGAACTGATCCCCGCAATCGATCTCGGGAATGTCGTGGACGAGGAGCATCTCGAGCACGCGCTGCAGATCGACCGCCTCGCGGCTGTACCTCGCCAGGAGGATCGCCAGGATCGAGATCTGCCACGAATGCTCCGCCGAATTCTCGTAGCGATCGAGACCCAGCGGCTTGGTCCGGCGCTCCACGGCTTTCAGACGGTCGAGCTCCAGAGCGAACCCGACGATCCGCGAAATCCCGTCCGCAGCCGGCAGCTCTGTCGCCATCTATTGCCCTGCCGGAGGCTGCCAGAGCTCGATCTTGTTGCCTTCCGGGTCGACGACCCAGCCGAACTTGCCGAACTCCGTGGCTTCCGATTTCTCATCGACGGCGCAGCCCTCCGCGCGCAACGCGGCGAGGACGGCATCGAGATCTTCGACCCGGTAGTTGACCATGAACGTCGAGGTGCTCGGGGCGAAGTAGGTCGAGGTCTCCGGCATGATGCTCCAGACGGTCGAACCGATCCCCTCGGGGTTGCCCGGCGAGCGCCAGGAAAACGCCGCGCCCCCCCACTCCTCGATCGCGATGCCGAGATGCACGCGGTACCAGTCGCGCAGTGCGACCGGATCCTTCGCCTTGATGAAGATGCCACCGATTCCGGAGACGCGGTTCATGGAAGCCCCTGGCTGTCAGGCCCTCGGCCGCACCGATGGTTGAGATTGCGGAGATTGCGGCAGATGTCCGCCACGTCCATCACTCGCGCGATCCGAAGCGGTCCGCGCTGCGCGCCCGCGCCTTTGCGGCCTCGACCTCGCGGTCGCGTGGTTCCGCGGCGGTCACGAGTGACGCGATCAGCCTCTGCGCGGCGGCAGCGATTTCCTCCACCGCCCGATCGAAAGCGACGGCGTTCGCTTTCGATGGCACCGTGAATCCGGAGATCTTGCGCACGAACTGCAGCGCTGCGTCGCGGACTTCGAGCTCGGACGCCGGAGGCTCGAAGTTGAACAGCGGTCGGATGTTCCGGCACATGGTGGCTCCGCAGAAGTGAACCGGCAGGAAAAACTCCGCTTGGATCCCGGCGCAGCGGGGACCAGCTGCCGTTCCGCGAGCCTATCGAATTTCCGCCGACGCCTCGCTCAGGAGATCGCGCAGAACGGAGCGATGACAGCGCGATTCTTCGACGCAATAGCATCCCAGGGAAAAGTTCGCCTGATGCGAAAGCAAGGCGAGAGCGGCGATGACGTGCACGGCCTCGGGCGCTTTCATCTCGCTGCGAAAGCGCTGCACGAACCGCCGCCAGTTCGCTTCGGAAGGCTCTGCCGTGTGCACCCATTGCATGAGCTCCGCGCTCGGTGCGAGGTTCGGCAGCCAGGTGTCGTACCAGTCTTCGCTCGCGAAACGCTCTTTGGGCACGCCGCGCGGCGGCCGCCGGACGGTTCCCAGACGGACGCCTTCGCCGCGACTTCGCGCTTCACCCAGACGGACAATTCGAATGGCCATGATCGGTTCCTCCTCGCTACGGACTAAGACGGCGAATCCGCACCGAAACTGGCGCCGTCAGGGTTTCCGCAGCGCGCGCAGGGCCCACAGGCTCATGGCGGCCGTCGTCGCGGTGATCGCGAGGTACCAGGGCGCCGTCGCCAGGTCATGGCGCTCACTCACCATGCGCGCCAGATGAGCGATCGTGACGACACCGAACAGAATTCCCGACGTGATGACATAGGCCCGCATGGCCCCTCCCTTGTCGCCGCTCTCTTTGCTCCGGCGCTTCGAACCGGGAGGCTAGCACCGGGAACGGCAGCGGAACCGACAGAGATCGACCAGAGGGCGCAATCGCCAGGCCCTCCCGATTTCTAGCGCGACTCGGATCCGATCCGCCAGCCGAAAATCGCCGCGATGCGCTTCGGGATATCTGTATTGTCGAGGACTCCGCCAAAGAGCTGAGACGACGGACCGCTGGCGAAGATCGGCACGTCTTCGCCGGTGTGTCCGTGGGTGTCGTCGTCCGTGACCTTCGCCGACCAGGTGAAGCCGTCGCGAACGGCGAGCATCCGGCCGAGCCGCCGATTCGCCTCGTAGCTGTCCGGTGCGAGCCGCACCTGTGCGACCTCTTCCGGAGTCCAGTCGATGGAACCCGTTCTTTCGTCCAGCAATTCGACTCCGGCGCCGGCGTTGCGGATCTGCGCCGCCATCCAGGCGACCGACGCGCTGCGCTTCTTCAACAGGTCCCAGTTCGCGAAGTCGTTGATCGCCAGCCCGCCGGTCGCGTGATCCGCCGTCAGCAGCACCAGCGTTTCGGGATGCGCCTTTTGCCAGTCGAGAACGACCGCCGCCGATTCGTCGAATCGCTCCGCCTCCGCGACCACGCCGCTGGCGTCGAAGTCGTGGGCCGCGTGATCGATCCGTCCCCCTTCGATCATGAGAAAGAACGGCCGGCCGCCGGTCGAGAGTCCGTCGAGCGCCATCCGGGTGAGCGCTGCGAGCGTCGGATCCCGCCGGGCGGGCGCGTAGCCGCGATCGTCGAGGTCGTAGGTCAGGTGGGACTTCGCAAACAGGCCGAGCAGACGCCCCTCGCCGTTCCAGACCAGAGCATCGCCACGCTCGAGAACCCGGATGCCGCGACTGCGCGCCTCGTCCACGAGGTTGCGACCGTCGGTTCTCACACCGTTCGAACCGCTGGGAAGAAAAAAGCTCAGCCCTCCACCGACGGCGAGGTCGACGTCCGCGTCGAGCAGTTGCGACGCGACCGTCTGCTCGTCGTAGCGATCATCGTGGTGGGCGTAGAAACAGGCCGGAGTCGCATGAGTGATCCGGGTCGTCGTGAGGTAGCCGACGCGCCAGCCTGCCTCCTTCGCCGCTTCGCCGATCGTCCTCACCGGATGCCGCTGGGGATCGAGACCGAGAAACCGGTTGTCCGTCTTGACGCCGGACGAGAAGGCCGTCGCGGCCGCCCCACTATCCGTCACCACGTTCGACGACGACCAGGTCGAGACCAGGCCGGTGACCGGCATCGACTCGAGCGCCAGGCGACCGCCCGGCCCGGCAAGTGCGTAGCGCGTGAGCGCGAGCTGCGAGAAACCCATGCCATCGCCAATCAGGAGGATGATCGCCTGCGGCTCGCCCGTCGAAACCGCGACGGCTGACATCTTCGTTCCCAGAAAGAGCGCAAGAGCGAGAACGGCGGCTTTCACGGTCCGCTGCAACTCAGCCCCCGACCCGTGGCGACGCTTCCACGAAAAGGATGTCGACACGTCGATTCGCCTGTCTGCCCGCCAGAGTGTCGTTGGTGTCGATCGGCTCTTCGGCGCCGCGTGACGAGACCGCCAGCCGCTCCGCGGGAATCCCGAGGCGCCGGAGCTCCAGATAGACCGCCTTCGCCCGCGCCGCCGAAATTCCGTCGTTGGCCGCCTTCGAACCCAGCGCGTCAGCGTGGCCGACGATCAAAGCGTGCACCGACTTCGGCGACAAGGAGCGCGAAGCCTCGATGATCCTCAACTCCGCCTCGTCACCGATACGCGCGCCGCCTGAACCGAAGTAGACCCTCAGGACTCTCGGAGCGGTGACCGCCGCCGGAGTGGAGTCCGCTGGCTTTGGCGCGGTTGGCGCTCCTGCAGGGCGGGGATCCCGAACCTGCGCCTGCGCCGTCGCACTCACGGAACCATCTGCGGCGGCGCGGTAAGCGAGCTGCGGCGCGACGTCGGTGCGCACGAAACCGTCGGCGACGACCTGCCGCTGCCCGGCCTCGGAGAGAATGTAGGCGATGAGATTCCTCACTTCGCCCTGCGGTTCGCCGAGGCTGTAGAGGTAGAGCGGCCGGAAGATCGGATAGCTGCCATCCCGGATGGTTTCGGCAGAGGCGAGGCGCGATGGACCCGACTTGCCGATCGCCACCGGAACGGCCCGAAGCGGGGGCTTCACCCATCCGATGCCGAGAAAACTGATCGCGTTCGGGTGCGTCGCCACGCGCTCGACGATCTCTGCATTGTGCTCGACGAAGACCGTCGACTCCGAGAACTCCTCCGGTCCCTTCGCGTTTCCGCGTCGCAGGACTTTCTCCTTGAAGAACGCGTGCGTTCCCGAATAGCTCGGGCGGGCGAGGAGCTCAATCGTCCGGTCCGGCCCGCCGACCTCGCGGAAGTTGCGCACCTTTCCCTGGAAAATCCGGGATGCCTGGTCGAGCGTCAACGCCGGAAGAGGATTCGAAGGATGCACCACGAGAACGATTCCGTCATAGGCGATGACCCACTCGCGGAGATGAATCCCGAGCCGCTTCGCTTCGAGCTGCTCGGACTCGTTGATGGGTCGCGATGACGCTCCGAGGTCGGCCGAGCCATCGAAGAGCGCCGGGAACGCGGTGCTGGAGCCGAACGCCTGCCACTCGATCGCCGTCGCCGGGTTCTCCTCGTGGTACCTCTCCGCGAGATCGGGTCCGAGAGCACCCCCGATCGTGTCGGAACCTTTGATCCGGACGGTGGCGGCGGATGCGGAAAACGACGCGGACGAAAGAAGTGCAGCGGCCAGCAGGACGACTCTGCGATGCGACATGGATTCTCCCGGAGAGGGTCGACAACGGGCGCGAACCGCGCGTCGCCGGAATGACCAGGCGACGATAGAAAGCGTGCACGACGAACGCTCGACGTCGACGTGACGATCCTGGGACCCCGCCGTTCCCCGCGCTGTCACCCGAATGCCGCCGGCACGCCACCGCGCATTGACCTCCGCTCCGTATGTTCGGGGCGCTCGCAGGCTCGTCCTCCGGGCCCTCTCGAATCGAAAGGAATTCTCATGAAGCTCGCGGGCGATCTGGCGGAGTTCTCTCTCCCGGATCTTTTGCAGGTGAAGGGCGCCTCCGGTCAGACCGCCGGACTGCGCATTCTCGGGCCGGAAGGCAACGGCCTCATCGTTCTGCGCGAAGGCGCTGTGGTGCACGCACAGTACGAAGAGCTCTCGGGCGAAGCCGCGTTCCACGCGCTCATGGGAGTGAAGGCGGGCTACTTCGAGGCGGCGGGCGTCGAGGATCCGCTGCAGCGCACCATCGATCGGCCGATGCGCGAGCTGCTTCTCGACGCCTTTCGTCTCGCCGAGCTCGGGCAGCTTCCGCGACCGACCTTGCGGGCGCGGCCGTCGCGGTCGTTGGAGGCATCGCGGGAAGCGGAGCCGGCGTCCAGGGCGAGCGTTGCACCTGAAATCCGCGCCGCGAAACCCAGGCGAAAGATCGGTCTCTGGGTCTTCGGGCTCGGAGGAGCCCTCCTGCTCGGCGCTGTCGTCGCTGCGGTTCTTCCGCTGCGTGGCGCCGGTGCGAACGCGACACGTCCCACGACCGGCATCTCCGCCGCGATCTCGACTGTCCTCGATGTGAGCGCGTTGACCTCGAGCGGCGACCGGCATCCGCAGCTTCTTGCAGGCGACAGGCCCGAAGCGCCGAAGGATCGCTTTGCGGTCTCGCCGACCGTGATCTGCCGGATTCGAATCGATGCGACGGGAGCGGTCGTGGAGGCGCACATCTACCGCTCACGTCTCGAGTTCGCCGATCTCGAAGACCAGGCGCTGCGGACGCTTCAGAGCTACCGCTTCCGCCCCGCGCTGCACAACGGATCGCCCGTGTCCGTCTGGATGAACTATCCGGTGGAGTTCCGCTAGCGCGCGCGGGAATCGACGTAGACGCTCAGGCGGAGATTTCTCGATGCCGGGCCTGTAGGGATCGCACCGAGCGTTCCGGCCACGACCACCGACGGCGACTTGATCCGGGCGATCGCCGCCCGAGCCTTGTTTTAAAGATTAGGAGATTGGTGGAGCTGAACGGGATCGAACCGTCGACCTCTTGAATGCCATTCAAGCGCTCTCCCAACTGAGCTACAGCCCCACCGGAGCGGCGAAGTTTATGCGACGGCGCGGTCCGGGGGCAAATGCGCGGCCCGGAACGCGGCTCTTCCGGCGGCCTCAGCTCGGTCGCTTGCGCGGGCGCGGAGCGCGCGCCGGCGCGGAGCCGATCCGGCTCGGGCCCGTCGGCGCGGGTTCAGCCGGCGTCGTGTCTTCCGCCTCGTGAACCTCCACCTCGGACCCCTCCTGCGCGTACACCGGGGCACCGTAGACCCGCGCCCGCGCCTTTTCACCGAGCATGCGCGCGATCTTCGCCTGCAGCGCCGGGATGCCTTCGCCACTCTCGGCGGAGACGGAAACGAGACCGGCGCGGGCGCGCGAAATGCGCTCTTCCGCGGGCAGGCGGTCGATCTTGTTGTGGACCTCGAGGATGTTCGCCGGATCGATGCCGAGATCCTTCATGACCTCTTCGGCAACCGCTTTCTGCTCCTGCCATCGCGGATGGCTGCGATCGATGACGTGCAGGACCAGATCCGACTGCACGATCTCGTCGAGCGTCGAGCGGAACGATGCGACGAGGTGATGCGGCAGCTTGCGGATGAATCCCACTGTGTCGGCGAAAACCGCGAGCGAGCCATCGCGATCGAGCGCGCCTCGCCGCAGACGCGAATCGAGCGTCGCGAAGAGCCGGTTCTCGGCGAAGGTCTTGTCGTGGGTCAGCCGGTTGAAGAGCGTCGACTTACCGGCATTGGTATAGCCCGCGAGAGCGACGACCGGCATTTCCGAGCGCCCGCGGCGGTGCTCCTTGCGCATGCGATCGATCTGCTCGAGCTCGCGCTTGAGGCGCGTGATGTTGCGCTTGATCACCCGGCGATCCGCTTCGAGCTGCGATTCGCCTTCGCCACCGCGCACGCCGATGCCGCCGACCTGCCGGGAAAGATGCTGCCACTGTCGCGTGAGGCGCGGCAGGAGGTACTGCAGCCGCGCAAGCTCGACCTGAGTGCGGGCCTCCTTGCTGCGCGCGCGCTGATCGAAGATCTCGAGGATGAGGCCGCTGCGGTCCATCACCTGCACCTTCATGACCTCTTCGAGATTCTTCACCTGGCCGCCGGAGAGATCGTCGTCGAAGATCACCAGATTGGCTTTGAGCTCGGCAGCCTTGGCGGCGATCTCCGCCGCCTTTCCCGAGCCGATGAAGAATTTGGGATCGAGCGACTTGCGCGCCTGGATCGCCTCGCCGACGACTTCGACGCCGGCGGTGTCCGCGAGCGCGGCGAGCTCCGCGAGGTGCTCCTCCGCTTCGAAAGCGGGAAGCCCCGCGAGTGCGACCCCGACGAGGTAGGCGCGCCGCCGGCCGCCGGGCAGGCGGGATTTTTCCCGCGGATCCGCGTGCTGGGTCAGAAGTGGACCGCGAGCCCGACGTTGGCCATGCCGAAGACCTTGGCGTCGTCAAGAAAGGCGTAGTGGGCGGAAACCTCACCGACGACCGAGAGGTAGCGCGTGACGTCGAAGTCGCCGGTGAAACCGAGAACCAGTCCAACATCGCTTTCGCGATCGTCCCCGCCACCGAAGCGGTCACCGGTCAGACGGTAGTACCCGAGTCCGAGGTACATGCCGTAGTCGTACGTCGGCTGAGCGAAGCGGTATTCGCCGGCGACATTCAGGTATTCGAGGTCGGCGCTTGAAAAGCGCTCGAAGTCGCCGTCGATCGAGAGGCGGCCGGCACGAACGACGACCAGCGTCCGCGGCGCAGTCACCATTCCGGCCTCGATCATCCAGCTGCGTTCGCCGAGGCCCGGATCGGGATCGGCATCGAGAGCGCCGCCGACCCCACCGAGGAGGCCGAGCGTGAAGGTGTAGCTTTCCTGCTGTTCAGCTGCGGCGGCGGGAGCCGCGACGGACAAGATGATGCAGGCGACGGCGGCAGACCACAGCGCGGTTCTCCACGTCAATTCGATCTCCTCGGTTCTCGAAAGCTGCGGCCCAACGGACCGGAGCCGCCAGTATAACGGCGGTTGTTTCCGTCTTTCGCAGTGGAATGCACCCCCTTCGTACGTCCCAGCCCGGAGATTCGTCGACGTGACGCTCACGGCGCGCCTTCTCGATGCCGTCTGGCCACGGCACTGCCTCGGCTGCGAGCGGGAACTTGCGGCCGCGCGCGAGGTCGACAGCCCGCGCACTGGAGCGGCAGCCGCGGGGGGCGGGGCGTGTGCCCGGCGCCCACAGCGCGGCCGGTCGATCTTCGAGGGTCCGCCGCTCGGGCTCTGCCCGGATTGCCAAGGCCGGCTCGTCGAGATCGACGCTGCTTCAAGTTGTGCGACGTGCGCGCGCCCCCTGGCGACCGGCGCGTACCCCGCGAGCCAGCGCTGCGGCGAATGTCTCGCCGATCCGCCGCCGTTCGAGCGTCTGACCGCCCTCTGGCGCTACGAAAGCCCGTTGAAGGAGGTCGTGCAGGCCTTCAAGTTCGGACGCCTCGACTACCTGGGAAATCATTTCGCGCGCGAGCTCGCGCGCATCTTCCGCGAACGCCGCCGGGATGAGGCCGGCTGGGACCCGCCGGAGCTCTTTATTCCGGTACCGCTGCCGTGGCCCCGCCGCCTGATGCGCGGTTTCAATCAGACCGAGCTCGTGGCGTGGCCGCTCGGCCGCCAGCTCGAGCGGCCGTGCCGGCGAGCGCTCGCGCGACGCTTCTTCGCGCGCCGGCAGCTGGGCCAGAGCCGGGTCGGTCGCGAGCTCGCGCGGCATTTCTTCGTGCCGCGGACGAAAGACGTCCGCGGATATACGATCCTGCTCCTCGACGACGTCGTGACGACCGGCGCGACCCTGCGGGCTGCCGGCGTCGCGCTGCGCGAGGCCGGCGCCCGGCGAATCGAAGCTGCAGTGCTCGGCTGGACCCCTCCTGACGCCCCGTTCGAAGGCGCTCCCGGGGGGCCGAAAAGAGCCTCCACGCGAGGTCTGGCGGGGCTCTGAGCCCTGTTTGACAGCCCTTGACAGCGGCGCTATATTGACCTCGCAATGGGTTCTTCACCCATTTTCACCCTTCGACGCGCGTCGGCGATTTTCTCCGCGCTGACGCTCTTCGCGAGTGTGCGCTCAGCCGGTGCCGACGTTGTTCGGTCCGCGGGAGACCCGAGTCTCTTTCCTGCGGGCCCCGCGATCGATGCCGAGACTTCCGCAACGCCCTCGGAAGGCGTCGAAGGGCGTGTTCTGCTGCGGGAGTCACCGGTCTCCGACGCCCGCGTCTACGCCTATCAGCTGGTCGAGAAATCGCTCCACAAAGTGCTCACCGACGGCAGCGGCCGATTCCTTTTCGAAGCGCTCCCCGCCGGTATCTACAAGCTGATCGCTCACAAGGCCGGGCTGCAGCCGGCGGTGATGCTGCTGCAGCGGGATGCCCCCGAGGCGTCGCAGTTCGTGGAGCTGCAGCTTACGGAACAGGCGGCGCCTGAGCTCACCGACTTCTGGACCGCGCGCTCGGAGATTCCCGCCGATGTGCTGCGCGAAATCGAACTGAGCGAAGGTGTCGCGGCTGGCTCGGCTGGCTCGGCTGGCTCGGATGGCTCCGTCGTGACGGCGAGCACGGCTCCGGGCGTTGCCGATCTGGTCATCGCCAGCGGCTCCGCCATCGACTCGCGGGTTCTCGGCGAGGTCTCCGCCGCCAGCGGCTTCCACGACGTCACGCCAAATACGAGTGCGCTCCTTGCCGGCGCGAACGTCGGCCTGCGTGGGCAGCTGGGTCGCGTCAAACTCGCCATGCAGGGCGACTTCCAGACTTTCGAAACCGCGTTCGTCGCGCCGATCGACGCCGGTCTCGGGCTCGAGGGACAGACACACTCCGTCTCGCTGAACCTGCAGACGCCGGGTCAGGGCGACTTCGACATCTCCTCGAGCAGCAATCGGCTGGTCAGCGCCGGACAGCGCATCGAGACCCCGGTCGAAGCGTCGCGGCTCTACTTCCGCTGGAACAAGCCGGTCGGCGACGGCGGCACCACGACGGTGCGGGCTTCGTACGTGGACGAGAACGGTCTCTACAATCGCGCCAGCATCGACCCTCTCGGTCTGCCGGTCGCCTCCCGGACGCTGCGCGTCGAGGGCAACTACGCGCGCAAGATGGAGAGCATCGGCAACCTCACGACGGGCCTGCGCTACAGCGAAACGTCCGGCGATTTCGCGCAGCGGAATCACTCCGGCTCGAGCGCTCTGCCGGACATCCAGGCGCTCGACGCCTACGGCGATGCGGGCTGGCAGGCCAACTCCCGCGTCCTTGTCCAGTACGGGATCTTCGGAACGCTCCGGAACGGCCTCGTCTCGATCACACCGCGCGGCGGCTTCGTACTTCAGATGGGACCGCTCTGGCAGACCTCCATCACCGGCGCTCATCGGGTGGTCTCGAAGGACACCGAGCTCACGGACAATGTCCTGCCGATGGTTCTCGATGGGACCATGAGCTGCGGCGAAGCCGACTCGGCCTGCTACCAGATCGAAGTCCAGCGCGCGGCCGCTGCGGACGAACAGCTTTCCCTGGGCGCCTCGTACCGTGAGCTGGACGACACGATCCGGATGTACTTCAACGGCAATTTCTTCGACAGCAGCGAAGGAATCTTCCTGGTGTCGGGCGACCAGTTGCCGGAGCTGCATGCGTCGTTGCGCCAGCGCCTGACTCCGGGAATCGTCGTCAAGGTCTCTGCGAGCGTCGCCGACGGCGGGGGCGGCATTTTCCGCTCCGTGAACCGGCGCTTCTACGAGAACCAGGTCTCGATGGCCTCGTCGGCGATCGACGCGACGTTCGAAAAGACCTCGACCGGCGTCTACCTCTCCTTTCACCGGCTTGATCAGGAGCTGCAGCCGCTGCGCGGCACGCAGGGAGCCGGAGACGAGCCGGGGACCGACCTCGAGCGACTCGATCTGGTGGTGAGCCAGAACCTCTCGGCGATCTGGGACCTCTCCCTGGACTGGGCCGTGAACGTCGGGATGGGACTCGCCCGGGGCGCCTCCTTCGTCCATTCGGACGTCGACTCCGATGCCATCCAGCGCCGCGTCATGACCGGCGTCGCCGTCCGCTTCTGATCGCCCGCTCCCCGTTTCTCCCAGCACCCTTCCAGAAGCTCGCAGCGCGCACCGCCGAATGGCCTCTCCCGGCTCCCGGAGAGGGTCTATTCATTTTATTGAATAGACTCCAAGTTTCCGCGCAAAACCGCGATAAACCGTTCCAAAAAGGCCACTTACCGGCCGGTTCCCTCATGTCTCGATGGCATGGAAAGTGCTATTTCGGATCCTCCTTGAGATCGCTGGGACCCGATGCCTGATCCTTCTCGTTGGCGCCGTTTCGCCACCTTCCTGCTCCTCGCGGCCACCGCGGGTCTGGCGGTTCTCGGAGCGCGCGGGTTTCAGCAGAAGCTCGAGACCTTCCAGCCGCTCGGATTCCAGGCGATCACGACCGGCGACAGCTGGCTGGTGCGCGGCGTCGATTCGACTCTCGACTCACACCTCGAAGTCGGCGATCGCATTCTGCTGATCAACGGGGCGGAGCTCGGACGAGCCCCGCGGCTGGGGGAGCTGTTGCGGCAGTCGCCGTCCGCCGAGCTCGTCGTTCTGCGCCACGAGCGCCTCGAAAAGATCGACTATCAGCGGCCGCCGCTGGACCTCGACGGCCCGTATCTCATCCTGGCGCTCATCGGCTGCGCCTACCTCGCGATCGGGCTGTTCACGATCTGGCGCTCGGGTGCCTCCGCAGGCGGCCCCCTGTTCTATCTCTGGTGCCTGGTGTCGGCGGTTCTCTACGTCTATTCGCCCGTCTTTCCGCCGGATCTTCTGGGGCGCTGGATCTACTTCTTCGACGAGGCGGCCCGCCTTCTGCTCCCGCCGCTCACCCTGCATCTTTTCCTGTCGATTCCGGTGCCGGCGCCGGCGCAGCGGCATCGCTGGCTGCCCTTTCTCTATCTGCCGGCCGCGGTCCTCACGCTTTTCCAGGCCGATCTGATCTGGAACAAGGGCAGCTTCATCGCCGGCGCGCCGAGTCCGCGGATGCTCCTCAGTCTCGATCGGATCGAGCTCGCGCACCTGCTGTTGTTCGCCGCGCTTTCGATCGTCATTCTCGGTCGCCGGCTGACGACGATCCGGGATTGGGAGCAGCAGCGGCAGCTCCTCTGGCTCCTCGTCGGAATGGCGGCCGGGTATCTGCCGTTCTTCCTCTTCCACGGCCTGCCGTCGATCCTGGGGCTGGAGCTTCCCGAGTCGCTCGCCGCCCTGGCCGTCCTGCCGCTCGCCTGCGTTCCCTTTGCCTTTGCCTGGGCGGTCCTGCGCTACCGCCTCTGGGACCTGGGCGTCATGGTCCGCAACGGGCTGTCCTACACCCTCACGCTGGTCTTCGGCCTGGCCACGTTCTCGCTCATCGACCTCGCCGTGCGCCGCTCGATGCCGGCCGGTCTCGGCTTCGCCCGGGATCTGCTGACCTTCATCGGCGGCATCGTTGCGGTGGGACTCGTGGTCCCGACGCATCGCGGCATCCACGGCGCCCTCGAGCGTCTGCAGTACGGCCGGACCTTCGGCCACCGCCGCGGCCTGCTGCGCGTCGCTCAGGACCTGCTGCAGGAGCGCGATCTCGACCGCCTCTGCCAGGCGCTGCTTTCCGAGATGCAGCAGGCGCTCGACCTCGAACGGGTCAATCTGATCCTCCTCCAGGGACCGGCGCTGGTACCCGTGCGACCGCATCCGGGTCTGCCCCGCGCGGTCGGTCTCGCCACGCTCCGCGACGCTCTCTGGGAAGGCGATTTCGAAACCCTTTCTCCGATCGGCCTGCCCGGCGAATCGGCGAGCGCGGAGCAGCAGCTCTACGTCTCCGGCTACCGCTACGTTTTCCCCCTGCTCGTGCGCGGCAACCAGATCGGCCTGGCGCTGACCTCCCTGCGCCGCGACCGCCTGCCGCTGTCGACGGAAGACGTCGAGATCGTCCGTGCGCTTCTCGATCAGGCGGCGCTCGCCATCGAGAACGCGCAGCTTCTCGACCAGGTGCAGCGCCAGCTCGCGCGAGTAACCTCCCTGCAGCGGCACAACGAGGAGATTCTCGAGTCGTCGCCCGCAGGCATCGTCGTGCTCGATGCCGAAGGCAGCGTGACGAGCGCCAACCTCTCCTTCGCTGCCATCGCCGGATGCGCCCGGAGCCAGCTCGTCGGGAAGAAGCTCCTCGACCTTTTCCCGCTGGAAGCTCTGCCAGAACCGGGCGCTGGCGTCCGTCAGATCTCCTTCGAAGATGCGACCGGCTCCGCCCGTCATCTGCAGGTGAGCGCCGCCCCGCTGGCCGCCGATGCCGCCGATTCAGCCAGCGCCGAGGGCGCCGCCCGCGGCCAGCGCGTGGTCGTCGTTCAGGACGTCTCGGAACGCGTCTCCATGGAGCGGGCGCTGCGCGATCAGGATCGCCTGGCTGCGCTCGGCGTCCTGGCGGCCGGCGTCGCGCACGAGGTCAACACTCCGCTCACCGGCATTTCGAGTTACGCCCAGATGCTGCTCGCCGAGACCGACGCCTCCGATCCCCGCCACGAGCTGCTGCAGAAGGTCGAACGGCAGACTTTCCGCGCCTCGCGCATCGTCAACGGCCTGCTCGAGTTCGCGCGCAAGCGCGATCACGAGAGCGGTCCGGTCGCTCTGCCGGCGCTCCTCCAGGAAACGGTCGACCTGCTGCGCGAGCGTCTGGCGACGCGCGGAGTCCAGGTGGAGTGGAGCCTGGCGAGCGTCGTTCCGATCGTTTCGGGCTCCGAGGGCGAGCTGCAGCAGGTCTTCACCAACCTGCTTCTCAACGCGCTCGACGCCGCTCCGGAACAGGGCGGGAAGATCCAGATCGGTGTGGATTCGCCGCCGGTCGCGGCCCTTGCCGCCGGTCCGGCGCGACTGCTGCCCGGAGCCTCCGGTGCGCCGAACGGGCATGCAACCGCCACGGTGCGCGTGCGTATTGAGGACAACGGCTCCGGTATCGAGGCACAGCATCTCTCGCGGGTCTTCGAGCCTTTCTACACCACGAAGACCGGCAAGGGCGGCACGGGTCTCGGACTGGCCATCAGCCGCAGCATCATCGAGCAGCATGGAGGACGGATTCTGGTCGACAGTCGCGGGAAGGATCAGGGCTGCCGGTTCATCGTCGAGCTTCCGGCGACCGGCAATGAGCCGAGAGGGCGCGCATGACCAATATTCTCGTCGTCGATGACGAAGACGTACTTCAGGACGTCCTCGGGACTCTCCTCAAACGCGAAGGCTTCCGGCCGATCGTGGCGAAGACGGGCGAAGAGGCCGTTCTCATCGCCGAACGTGAGCCGATCGACCTCGTACTCCTCGACCTCATGCTGCCGGGAATGTCCGGCATGGAGGTTCTGAAACAGCTGCGCGCGCGCGATCCGGAACAGGTGGTCATCGTCGTCACCGCCTACTCGTCCATCGAGAGCGCCATCGAAGCGATGCGGATCGGCGCTTTCCACTACATTCCCAAGCCGTTCAAGAACGAAGAGGTCCTGCTCACTATTCACAAGGGCCTCGAGCAGCGCCGCCTGACGAGCGAGAACCGTTCGCTCAAGCAGGAGCTCGAGAAGCGCTACGGCCTCGACAAGATCATCGGCAAGAGTGCGCCGATGCAGCAGGTGTTCGATCTCATCCGCCTGGCCGCGCCGTCGAAGAGCAACATGCTCATTCTCGGCGAGAGCGGAACCGGCAAGGAGCTGGTCGCGAAGGCCCTGCATCACCACAGCCGGCGGACGCAGGGTCCGTTCGTCACCGTGAATTCGGGATCGATGCCGCACGACCTCCTCGAGAGCACCCTCTTCGGTCATGTGAAGGGTGCCTTCACGGGGGCCATCGCCGCGAAAAAGGGTCTTTTCGAAGCGGCGAACAACGGGTCGATCTTCTTCGACGAAATCGGAAACATTCCCCTCGAGACGCAGGCGAAACTCCTCCGCGTCATCCAGGAGAAGGAATTCATGCGCCTGGGAGGCGTCGACACGGTGCGTGTCGACGTCCGCCTGATCGCGGCGACCAACGCCGACATCGAAGCGCTCGTGAGGCGCGGCGATTTTCGCGAGGACCTCTACTACCGCCTGAACGTGATCACTCTTCAACTTCCGCCGCTGCGCACCCGCCCGGAGGACATTCCTCTGCTGGCGCGGCATTTCCTCGCGGTCTATGCCGAGGAGAATGGGAAGGCGCTGCGGACGATCTCCCCCGCGGCCCTCGAGCTGCTGATGGACTATCGCTGGCAGGGCAACGTCCGCGAGCTCGAGAACGCGATCGAGCGCGCGGTTGTCCTCTCCTCGGGCGAGCTTCTCGACGTCGAGCTCCTGCCGCCGACGGTGCGCTCCGGTGCGAGCGGGGGTCTCGCCTCCGGCTTGAACCTGCCGACGGCGACGACACTCCCCAACGCTTCGTTCTGGGACGCCGTCTCGAACTACGAGCGTCAGCTGGTGATCGCAGCCCTGCAAGCTGCGGGGGGTGTGCAGAAGAAGGCGGCGGAGATCCTTCAGATCAAGCCGACGACCCTGCACGAGATGATGAAACGGCTGGGCGTGAACGCCGAGGCGATCGCCTCCTGAGGAATCGCGGCGGCCGCCCCTCCCCCGAGGCGCCTCCGCCGCCGCTCACCGGGCCTGCCCACGCCGGTAGCCGAAGTGCAAACCCCTCCATTCAATGGAATTAACCGGAGGTCTTGGCCGTTGAAGCAGGTATCGGCTAGAATTGCCGGTCCGCGCGCGATTTCCGCGTGCGCCGTTCCAAGTCAGGAAGGCGTCGCATGAAGACTGGCATCCATCCGGAACTCCACCTGGTCACCGCAGTCTGCGCCTGCGGCAACACCTTCGAAACCCATTCGACCAAGACCGAGCTGCGTCTCGAGATCTGCAGCGCCTGCCATCCGTTCTTCACCGGCAAGCAGAAGCTGATCGACACTGCCGGCCGCGTCGAGCGTTTCAACCGGCGCTACACCAAGTCCGCCTAGCCAGTCTGCGCCGCAATCGAGACCCCGGGATGCCACCGTTCACACGGTCGGCTCCCGGGGTTTTGATTTGGCGCCCGGCTTCTCCGGCAGAGACGACGCGCACCGCGAGCGCCCATCCATGATCGAGCGACTTCAAGCCCTGGAAGCTTCGCACTCCGAGCTCACTGCGAGACTCGCGCTGCCGGAGGTGCACTCCGACCCCAAGGCGGTTCGCGAAGCGAGCAAGGCGTTGTCGGAAATCGATCCGATCGTCACGCTTTACCGGCGCTTTCGCGACCTCGGCAAACAACTCGAAGAGGCCGAGGAGATGACCTCGACCGCCGAGGCTGCGGGAGACGAAGATCTCCACGCGATGGCGGAGGCCGAGGTCAAGGAGCTTCTCGATCAGCGCCTGGCGCTCGATCTCGAGATCAAGAAGCTCCTGGTGCCGAAAGATCCCAACGACGGCCGCAACGTCGTGCTCGAGATCCGCGCGGGCACGGGAGGCGACGAGGCTTCGCTTTTCGCCGGAGAGCTCTTCCGGATGTACAGCCGCTATGCGGAGCGGCGCGGCTGGCGGGTCGAGATCATCGACATCTCCGAGTCCGAAGCCGGCGGCATCAAGGAGATCTCGGCCATTCTCGAAGGCCAGGGCGCCTACAGCCGCCTGAAGCACGAAGGCGGGACACACCGCGTTCAGCGCGTGCCACAGACCGAAGGTTCGGGTCGGATTCACACTTCCGCGGCGACCGTCGCCGTACTTCCCGAAGCCGACGATGTCGAGATCGAAGTGCACGAGAAAGAGCTGCGCGTCGACCGCTTCTGCGCCTCAGGGCCCGGCGGCCAGGGCGTCAACACGACTTACTCCGCGGTACGCCTCACGCACCTGCCCACGGGCCTGGTGGTCTCCTGCCAGGACGAGCGCAGCCAGATCAAGAACCGCGAGAAGGCGATGCGAGTGCTCAAGGCGCGACTCTTCGATCTCGAGCGCGAGAAGGCCGAGAGCGCGATGTCCGCCGAACGTCGAAAGATGGTTGGCTCCGGCGACCGGTCGGAGAAGATCCGCACCTACAACTTTCCGCAGAACCGCATCACCGATCATCGCATCGGCTTGACGCTCCACCAGTTGCCGAGCGTACTGGGCGGGGATCTCGATCCACTGCTCGCACCGCTGATGGAGCACTATCAGGCGCAGAAGATGGACGACGCGGCGCGCAACAGCACCGGCCTCTGACGCCGGATCGCGCGCGCGACAGCCGTCTTTACGTAGCGATCGCTTCTCCTTCGCGCTCGACTTTCTTCTCCGCGCGCGGCTCGTCATGGAGGATCGCGAGCAGCGCCGCGAGGATCAGCGCTCCGGCGACGAACACCCTTCCGCTCACCGCCTCGTCCACGATCCACCATCCCAGCAGAACGGCGACGATCGGGTTCACGAACGCGTACGTCGAAACGACGGTCGGTCGAGCGTTGCGGAGAAGATAGGCGTAAGCGGTGAAGGCGACGATGGAGCCGAAGACGACGAGATACGCGAGCGCCCAGAGCGACTGCGCCGTCACCTGCGCCGGTTCGAAGGTCGACCATTCGCCCGATGCGCCCCCGAGCAGGAACAGCATCGCTCCTCCGGCGAGCATCTGACTTCCCGTCGAAACCCACGGCGACGGCGGCAACTTGGCGCGCGTCGAGTAGAGGGAGCCCAACGCCCAGAAGAAGGACGCCGAAACCACGGCAAGCGCTCCGGCGACATCGATCGTGCCTCCGCCGACTTCACCCGCTCCGCCCTTCACGGAGACCAGCACGAAAACACCCGAAAGGCCGATCGCGATCCCGGCGAAGGTTCGCACGCCAGGGCGACGGCCGGTCGAAAAGAACGGCACGAGGAGCGCGACCCAGAGTGGCTCTGTCGCGATGAGCAGGGCGGCGATGCCGGAAGCGATGCGGTGCTCCGCCCAGACGACCAGCCCGTTTCCACCGACCAGCAGGAGGGCACCGATCGTGAGAATCGGCAGCAGCGTCTTCGCCTCCGGCCGCGCGCCTCCGCGCCATCGTCCCCAGCCGTAGAGCAGCGCCCCGGCGATCAGATAGCGCACACCGGCCATGGAGAACGTCGGCAGCGAGGCGATCGCAAAGCGGATCGCGAGATAGGTCGAACCCCAGACGAGATAGACCGAGAGCAGGGCGGCGAGCGTCTTGCCCTGAAAGATGCTGCGACCGTCGAACGTTGTCATGCGACCTCCGTTGCAACCGCCTCGGCCAGCGGCTCGGGAACCGGAATCGGCAATTCGAGACTTTCCTTCATCGTTCCGAGAACAACCGTGGTCCGCGTCCGACGCACCGCCGGAAATGCGCCGATCTCCTCCTGCAGGAAACGGCCGAGATCGCCCGTCGAAGCGCAGCGAACCTTGATCAGGTAACAATCTTCTCCGGCGATGTGATGGACCTCCTGCACCTGCGGAAGGCGGGCAAGCTGGACTCCCGTCGCATGCTCGGTGAGCCGGTCATCGACCTGTACGGAAACGAAGGCCAGGAGACCGCGCCCGACCGCTTCCGCGTCGACCCGGGCATGGAATCCACGCAGGACGCCGCGCTCCACGAGCTTGCGAATCCGTTCGAAAACCGCCGAGGCGGCAAGTCCCAGACGACGGGAGATCTCGGCATTTCCGATCCGTGCATCCGCCTGGAGAATCGACAGGATCTGGAGGTCTTTTTCATCCATAGTGCTGAAATTCTAGTGCAACTCAGATGATTCGTCTACAAACACTCCATTTGAGGGATGAATCCGCTGTTGCCAAGGCTCTTTTCCGTTCCCGTCCGACAGGGCAACCGTAAGATCCTGCCGTGGGATCCGTTCGAGAGCTCCTGAGAAAGGGTCGCGAGGAGCTGCGCGCGTCCGGAATCGAGTCGCCCGGTCGCGAGGCTGCTCTTCTGCTTTCATCGCTGCTCGGTCTCTCGGAACCGCAGCTCCTTTCCCACGATGAGGAGCCTGTGGAGGATGGGCTCGACCGACGGTTCTCGGACCTCGTCACGCGTCGCTCCAGCGGGGAACCTGCGGCATACCTCCTCGGCCGGCGGGAATTCTTCGGCCGCGAGTTCGTCGTCGACGCGCGCGTCCTCATTCCGCGTCCGGAAACCGAACTGCTCGTCGAGATCGCGCTTGCGCTTCCCCTCCCGGAGGCGGCGGTCGCTCTCGACGTCGGAACCGGCTCGGGATGCATCGCGCTTTCCCTCGCGGCCGAGCGTCCGAACTGGCGCCCGGTTGCGTCGGACATCTCCCTGGGCGCGCTGGCCTGCGCACGGGCCAACGCGCAGCGCCTGAACGTCTCCGGGCGCGTCCGCTTCGTTGCCGCCGAGCTCGCGTCGCCGATCGACCTGCGAGCTGTCGATCTGCTGATTTCGAATCCGCCCTATGTCGATCCGGAAGACCCGGCGCTCGTCGCTCGCGACGTGCGCACCTTCGAACCCCATCTCGCTCTTTTTGCGTCCGAACGCGGGCTCGCGACGATTCGGCGCCTCTTCGACATGGCGGCGGGATTGCAGCCCGGCTCTTGGCTGGCTTGCGAAATCGGCTTTGGCCAGATCGACGCGGTTCTCGCGCTGGCGCAGGCGCGAAGGCATCTCGAGCTCGTAGAGGTACGCGCTGATCTCGCGGGAATCGCTCGAGATGTGGTATTCAGAAGAGCTTTCTCAAAGTAGCCGACGAAAGGACCTCCACGCTTGGATCAGTTTCGAATTCTCGGACCGACACGAATTGCCGGGCATGTGCGTGCCGGCGGTGCGAAGAACGCCGCGCTGCCCGAGCTTGCCGCCACGCTGCTCACCGACGATCCCGTCACGCTGTCGGGCGTTCCGAAGGTGCGCGATCTCGAGACCATGCGGAAGCTCCTGGTGCATCTCGGGCAAGGAAGCCAGCGCGCCGAAGGCGGTCTCGTTCTCGCGCCGAGCGGTGCACCTTCCGACGACGACGCTCCCTATGAGCTGGTCAAGACGATGCGAGCCAGCGTGCTCGTTCTCGGTCCGCTCGTCGCGCGACGCGGGCATGCGCGCGTCTCGCTTCCCGGAGGCTGCGCGATCGGCGTCCGTCCGATCGATCAACATCTCGCCGGTTTGTCCGCGCTCGGCGCCACGGTGACGCTCGAGCACGGGTACGTCGACGTCCGCGCCGAGAAGCTCATCGGCACTCGATTTCGGTTCTCAGTGCCGACCGTGACCGGGACGGAGAACCTGCTGATGGCGGCAGCCTTCGCCAGCGGCGAGACGGTGCTCGAGAACTGCGCGCGCGAGCCCGAAGTCGTCGACCTCGCTCACCTGCTCGTCTCCATGGGTGCGGATATCGAGGGCGCCGGCAGCGAAACGATCCGGCTGCATGGCGTTGCCGCGCTCCACGGCACAACGCACACGGTGATTCCCGACCGCATCGAGTCCGGCACCTATCTCATCGCCGCTGCTCTCACCGGTGGCGAAGTCACGCTCGAAGGCGGCATTGCCGCCGATCTCGAGCCGCTCCTCGACCTGCTGCGCGGTTGCGGCGCCTCCGTCGAAGTCTCCGCAGCGGGCGCGATCACCGTGGCGAGCCACGGCGAGCTCCGACCGCGCGACGTCGTGACCGCTCCCTTCCCCGGATTTCCGACCGATCTCCAGGCGCAGTGCATGGCTCTCGCCACCCAGGCGCAGGGGATAACCACGGTCTGTGAAACCGTATTCGAGAACCGGTTTCAGCATGCTGCGGAGCTCGCGCGGATGGGTGCCGACATCCGGCTCGATGGCCGCTACGCCCGAGTCCACGGCAAGACCGCTCTCTCCGGAGCGACGGTGATGGCGACCGACCTGCGGGCGTCCGCGTGTCTGGTGCTCGCCGGACTGGTCGCGGAGGGCGAAACTATCGTCGACCGCATTTACCACCTCGATCGCGGATACGAGGCGATGGAGAACAAACTGAACGAGCTCGGCGCGAAGGTCACTCGCCGCCGCAGCTCGGACGGCGAATAGCGGGATCCTGGCCATGGATCCGGATTGTCTGTTCTGCCGCATCGTGAGCGGCAAGTTGCCCGCGCCGCTTCTCTACTCGGACGACGACATCGTCGCTTTCGCTGACATCGCCCCGCAGGCTCCGTTGCACTGTCTGGTCGTTCCCCGCGCACACCTTCCCCATCTCTTCGCGACGAATGCCAGCGATGCGCTGGTGCTCGGGAAAATGGTCGCAACTGGCACCGAGCTCGCTCGCCGCGCGGGCCTCGAGAAGGACGGCTTCCGACTCGTCTGGAACTGTCTCGCGGGCGCCGGACAATCGGTTTTCCATCTTCATCTGCACGTTCTGGGTGGGAGGCCGTTCAGCTGGCCGCCGGGATGATCCTGCCGCTGGCCTCTCTGCTCCTCGCTGCAACGCTCGATCCCCGCGTGCACCTGGTGGAGCTGCAGGGCCTGGGAGAGGAGAGACGGGCGCTCGAAGAGGCGAACTGCCTCGCCGACTCCGATCCCGCCATGGCGCGCGCGATCGGTCTCGACTTCCTGCGCGGGGATCTTCTCGAGCGTCTCGGCCGGCTGAGTGAAGGTACGGAGGCTTTCGCGCAGGCGATCGGATCGAGCCCCGATCTCGCACCGTGGGCACGCTACCGGCTGGCGATGCTGCAGGACAACCTCGGTCACCCCGAAGTCGCCGCGGGAATTGCCGCCACTCTACTCGCGCAGGGAGCGCCGAAGCCGCTCGTGCGGCCGACTTCGACACTTCTCTTCCGCAGTCTGCGCCGCGGCGGAGACTGCCGCCTGCTGCGCGGAGTGCCAGCGCCTGCGAACGGATCCGACCTTTCGCGCGACTATCGACTGATGACCGCCGAATGTCATCTCCGCGAGCGCAACCTCGATGACGCCCGCCGCGAGCTCGATCGCCTGACAGTCGAGGACGACAGCGATCTCGTCGCATTCCGCGCCGCGGAGCTCTGGCTGGCGCTCTGGCCGCAACCGGAGAGCCGCGAGCGGGCACGCGTTCTCGGCACGATCTTCGCCAATCAGAGGGATTTTTCGACCGCCGTCCCGCTCCTCGAGAGCGCGCTCAGCGGCATCGAAGACGCAGGTTCCGGCCGCTCCGCCGCGACGCTCTATCTGCTCGCCCGCTCCGAATTCTGGCTGGGACGATTCACCGTCGCCGCGCAGCACTTCGCGCGTCTCGCCAACTCCTCGGACGTGCCCGCGACGCGCGCGGACGCGCTCTATCAACAGGCGCGCTGCATGGAGCTCACCGGCGATTGGGCGCACGCGCGGCAGCTTTTCGCGGGCGCTTTCTCCGCCGATCCGATCGGCGAGTCGGCAGGAGCGGCACTGCTTTCCGGTCTGCGGCTGAGCTGGCTCGCCGGGGACGAAGCGAGCGCACGCGAAAGCCTTGCCCGGCTCCTCACCCAGCGCGCATGGCGGAGCTATCTCGCCCGCGGCGCAGTCTTCGTCGCTGTTTCCGAGATCGAAGCCGGCAACAGCGGAACGAGTCCAGAAGACCTGCTGCGCAAAGCGGAACGCTCGGGCGCCGCATCTGCCGAAGAGATCGCCTATTGGCGCGGCCGCCTTGCCGAGCTGCGCGGCGAATCGCCGCTCGCGATCGAGTTCTATCTTCAGATTCTCCGCGACCGCCCCTATCATCCGCTGGCAAGTGCAGCGCGAATCCGGCTCAGCAAGCCGGCTCTCGCAACCATCGCCGAGAAGATCGGCAATGAACGCGCTGCCGGAAGGACGCTCGACGACGCTCGCGCGGCCTGCTCTCTCCTCGGCGGGCTCAATCCTCTGGGCAATCTTGCCCGGCAGCGGGCTCTCGCCGCTCAGCGCGCGGTTCCCGCACTCGCCTCATGGATCGACTGGCGGCCGGTGCCGGTCGCGTCCTGGCCGATCTGGAGCGCCGCGCTGGCGAGCCCGGGGGATCGCCTGCTCGCTCTCGGCCTGTGGACCGAGGCCGGAGCCGAACGCCAGCGGTACTTTCCCAGCCGGCAGAAAGAGCTCTCTTTCACTCTCGCGCAGCGGCTCGAGGTCGCCGGCGCCACCGGCCCCGGAATCGAGATCGCCGAGCGTCTTTTCGCGGATCGCCCGGCGTCGGTTCCGGCGGAGTGGATCTCGGCAGACCTGCGACGGCTCCTCTTCCCCCTGCCCTATCGCTCAAGGATCGAGGAGCGCGCGGCGGCCGAGTCCGTGGATCCGGCTCTGCTCGCCGCTGTCATCCGGGAAGAAAGCCGCTTCCGGCCCGAAGCCGTCTCGCCGGTCGCCGCGCGCGGGCTGGCGCAGCTCATCCTGCCGACCGCGCGGAGGCTCGCCCTGGCCCGCGGCTGGGCGGCGCCCAGAGCGGAAGACCTGCATCGGCCCGACGTCGCGATCGCTCTCGGATCGGCCTATCTGCGGGAGCTTCAGCAGCGCTTCACCGGCGTTCGCCCGTGGATGGTCGCGGCCTACAACGCCGGCGAAGACCAGGCCGCCCTCTGGCAGCGCTACTGCCAGACGCCGGAGCCCGAGGAGTACCTCGCCAAAGTGGGTTTCCGCGAAACCCGCGCCTACGTGGTGCGGGTTCTCGAGAGCCGCGAGCAGTACGCAGCCCTCTACTCGCACTAGTTCCCGCGGATCGTCCGACGCGGGCCCGGGCGCCCGCCGGAAAGGCAAACAAAGCCGCCGCCGCCCGGCCCCCTGCAAACCGGGGCCTTGCCTACGAAAACGGGCATGGTAACCTTGAACCTGATGCCCAGCGAGCAGGTCGAGGCGAAGGAGCCCGCCGCTGTTCCGGTGCCTGTCGAGCCGGTTCGGGTACTCGTTCCGTCTCAGATCGGCGCGCTGGGAGTCGAGTTTTACGGTCTCGCCATCGGGCGCATCGTCATCGCGCCGACTGGTCAGAAGAGCCGCCTGTTTCACCCGCTCTCCGCTTTCGACGATTCGGAATTCCTCGACGAGGTCTTCGGGCGCCTGTCCGAATACTTTGCCGGCGCGCGCCGCGCGCTCGAGCTCGACTTCGACCTTGCACCTTCGGGCGGAGATGCGTTCTCGCGCCGGGTGCTGAAGGAGGCGCTGCGCACGCCCTACGGCAAGACGAGAACCTACAAGGAGATCGCCGATGCCGCCGGGCGCCCCGAAGCCTACCGCCAGGTCCTGTCGATTCTGCTCGACAACCCGATTCCGCTGATCCTGCCCTGCCATCGGATCATTCCGACGCGCGAGGGGATCGGCGGCTGGGTCGGCGGTGCCGCGCGCAAGCGCTGGCTTCTGCGCATGGAACGCGAAAGCTCCGCCCAGACTCTTTAGCCCGGGCGGAGCTCGAAAAACGCAACCGGCTTCTAGGACTTACTCTTCGTCGAGCGAAATATCGAGCCGGACCTCTTCCCCCGCTCCGACGGAGAACTCTTTTTCTTCCGACTGCCGCCCCGGACGAACAACTTCGAGGCGATGGCTGCCCGGGTCGACGATCAACCCGCCGCGCAGGCGCGCCATCTCACGGCCCGTTCCGAGGAATCGTCCGTCGAGATAGACCGAGGCGTCTTCGGGAACGACGTGCAACACCAGACTCCCCGGCTCACCCCGGGCATCGAGCCGGCCATCGTCGGAGCGACCCGGACCACCGCTCGGGCCACCGGCTTCGCCGCGCGCTGCGGGTTCCGGACGGCGCTCGTACCGATCTCCGGGAGCTCCGGGCGCTCCGGCATGCGCGCGAATCTCTTGCTCGTTCTCGCGATCGCGTCGCAGACGCTCGTCACGGTTCACCGTCGACTTCGACCCGAGATCCTGCGGCAGCGTTTCCTTCCCCGGAGTCATCGAATCGTCGACATCGATCACCAGTCCTGGATAGATCGAAATCTGGCGGGAGATCGTCTGGTAGCCGGGAGCGAAGATGACGACGTCATAGGCGCCCTTCTCGAGCCAGAGAAAATCCGGGAAGCCGTCGAAGTCGTCGGCGACACCGACGAGCTCGCCATCGATGAACACCTGCGCGTTCTCCGGACTGACGTCGAGGTCGAGCGCTCCATGCGTCGCTCCCGGAGACGGATAGACGTTGGTGTAGCCCCAACCGCCGCCGCCACCCCAGTATCCGGGGGACCCGTACCAGCCGTAGGACGGGTAGTACCAGCCGCCATAAAGGCCGAGTCCGCCGCGCCACCCACTGCTGTGGTGACCCCAGTTCCCGCCATGGTTTCCGTGGTCGCCGTGATTGCCGGAACCGCCGGAGTGGCCCGAGCCACCCGAGCCACCGTGACTGCCGGAACCGTTGTGGCTTCCACCGCCGGAGGATCCACCGTGATCTCCGTGCCGGCCCGCGCTCGAACCGGAGGTCTGACCCGGGTTCGCGAGCGCCAACGCGGGCAGCGAGATCCCGGCAACTAGAAGCGCCACGAGATACTTGCGACTTTCTCGAATATTCATGATTCAACCCTTTCCATGTCTGCGGGCCCTTCGTTCCATCCCTGATGCAATCCCCGGAGGTAGTGGAAACGCAGGGTCTTTTCCCAGAGCCCGGGAAGACTCACGGGAAAGAACTGCAAGGTACGGACCAGCCCCTCCCGCGCGAACTGCCGCGCCCGGCTGGGAAGTCTCTCGGGGCCCGAAGGTCCGATACCGAGAAATTCCCGAAGCTCCGGGTGTTTGCGAAAGAAGATCGCCGCGCTCCATCCCGCCTGCTCCTGTCGCCGGCTGAAGCGCGCGAAATCGGTCGGATGATCGTGCTGGGCGATAGCTCTCGGTTCGTAGACCAGCCGCAGCCCGCGGCGGGTGAGCCGGTACGCCGCCTCCGTATCTTCCCAGGCCGGAAAGGGGAAACTTTCGTCAAACGGCTCTTCGAGCAAGGTCGTTCGTCGGAGGGACAGGTTGGAGGTGTAGAAGAAGTTGAACGGCACCTGCTCCGGATCGGAGATCAGCGCATAGCCGAACTGCAGGCCGCGCGCGTTCAGGTAGCGCAGAAAAGGCGTCTGTCGCGTGCGCGGATGCCAGTCCGTGAATCCGACCACCGCGAGTCTCGGCGCGGATCGCTCGGCATGCGCCGCGACGTGTCTTGCCAGCCAGTCCGGGGCCGGAACGGTGTCGTCTCCGAGGAAGGCAACGAGACCGCCGGACGCGGCCGTCACGCCCAGATTGCGCGCCGCCGCAGGACCGCGATTCCGCTGCTGCAGCAGCCGCAGCGGGCGAATCTGTGCACGTCGGTCGAGCGCCTCCGCGGTGCCGTCGCTCGATCCGTCGTCGACGACGATCACTTCGAAATCGGGCGCGCCGAGCTGCCGGTCGAGCGCTGAAAGGACTTCGTCGAGCACGTCACGGCGATTGAACGTCGGGATGACCACCGAGACCGCGGGAGTCACTCCACCCTCTTCTTCGCCGGCTGCACGATCGCATCGAGCTCGGCGCGCACAAGAACCGGCGTCTCCGGAAGGAGAGCCTTGAATCCGGCGCTCGCGAACAGCGCTTCGTCGCCGAGGTACGTCGGGACGAGGTAGAAAGGAAAACGTTCGCACAGCTCGCGATCGGAGATCCTCCGCCGCCGCCGCGCGAACTCGCGCCCCGCACCGGCCTCATCGAGTGTCGCGAGGAAAAGGCTCATCGCCCGGAGATGAGCAACCGCCTGCGGATGATCGAGGAGGAAACTGTCGCGATTGCCGATGAGCGCGCGCCCGAGAGCGCGCAGCGATCGCGTCGCACGATGCGTCGCGCGCCGTGCGAATTCTGCGGCGCCGTAACGACCGATCTTTTCGCGCCAGCTTTCACCCGTAAATGCGCCGCCACGCTCTCCCAGTCGATGAGTCAGGCTCTCCGCGAGCGGGTCGAAGCGCAGGAGCTCCGCGCCGGGATTGCCTGCAACGACAAGCGCTTCGATGCGCGCCATGAAAGTCACCAGGATCGCCGGCATGAGCTTCGGCCAGAGGTCATCGTCGAGATTCTTGTGCGCTGTCAGAAGCGCGTTGCGTTCGAAAAGGAATCCGCGCCGGAAGGAACCGAGGCGTGCGCTGGTGCCTGCAGAGCGATGTCGCACCACAGCATCGCTGCATGCGACGATGCGCTCGCCTCCTGCCCACAGCTTCCATCCCAGGTCGACATCTTCGAGGTACGCGAAATACCGCTCGTCGAAAGCACCAGCCGCGAGAAAAGAACGTCGCCTGACGAGCATGTTTCCGCCGCAGGCGAAAGCGAGCTCCTCTCCGCTTTCCGGCCTACGCGCGCCGGTGAGCGGACGACCGAAGTCGAGCTGGAAGCCATGTCCGTCGAAAGTGCGGATGCCGTATCCGAAGTCCAGCCGGCCACCTTCCCAGTCGACGATTCGCCCGCCGATGGCCGCGACGTCAGGCGCAGCTGCACCGTGGGCGTCGGCCAGAGCCGCCAGCCAGCCGGGGTCCGGGCGTGCATCGTTGTTGAGCAGAACGAGCGCGTCTCCTTCCGCAATCTCCGCAAGGCGATTGTTTCCGGCGCAGAATCCGAGGTTCGTCGCGCTCTCGACGAGGCGAACCCAGGGATGGTTCCGCCGGACCCAGTCCGCCGTACCGTCATGCGATCCGTTGTCGAGCAGAAGAAGCTCCCAGTCGACACCCGGCGCCTGCTGCGCCTGCACCGCCGGCAGGCAGGACTCGAGGTGCTTCCGACCGTTGAAGGTCAGGACCAGAATCGAGAGCTTGTGGTTGCCGGTCATCGGCCGCGCAGTCGATCGAGGAAAAGATGGATCCGCCAGGTTCGCGTCGAGCTCATCTCGCGCATCGAGGCCTCGAGGCGCCCGACTTCATTGCCGGCCGAACCTCCGAGCGCGACGATCAGCGTGGCGAGCTCGTTGCTGCGCACCTCATCGACGGTCACTCGGCGGTAACCCTCGGCAAGTACCACTTCAGGGGAGAGCGTGTGGGTGCGGAACTGGCGCAGGCCGATACCCGCACGCAGATAAGGATGGCGCTCCTCCTGTGACGTGTAGCAGCCCATCGCCTTTTCGAGCGTTTCCCGGCAGTCGCTGACGTCGACGAGCCGGTCGGGATAGCCGGGATGATTCACCTCGTAGAGCCAGATCTCGGGATCGCTCCGCAGTGCCTCGCGAGGTCCGGCGCTCTCCGGCAGCCTGAGTGCGTCGAACAAAGCGACGAAGGCCGCACGATGATCGTCGCTGACTTCGAGCGGTGACGTCACCAGCACGAGCTCCGGTCGAAAGGCGCGCAACGCCTGTCGCACGCCTTCCGCCGCTCGCGCGCGGTGATCGGCGAGCGCGCCATCGCGAATGCCCAGCAACTCGAGGCCCGCGCAGCCGAGAACGGCGATCGCTTTTCTGGCCTCTTCGACACGCCGGGCGGCGTAGCGCTCGCGATCGACGATGTCTTCCATACCGCCTGAGCCATCGGTAAGAAAGAGAACTCTCACCGTCGCACCGCGATCGGCCAACTTGCGAACCAGGCCGCCGCAACCCAGCACCTCATCGTCGAAGTGCGGCGCGAGGACGAGCGTACGGCGTGCTTCGACGGCGATCGCGGACCCCGGCGGAAGTGGCTGAGCCTGCGCGGTCATCGAGCTCGACTCATTCCGGCGATCGCGTCGCGGCTGCGGGCTCGCCGCGATGGAGCCAGCGGATCTTCAGGACGTCGAGAAACATTCTGGCAGCGTCGCGCAGGGGATGAACGCTCGAAGCGGGTGAGTCGTGCCAGGTGACCCCGACCTCGACCACGGACTCTCCTCTTCGCCGGGCCAGCCAGACCAGCTCGACGTCGAAAGCAAAACGGTCGATCTGCATGTCGGCGAACAGCCGGCGCGCGAGCTCGCCGCGCAGAAGCTTGAAGCCGCATTGCGTGTCCCGGATTCCCGCGACGACGAGAGAGCGCACAAGCAGGTTGAATGTCTTGCCCATGAGCTCGCGATAACGCGGCTGGCGAAGAGTTATGCGCGAGTCGGCAACGCCGCGACTTCCGAGGACCACTCCTGCCGTCGCGAGGTACGGGCGCAGGCGCTCGTATTCGGCGAGCGGAGTCGAGAGGTCGGTGTCGCAGAGAAGGATCTCGTTCCCCGAGCTCGCCAGCACCCCCGCGCGCAGCGCCGCTCCCTTGCCACGGTTCTCTGCGAATCGCAGCCAGCGGATCGCGCGCGCCTCCGCCTGCGCGGCGAAGACACCGGTGTCGTCGGTACTGCCGTCGTCGACGACGAGGATTTCGACGCCTCCCGGAACTCCGCCCGCGAACTCTCCCAGCCGGTCGAGCGTCGGACCGATCCGGGCGGATTCGTTGAAGGCCGGAAGGACCACCGAGAGCTGCGGAGCCATGCGACGATTCTACGGCCTGCGCGGCCACGGTGCGGGATCCGGACAGGATCAGAAGTGGTCCGAGTCCCCCATGGTCAGGTAGAAGTCGCTCAGGACCTGCGGGACTCCGATGCGCACATCGAAAGAGATCGCACTCAGATGGAGGAACGGCTCCGGCTCCGTCGCGAAGCCGACCGACCGGAGCGCTGCGAGTGCCGGCGCATCCCCCCGCACCCAAACCTCCATCGACGAGCAGCCGCGAGCTGCCGCGCGGTTTCCCATCATCGCCGCAAGTGCGTGCAGATCTTCCCGGCGTTCGCCGTCCCAGAGGAGATCGACCCAGCGCGCAGTTTCACCGACGCAAGAGAGCACTCCCCAGGCCCGCGGCTCACCGCCGCGACGAACGGAGAATTGCGCGTACCTTGCGGCCGGGTGGTCCTGGTAGCGCCAGCGAGTCCAGCCGGCATCGCGAACGGTCGCGAACGGATAGCGGCCGGCACAGCGGTTCCATAGCCGGTCCGCCGCAGAAGCGTCGAATCCTTCGGCGATCCAGACTCGCGCGAGGTCCGGGCTTCGCAGAAGCGGGCTGGCGAGCGCTGAGACCGCCGCATTCGACGACACCAGGCTGCAGCGGAGGCGCTCGAGCGGCACCGGTGCGAAATACCGCCCCGCGACTGTCCCCACTCTCTGGTGTCGCTCCCCCGGAAATCCGTAGACGAAGGCGACACCGTCCGGCTGCGCACAAGCGGCGAGAAATCGCTCCAGGGTCTGGAGGAACGGCCCTCCGCGGGGACCGAGAGATTTCCGCCGCAGCGAAAAGACGTCGACGATCTGCGCCGCGACGACCGGCTCACCGCCCCAGACCGCCGCCACCTGGAGAGCAGCGTACTGGCAGACGAGCTCTCCTCCGGCGTCGAAGGTGAGGACGATGCGCGAGCCGAGAGGCGAAGCGCGGAACTTCCAGCGCCACTCCGCGAGCGATCGTTCGACGCCGAACGCCCGGGTGAAAGCGCTCTGGATCGCCACCTCGTCGCCGGCGGCATAGTCGCGGACGAAATAGGTCTCGCTCAAGGACGCACAGGCTCCGCGGCGTTCGTCGGTGGAAGGCGCCAAGGCGACGATTCCCGCCCACCTGCCGTCACGGCTCGGAGCCAGATCTCGCCGGGGGGCAGCCGATGCCGGATCTCGTCGGGAAATTTCCACCCGCCGCTCGGTGGTCCCCGTCGGTCGAGGCGCTCCGCCGCGGCGGGAAATCCTGCCGCGGAAAGCGCCACTTCCACCCACGACGCAGCCTCGTCGCCGAAAAGCTCGTCCGCGGTGAGCATCGGCTCGGGCGGACTCTTCGGGCTCCACGCGGAGCCCGGAGCGCGGGTCGCCACCTGTGCGCGCGCCGAGCGAGAAGAGAGCGCCGCCAGGAGGCCGCCGAGCAGGGCGCCGAAATGACGCCGCCGGAAGCGCCGCTCGGCATCAGCGAACCACTGCGTCGAGGCGGGCTCCCGGACGCTGCTCTGGGCGAACAGGTGGACGGCCCGGGCGGCAGGAACGAAGCGCGATTCGCGTCCGGCGGCCTGGAGGCGCAGGAGCCAGTCGGTTTCCTCGAAATAGAGGCGATAGCCCTCGTCGAAAGGACCGATGTTCCGCCAGGCATCGCGACGAAAGGCGAGCAGCGCGCCCGAAAGCGCGGTCGAGGCGAACGGCAGCGTCGCCTCCCAGTCGCGGCGTGCATGACGCCGCCAGGCCCGCCGCGCTGCACCGGTCAGCCAGGGAAGTCCCGCGAAGCGCCGTGCCGCGGCGGCCCGAAGCTCGGCGACAGCGGTCCGCAACTCCGTCGGCGGCAGTCGGAGCCGGAACTGCGAATCCCAGAAAAACTGCGGGCCGGCGGCGTCGGCGCCCTGCTGCAGCTCACGCAAAAGCCGTGGCAGGCACCCGGTCTCGACGACGACGTCCGGATTCATCGCCACGATGCACGGCGCCACGGTGGCATCCACTCCGCATCGCACACCGCCGGCGTAGCCCAGATTGGTTCCGGGGTCGATGCGCCGCAGCGGCAGCCCGCTCCAGGCCTCGCGGTCCGCGACGTTGCTGCCGTTGTCGATCACGACGATCTCGGCCCGCAGAGCGGCGGCTTCGAGGTCCTGCAACAAAGCTCGGGTGGCGCCGACGAGAAGCTCCGGCGTCCGGTAGTGAACGAGGAGGATCGCGAGATCGAGAGGAGGACGGGGAGCGCTCAGACGCTCGCTCCCCGCCCGCGAGCGCTTCCCGCCGACGCTGCCCAGACGACCGCCGCTTCGACTTCAGCGCCGACACGCGCCGGATCGAAGCGCCGGGCCGCTTCGATTCCCTGCCGGCGTTGCCG
Organism: Thermoanaerobaculia bacterium; assembly: GCA_039932315.1. Lineage (GTDB taxonomy): Bacteria > Acidobacteriota > Thermoanaerobaculia > Multivoradales > JAGPDF01 > JAGPDF01. The sequence goes on from JBDTQG010000003.1 coordinate 94,676, forward strand.
GCGCCACGCCGACCGGGAGAGCAGGAGAGCCTCGGCAGCGTCGGCGAAGCCACGGACATCGCCGACCTCGACCCGGCGAGCTCCGGCCGCTGCCGTCATGAAATCAACGCCGGGGATTCGCGACGCCACCGCCGGCACGCCGAGCTGCATCGCCTCGAGGAGCGGCAGCCCGAAACCCTCGGCAGCCGTCGAGCTGAACAGCAGGAGGTCGCATCCGCGGAGAGCCCGCAGCGCGTCGGTTGGAGCGATCGCCGCGAGATACCGCTCGGCTTCGAAAAGGCCGGTCTCCATGGCCGAAGCCGGCAGCGCCGAGATCCGGAGCAGGCGCGGCGACAGCCCGCGGCGCGCGAGCTCGGACACGGCTCCGAGCCCCGTGCGGATTCCCTTGACCTCGGCTTCGAAGATGCCACATAGCGCAATCCAGGGGCGGCGGCGCGCGCGGCGGAGCCGCCGTCGCCGCACCGACGTATCCGCGGGCGCGGGCGCGAGCCGGGACTCGCGATCGAAACTCTGCCGCAAGCGGTTCGCCAGGTGGGGCGAAACGACCAGCGCCGGAAGCGGGAGACGGTAGGCCGCACGGATCGCGTCGCGGTGTGGAGCGAGGTGCTCGAGATCCTCCTCGAAACCCTGACAAAAATGCGCCACCGGACCCGCGGTGAGTTGGAGCGCGGGCGCGATCGTCGTCCAGTAAGTGGCGACCACCAGATCCTGAGCCTCGGGAAGGGAGCTCTGAAGCGCAAGATCTCGATAGCGCACGGCCGCGTCGAACCAGACCGGGCGGGGGCCCTTTGCGGCGACGGTCACCTCATGACCGCGCGCGCCGAGCAGCTGGGCATGCTGCGCAACCACCTTCGTTCCTCCGCCCAGCTCGGGACGATCCAGCAGATAGGTGATCCGCATCGCGGCCGGGTCGCGCGGCTCAGAGCTCGTCAGCGAAGGCCGGGCGCAGCCGGCGAAAGAGCTGCCAGCCGAGAAACAGGGTGCCGAGCGAGATTCCGATCATCGACCACGCCGCAGCCGGGCTCGGCGGCGAGCTCCCCAGAAGCACCGCCCGGAACGCCTGGGCCGCCGTCGCCAGCGGATTGAGCATGAGCCAGGAACGGAAGCGTTCCGGCACGATGCTCGCGGGATAGACGATCGGAGTGAGATAGAAGAGAGCCTGAAGAACGATACCCAGAGCCTGGGAGACGTCGCGGAAGAAGACCTGCAGCGCCGCAACGCCCCAGCCGATGCCCAGCGACAGGGCAATCTGGGCGACCAGTCCGAGAAGGAGCCAGGGGGCCCGCGCCCAGACCGGCTCTCCGGCGACTGCCTGCCAGGCGCAGAAGATGGCGAGCGCGACAAACTGATGCACCAGCGCCGAGACGACGCAGGCAACGACGAGTAAGCTGCTGGGAAAGCGGAGCTTACGCACCAGTCCGGCGTGATCGACGACGGTTGTCACCGAGCGCTGGAGACTCTCCGCGAAACCAAGCCAGGGCAGCAGTCCTGAGAAGAGGAAGACCGGAAAGCTCACGGCGCGCTCGCCCGACAGCGGGACTTTCAGAATGACGGAGAAAACAATCCAGTAGAGCACCAGCTGCCAGAGCGGGTGGACGAAAGCCCAGAGAAAGCCCAGCAGGGAGCCACGGTAGCGACTCTGCAGATCGCGGCGAACCAGCTCTCGGAGAAGGAAACCGTGATGCATTCGGGTACCGTGGCCTTTCGGCGGAGCGGAAGCCAGTCGGGCGGCGGTTCATGGCATCTTGACATGGATCCCCCGCCCTGCCTACTATGGCAGCGGGTAGGAACTCCAACTATGGGACAGCTCTCGGAAATTCGGCAGGTCCAGCTCGTCGGGAGAAAGATCCGCCAGCTGCGCAAGGAACGCCACCTCACGCAGACGGAGCTCTCCACGAAACTGGGTATCCAGCAGTCGGATCTCTCGCGCATGGAGAAGGGCGAATACCGGGTCAGCCTCGACACCCTGTTCAAGGTGCTGGCGGAGTTCTCGGTCGGCGTCGGTGAGTTCTTCGAGGACGTCTCGCGGGAAACGGTTTCGCCGCGCGATCTGCGCCTGCTCAACGATTTTCATGCGCTCGACGCCTCGACTCAGGAAGAGATCGAAGGCTTCATTCACGAACGCCGGCAGCCGCGCCGCAGTGCACTGCGCGAGCCCGTGCTCCGCAGCTAAGGATCCTTCCGAGTGATTCAGAGCCGGGAAGATTTCCAGGCCGCGCGCGCGCGTTGGGGCGAGTGCGTCGAAGCGGGAAATCTCGAGCACGCGCTGGGCCTCGTCGAAGAGGCTCTGGCATGGGCCGCCGCCAACGACGAGACGGTGCTGCAGGATCGCGCGCTGTGCAATCGCGCAGCCATCTCCCTCGAGCTCGGCCGCGGCGCAGCGCAGGTCGCCGCGCTGCGCGAGTTGCTCGTGCGATCGAGCGACGCTGAAAACAACTATCTCGCTGCCTACACGATTGCCCGCCACTACGAGCTTCAGAAGGATCACCGCAAGGGGCTCTTCTACGCGCAGCTCGCGCGGGATCGCGCACAGTCGCTGGACGACAACCGCCGCGCCGCAAGCCTGAACTACATCGCCAACTTCCTCGTCGCCGAGAGCCGTTTCGAAGAGGGAATCGAGATGTACGGCGAAGCGCTGGAGCTTCTGCCTGCACGCGACTCCGTGCGCAGCGCCGTCATCGGGTACAACCTCGGGTACTGCAAGGTCCTGACGGGCGCCGGCCGGGAGGGTCTCACCCTCCTCTATGCCAGCCTGCGCGCGCTCATCCGTCGCGGTGCCGATACGCACGTCATGAAAGCGCGACTCGACCTGGCGTTCGCACTCCTCGAGACCGCCAATGCCCACCGCGCCGGTCGTCACGCCGAGAAGGCACTGGCGCTCGCAGAGCGCTTCGCAGATGCCTCGAGCCGCAAGAATGCGCTCTACCTGCTCGGCGCCGCCTCGGTGGCGAGCGGCGATCGCGTCGGTGCGCGGCGGCACTTCGAACGCCTGCAGCAGGGGTTCTTTCCCGACGCCGACTATCTTCCCGAGATGCTCCTGCAGATCGACGTGCGCGGGCTGGTCAATCTCAAGGCCTGATCGATGATCGCCCTCCCGCGTTTCCGCCCGATTCTCACTCTGCTCTGCCTGCTTGCGCCCGGCGTCGCGTCGCTGGCGTCGGCGACTCCGGTTTCAACTCCGGTCGAGCTGGGAGCCGATGGCACGATCTACCGCTTGTGGAGCGGAGCTTTCTCCGAAGTCTTCGGCCCGGCGAACACGGCGTGGCCCGGCGCGATGCCGGTGCTGGCGCTCGACGTCGTTCATCCTGGCCAGCCGCTCCTGCGCTACCTCGTCCCCGGTACCGAAGGCTGGTCGACCGAAACCTCGGCAGCGCTGCTCTTCGATCGCAGCTCGGACAGCCTTCACGTCGTCTGGAGCACGCGCACTTTCGCCAACCTCACGACCTCCCGCCTGAACCTCCGTTCCTATTCGGCGACCGGCTGGTCCGACCTGATCGAGCTTTCCGGCGGCTCTCTCGCCGACAAGTCGGCGCTGCGAATCGCGCAGACGACGGACGAGTACGGAACGACCGTCGACGGCGTGGACTCCCGCGTCGCGCGGCGCATCCTGCACCTCGCCTGGTCGGAAAACGTCGCTGGCATCGTCCGCAGCTACTACGCGCCGGTTGTTTTCATCAATGGCAAGTACCTGGGCTGGAATCCGGTCGTCGCGCTCGACGATCTGGCGCAGGACGAGGTGGTCTCGACGAGCGAGGTCCCCGAGGCGCTCCGCACATCACCGACCCTCGTCACCACTCCGGCCGGCGATGTTTCGATCTCCTTCATCCAATCCCAGACGCATCGGCTCGTTTCCGTTGCCCTTCAGGCTCTGCCGGGAGAGATCGGTGAGCTCGCTGACTTCGCGCGCGGACACATCGTCGAGTTGGCGTCGAGCGTGGGCACCGATGATCGTGCCCAGCTTGCAGCGCTGGCCCGCGGACACATTGTCGAGCTGGCCGGCCGTTTCCACTCTTCGGCCGCCGGATATTTCGGCGACAGCACGGCGGCTCTCCTCGTTGCCGCGGATCCCGCGACCGATGGTCCGACCCTCGGCGAAATGGCGCGCGGCCACATTGTGGAGCTGGGGCGCGAGATCCTCGCCGCTGGACTGCAGAATCGCTGTGCGAGCTCCGAGGCGCTGCTCGAAGTTCCGCCGCTCGATCCTTCCGCGCAGGGCGCGGGCACCGCTTTCAGTCACTTCCTGGCGCTGCGCCGGGTGGCGAGCTGGGAGCTGCCGGCCGATCTCGTCTCGCTGGGAGCTACGGACCTCCAGGTGCTGGTCTCGGCGAATGGCACCCGAGCGACGATTGCCTGGTCGGACGCCGGCCATCTGAATTATCGCGAATCCGACGCCGACGGCGTCTGGGGACCTGCGCGCGCCCTCGATCTGCTGCAGATCTCGATTGGTGACGCCTGGGAAGCGATCGGCCGGCACGCCGCCGGACTCTGACGTCAGCCCGCCTCCCCCTCTCTTCCAGCTTCAGCCCTCAGGGACCGCGAAAGCTCGCAGGCTCAGCTTTCTTTCGTCGATTCGAGGCGACGAGATGTCGGCCGCGCGGCAAGAATCTGAGTTCCCTGCCGACGCCAGGCGTCGGTGATCGCCGGTCGCACCGCCGGTGGCGCGACCACCAGAACGGAACCTCCGCCCCCGGCTCCGCACGCCTTCCCGCCCCAGGCGCCGCAAGCGGCCGCGGAGGCGAGCAGAGCTTCGATCTCCGGCGTTGAGATCTCCGCCGAAAGCTGCCGGCGGGCGGACCACTCTTCACGAAGCAGGCCGCCAACGCGATTCCAGTCCGATGTCACCAGCGCTTCGGAGACCTGCGACGCCACACCGGCGATCTCCGCGAGACGTTCGACGATGAACGGGTCGCCTTCCAGCCTTCTCCGAACGACCTGCCAGTTGGCGCCCGCGGAGAAGTGGCTCAGTCCAGTGAACCCGAGGATCAAGTGGTCCCCGAGCGCGTCGAGGTCCACCGCCAGCGACTCGACCTGCTCTCCGCCCGGATGGTGAGAGATCTCGAGTGCGCCCCCGAGCTGTGCCGGATAGTGGTCCTGCAGCCCCGTCGGCAGCCCCATGAGTTGCGCTTCGACGTCTCTCGCGACCGCGGCGCGCTGTGCCGGAGTGCGCGTCATCGCGCCGGTCCGGAGGATCTCCGAAGCCGCGAGCAGGCCGACCGCAAGCGCAGAGCTCGCTCCCAGACCGCCGCCGCGCGGCGACGCACTGGAGATCTCGACCTCACACGGCGGGAGCGCTTCGACGATGCCGACCGCGGCGACGAGCGCACCGCCGGGCGCTACCGCCAGGGCCTCGAGGTTTTCGGCTTCGAGTCTCTCCCCGTCCTGAACGACGGCATAGCCGCGAAGACGCGGGTTGATGCGCACTTCCACCGCTAGGTCGAGCGCGACGTTGATCGTTCGGGATCCGCGATGCAACAGCCCCAGCGGCCAGATGTCGAGAGTGCCGCCGGCGAAATCGGCGCGGCACCAGGTCGTCACGCGGACCAAGGACTACTTCCTCTTTGCGGTGGCCGGTTCGACTGGCGAGATCGGTTGCCGCGCGATCGAGGCCGCCTTGCCCACCGCGGCCATCGCGGCCGTCGCGAGCGGCGCCGAGCCGGCGTGCGGTCCGCCGCTCGGAACCTCGAGCGCGGCGCGCATGGCGTCCCGTGCGGCGAGGAACTCGAGCCGCTGTGCGCGATCGAGCGCAGGAGCCGGCACACTCTGGAGCGCCTGCGGATCGATCCACTCGCCATCCCTCTGCACTCGGTAGTCGAGGTGAGGCCCGGTCGCGAGGCCGGTGGCGCCGACGAATCCGATGACGTCACTCTGGCTGACGCGAGCCCCCGCATGGATGCCCGATGCGAAACGCGAAAGGTGCAGGTAGGACGTGACGTAGCCGTTCAGATGGCGGACCTTGATCGCGTTGCCACCGCCACCATCCCAACCCGCCTGCAATACCGTTCCGGACGCGGTGACACGCACCGGCGTTCCCACCGGAGCACCGTAGTCGACTCCGTAGTGCGGTCGAAAGATCTTGAGCAGCGGGTGGAAACGGCGGCTGGTGAACTTCGACGTCACCCGTGAATAGGCGAGTGGAGCGCGGAGAAACATTCTTTCGCTGGCGTGGCCTTCGGAGTCGTAGAAGGCGCCGGCATCGCCGAAACGATAGGTCTCGAGCGTGCGCCGCGACTGAGCATAGGTCAAAGCCAGAACGCGCCCGATACCGAAGGAGCGGCCTTCGACGTAGGTCTCTTCGAAGAGAACCTCGAATCGGTCGCCCGGCTGCAGGTCCCGGTTGAAATCGAGGTCCCACTGCAGCGCGTCGGCCATCGCGTAGGTGAGATCGGAATCGCCACCGGCAGCGACGACAGCGCCCTCGAGCGAACCGGAAACGATCCCGTGAATGGCGTGCGTCCGGGTCTCCCGGCGATAGGGTCGCCACGAAGGCAACCAATCCTGCCCGCCCCGCTCGACCGAAAGCTCGCCCTGTCCGGAAACGGCGACCGCGAACCGCGCCGGCTCGACGCCGTTCATGAACGCCGCGATTCGCAGCCCGGGCCGGAGCTGCCGGGGGTTCAGGTAGCGGGCTGCCGCGCTTGCAGCGCGTTCAGCCTCCGCTCCATCCAGCCCAAGATCCCGCAAGGCGGCGCCAAGCGTATCGCCCGCCTTCAGGGTGAGAATGCGGTCCGGAGGTGGAACGGCCGCCGTCTTCGCGTGGGGCACAGTCGTGGAGGATTGCGTGAGATCGGCGGCAACTGCGGACTTCGAAACCGGAGCGTCGGGAAGCCACGAGGTCAGTGCCAGGGGCGCGAGGATCGCGGCGGCCGCGACCGGGAGCGCGAACCCTAAGTTCTTCAGCAGCTTGCCCCTGCTCCCCGCTTGCATTCCCTGGGCTCTCCCCGGCAAGGTTTTCCGTCGGCCGGGCGGCTCCCGGGCCGGGGATCATACCATCCGAAGAGAAGTCGAGACAGTCCGGCGCGGAGGTGTCCGCGCCTTAGTGCAGGAGATCCTGGACCTGCGCGTCGGCGTCGGCGGCGAGGCGGCCCTGAAAGAGCACTTCGCCCTTGCGCACGACGATCAGTCCCGGGAGCGTTGTCACCGCATGCCCCTTCGAGAACTCGCCATCCCGGTCGAGGTAGATGGCGACGTCGAAGGGATGCTGGCGCACGAACTCTTCGACCGCGGCCTTCTCCTCCTGGAAATCGACCGTCACGACCTGTGCCTGACCGGCGAACTTCTTCGCCAGCTGGTTGACGCGCGGCGCGATATCGCGGCACCGCGGCGACCAGGAAGCCCACACCACCACGATGTGCGTCCCCTGCGCGAGGTCAGCCGGCGCAAGTTGACCTCCGGCAAGACCCGGGAGGGTAGTTCCCTGCTGAGCCTGAACCGTCGCCGGCGACGCGCTCAACAAGGCGCACAGCAGCGCGCCGACAAGACCGATGAGCTTCTTCGGCCGCGGTTCCTTCGCTTGAAGGAAACTACGCTTGAATGCCATGACTTCACTCCTGCACATTGCCTTACTCCAGTCCGAGCAGAGCCCGGATCTTGTCGTGCAACTCGGTCGGCGCCGCGCGCCGAGAGCAGTGTGTCCTCACCATGACGATCACCTGCTCGATATGCATCGCCCGCTCACGGCACTGCGGGCAATCCTCCATGTGACGCTCCATGGTCTCCCGCGGCAGCCGTTCCCGATCGCGGTCGATCCATAGGAAAACGGCCCTGCGCACTCGGTTACACGGCATCGCCTCGCCCCTCGGAACAACTGACATCGCCCTGCCTCGGGCAGCCTTCACCTATCGCAACAGGTCGCGCCACAACGAAATTCCTCACCTGCCGGGCTCCAGGTCGCAGATCATTTTCAGGCCGCCGTGTCGGAGCCCCGGCGTCGGGCCGGTTCCGAACCCTCCCGCAGGTAGCCATGCTCTCGCGCGTAGCGCAGCATCGCCTCTTCGAGAAGCTTGCGCCCCCGGTAAAGACGACTCATGACGGTTCCCACCGGGATCTCGAGAATCTCCGCAATTTCGCGATACGAGAACCCTTCGATGTCGGCCAACAGGACGGCCATGCGGTAGTCCGATGGCAGGAGGTCCAGAGCTCGCTGAACATCTTCGTCGAAGGCATTCGCAAGGGCCTCCTCTTCGGGATTCTTCATCTGCCCCTGTGCCTCGGGCGAGATGCGGCTCTCGAACGCGCCCTCGATTTCCGCGAAGTCGCTCTTCTGCGGTGCGGCTTGGCGGCGGCGATACTCGTTGATGAAGGTATTTTTGAGGATCTTGAAGAGCCACGCCTTGAGATTCGTTCCAGGAGTGAACTGCGCGTAGCTGCGATAGCCCTTGAGAAAGGTCTCCTGAACCAGGTCTTCGGCGTCTTCCGCATTCCGCGCCAGGCGATAGGCCGTGTTGTAGAGCGAATCGAGATAAGGCATGGCCGCGGCCTCGAAAGCGGCACGCTCCTCGGAAGGACTGCTGGCAGTCGCGGTCGTCATCGGCTCCAAACGATTATGGCTCATCTCCACGAGGTCGAGGAGACGCACGAACGGTGCCACCGCCCGCCGCGAGGAGCCGCCAGGCATCTCCCGAGAGCCTGATGGTGAGAGAATGGAAGGAGTTAACCATGACCGCCACCGACTTCGCACGAGTAACGGAAGAACGTCTGCACGAGCTCGTCGAGGCGATGCGCGGACTTCCCGTCCTGATGCTCGTGGACATGGTGGTCGATCGATTCGTGTCGGGCACTCCGAAGCGGATTTCGCGCGAAGCACCGGTGCTGATCCTGCGCTACGCCGGCGAAAGCCTCGCGCCCGGCGGCGGCGCGAACGCGGTCGCGAACGTCATGGCTCTGGGTGGGCAACCTTTGCCCTTCGGCATCGTCGGCGACGATGAAAGCGGCCGTCAGCTGCTGGAGGTGCTCTCTTCGCGAGGCATTTCGACTTCGGCGATCCTCGTCCGGCCAGGCTACCGGACGCCGACGAAAACGCGGATTCTGGCGGGCTTCCCGACCGGCATCAAGCAACAGGTCGTTCGCCTGGATCAGGAGCAGGAAGTCGTTCTGGATCGACTGGAGCTCTCCCGGCTCGGTGAGACCATTGCCGCCGCCGGGCCGGCGCGAGCCGCGATCCTCTCGGACTACGGGTACGGCTGCGTGGTTCCGGCGCTTCTGCCGGAAGTACGCAGAGCCGTCGGCGCTGGCGGATCGATTCTGGTCGACAGCCGGTTCCGGCTCGGCGAATTCGCCGGTCTCGACGGCGCGACGCCGAACGAAGAGGAGGCGGAGGCGCTTCTCGGCCGCCCGCTCGATGACGCCCACGGCAGCGACGCCGTCGCCGGGCGCGAGCTGCTGCAACGCCTCGGATCGACCTTTCTCCTCGTCACGCGCGGCAGCCGGGGAATGTCGCTCTTCACCGCCTCGGGCTTCGCTCACGTTCCGGTTCACGGAACGGATCAGGTCGCCGACGTCACCGGCGCCGGAGACACCGTCATCGGCACCTTCGCACTCGCCATGGCTGCCGGCGGCTCTCCCGCCGAGGCGATGCTCCTCGCCAACTATGCCGGCGGCGTCGTGGTCATGAAGATGGGCACCGCGACCGCTTCCCGCGAGGAGCTCCATGCCGCGATCTCGAGCGACGCGAAGCCGCGCACGGAGATGACGTGGGCCGGGTACTGACCCTCGAAGAGCTCACGGCCGAAGCACTGGCGCTGCGCGGCGCCGGTCGCACTCTCGCGTTCGCCAACGGCCATTTCGATCTTCTTCACGTCGGGCACCTGCGCTACCTCGCGGCGGCGCGAGCCGAGGCCGACGCACTGGTCGTGGCCGTCAACGACGACGAATCCGTCGAGCGCCTCAAGGGTGCGGGCCGACCGATCGTTCCGGCGACGGAACGCGCCGAGCTCCTCGCGGCGCTCGTCCCGGTCGACTATGTCGTCGTCTTTTCCGGTGACAGCCCGGCGCCGCTGCTCGCCGCAGTGAAGCCGGACCTTCACTGCAAAGGCACCGACTACGGCACTCCGGAGAAGGTGCCGGAGTTCGCGGTCGTCGCCGCGTACGGCGGCCGCACGGTGCTCGTCGGCGATCCCAAGGATCACGCGACGACCGACATCATCGCGAAAGTCCGCCAATTGCCGCTGCGGGCGGGCAGTCCGCCGGTTCATTGACCCTATTTTCAGTGCGCTGCTACACTGCAAACGCTTCTGAACGCAGGCGCGTGAAGTGCGCTCTCCCCTCCGGGGAGCTGCCGGATTCGCGCCGTGAAAGGCCTTCGAAGAGATGAGTAACCGTCTGGGCGACGCCCTTCTCAAAGCCGGCAAAATCAACGCCGATCAGCTGAAGGAAGGACTCGGCCTGCAGAAGGAAAAAGGCGGCCGGATCGGTTCGGCGCTGGTCAAGATCGGCGCCCTGACGGAGAAGGATCTCGTCGAGTTCCTCTCGAAGCACTTCGGCGTTCCCGCGATCGACCTGCAGAAAGTCGAGATCGACGAGTCGGTCATCAAGGTCATTCCGGCGGACGTCGCGCGCAAATACACCATCCTGCCGATCGCGAAAGTGGGCGCCAAAGTCACGCTCGCGATGATCGATCCGACGAACGTGTTCGCCATGGACGACATCAAGTTCATGAC
>JBDTQG010000004.1:0-97747 GCA_039932315.1 Thermoanaerobaculia bacterium
CACGGCCGGGCGAGCACGAACGTTCATGTCATCGAAGCTCTTGTCCGCCCTTCGCTCGCGCACATCGCCTACTACTCCGTCACCGCGGTCGCGCTCCTGGGACTCGCCGCGCTGCCGCTCTACCTTCTCGGCCTCTTTCGACTCCTGCCGGGCCGAGGTGAGCGCTTGACGCCCTGGGCGCAGGCGGCGCTCTTTCCGCTCGTGGCGCTGGCGGTCTTCTTCGGCTTCCTCTACGACTGGCAGGACAAGCGCTTTCTCTACTACCTCCGTCCCTTCAGCGTTGCGGTCGCTGCCGAAGGGATCTCCGCGCTGCGAAACTTCGCGCGCGGTGGAAAGCTGCGAGCGGCCGTCGCAGGGCTCGCGCTCGGCGCTGTACTGTTCTCGAATCGAATCCCTTACCCCGCCGGAACACACTCCTATGTGGCGTTGACCCCGAGCGACTTCCTCGACGCCGCGGAAGGCATCGGCACCGCTCACGTGCAATCGATCCCGGCCTCCGGGTCCTGGAGCCTTCTGACCCAGGACGGATTTCTTTCCTTCGCTCGCGCCCGCGGATCCTGCCAGATGCAGGCGGAAGCGACGGCGATTCCCAGCCTGCGAAAATTCCTCGACGAACGCCTCACCCGCTCCGAGCCCGTCGCCTGGGCCGGCGAGGGCGCTGACTCGACGAGCTACTGGATCGAAACGAACCGCCTCGCGATCGCCCTCGAACGTGCGGTGGTCAAACCGGATTCGACCCGCTTCATTCTCCGCCGACTCCACAAACCCGATCCCCGCGCCTTGGCCGCCTTCGGTCCCTTCGAGCTCTTCGATCTCGCCTCCTTCGGCAGAAGCTCGATTTCTCTCCGCCGCCGAGGCGAGCACAAAGACCGACGAGATCGGGAGCCGCTTCCTCGCTGGCACCATCGCCCACTGGCCGTCTAGAATCCGATTCGACATGGACAAATCCCTGCATCCAGGAGCTCCAGCTGCGCCGTCGAATCCGCAGCCCTCTTCGCCATCGTCAGCGCCACCCGCGCTTCTCACGTCACTGAATGTCGTCGATGAGCACTTCACCCCCGGAGCGGAGCTCGACCTCGAGACCTACATCGCGGCGGGAGACCTCACCGGGATCCACCACCTGGTGAGATATCAGTGGGCGCGGGAAATCCTGCGGACATGGTCGCCCGTAACCTCTCTGCTCGACCTCGGCTGCGGAAGTGGATACGGATCGTTTCTGCTGGCTCAAGCGCTTCCTGCTGTGCGCGTTCTCGGAATCGACTACGACCCAGGCGCCGTTGCGGGCGCGAGCGCCAGGTTCCCTCTACCCAATCTGAGTTTCGTCGCCGGCGATCCGACCGACTGGAAGTCCACCATCGGCGATGGAGAATTCGACGTCATCACCTGCTTTGACGTGATCGAGCACGTGAAGCATCGCGAATTGATGATGGAAGGACTGGTGGGTCACTTGCGCCCGGGCGGTTCGCTGCTTCTCTCGACGCCCTGTGGACACGCGGCCAACGTGCTCGTCCCGGGCTGGGAACATCACCGGATCGAGTACGCCGCCGCCAGTCTCTACGATTTCCTGCGCCGTTACTTCGGTCGGATCGAGCGTTCGGACGAGGCCGGCTTCCCCGCCCGTCACGTCTTCGAAGAGCTCCATGCGCGAGGGATCGAATATCTCCTGCACATGAACCCGGTCATCTGCAGCGCGCCGATCCGACTGCCGAATCCCTATCGGCAGTAGGCGTCGACCCCGCTGCTACGCCGCGATCGCCAGAGCCATCAGCGACCCGAGGTCGCGAAGGCGCTGATCTCTGTCCATGCCGACGCGTTGCCAAGCTCGAACCCGTCATTGAACAGCGGCACGAGATGGAAGATGCGGAAGCGGTCGGCGACGGAGCCGTCGGGGCGGATCATGCGGGCGTCGAGGGTGCGGCCCTGGAGGTCGATCGCGAGGGAGCCGAGCTCGTCGAGGCCCACGGCCATCGCCGGCCACGGGGTGATGACGCCTTCCGTCCGGCTGCCGATGCCGACGACGGCGTAGACCGTGCCGCTGTGCGGCCCCGGCACTTTCACGTAGGCGCCGTCGACGGCAGGGTTGCCGTTGCCGCCGCGCTTCAGCATCGTCGCCGGGTCGAACGTATCCGTCGTGCCGTAGTGCCCGTCGATGAGATACGTGCGCTCGTAGTCGTGACTGTGCCCCGAAAGCACCAGGTCGACGCCGTGTGCTTCGAGGATCGGCACCACGTTCTCGCGCATCTTCTTCATGATGCCGCCGGAGTCGCTCGGATTGTCGCTGTCATGCGTGCCACGGGCGTAGGGCGGATGGTGAAAGGCGGCGATCAGCCACGGATGCGTGTTCGCCGTGAGATCGGAAGCGAGCCAGGCGAGCATCGGACTTCCGGGATCGAGACCCGAGTCCGCCGAGTCGAGCTGGACGATGTGCACGTCGCCGCTGTCGAAGGAGAAATAGGCCTCCGTTCCGCTCGCGACGCCTCCGGCCTCGGCACTCCGCGGCAACGAAAACATGTCGAAGTAAGCGCCGGTCTGCGTCGTCGAATCCGACGAAAGGGCGTCGTGGTTTCCGAAAACGGGCCAGATTCCGACCGTCCGCAGCATCTCCGGATAGACATCGAAGAGCGCGGTCTGATACTCGGCGTCAGTGCCCGTGCAGTAGGCGTTGTCGCCGAGGATGAGCCAGAGGTCGGGCGCCACGGCGCCGGACCACGACAGATACCCGTCGAGCACCTCCGTGGCACCGGTCGACGGTTCGCCGCACGGCGGCTGATTGCTGGTCTCGCCGCTGTCCCCGAACGTCCAGATGCGCTGCGAACCGGGATCTCCGGCGGGAGCGACCGTTCTGAAGTGATGCGCACCGTCGCCGCCGGCGAGAATGTCGAGCGTGGTGCCGACGGCATAGTAGTACTGCGTTTTCGCTGCGAGGTCCGTCACCGTCAGGCGGTGCTCGGTCGTGGGTGAAGCCGCGCTCACGGTGCCGTCGTAGACACCCGGCAACTCTCCCCATCCCACCCAGGTGTCGGTCGCGACATCCGTCCGCCAGCGGACGACGATGCTGTTCGTCGAAGTGCGCTGCAGGTAAGGGCCGCGCACGATCTCGACTGCGGCGGCGGAGGAAGCGGCGAGAGCGCAGGCGGCGAGAATCCAGACGGGAACGGAGAAGCGGATGCGCACGATCAGAATCCGAGACGGCGCATGAGGGCGCGGGGCAACAGCCGGATCACGAACATCACCATAGCCCAGATCGGCGGCGCGTAGACGACCGGCGTTCCGCGATCGATGGCGCGCACCACCTGCGCCGCGACGGCATCGGCGTCGCCGGCGAACGGCGGCTCCGCGAGGCCGGCAGTCATGCCGGTGCGCACGAATCCCGGCTTGACGGTGATGACGTGCAACCCCCGCGAATGAAAGCGGTGATCGAGTCCCTCGAGATAGGCCGCGAGGCCGGCCTTGGCCGCGCCGTAGAGGACGACCGGCTTCCGCCCGCGCTCGCCGGCGACCGATCCGAAGACACAGAGCGTGCCGCCGCCCCGGGCGAGCAGGCGTTCGCGGGCGGCCTCGCAGAATTCGATGGTGCGGGCGAAGTCGACGTCGAGCAGGCGACGGCGGAAAGCCGGATCGGACTCGAGCCGGTCCTGCGTCGCGAAGAGCGCGGCGGTCACGACGACGGTGTCGAGTCCCTGCATGCGGTTCACCGCCGCGTCGAGCACGGTGCCGAAGTCGTCGGGCACTTCGAGATCGCAGGTCGCATAGCCGAAGCCGGTCGCACTCTTTCCCGTGCGCGCGCCGAGATCCTGCGCGCACGCCTGGAGGTCCGCGGCGTTTCTTCCCAGAAGGAAGAGCTCGTCGCCGCGCGCGGCGAAACGGCGGGCGAGCGCGCGGCCCATTCCCTGGGTCGCTCCGAGCAGCGCGATCTTCATCGGTGAGTCCTCAGGTCGCCGCCAGGACGCCGGCAGCGGGAGAAAAAAGACGCTCCGCCAGGGCGCTTCCCAGGCGGCCTTCGGGATCCCAGCGTGCGCGCTCCGCAAGGAAGGCCGGCAGACGCGGTTCGAGTCCGGCGAAGTCCGCGGCGGACGACAGCGCGTCCTTCGCGAGATAGATCCGGCCGCCCTCGGCGGCGACGACGTGATTGAGACGGGCGACGAGATCCGTCGTGCCGGGACGGATCGGCAGATCGATCGCGATCGTGACGCCGGGTCGCGGGAAACTGAGCAGTCCCTCTCCCTCGTCGCCGAACTCCTTCAACACCGAGAAGAACGATGCGCCCCCGAGTGCGACCAGCTGCTCGAGGAATCGCCGGGTCGCTCCCGGGCGGTCCGCTTCGGGAACGACGCACTGGTACTGCGTGAAACCGCGCGCGCCGTACATGCGGTTCCAGTCCTCGAGCGTGTCGAGAGGGTAGAAAAAGCTCTCGGGCGAGAGCACCCGGCGACGAGGCGTTCGTGGCGCCGTCGCGAAGAGCCAGGAGTTGAAGAGACCCATGGTGAAAGGCGACAGGCACCAGGCCGGCAAGTCGATCGGCACGCGCCAGCGCCGGCGCTCGCGCGGCCGCGCGGCGGGCGCCTCGTCCGGTTCGGCCCAGCGGCCGAGCATCACGATTCCGCGTCCCAGCGAGCGCCCCGTGGCGAGCGAATCGATCCAGGCAACCGTGTACGGCCAATCGTTTGCCGCCGAACGCAGGGCGGCGAGCAGCGAATCGAGATCGTCGTAGCGCCGCCGCTCCTCGACGATCCATGGCGACGGGATGCGCTGCAGCTTCACTTCGACTTCGAGGATGTGTCCGGTCAGTCCCATCCCGCCGAGCGTCGCGCGAAAGAGCCCGGGCTCGCGCTCGCGATCGCAGTCGATGACGCGCCCGTCGGCGACGAGAAGACGGAGGGAGCGCACATGCCGGCCGAAGGTGCCGTCGCGGATATGGCCTTTGCCGTGGACATCCGCCGCGACCATTCCCCCCAGGGTGACGAATGCCGTTCCTGGGCTCGCCGGCGGCCAGAAGCCGCGCGGCAGATAGAGGCGCAGGATCTCGCGCAGTGTCAGCCCCGCCTCGGCGCGGAGAATGCCGGTGGCCGGATCGAAGGCCAGCACGCGATCGGCGAGCTGTGAGCCGGCGACTTCGAGAGCGTACGACGGTGGCAGCGAGGCGTCGCCGTAAGAGCGTCCGAGGCCGCGCGTCAGCGGACGCGTGCGCGCGACTGCGGCGAGGTCGGTCGAACAGATCTCCCGCCCGGGGACGGGCAGACGCCCCCATCCGGAGAGCTGCGGATCCTGCGTGGTTCGTGGCATGGGGCGGTCGGACTCTATCGAATAGAGTCGGCGCGATGAATTCCGCTCGCGCGCTCCTTCCCTGCCTGCTCCTCGCAGCGACAGCCTTCGGCGCTGCCAAAGCGCCGGTCGCGCCGCCCTCGACGAAGCCTGTCGCCTCACGGTCCGTCACTGTCCGCCCGGGCTCGATCGCGCGGTGGCCGGGGGCGGAGCTCACCGACTGTACGCAGGCGGGAGAGCACTTCCTGCCCGTCGCCGGCGCCTGTCTCTATCCGGTCGATCTCCTCGCCAGCGGCACGATCGAAGTCGAGCGGCGAACGGCGGCCGGCGCCGAACACCGCACGCTCGTCGTCGGCGACTATCCCTACCCCACCGAATCGCTGACCGGCGTCGAGGAGAAATACGTCTCGCCGGCGGCGAAGGATCTCGCCCGGATCGAGAGCGAACAGAAGGAGACCGGTGCGCTGTTCGTTTCCCGCTCCGCCCGTCAGTTCACGCTGCCCTTCGGAGCGCCGCTCGCCGAGCTGCCGGAAGGCGGTCGATTCGGCTCCCGGCGGATCTTCAACGGTGAAGCCCGCAGCCCGCATGGAGGAACCGATTTCCGCGCCGCGACCGGAACGACCGTCTTCGCCGCGGACGACGGCGTCGTCGTGCTGGCGAAGAATCAGTACTTCGCCGGTAACGCGGTCTACATCGATCACGGCGACGGCCTCGTGACGATGAATTTCCACCTTTCGGAGATCCTCGTCGAGAAGGGCGCACACGTCCGCCGCGGTCAGCCGATCGGCAAGGTCGGCGCGACGGGAAGAGTGACCGGCCCGCACCTTCACTTCGGGGCGCGCTGGCGTGGCGCGCGCGTGGATCCGCAGCTGCTGCTCGCCGATCCGGCGACCTGGCCGGCGATCACGCCCTGACAGCGGACCGGCGCGTCAGGGCGGACAGGAAGGTCCGCCGACGCTCGCGGTCCAGTGACAGGTTTCCCCCGACGCGAATCCGTCGCGGAAGAGCACGAGGGTGTCGAAGGTCGCCGAGACGGTGCGATCGACCGACATCACGACGGCGCAGCCGCCGGTGCCCGAGCAGTCGCCGACCCAGCCGGTGAAGAAGTAGTCGGCGGCAGCGACGGGTGTGAGAGTCACCGACTGCGCTTCGGCGAACGACTCGCTGCAGTCCCCCGGGCAATCGATGCCGCCGGGAGAGCTCGTTACGCTTCCGGCTCCCAGAATCGCCACCGACAGCAGATGCTGGACCGGGATCAGACCGAAGGTCGCCGTGACGGATCGATCCGTCGACATCGTGAAGGCGCAGGCGCCGGTTCCCGCGCAGTCACCGCTCCAGCCCGAGAGAAACGAGCCGGGCGCCGGTGTCGCGCTGAGCGCAACGTTCTGGGTGAGGATGAACGTCTCGCCGCAGTCCCCGGGGCAATCGATTCCCGCCGGAGCACTCGT
Organism: Thermoanaerobaculia bacterium; assembly: GCA_039932315.1. Lineage (GTDB taxonomy): Bacteria > Acidobacteriota > Thermoanaerobaculia > Multivoradales > JAGPDF01 > JAGPDF01. The sequence goes on from JBDTQG010000004.1 coordinate 6,711, forward strand.
CACACTGCCGCTGCCGGCGCCCGAGACGACGACGGCGAGCGCGTGGGTCACGGGTGCGGTTTGAGCGATCTCGAACGCGCCGACATCACAGATCGCCACCGTGTCGCCATCGCCATCCGTCGGGCGGAGCTCTCCGCGCTGATCGAGGCTCATCGGTTCATCGATTCCGGGAAAGGGATCGAAGCGCTGACAGCCGGCGCCGTCCCCGTGGTCGATGGCCGGACTGTTCGAGGCCGGCGCGTGGGTTGCCGTCGGCCCGCCGTTTCCGGCGAGCGCGCCGAGGAGCGGCTCGAGCGGCGAAGCGCTCGTCCCCTCCTGATCGGTGCCGCTGAAGGAGCTCGCGCAGCCGTTGTTCACCCGGATCAGATTGAAACCCTCGCTGACGACACCGGAGACCGCGCCCGCGCAGTCCGGACTCGCGCCGCCGGTGTTGCCGGCAAAAACGCTGTTTCGCGTACGGATCGCTCCGGCGCTCCGGGCGATGCCGCCGCCCGTACTCGTCGCCGTGTTGGCGGCCACCGTGACGTTCCGCAGGCGAGTCGTTCCGCCCGTGACCATGAGTCCGCCACCCTGCGCGATGGCACCGACCGCCGAGGTGCCGACCGCGTTCCCCGAGAGCGTGACGTTGTCGAGTGTGCAATCGCCGATGCAGAGGAGCCCTCCGCCGCGACCGTCGGCGCCGGAGCTCGACATGAACGTCGCGCCATCACCGGTCCGATTCCCGGAAAGCGTCGATGAGTCGAGAAGCAGCATTCCTCCGCCGAGATTCGCGACGCCCCCGCCGTCGCCGCCCGGCCCGTTCGGTCCTCCGCCCGCGCCCGAAGTGCAGTTCGCGATCGTCGTCCGTGCGAGCGTGGCCGTGCCGGCATTCGCGAGGCCGCCGCCGCGACCGCCGGCGAATACCGTCGGCGGCGATGCGGAACCCCCTCCGACGCCCGCCTGATCGCCCGCGAACTCCAGCAGATCTCCGGACAACGTGGCACCCGCGGCGACGAAGACTCCGCCGCCGTCGCCGCCGGCGATGTTCGAGGTGATGCCGCCCTTCCACGCCTGGCAGCTGTCGAAACGGACCGCGCTGAGCGCCACCTGGCCGAGCACCTTGAGGCAGCCGCCATCCCGGTCTCCTGCCGATTTCGTCTCACCGTTCCGGAGCGTGAGGCCCGACAGCGCCACGCTGGCGCCGGCCTGAATCGTCATCACCCGGATGAGATTCGCGCCGGAGATCGCGAGCGCGGCCGAGCCGGGGCCGGTGATGGTGATGTCGTTCGTGAGCGCGAGCTGCGAGAGCGCCGCCGTCAGTGCGATCGTCCACGGCGGCGAGCCGGGAAGCGCGAACGCGACGAGATCTCCGTCGGCCGCTGCGGCGATCGCCTCGCGCAGAGAACAGTCGCCGGGTGTACAGGCCGGATCGTTTTCATCCGTCAGGATGTCGACCGTCCATGTCGCCTGGCCGAGAGACGCCGGAGACGCCCAAATAGCGGCCAGCGCCGGCGGAGCGAGGACGAACGATCCAGCGACGAGAGCGAGAGGAAAGCACGTCCTGGCGAAGCGCCGGCAGCTGAGCATCCGTTCCTCCGCGAATCCGAATCAGCGGAGAGAGTCTAGCTGCCGGGGAGAATCCGCCGCCGCGGGCCTATCCGGAACGCGCCGCCCGATCAGTCGGGCCAGAACCTGCCGTCGCGGGCGCGGATCCGGGGGATGTCGGGCGAGCCGGAGAGCGTCGAGATGTACCAGCTCCAGCCTTCATCTTCGATGAAGATGAGGTAGCCGTTGAAGAACGGCAGCGACTGCATCCCTTTGCGACGCGTGACCGTGGGAACGATCTCCTTCAGGGAGACGCTCCGCGGCCAGGTGAGCCGTTTCACCTCCGCGACCGTGTCGTCGTCGGTGAAGACCGCCATCGTCGAGATCTCGTTGGCGTAGACCTGCCCGCCTTCGATCTCGACCCAGAACTCCTGATCGCCGTGCGGATCCTTCTCGAGATTACGCCGTTCGAGGAGCGCCAGCACGCGGGAAGGGGAAACGAAGCGGTAGGTCACGCTGGCGTCGCCGTCGTCCTGCACGTTGGTCGTGCCGTCGGGGCGGACGCGATCGACGTCGAGGCGCTCGAGCTTCACATCCTTGCTCCACACCTGCGCGATCGACAGCGCCCAGGGCAGGTTCGAGACCGGCTCGAAGGCCGCAAACGGCGTCATCGGCGGAGCCGACGCGAGCTGATGGCGGCCCGAAAAACCCGGCTCTGCGAGCTTCGCGACCGGCAACGGCACTTCCTTGCGCTCCAACAGCGTTTTCGCATTCGCCGGAAAGGACGACCGCGTCGCATTGAAGGTTTCCCGGAGCGAACGCTGAACCGACTGCGAACGCATGGAGATGAGAAGCGCGAAGACAGCGACCATGAGAAGAGCCGCGATCGTCGCCGCGAGGGAGCGCTTGCGTGGACGCACGATGTAGCGCGGGACCTCGACGCGAACGACCTGGATCTGCGGCGCCTTCGGCTTCCGGCCGGTCTTCAGGAACTGCGTCGGCGCGAGGCTCGCGCCGCAATGACTGCAGGTCGTGATGACGCTGTCGTCGTCGAATTCGAGCGGCGCACCGCAGGAAGGACACTTGAGCGATTGCATTTCAGGAAAGGATACGCCGGGCGGACGGTTTTCGGGCCAGCGCCGGGGCGAAGCCGGGCTCAGTTCCGGGGCGCGAGGCGCAGGATCCTGCCGGCGGAATAGTCGCAGACATAGACCTCGCCGGCTTCGTCCTCGCCGAACGAGCTCACCGGAAACCCCGTCCGCAGCAGGGTTTCGACCTCGGCGCGCCCCTCGACATCCCGCTCCAGAGCCCAGATGACTCCGCTGCAGTAGTCGGCAAAGAGATACCGGCCGGAGAGCGCCGGGACGATGCGCCCCCGATAGACGTAACCACCCGTCACCGAGCAGCCGGAAGCGTGGTCGTATTCGTGGACCGGTCGCACGAGCCCGGAGGTATCGCAGCCGAAACCCGGCGCGTAGCAGTGGTCGCCCTCCATCGTCTTCCATCCGAAATGCAGCGCGGTTTCCTGGTGCGACGAGGCGACGTCGATCTCCTCCCAGGCGTTCTGACCGACGTCGCCGATCCAGATCTCCCCCGTCGCGCGATCGAAGCTGAACCGCCACGGATTGCGCAGGCCCAGCGCCCAGATCTCTCCGCGCGCGGTTTCTTTTCCGTTCGCGGAATCGGCCCATCGCGGACGATCCTGCGGCAGCGAGTACGGAGAAGTGGAGACGTCGAGCCGCAGGATCTTGCCCAGCAGCGAAGCCGGATTCCGTGCGTTGTCCCACGGATCTCCCGCATTGCCGCCGTCGCCGGTGCCGGTCCAGAGCATTCCGTCGGGGCCGAACGCCAGCATCCCGCCGTTGTGATTGGAGGCCGGATCGGCCATCTCGAGGACGAAGCTTTCGGAGGTGGGATCGGCGGTCTCGTCCGCTCCGCCCACGACTCCGGAGGCCGCGAACCGCGAGATCCGCACGGCAGCGCCGCTCGCGACCTTCGTCGTATAAGCGACGAACAGTCGCCGCGACTGCGCATAGTCGGGAGCGAATGCGAGCCCGAGCAGTCCGCGTTCGCCGGAGTTCGAATCGAGCTTCGCGGAGAGATCGAGAAACGGCGTCGACCGGATCTGCCCGTTCGCGACGACCAGAACCTTCCCGCCCTGCTCGACCACGAAGATGCGCCCGCTTCCGTCCCCGGCATGCGTCACGAACAGGGGATGATGAAAGCCCGTGGCGACCGGCTCGAGCCGCACCGGCGACGTCACGTCGTCCGGTCCTCCCTGCACATCCGCCGGCACGACCGCGCTCACCCGCTCCTCCGCCAGAGCCCGCCCCAGCCTGCGGCCGTTGCGGAAGAGCAGAACGGACGCGATGGCGAGGAGCAGAACGGCCGTCGCCACTTGAAGTTTCCTCAGATTCATCGGCGGCATCGTAGTCCGAATCGGTTCAAATCGACGGCATCAAGGTTGGCGAAGGGTCGCGAGGGTCCGAACTCCACCGGCTGCAGGGACGATCAGGTGGTGCTTACGATCCGTCATGATGATCGAAGCGTCGGAGTCCGCGCTCGGAAAGACTCCGACGTCATCCGCCAAGCGTCGGCGCTCTCCTGACGAGGGGTTCCACGAATCCAGAGTCCAGCCGAAGACCGGGAGCTGCGCGTAGCCATAACGGGCCCGCCAGGCGATCGCCACGGTGCCGTCGTCGAGCTCTCCTGCAAATCGCGTCATGCGAACGTTTCCCAGGGAGGTCGCCTTCGTCTCTCGTCCTGCGGAGTCGTAGCCCGTGAGACGGGAGTCCCAGTCGGGCATCTTCCCCAGGAGCGAAAGCCGGACGACACGCCCGTTCGTGAGCTGATAGAACAAATCGGAGTCTCCGGAAGAACCCGAAAATACCGGAAAAGTAGCGACGGTCTCGAGTGTTCGAGAATCGAGAAGAACCGCTGGTCCTCCTCCGAGAAGCAGGCGCTTCCCTGCCCGGATCCACCTTCCTCCGATGTCCGGCCGCATCGTCCAGGGCTCGCAGGTCATGCGCCGGAGATCGCAAGCCGTCACGCCCAGTGAATTGGGGCCCTGTGCCGCGAAACAGGCGGCACCAAAGCCGCCCTGGGACGAAGCTTGGCCATAGACCACCAGTCTCAACGCGTTCTGGGTGAGCTCGAGGATCCGCGGCGCCATCGGCAGGTTGTCGAGGAGCGTCAGGTAGGTGCCGTCGCGCCTCCACAGCCGCACCGTCGCGGTCGGATTGGGCTGGCGACCGGGACCAGAGTCCTGGCTCAAGGGTGAAGGCTCTTCGAATCCTGAAGTCACCGCAAAGGTTCCCTCGGGAGCGACCGCCCAGTCGTAGATCGGCAGGCCCAGCCGAAGTCCTGGACGAAAAGCAATTCCCGGCCAACCGAAAGTTCGGATCCGGACTTCGACCGAGGAATCGAGCGGCGGCAGCCACAGCCCACCGGGGTTGAATCGACTTTGACCCTCGAGTTTGGGCTCGAGCGTCGCCGTCCCGAGCCAGGTATGGCGCACTCTCTCGACCAGTTCGTTGATCGAAGCTCCGATCGGGCGAACGACTTCGAGACGTGGCGTTGCCGAAACGTTCGGCAACGACCAGATCCCGTAGAGATCGGGCCTGTCGTCGAGCGCGCCGACGAACGTCGTGCCATCGGTGTCGCCCGTGGTCAGCAGGACCCGCTCGATCTCATCGAGGTCGGGATTCAGGTAGCTGTGCACATTCCACGTCATCAGGGGTCCAGCGCAAAAGAGGCTGGCGGCAAGCACGAGCGTCGGCGCGCCCATCCCCAGGATCGTCGTTCGACGAGGCGTCAGTGCCGCGAGCGCGATGGCCGTGAGAATGGCAAGAAGCGTCCACTTCTCGAGCTTCTCGACTCCGCTCAACGTTGGAATATCGAGCAGCCGGATGACGCTCAGGGCGAAGAGGATCACCGAGGACAGGAGCGCAGCCGCGACAACGCTCCAGCCCGCCAACCCTTCTCCTCTTACCGCGCTTTTCAGCCTGAAGAGCGAATACGTCGCGACGAGCGCGATCGCGACCAGAACGAATACGGAAACCGGCTCCTTCCACCCGACGTTCGCTTGCGTGACGATCCCGAGCTCTCTGGCATCGGCGAGTGTCATTCCCGCGAAAAGCGCCGGGAGAAGAAGAGCGGAGACGACCGCCAGGAGGTCGATCAGTCGGAGCGCGTGCGAGGTCGCCGAATCCTCTCCGCGTGCACCCCACCGGGCGACGAGGACGAGTGCCGCAAGCAAGGCGACCGTTGATGCCGCGAGGCCCCTCAGGGATTCGAACTCGACAATGGGCTCACCGAGAAGAGCCGGCAGGACCGCGGCGAGCGCACCCGCAGCCAGCGCGCCCGCGGCGACGATGAGTCGGCGCCCTGCTCCTCCCAGCTCCCCCAAGGTTCGCCTCCGGGCGATTCTAGATCTCTCTCGTTCCCGTCCTACGGCGTGCCGTCGACCAGCATCACATCCGTGGACTTCACATTGCCGTCGTTCGGGGCGGGGGGGAGTCCGAGGAGGCGGGCGAGGAGGGGGTAGACGTCGACGTTGTCGAGCGGCGGGGTCTTGAGTCCCTTGCGGAACGACGGGCCCGCGGCGACGAACAGGCCGTGCATGTCGGCGATCGCCGGATCGTAGCCATGCGAACCGCGGACGAACTTCGCCTGCGCCGCATCGCGGTCGGTGCGCGTCGAGAAGATCGTCCAGCCGGCGTCGGCCCAGATCACGATCGGCGGAATCCGGCGATGCGCGCGGAAGTGCAGCGCTTCCGGCATCTCCCCTTTCGCCGCAGCATGAAGGTGCGGATGCGCATTCTTCAGCGCCTTGAGCAACGCGGCCTCTTTCCCCGGCATCGGGTCGATGAGCCCGAAAGTGGCCATCGAGTCCACCGACGTCCAGGGAGAGAAATCCGCGACGTCGACGAAATCGGCGAGCGCGATCGTCTTCTTCGGATCGGTCGGCGTCATTCCGTGATCGGAGACCAGGATCCAGTCGACGGCACCGTCGAGGCCGCGCGCCGCGACGCCGGCGCGGAGTTTCCCCAGCATCTCGTCGACATGCGCGACTGCGGCGCCGGTTTCGGCGGCTGTCGGGCCGAACGAATGGCCGGCAGAGTCCGGCTGATCGAAGTAGATGGTGACGAGATGCGGCCGCTTCTCGACCGGCAGGTCGAGCCAGCCCAGAATTTCCTGCACTCGCGTCTCGTCGGCGACCGCGGAATCGAACGTTCTCCAGTAGGTGGGTCGAATGCCGGAAATCGCCGCCTCGCTTCCCGGCCACAGCGACGAGGCGCTCACGACGCCGTGCCGTTCGGCATCGACCCAGATCGGCTCGCCCTCCCACCAGCGGCCGTCCCCCACCGCGGCTCGGTCGTTGAGCGAGAACTGCGCTTTCCACTCCGCGTCCCACATGGTGTTCGAGATGACCCCGTGATGCTCCGGTCGCAGGCCCGTGACGAGCGTGTAGTGATTCGGATAGGTCTTCGACGGGAAACTCGGCACCAGTGAAGCGGCGCGCACGCCGGACGCCGCCAGCGCGAGAATGTTCGGGGCGCCATGCAGCTCGGGATAGTCCCAGCGGAAACCGTCGAACGAAATCAGAAAGACGATCGGGCGATCGATGGCGGCAACGCCGGCACCCGCGGCGTTCATCGCCAGCTGGGGCACCTGGAGCTCCGGCGCGCGATCGCCGAAGGCGCCGGTCTGCATCCCGGGCGGCAGATGACCGACATCGCCGACGGCGATCACCCGCACCGCGCCTGTGGCGTCGACGGTGATGACCGTGAGGCTCGCGTGACCGATCGACATGCTGAGCCACGAGAGCGGATCGACGCCGAGAGCGCGGACGACGAGCGAACGGATGATGTTGCCGTGCGCGACAACGAGCTCGTGGCGGTCGGCATCCGGAGATGGCAGGAAGAGCCGCGCGGCGAGGCGATCGAGCTGCACCTCGCAGGCGGCGAGGTCTGCCGGCTTCTCACCGGCCATGATGTCGGCTCGCCGCGTCGGCGGGGTGCACTCCGCGAGATCCGGATCGACGCGGACGGTAAGAGCCGGCGAAGGGGATCCAGCCGCCCTATCGAGCTGCAACTCGCCGGCGATGACCTGCGCCGTCTCCCGGGCGCGGGTGAACGGGCTCGCGAAGATCGCATCGAAGGCATATGGCAGAGAGCGCAGGCGATCGCCGGCGAGCCGCGCCTGCGCGACGCCGATCGGCAGGAGCGCCTTCCCCACCGACTCATCGCGCGGATCGTCGCCGTCGTAGGCGCCATGGCGGACCAGCACGAGCGTCCGGACGCCGTGGGATTGTGCGAGAAGAGAAGAAGCGAAGGCGCTGGTCAGCGAAAGAAGGAAAACGAGCAGGAAAACAAAGCAGCGCCGGGGAGAAGAGGCTCTCGGGAGGTCCGGCGCCTGCGGTTGCAGCGGCGAGAATGAGACCGTTCTTTTTGGCATCGTGCCCGCGAGATTATCAGCGCGTCCGCAGGTCCGATTCTGAATGAAGCGTCGGATAGAGTTCACGAAGATTTCGACCGATCGGAGAACTCGATGACGTTTCGCCCGGCGACACTCCTTACCGCAGCTTTTTTTCTCCTCGTCGCGCCCATCGCTGCGAGCTCATTTTTGCGCGTGCCTCCGTCGACCGACCTCCGGACGCTGGACCTCCACCCGCTGCAGACGATCGATTACGGAACCTTCCGCTGGCTCGAGATCTCCGACGTTGAAGCCACGCGTCTGACGGGCGCGGGTCAAAGAGCGCTCGTCGTGGCGAGCGCCGGCGAAATCCGCGTCGGCAGTTTCTTCTTCGATCCGCTCCGTGACGGCGAGCCTGCCGCTCTCGTCGCGGACTCCGCGCCGCAGACGGCCACCGGCCGGGGGCTTCGCCTCGTCCAGCTGCAGGGTCCGCCGAAGAGCGAATGGGTCGCGGCGCTCGAGAGCTCCGGAGTTCGTGTCCTCCAGTACTACCCGTTCAACAGCTACCTCGTCTGGGCGGACGCAGCTGCGCTGCAGCGCGCCGGAACGCTCCCGTTCGTGCGCTGGAGCGGCGACTTCCATCCGGCGTACAAGATCGCCGGCAACCTCGCCGGACGGAGCGGACGAATCTCCAACGTTCTCGCGCTGGTGTTCGACGAGGGGAGCCGGAGCGACGGGGGCACCGCAGCGGACAGCGCCACGGACGTCGCCACGCATCTGACCGCGGCGGGTGCCGGCATCGTGCGGAACCAGAAGGCTTCGTCGGATGGCACGTTCCGGCTGATCGAGCTCACGACCGACGCCGCATCGCTCGACGAGCTCGCGAGCGAACCGCACGTCGTCGCTCTCGCCTTCCACCCCACGCGGCCGAGGATCGAGGATGAGATGTCCGATCAGATCCTGGCGGGGAACCATCCCGGTGGTGTGCCGGTCACGGGCTACAGCGCCCATCTCGCGACTCTCGGCGTCGACGGCACCGGCGTCATCTGGGCCGTCTCCGACACCGGCATCGACTGGGACCATCCGGACCTTTCCGATCACATCGTCGGTGGATTTTCTCCGGCCGACGCGGATTGCACGATCGCCGGTCAGCCGGGCACCGACTGCCCGACCGGCGGGCACGGAACGCACGTCGCCGGCATCCTCGCCGGTGACGCCACCAGCGGATTCACCGACGCCTCCGGCTTCCTCTTCGGCCTGGGAATCGCTCCCGCGACGAGCCTCTTCGCCAACAACATCTTCGCCGCGTCGGTCGGCATCGAAGAGGCGGTGACGGTCGCACTCCACGGCGGCGCCATCGGCTCCAACAATTCGTGGACCTGGCTCAATATACCCGGCGCCGGCTACACCCTCGAAGCGCGCATGGAGGACATTCTCGTTCGCGATGCCGATTCGACGACCGGCGCGGTCGCCGAACCGTTCATTCAGGTCTTCTCCGCCGGCAACTCCGGTTCGGGCGCGGCGACGATCACCGATCCGAAAGAGGCGAAGAACATCATCGTCGTGGGGAGCAGCCTCAATGCCCGCGCCGGCAGCATCGATGCACTGGATTCGTCGAGCAGTCGCGGTCCAGCGATCGACGGGCGCAAGCTGCCGACCGTGACCGCTCCCGGATCGCAGATCGCCTCGACGCGCAACGACACCGGCGGCTCCTGTTCGACGGCGATCGCCGGCACCAGCAACCGTTACGCCTTCTGCTCCGGCACGAGCATGGCCACTCCGCACGTTTCGGGCGCCGTCGTGCTCGCAACACAGTGGTGGCGCACGACTCACGCCGGCGCCAACCCGAGCATGGCGATGGCGAAGGCGTTGCTCATCAACAGCGCCGTCGACATGGGAACGGCCGACATTCCGAACAACAACGAGGGCTGGGGGCGCGTCAACATCACGCGCATGATCCAGCCGGCCGCCGCCACCTTCTATTCCGATCAGGAGCGGCTCCTGACCGATACCGGCGACACGACGGCGTTCTACTTCACTCTCGCGACACCGGCACAGCCCCTGCGCGTTTCGCTCGTCTGGTCCGACGCCCCGGGAGCGACCGACGCCAACCCGGCCCTGGTCAACGACCTCGATCTCGGCGTGACGGCCGCCGGTGTTTCGTACCACGGCAATGTTTTCGTCTCCGGAGCTTCCGTCACCGGCGGCGCTTCCGACACCCTGAACAACCTCGAAAATGTCTTCCTCAACGCTCCCACTGCGGGCAAAATCAAGGTCGTGATCGCGGCCAGCACGATCGCCGGCGACGGCGTGCCGCTGAACGCCTCGCTGCTCGATCAGGACTTCGCGCTCGTCTGTTCGAACTGTGTGCCGGCGATTTTCTTCGACGGCTTCGAGAGCACGACGACGAACGCCTGGTCGCTGTCGGTTCCCTGACGCCTGCGGCTCGCGCTACTCCTCGTCCTTCTGCAGCAGGTCGGCGACGGCTTCCGTCGCCGCCTCCCGCACCTCGGGGCGCGGATCGCGGAGGAGCTTCCGCAGCGCCGGCACCGCGACCGGATCCTCGAGGTTCGACAGCGCCTCCACCGCCGCTTCACGCACCTTCCAGTGCGGATCTTCGAGCGCCGCGGTGAGAGGCGCGATCGCCGCCGTCGCCTCGAGCTCGCCCAGTGTCTCCGCGGCCGACTGCCGAAGGTGCCAGTCCGGGTCACCGAGAACCTTCGCGACCGCCGGAATCGCCTGGGCGTCGCCGATCTTCGCCAGCGCCTCGAGAGCCCCGGTGCGGACATCGCGGTGCGCGTCGCCGAGAGCCGTCACGATCGCCGGCACGTCGCCGCTGTTCTGCAGCTCGCCCAGCGCCTCGACCGCCGCGACGCGGACGTGCCAGCTCGGATCGTCGAGCGCGCCGACGAGCGGGGCGCGTCCACGGGCATCGCCGAGATTTCCGAGCGCTTCGGCCGCGGCTTCACGCACCTTCCAGTCCGCGTCTTCGAGTGTCCTGCCGAGCGCCGGAATCTCCTTCCCCGTGCCGTGACTGCCCAGCGCTTCGATCGCTTCGAGTCGCACCCGGGAGTCGTCGTCCGCGAGAGCCCGTGCCGCCGCCGCGCCGACGCCCGGGCCGCCGAGATCGTCGAGGGAGTCCATCGCCTCGGCCCGCACTTCGGCATCGCTGTCGCTCAGCGCCTTCTCGAGCGCCGATGCGGCGGCAACGCCGCCGATCGACGACAACGTGTCCGCCGCCGCGGCGCGAACCGCAGCATCGGAATCGGCGAGACGCTGAACGACGGCGCTCTCCGCCGCGTGCCACTCGAGCTCGCCCAGCGCTTCGATCGCCGCCTTGCGCACCGCCGGCTTGGCGTCGCCGAGGAGCGCCACCAGATCCGCACCGGCGCCCTCTTCCTCCAGTTTTCCGAGAGCCTCTGCGGCACGGCTGCGCACCTGCGACGAGTCGTCTCGAAGCGCCGTCTTCAGGACAGCGCCACCGCGCGGGTCGCCGATCTCGCCGAGCGCGTATGCAGCGTGCGCCCGGGAGACGGGAGATGTCGCCGCCATCGCGCGCGCCACCACGGAGTAGGAGCGTGGCGCGAGCGCAGCGAGCGCCTCCGCCGCCTCGAGAGCCGGCGACGTGACCTGCAACCAGGCACTCGCGTCTCTTCCGTTGAGCCGGAACCTCCCGAAACCGCGCTGGCAGAGGTTGACGGCGGCCACCCGCCGGTCGTCACCGAGTAGAGGCTCGAGCGCCGGAATGATCCGATCGGCGGCTGCCAAGCCACCGGCGCCGAGGTCGGCCGCCGCGCAGGCCGCGCGGGCGAGCGACTCCGGTTCCGTGCCCCGCAGCGCGGCGAGCAACGTCTCCACCTGGATGTCGCGCGGCGATGCGGCGTTTCCGGCTCCGCAGGCGACGGTGGTTCCCAGCAGCAGCGTGGCGAGCAGCAGGCGTTCCTGGATTCTGTTCTGCATGGCATGTCTCCTCGGTCTCGTTGAACGTCGGACGGCACTTCTCCCTGCGTCGCGAACGATGCCGGTTCGCGACTGGACGGAAAACGGCGCCAGTGAGCCTGGCGGTCAGTCTGTCGAGGCGGACTATTCGGCCGTGAGGGTGATATCCGCGTCGTGCGTGGTGATCTGGATCTCGAAGTCGTCCGGCCCGGTCGAGCAATGGAGCTCGCGGAAGGGCTCGAAGTGCTTGCGTATGACCGGCGTACCGGCGCAGAAATCGGACTTGATGTTGCCGGAAAACGTCTTGAGATCGAAGACCGCCGGCGTCCGGCGTGGCAGAAGGAGAGTCACCGGCGAGGAAAACGTCTCGATCTCAAGGCTGCCCTTCGGCGCGACTGCACCGTGGAAATCGACGGTGCCGGTCGTCGTCTGGACCTCGAGCGACGTCAGCCCGGCGCCGGTGACGTGAACCTGACCGCTCACCGTCTCGACGCGTACTTCTCCGGTCGCGCCTTCGATCACCACCCCGCCGCTGATCGAGTGAATGTCCATCGGCGCCGCCAGCGTATGCACCTCGATCGCGCCGGTCATCGTCTCGACTTCGACCGCGCTCGCCGGACCCGAGACCTGTACGCCGCCGTTCACGGACCGGACATCGACTCGGCCGGTCACCGCGTCGATGATGACCGCCGCGTTGACCGTTCGTACGCCGACTCGCGACCCGGCGGGGACGTAAACGTCGATCGTGCTCAGGAATGCCGGATCCTCTTTCGTCGCCTGAAGCCACTCCTCGGGAACGTCGACCGAGATTGAGGTCCCTTCCTTGTCCGAATCGAACGAGAAATCCTCGACTCCGGCGGCGAGCGTTCCCTGGACGAGCACTTCTCGCTTCTCCCAGCCGTGAACGCGGATGATGCCGAATGAGCTGTCGATCGATACCTCACCCTTCACCGGCGCCGGCCGGCGGCGGTCGATCTGCACCTGAGCTTCGGCTGCCGCGCCGAGCGTCAGCGCGAACAGCGTCGTGATGGTTGCCATGGCGAAACGTCGAGTCATTGCATCCTCCCAGCGAGAGTTACAACCGGGCGGCCATCCGGTTAGCCTGACGCAGCAGATCGATCTGGCGCTGACGATAGGTGATGTACGTGCGGGAGAGCTCCGGATCCGCAGGAGCCGCTGCCAGCGCGGTTTCGATTTCGGCGATCGCCCGGTCGATCGTGCGCAGGTTTTCGAAGACCAGCGCGCGGGTCGCCGACGGCAGCTTGTCCTTCCGCTCGTCGATCGCGCGGCGCAACTCGTCACGGATCGCTGCCAGCGTCCGATCGGTCTCGGCGTAAGCGGCGAGAGTGATTCCAGACGACGAGGCAGGAATGGCCGGCTGCAGGGACGGCACGGCGACGGACGAACCGGCGCCCAACGGGCCGCCGCGCTGCGATCGCCAGCGGACGACCCCGAGGGTCGAGAGAATGCCGAGTAGGAGCATCGCTGCCAGCGCGAGCCACTGCCGCGACGGCGACGGGCGAGAGGTCGCGCGACTCGGAGTGCGGATACGCGCCGCGATCTCCGGCCAGAGATCGCTCGTGGGAGCGATCTCGCGTGGCAGGGCCTGGAGCCGGGCGACGATCTCGCGGTCTCCGTCGGAGGAGAGATCGGCCGTGCCTTCGTCACGAGTTTCACCGAGATCGGTCATTGCAGGCTCTCCCGCAGCCGGCGCCGCGCGCGGTGCAGTTGCACCTTCGAGGCTCCGGGCGTCATGTCGAGAAATTGGGCGATCTCTTCGTGGCCGAAGCCGTAGAGATCGAACAGCACGGCGACGGCGCGGAGGCGCGGCGAAAGGCGCGCGAGCGCCGCTTCGAGATCGAGCCGGGCGACCGGCGAACAGGCGGCCGGAGCTTCGGGCTCGAACAGAATCTCGCCCCTCTCGTCGGACGGCAACTCGAACTCGCGCCGCTTGCGCAGGCGGTTGATCCAGCTGTTCACCGTCACGCGGCGCAACCAGTGAACGAGATGGGAGAGGCTCTGAAACGAAGCGCGGTTCTCCCAAGCGCGGACGAACACTTCCTGGGTCAGATCTTCCGCGTCGCTGCGCTTCGCGGCGAGGCGCATGGCAAATCCGAAAAGCAGATTCACGTGGCGGCGATAAAGCGTCTCGAAGGCGGCCTCGTCGCCCTGACGAAACGCGGCGAGCAGGCACTCCTCTTCCGGGTCGTCCCCGATTTCGGGCAGCGCTGGCGCGGGGCTGGCGTCAGGGTTCTGCTGCCGCAGCACCTGCCGCTTCGCCTGCACTTTCAGATGCTGCTCGACGGTCGGGCTCTCCGTCATGATCAGCGCTTCGAGCACAGTTCTCCCGCAGAGAAGAACACGCCGGCGGGGAAAAGGTTAGCCGGGGCTGGGACTGGATCGCGGGCGCAGCAGGATCAGGCGCTGGGTTCCGGCCCCGTCGCTCCACAGCGCCAGAAGGCCGCTGCGCGTGAGGCCCAGCGGCACCGCCCGGGTTTCCGGCGGATCGTCCCCGCTCTCGTCCGGGCTTTCCTCCGGCTTCTTCCGCGGGCTCTTCGACTTCGGGCCGCCCGGCTTCGCGACCGGCAGCGACGCCGAGAGGGCGGCGCGGCTCTCGAGCGCGGCGCTGCCGGAGGCTGAAAAACGGCGCCACTCGACGCGCTCCTTGCCCGCCAGCAGGACACCCGGACGCTCTCCGTTCTCGCCCGTTCCGATGAGCTGCCAGCCCGCCGGCGCGCGGTTGATGTCGCTGCGATGGACCCGCGCCTCGAACCGCCCGGCACCGAGGCCGCGCCACCACTGCACGACGAGATCCGAGCCGGAAAGCCCCTCGGGGAAGGCGGCCAGCAGGTCGGCGTGCCCATCGCCGTCGACATCCCCCAGCGCCACCGCCGTCGCATGCCAGCGTTTGCTGTCGAGCTCGACGGCGAGCGCAGGAAGGGAGCCGGCGCGCGTCCGGTCGCTGGCGAGGATGAGCACCCGCAGACGCTGGCGTTCGAAGAGGTTCGTCTCCAGCGATCCCTGTGTGCGCACGACCAGCACCGGCACGCCGTCGATCTCGAACGGCCAGCTCTGGCTCACGCGTTCGGGCCCGGGAAGCGAAGCCCAGAGCTCGGTGGAGGCGTCCGCGCTCGCGCCGACTTCTCCGGCCGCCGTCGGGACGATCTTGAGGCTCCGCAGGCGCGTACTGCCGACCGCTTCGGGCCCGGCGAGATACCCCGGTGAATTCGCCGCGCCGTCCGTGGAGTGCAGTGCGGCAACCGGCAGGCCCGTGAGGCGCAGGCCCGACGCCGTCCGCGCGACGGCGAAGGGCACGGAGATCGCTCGCGCCGGTGCTGCCGGCTGCCAGAGAAGCAGGTGGCCCGGCTCGAGCGCCGTGAGGCCCGATTCGACGCCGCGGTGCAGGCGGGCGGCATCGAACGAAGCGAGGTCGAACGGTGTGCCGACCGCGAGCGGTTGCGGTGAGGCGAAAAGCGCGGACAGAGGTCCCAGATCGGCGAGCTTGCCTCCGCCTGCCGCGATGAGATGCACGGCGGCCGAGGTTCGAGATGGCGTGGAGGAATGCGATGGACCTGGGGAACGCGAACCGCCGGCGAAGTCGACCGCCACGATCCGCTCGATCCAGCCTTCGAGTCCCTCCACAACCCTCTCGAGCTCGGGTTGCTCGCCGAGATGGAGCCGGAGCCGGAGAATCCGCCGCGGCCCGTCCGGCGATCGCCAGGGCCGGACGAGGAGCAGGAGGCCGTCCTCCGCAACCCCCTGCGCGTTCCGCTCGGGACCCGCCTCCTCCGCCTGAAGCTCAGGAGAAAGCGCGGAGAGAAGGACCCCTCCGAGATCGACCACCACCCGCTCCGTCCCGCCCTCGTCCACCACGGAAACCGAGGAGACCGAAGATCCCAGAACCGGTGGCAACGCCAGCGCAGCCGAGGAAAAACAGATCGCGCACAGGGAACCCAAGCACCACCCGGAGCGAAAATGACCCAACCATCCCTTGACCCGCAGCTTTTTTTCGCCTTTCAGAAAGACAGGTCTCATCGCGCTGCCGCCCCCGAAAGATAGAGATCGAGCGCGGCGCGCGCGCCGATCTCCTTGCCGCCGAGCGGCTGGGTGACGCACAGATCACTCCTGCCGTCGCCGTCGAAGTCGTTCACGGCGACAAGGGCGACGTCGAGCGGCTCGCGCTCAAGCGTGACGACGAGGTCAGGCGACGGCGCGTAGCGCGCGCCGGGCTGGCCGCGGTGGATCGAGACCTTCTTCCCGCCGCCCAACTGCACGAAGTCGGCGCGGCCGTCGCCATCGAAGTCGCCGGAGAACGAAGACAGCTGGCCGATCGAAGCGCTGTCGAGATGCAGACGCAGCACTCCCGAAAGTGCCAGACCCGGAACGGGCCGAAAGGAAAGATTCTCGCCCTGATGATAGATCGCGAAGTCGAGTCCGAGTTTGATCGATTTCGTCGCCAGCACTCGCATGGCTTCGAAGAGCGAGAAGTCGAGTGTCAGTGCGACGAAATCGATCTTTCCGTCCCCATCGAGATCGCGCACGCCCGACGGAAACGCAAGCTCGAGACCGCTTCCCTCGTCGTCGGAAGCGTCGCCCATGTCGCCGGAGCCCGACGAGTTGTCCGACCCATGGGTGTCGAAGAGATAACCCTCGATCACGAAATCGGATCGAACGGCAGGGTCGGCCGTGCCGTCCTTGCGGAGAGCATGAATGCGGAGCCGGGAATGGGGCCGCTTCGCCTCGGCAAGCTCGGCGCGCATCGTGTCCTTGCCGCTGCGGACCTCTTCGCTCGTGACGAGCTCGGCTCGGCCGTCGCCGTCGAGGTCGCCCAGCCAGACGATCTCCGGAACGGCAGGTTCGTCTTCACTCTCCGTCGCGGCGGCTTTTCGCGCGGCGATCGGCGGCAAGGGGTCGATGGCGGCGCCGAACCGCCCGTCCCCGAGATTCAGGCACAGACGGATGCCGCTCCGCCAGCGGGCAGCGTCGCGATAGAGAAGATCCGGCCGATGGTCGCCGTTGAGATCGACGACTTCAGGCAGCGGAATCTCGCTCGTCGCCCCGTGCGCATTTCCGAAACCCGAGGCGGGTGCGGAGATATCGCGCTCTGCGTCGGAGTCGTCCGCGCCGGAGAGCGCACCTTCCGCGAGCGCGGGTGGCTGGGGCTCGATCGCGGGAGCGTCGACGAAGGACGAGGGATGAATTCCGACGCAGCCGCCGACCGACAGGTACACCGCCAGTCCGCGAGAGACCGGCAGGAGCAGGTCGAGCTCGCCGTCGCCATCGAGATCGGAGAGCAGGCCGCTCCGCGGGAGAAAGGAGCCGCTGCCGGCAAAGAGCGTCGTTTCCTGAATGAGCGGCGTCAGAACGAGAGTTGTCGCGGCCAGCGGTTCGTCGGCACCTGCCGCCGGTTGCGGGTCCGCGCCCTTGTCACCAGATCCGACACCCGCGGGTCCGATCTCGACGGCCGAGGCACCGTCATCCGTGATGGCGACGAGCGGCGTCCCCTTCGGGCCGGCTTCGATCGCGTGCACCGCAGCGGGCAGCTCGAGGCGCAAGGCGTTCGTCACGAAGCCGCCCCCCGCTTCGCCGCGCTGTCCGAGGAAGACCAGCAGCTCGCGGCGATCGAGAACTGCCGGAACCACCGTCAGCACATCGACGAAGGAGCCGCTCTCCCCCTCCTGCATCGACTCTTCGAAACCGAGCTCGCCCCAGGATGTCGAGGCCACGACGACGGCGAGGTCCTGCCGGCCGTCACGGTCGAGGTCGATGGAGAGAGTCTTGACGGGAACGCCGGAGAGCTCGATCCGCTGGTGGATCAGGGCGAGCTGCAGCGGAGCGCCCGCACTCGGCGACGGCATCCAGAACGCCAGGGTGACGCCGACGAGGCCGGCGAGGCCGACGATCCCGAAGGTCCCAACGTTCCCGACGACCCCGACGATCCCGAAGATCCCGAAGGTCCGTGCTCGAACCGCAGGGGAAGGAGCCGCGCGCGGCGTCCGGCGCAGGAATCTTTCGCAGGGCATCTCCCTGACTCTACGGCCCGGCGCGCCACTTCTTACATGCCGGCGACGAGCCTCAGGGGCGATGCAGGCTCGGCTTCCAGCGCCCCGTGCGGAAGACCTCGCGGATGTCCTCGAGCACCTCGCGATCGATCTTCAGCGTTTCGCCCTTCGCGAGATCGATCTTCTGGACGTCCTCGACACGGATGTCGTAGTTCTCCCAGCCCATGTAGTCGACGAGCAGCTTCTGGAAGCGCGCATCGACAACGCCGTTCGCCGGTCCCTTGTCGAAGCTGCGCTTCATCCAGATGTTCTGGATTTCGGCCGCGAGCTCCGGCGTCACGGGAATCATGTTCTCCGGTTTGGAGCGCGTGAAATAGAGCCGATTCAGCTTGTAGAGACGTTCGAGCTCGGCGATCGGCGTCAGATGGTCGTAGACCGAGATGTCGATGTAGTTGTCGAGTCCGTCGTAGCCGGCGCCCTTGCGCACGACGAGAAGCGCCGCGCTCTGCTCGCCGCGCTGATCTCCGCCCGCTTTGCCGCCGGCTATGAGCGCCGCCATCAGGCGGTCGGCGAGCTCGACGCCGGGTCCCGATTTCGCTTCGAAAGCCTGGGCCATCGCCGCGACGGTCGCTTCGGAGACGAGAATGTTGCCCTGGATCGTGAAGCCCTTGCCGGCGACGACCGTCCCGACGCCGCTTCCCGCGGCGACCGCTCGCGTCACGGCGCCCTCTTGACCCACTCTTCCGCCCGCCCAGGAGAAGCACTCCTTGCCGGTCCAGGAGGCGGCGTGACCGCGCGCGTCGACGATGCCCACCTGTCGCTGCTCGCGCTGCGGATCGTCGCGCAGCAGGATGGTGAGCGCCTCCTCCGCCGTGGCGCCGCGCGCCAGAAGGTCGAGCCCGTCGCTGCCGAAGGAGACCTTGGCAAAACTCTGCGTCGCGACCGCGCCGACACCGGCGCGCGCCCACGGCACGACCGCGCGCACGTTGGGAAATTTCGACTGCACCGCGATTCCGAGGTCGCCGGTCGCCGGATCGAGCGCGACGATCGAGAAGGTCGAGACCAGCGGATCTCCCTCGGCGTTCCTGAGCACGGGTTCCCGCGCCGCGACCGCGGCGCCAGAAGAAAGAAGAAACAAAGCTGCGGGCAAAGAAAGGGCCGCGAGGCGGATTCGCATGGGCGGGACGATAGCGCAGCGCCGGCAAAAGCCGGTCCAGGTCGCTTCCCTCTCCGCTTCGCTAGACTCGCCTCCGGTGAAGAAATCGAGTCCCCATTCCGAGCCTGCCTTGAAGGCGGCCATCTCGACTCCCCCGGCGGCGTCGATCGCCGGTGCGCCGGCCCCGGCTCCGCCCGTGGATCGCAACGACCTGGGGTTCGGATCCGTCGTCGCGCGGCAGAGCCGGGAGCGGCTGCTCAATCGCGACGGCAGTTTCAACGTCCGGCGCGAGGGGCTCGGATTCCTGCAGTCGCTGTCGCTTTATCACTCGCTCCTCAACATGTCGTGGTCGCGGTTCCTGCTCGTCCTCGTCGGCGGCTTCCTGACGGTCAATCTCGTTTTCGCCAGCATCTATTTCGCCGCCGGGCCGGACGCGCTCTCGGGACTTCACTGGACGACGACCGGCACGCACTTTCTCGGCTGCTTTTTCTTCTCGGTGCAGACTTTCGCGACGATCGGCTACGGCAGTATCGCGCCGGCGAAGCTCTCGGCGAACGTTCTCGTCGTTCTCGAGGCCGTCACCGGAATGCTCCTCGTGGCGCTCGGCACCGGAATCTCCTTCGCGCGTTTCGCGCGACCGCAGGCGCGCATCCTCTTCAGCGAAAGCGCGCTGATCGCTCCCTATGGCGCCGCGACCGCGTTCCAGTTCCGCATCGCCAACGCACGGCAAAGCCAGCTCACCGAGGTCCAGGCGCGCCTGCTCCTCGCGCGGCGCCGCGCCGGGGGCGATCGCGAGTTCCTGCCGCTCAAGCTCGAGCGCGAGAGCGTGCTGTTTTTTCCGCTCTCCTGGACGATCGTCCACCCGATCGACGAAACCAGCCCGCTCTACCGTCAGACGCAGGAGGATCTCCAGGCGGCGCATGCAGAATTTCTGATTCTGCTCTCGGGCAACGACGAGACCTTCAACCAGATGGTGCACGCCCGCTCTTCCTACGAGATGGCGGACCTCGTCTGGAACGCCCGCTTCCGCTCGCTCTACAACCCACCCGACGAGGACGGCGGCATCAGCATCGACGTCGGCCGCCTGAGCATGATCGACAGGCTCTGAAGATGCGTTGCTCCGCGGTATCGCTGCTCACGATGGTCTTCCTCGCCTTCACTGCCGTCGCCGCCGTGGCCCAGGCCCCCACCGCGGGCAGCCAGGAGGCGGCGATGGGGATACCCTACGTCGAGGGCTCGACCTACGGCGGCAACGACAAGATCGTTCTCGGCGCGGGCGGGCAGGTGCTCTCCGTGCAGGCCGGAACCGGAAAGATGGCGGACTACGGCGAAGGCAAACTCTTCGTTGTCGTCGTCACGGTGGCCGGCGCGGCGACGAACTGGTCGTTCGCCTTCGGCACGGAATCGTCGGGATTCAGCCTCGACGTGGATGGAAAGCGCTACGCCGCGATCGATGCCCAGTTCGCAGCGACCGTGGTCTCGACAACGGCGCCGGGCGAAAAGCCCGAGCGCTCGCGATCGATCCGCGCCGGTGTGACCTCCGTCCGCGACACGACGGAGCATCCCCTTGCCGTGCTTTTCCGCTTGCCGGCGAAGGCTCTGGCGGCGCAGCCGAAAACTCTCTTCGTACGGGAAATGAACGTCGCCGGGAAGAGCTACTCGTTCGCCCTGCGCTTCGACGGGTGATGGAGTCCGCGTTCAGCTGACCTTAGCTGACCCTATCTGACCACCGCGAGCGGCGACGCGAACGGACGATTCTCCGGCGTCAGCGCGTGGCGATACTTCTGTGCCAGCTCCGCCGTATCTTCGCGGGTGACGAAGCGCTCGTAGAGATTCGTCCGCTGCTTCGGCAGGTAGCCGGCGGAGCGGATCAGGTGCTCCATCTCGTCCTGGGTCATCCGGTGCTGCGTCCCGGCGGCCGAGACGACGTTCTCCTCGATCATGATCGAGCCCATGTCGTCGGCGCCGAAGGCGAGGCCGGCCTGGCCGATCTTCTTCCCCTGTGTGACCCAGCTCGACTGCAGGTGCTGGATGTTGTCCATGAAGAGCCGGGAAACCGCGAGCGTCTTCAGGTACTCGTCGGCGTAGACCTCGGGGATCGCGGGCATGTCGGTGTGCTCGTGCTGGAAGGTCCACGAGATGAAGGCGGTGAAACCGCCGGTCTCGTCCTGAAGATCGCGGATGCGCTGGAAGTGCTCGACGCGCGCGGCGATTGTCTCTCCCATGCCGTACATCATGGTCGCGGTGGTGCGCATGCCGTGGCGGTGCGCCTGACGCATGATGTCGATCCACTCTTCGGGAGATGCCTTCGGGTAGGCCAGCACCTCTTTGCGGATCTCGTCGGAAAGGATCTCCGCACCACCGCCGGGAATCGACATCAGCCCGGCCTCCTTGAGGACTCCGATGACGTCGAAGAACGACATGCGCTCCTTCTTCGCGATGAACTTGATCTCCGGCGGCGAGAAACAGTGACGGTGGATCGCCGGGTAGTTGTCACGCAGGAAATGCAGGAGCTCGACGTAGAACGACAGCGGCAGATCGGGATGGACGCCGCCCTGCATGAGGACGCCCGTACCGTTCAAGGCCAACGTCTCCTCGAGCTTCTTGCCGATCTCCTCGAACGGCAGAAGATACCCTTCCGGGTCGCCGGGCTTCCGGTAGAAGGCGCAGAACCGGCACCGGTAGACACAGACATTGGTGTAGTTGACGTTGCGATCGACGTTGTAGGTCGCGGCGGCGGGGTCGTTGTGGCGATTGCGGACGGAATGCGCAACCTCGCCCAGCGTCAGAAGATCGCCATCGAGAAGCAGGCGATGGGCATCCCCCGCCGAAATCCGGCGTCCGGCCAGGGAATCGTCGAGAATCTCGGAGACGGAACGGGTGCTCGGCGCGAAGTCGCTCATTGAATCGATTCTACCAGTCGAGACCCCATGAAAAAGGCCCACCTTCGCTTCCGAAAGTGGGCCCTCGAACTGATCTGCAGGTGCGCGAATCAGAGGCAGGTGTTGAATGCGTCCGAGTCGGTCTTCGCGATGTTGGAAGTCGAGCCGAGCGAGTTGTTGTAAACCTTGGTCGTACCCGTTACCCAGTCGTAGACCTCGATTCGGAAGGCGACGTTCGTGGTCGCGGCATAGTAGACCCAGAATCGGTTGTTTAGGCTGCAGCCGTCGATGAGCTTGATCAGCAATTCGAAGTTGGCGGGCTGGAAGAACCAGAAGATCGCGGAGTCGTCGGACGCCAGCGGAACCGTCCGACCGACGAACGGGACGTGAGAGAAGTTCTCACCGGTGACCGAAACTTCGAAGCGCCCTTTCAGCAGCTGCACACGCCGGCCGTCGTAGTCGCTCGTATTGTCGTCGCCGAACTGGCCGTAACCCACCAGCACCCGCGTGGTGGGGTTGTTGCAGGCGACCTGGTTCGAGAAGGTGCCAGCTCCGCCAGCCGAATAGCCCGCAGTGACGAGGAAGTAGTCGTTCCCGCCGACCAGGGCGATGGCGTCGATGCGGGAAGATCCGGTGCCAAACTCGGCATCGTCATCGGCGGCGATCAGGTTGACGAGCGGGTTCGCAGGGTTGAAGGCGCCGTGATACAGGAAGATCATCCCGTCGTAACTGCCCTCCTGAATACCCTCGATGTAGCACGACGCGCTCGCGTTGAGCTCGAAGGGCTGAACCTGGTAACGGGTGACGACACCGCTGTTCGTTCCTGTGCTGGTGGGCCGAGTGAAGAAGGGCTTGCCCGAAGTCGTACCGTAGAAGGTCGTCGCCGCATCGGCGTACACAGTCGCCGAGGTGACGAGTGCCAGCCCGGCCGCAGCCAGGAAGCTTTGGATTCGCATGCGATTCATGGAACTACCCTCCGGCTCACCATGATGGGTTACCGGACACGGGCCTCGGGCGAGCGAAGCGAGTTTCGTATCCGTCGGTACCTTGCGGATGCAAAGAAGCTACCACTCTTGGTAACGGGATTCCTGGCGAAACCGGGACAAGCCCCTGGGGGACGAACGCACTGTCGTACGCTTGACCGCTCCGTATGGCTCTGCCCGATCTCCTCAAACGATGCCTCGACCGAGCCTTCGCGCGGCGCGGGTACGAGCGTGTGGCCTCGCGGCTGGTCTATCCATGGCAGCGGGCTTCCGCTTCGGGGCCGAGTCACAGCGGAGCACCGATCCCTGCGGCCGCGGCCGCGCTCCTGCAGCCGAGCTCGCCGCGCCTGCTCGAGCTCGAGCGGCGCTACCGGGCGCTCGATTCGCCGCTCACCCGCGAACCGGTCTGGACGCCCGAGTTCGTGGCGACCGCCGACCTCGAGCAGTTCCGTGGCGACAACCCTTACGTCTGGCAGCTTCGCGGGCGGAATCTGAACGAGCTCGGCTATGCGCTCACTTACTATGCCGTCCGACGGACCGACCGGCTCGGCCTGCTCGACCGGCTCGACGAGGACGGCCTCTTCGGCGTCCATACCTTCACTTTTGACGGAAAGACCGTCTCGCGCGACCTTCTCGACTCGGTCGTCGAGCTCGACTTTCTCGACCGCCACCTCGACCTTGCCGGTGCCGGCAGGAGAACGATCCTCGACATCGGCGCGGGTTACGGGCGCCTCGCCCATCGCGCGGTGCGCGCTTTCCCGGCGACCGTCCGCTACCTGTGCACCGATGCGATCGCCAGATCGACCTTTCTCTGCGAGTTCTACCTCGACTTCCGCGGCATCGGCGGCATCGGCGGCGACGGCCCGGCGCGCGTCGTGCCGCTTCCCGATCTCGAAGCCGCCATCCCGGCCGGTTCGGTCGACCTGGCCGTGAACGTGCACAGCTTCTCCGAGTGCCGCCCGGCGGCGATCAACGGTTGGCTGGATTTTCTGGCAAGGAAGCGCGTGCCGCAGCTCATGGTCGTCCCGAACGCTGTCGACGGGCACGGGAGGATGCTGACGAACGAAGGCCACGATTTCAGCGCCATCGTGGAACAGCACGGTTACAGACTGCTGGCGAACGAGCCGAAGTTCGTCGACCCGGTCGTGCAGGAGTACGGTGTCAGTCCGGCACGGCACCTTCTTTTTCGCCGGCCGGATTGAAGAAAAGCACAGTTCGATCCGGAGCCTGCCACCCCGGCGGGTCCGGTCCACGGCAGTAGACTGCAAGGGAAAGGAGATCCCCATGGGTCTTTTCGATTTCGTGAAGAATGCAGGAGCCTCGATCTTCGGCAAGGACGACAAGACTTCGGCGGCACCTGCCGGACCGCAGACGCATACCGTTTCTCCCGCCGAGCTCGACGCCATGAAGCGCCGGAAGGCTCTCGAGAAGCTTCTCGGGGAGCTGTCCCTCGAAGTCGAGGAGCTGAAGATCGACGTCACGGGAGACATCGCGACGGTTCACGGCCTGGTCGACGACCAGGCAGAGCGCGAAAAGGTGGTGCTGGCGCTCGGGAATGTCATCGGCATCGCGCGCGTCGACGACCGGCTCGAAACCAAGAAGAAGGCCGCCGAGTCGCAGATGTACACCGTCGTCGCCGGCGATTCGCTGTCCAAGATCGCCAAGCATTTCTACGGCAACGCGGCGAAATACAACGCCATCTTCGAAGCCAACAAGCCGATGCTCAAGGATCCGGACAAGATCTACCCGGGTCAGGTCCTGCGCATCCCGCCCGCCGAGTGAATTCGCCGACCCGCCGGGTGAATCGGCGCCGGGCGCTTGCCTTCCTGCTCGCCGGGCTCGCGCTCGGCGAGCTTTTCTATGTCGCCGCGTTCGAAGGACTCGCGCGGTCCGGCCGCATCGCGCAGTGGCTCGGGCGGCGTCCGGACCGCTTCCACCTGACCTTCGGCGAGCTGCATTCCTACTTCCCCTGCTACATCTCGGCTCGCGAGCTCGATCTCGCGGTGCAGACTCCGCGCGTCGTCTGGCGGCTGCGCGCCGGTTCCGCCTCGGGATGGATCGCTCCCCTGCCTCTCCTGCTGCGGCGCTTCCAGCTGGCGGAGGCGCGCATCGATCACGTCGACTTCGCGCTCCGCAGCCGGCGGCAACCGCCCGCCGACGTCGGGCCGCCGGAAGCCGGAATTGCCGTCGCGCCCGAGATGACCGCCTTCGAAGAGCTCCGCCCGCCGCGGGTTCCGACTCTCCTCCGACCGGCCTGGAACTTCGAATTCCCTCGCGTCACCGCCACCGGCGTTCACGATCTCTGGATCGAGCAGCTCCACCTCGCCGGGGAGATGGTCGGCCGCGGCGGCTTCGACCTCCGCCGTCGGACCGATGCCCGAGTCCGTTCGAGCCGCCTCGAAATCCGCGCCGCGACTCTCGAGGTCGGCGCCCAGCCTTTCGCCCAGAAGCTTGCGGGCTCTCTCGCGTTCTCGAGCGTGCGCTACGCCTACCGCGAGCATCGCGGACTCGAAGCGCTTCCCTTT
Organism: Thermoanaerobaculia bacterium; assembly: GCA_039932315.1. GTDB lineage: Bacteria > Acidobacteriota > Thermoanaerobaculia > Multivoradales > JAGPDF01 > JAGPDF01. The sequence continues at coordinate 32,139 of JBDTQG010000004.1, forward strand.
CTCGACGCCCGGCTCGACCTCGACGGCGAGGATCTCGGCGGCGCGCTGCTGCGGCGCTATCTCGCGCGCGCCGACTGGCTCGCCTTCGAAGAGACGTCCATTCCGTTCCACGCCGCGCTCTCCCTCGTCGACGGAAAGCTTGCGCCGGGGAGCTCCTTGGTCACCGAAAAGGGCGTGCAGGAGCTGCGCTTCTTCGGCTTCACCGCTCGCGGCAGCGCGCAGGCACGATTCGAAGTCCAGCGGGACGAGGCGCGACCGGAGACCCGGCTCGAGCTGCGCTTCGACGATTTCGAGCTCCGGAGAGGCCGCAGCGACAAGCCCGTGGTCGCGGGAACCGGCCTGTCGCTCCGAGCGACGACGCACGACCTGCGCCTCGGCGGACTTCCCGACGACGGCAGGATTCGGCTCGACCTCGGAGAGGCGCACGTCGTCGAGCTCAGCGGCTTCTCGGACCTCGTCCCGATCTCGTCAGGCCTCGCGATTGCGGGCGGCCAGGGCGTGGTGCACGGGCGCCTCGAGGCCGGCGAGGGGGCGGCGGAGGGCGCCGTGCGGGCACAACTCACGGGCGTCGAGCTGATCTCGAACGGCGAGCGCTTCAGCGGCGGGATGGCGCTCGAAGTGCCGGTGAAGAGCGACGATCTCGCCGGACGTCACTTCGATCTTTCCGGCGCGCGTCTCGAGCTCACCGACTTCCTGCCGCCGAGCCCGCTCGCTCCGCAGGACGCGACGACGAAACCTTCCGCCGGCTGGTGGGGAAAGATCGAGCTGCCGAAGGCGAAGATGACGATCGTCGAACCGGCGAGCGCCGAGGGAACTTTCGTCGTGAAACTCCGCGACTCCGTCCCGCTCGTCGCGCTCTACTCATCACGGAAGGATCTTCCGAACTGGGTCGAGAAGCTGCTGGTCGAACCGGATGTCCGCGCGACCGGCAACTTCAGCTACCGGAAGCCGGAGCTCACCGTCACGGGGCTGCGGGCGACCTTCGACCACTGGGGCTTCGCCGCGGATCTCGAGCTCGGCAAGCAGCAGCGGCGCGGCCGCCTGCTCCTCGAATGGCGGAAACTGGCGGTCGGTGTCCGCCTCGAGGGCGGAAAGCGCTCCTACCGCCTCGTCGGGGCGCGCGAGTGGTTCGAGAAATCCAGGTTATAGACGGTTTTTCCTGATTGTGGTAGTTTTTAATCTAATCTGAAGGTCTTTTAGATTAAAAACTTCCATTACAAGGAGAAATCATGGCGCCTGAGCTTCGGGACTTCCTCGAGATTCCCTACGACAAGCTGGAAGAGATGAACCTCGCGTCGAAGGCCGACCGCCTGGCGCGCAAGGACCCGGACAAGATCCGGGAGGCACGGCTCAAGTATCTGACCGACGAGCGCCGGATCAAGGCGGTCACGGTCTGCTTCACCGACCTCGAAGGCCGGCTGCACATGCTCGACTACGACAAGAAGTTCCTGCTGAAATCGTCGGACAACCTGACGTTCGACGGTTCGTCGATCCGCGGCTTCTCGCAGCAGGCGGAATCGGACCTGCGTCTGGCCATCGACTGGGCAGCGTTCTACTGGCTGCCGTCGGACATCTTCGGCGCCGGCAAGGTCCTCGTCTTCGGCGAGGTGCAGGAGCGCGACGGATCTCCGTACCGCGGCGATATGCGAGCGAAGCTCAAAGCGTTCGGCGAGAAGATCTGGAAGAAGGATCAGACCGTCGCCTATGCCTCGAACGAAATCGAAGGTTTCCTGTTCAAGGGCCGGGACGCGGAGCGTCACTACCACGAGACCGGAACATTCGAGTTCATCTCGACCGGCGGCTACTACCACTCGCTGCCCGGCGACGCGCTGCGCCAGTTCATCGATACCGCCGCCGAAGTGCAGCGCGCGATGGGCTTCGCCAACGAGAAGGATCACCCGGAGGTCGCGCCCTCACAGTTCGAGATGAACTACAGCTACACCGAGGCCACGGTGGCCGCCGATCAGGTGCAGCTCTACAAGCTCCTCTCGCGCCAGGTCGCGGCGCGCATGGAGATGACGTCGTGTTTCCTGCCGAAACCGGTCACGGGCGTCAACGGCAACGGCATGCACACCAATGTTTCGCTGGCGCGGAGAGGCAAGAATCTCTTCTACGACAAGAAGGGGCAGGACGGCCTGACGCCGCTGGGCTGGAACTTCATCGAGCGCATCCTCGCCAACGCCAACGACATCTGCCTCTTCCTCAATCCCAGCGTCAACTCGTACCGTCGCCTCGATCCGCATTTCGAGGCACCGAACCAGATCAAGGCGTCGGCGATCGACCGCGGGTCGATGGTGCGGATTCCGCTCGGGAACGAAAACTCGGCGCGCGTCGAGGTGCGCTCGATCGCACCCGACGCCAATCCCTATCTCGCGATCTACTCCGTTGTCCGCACCGGGATCGAGGGGCCGATGTCCACGGACGACAACGACGGCAAGCGCGCGAGGACGCGCTTCCTGCCGGACAACATCTATGACGGCATCCGCCTGTTCAAGGCCAGTCGCTGGGCGGAAGAGCTCGTCGGCGAAGAGGTGCACGGCAAGTACGCGGACCTGAAACTCGCCTCCGCCGAGCGCTGCCCCAAGGCTCTGGGCACGCGAGTGAAGCGCAGCGAGATTCAGTTCCACCACGAAGTGACGAATCAGTACCTGTGGAACCAGTTCTGACCTGACGGGATCCTGGTCGGGACGCAGCAAGAAGGGACGCTCTTCACCGGGCGTCCCTTTCGCGTTTCGCCGGCGCTCCGACAGGTGCACGCCGGCAGGTGCACACCCGCAGGGCCGCTACGGCAGGTAGGACCAGTAGCCCCGATCGCCGGTGTCGAATCCATCGCGAAAAACCCCCGGGTCGGCGACGAACTCGATCGATTCCGACTCCCAGACCATGTCGATCGCCGCACCGCCGGGCGCATTCAGGAAGCTCTCGGCGGCGACGATCTGGAGCGGCGAAAAGGTGCCGAGCGGAACGTCCGGCCGCGTGGCGAGTTGCACCTCGAGCAGGTCGCCGGGAACACTGTTCCAGTCCTCGGCCGCCGAAGCGAGGTCGATCTGTACCTTGCCCGTCTGCGGATAGGACACCGTGAGCGCGATGCTGCCGTGGCGCGGATGCGCGATGACCGAAGGCAGTCCGGTCGCGACCGCGGGGTCGTAGGTGAAGACGATTCTTCCCGTTGCGACATCGAACGGCTCCTGGGTGCCGACCTCGATGCGGGCGCCCGAGCCCGGTTGTACCTTGCCGCCTTCGATGGCGAGCGCGAGCGCGGCGTCGGCCGCGCGAATCGACAATCTGCCGCCTCGCAGCTCGATGCCGACCGGGTTCTCGCTGGCGTCGTCCAGCGAGGTCATGTCCGGAGCGAAGTCGATCGTGTAGTCGTCGCCGGGGACGACATCCGGCGAGAGCGTCACGAAGAGAACTCCGAGAACGCCGTCGAGAGCGTTGATCGACGCCGACAGCGATTCGAACTGCGCGTCGATCGACTGCGCTCCGGAATCGAACGTGAAGACCGGCACGGCGTCCCCACTGACGCTGAAGATCAGTCCGCCATCGTAGGACTGGATCGGGTCGACCGGAACCCGGGAGACCCGAGAAGCGCCGGCGGCGAGTGCTCGTCCGGGGGCGAAGCCGGTGTGAATCTGTCCGCGCCGGATGGGACGGGAGGCGTAGGTGCGAAAGACAATGGCGGTTTGCCCGCCCGGCGCACCGATCGCATCCGAAATGCGCAGGGCGAGCGGCTCGGGCACGATCGCCCGCGCGGGCCCCCCGACGAGCGCCGCAGCGAGCCACAGGCCCGTGACCAGTCCGACGCCCACACCGGCCGTCTGCCGAGGCGGAAGGACACTTTCCCTTTTCTGCTCAAGTTCCGATCGCATGAAGATTCTCCCGCATTCCCCCGGGAGCTCCCCGGGGCCTGCACATCCTGACGAGAACGTCTCCCGACCTGCAATGCATTCCCGCTGCCAGGTAAGGGCCAACGATCCTTCAGATGGGTGAGACAGCCCCAAGGGGAGCCTGGAACAGCCCGCCGGAAAATCGCGATTTTCGCGGCGGGCTGTTCCCGACGCCCCGCCGGCCTGTCTCTACCCCTGAACCGAAGCTCCGCGACCGGCGAACCTACGCCGCCCGTTGGAGACCTCGAAACAGGAGATCGACCATGAACCCGATTCGCACCGCAGTCGCCGGACTCGTCCTCGGTGGCCTCGCCCTTCTCACCTCACCCGTCTACGCGTCCGGCCCGGGGAGCGTGAAGTTCGACGAGTCGAGCGTTTCCGTCTCCGAAGAGGCCGGCATCGTTCAGATCGGCGTCGAGCGCTCGCACGGCCAGGATGGAGCGATCACCGTCGCGTACTCGTCGGCCGATGTTTCGGCGAACGCCGGCTCGGATTACTCTGCCGTTTCCGGGACACTCTCCTGGGCCGATGGCGACGAGTCGCGTCGCACGATCTCCGTCCCCGTTTTGAACGATGACGCTGCCGAAGCGCAGGAGAGCTTTCTCTTGACTCTGTCGAATCCGACCGGCGGCGCGGCCGTCGAGCCCGGCCGCGGCACGATCAGCGTCTTCATCTCGGACAGCGACTCCGGAACCGGCGGTGGCACCGGCGGTGGCACCGGCGGTTGCGAGCCCGGTGACGACTGCGGCGGCGGCAACGGCGGATGCGAGCCCGGCGACGACTGCGGCGGCGGCACCGGCGGTTGCGAGCCCGGCGACGACTGCGGCGGCGGCAACGGCGGTTGCGAGCCCGGCGACGACTGCGGTGGCGGCAACGGGGGTTGCGAGCCCGGTGACGACTGCGGTGGCGGCAACGGCGGTTGCGAGCCCGGTGACGACTGCGGTGGCGGCAACGGCGGCAACGGCGGCAATGCGAGCGTCCTCAAGTTCGACGAGCGGACGTTCCTCGGTCTCGAGAGCGCCGGCGTCGCCGTCATCACCGTCGAGCGCTCGCACGGCGAGACCGGCACCGTGTCGGTCGACTACGCGACGAGCGATGGCACTGCGGAGAGCGGAGCCGACTACGCCGCAACCTCCGGCACCCTGACCTGGGGACCCGGCGACGGTTCCACCCGGACCTTCACCGTGCCCCTGGTCAGCGACGGCACCGCGGAGGGAAACGAGACGGTGAATCTCGTCCTTTCCAACGCCACCGGCGGCGCGACCGTCGACCTCGCGCGCGGCTCGGCCGTGCTGACGATCGTCGAAGCCGCAGGGAATGTCCCGGGAGGAAACAATCCCCAGCGCGCCGGTACGTTCAAGTTCGGATCGAGCAGCTTCCAGGTCATCGAAGGTCAGGCCGTAGCCCTCGTGACCATCGAACGCTCGCACGGTGAAAACGGCGCGGTCTCCGTCCACTACGCCGCAGCTTCGGGGAGCGCGACCGCCGACGAAGATTTCGCGCCGGTCAGCGGGACGCTCTCCTGGGCGAGCGGCGACAGCAGCACGAAGACCTTCCAGGTTCCCATCGTCGACGACGCGATTTCCGAGGGCAGCGAGACGGTACTTCTCGCTCTGAGCCAGGCGACGAACGGTGCTTCGATCGACGTCGATCGCGGGTCGGCGATTCTCAACCTCCTCGACGACGACGCCTCTCATGCGGCGTGCGTTCCGAGCGCCACGACGCTCTGCCTGCTCGGCGGGCGCTTCTCGGCGGAGATCACTTATCGCACCACGAACGTCGGAGCCGGTGGCGGACATGCCGTGCAGTTCTCGAATCAGACGGGACTCTTCTGGTTCTTCAACCAGGAGAACATGGAAATGATGGTCAAGGTCGTCGACGGCTGCAACGTCCCCGGGCTGCGCGCCTACTGGGTCTTCTTCGCCGCCACGACGAACGTCGACTTCACGCTCACGGTGACCGACACGCGGAGCGGCGTCGCCAAGCAGTACCGCAATCCGTCCGGTCTCGCCGCTGAGCCGATCCAGGACGTCGACACTTTCCGCTCCTGCCCGCAGTAACTTCTCCGAAGTCTTCCCGCAGTTTTCTCGCAGTATTCCCCCAGTACCCCCGGCCCCGGAGCTCACGCTCCGGGGCCGTTTCTCTGTGTGCATCGCCCGGAGCGCGCTGCGCGTCGATAGGATCGCACCGTGACATACCGCCGAAGCTCCGCCGGTCGCCGGCGGCAGATGCCCGAAAGCTTCTGGGCAATCCTGTGCCTGGCGATCGCAGCTCCCGGCCTCGCGGCCGTCGCCGGCGTCTCCGGCGACGCCGGGGTCGCCGACCCCGAACGCAGCGCTTGCGAAAGCCTGAACGATGCCGGTCGCTTCGCGGAAGCGTTGCCTCACTGCCGCGCAGCGATCGAGCACCTCGACGCTCCGGGTGAAAACCGGCCCGGCGACCGCGAATCGGCGCTCAACAGCTTCGGCCTCGCGCTCGAGATGACCGGCGATCGCCAGCGCGCCGAGTCGGCCTATCGCGAGGCGTTGCGGCTGACGCGGGAGCTCGGCCGCCCGCAGCGCGAGGCGCTGGTTCTCTCCAATCTCGCAGCGCTCGCGATCGGCGGCGGCGACTACGCCGGGGCGCTCGACTGGCTCGCCGCGGAAGAGGATGTCGCGCGCACGCACGGCGAAGAGGCCTGGGCCGCCGAAGAGATCAGCTACGTCCGGATCAACCGCAGCGTTGCGCTCGAACAGCTGGGCGCCTACGAAGAGGCGCTCGCGGAAATCCGGCCGCCCGCTCTGCCGGCTTCCCGCGTCCTGCCGGGAGCGGAATCGCCGGTGGAAGATCCGGTCGCGGTTGCTGCGCGGACAGTCAATCTCGCAGTGCTCTACCGCAACCTCGGCGACCCGCGTCGCGCCTTGACGCTTCTCGAGGCGGCGCGACTCGCCTACGAGCGCTCCGGAGACCGGTCGGCGCTCGCCAATGTCCACCTGAATCGCGGACTCGTCTTCGAGCTCAACCTCCATGCGCCAGAGAGCGCCGAGCCGGAGTTCGCTCGCGCCCTTCGGCTCGCGCAGGCGAGTGGCGATCGCGGCGAGCAGGTCCGCACACTCCTCGCGATCGGTTCCCTGCGGCTCGACGCCGGGGATCTCGTCCGGGCACGCACGGCGTTCGAGAGCGCTCGTTCCGCCGCTGTCGAGTCGAGCGCCGCCGCCGGCGAATGGTCCGCCGAAACCGGTCTTGCGCGGGTCGCTCGCGCCGCCGGAGATCCTGACGAGGCTCGGCGGCATCTGCGTGCAGCGATGGCCAGAATCGAAGACGCCGGCGCGCGGCTCGAAAATTCCACCCTGCGCGGCGACCTGCTCGCCGATCAACGCGCGGTCTACGCTCTCGCCGTGGAGCTGCTCGCGGAGCGTGCGGTCGCCCGGATGGACGACCGTCTCGCGCTCGAAGCCCTGACGCTCGCCGAGCGCGCCCGGGCGCGCGAGCTCCTCGATGCGCTCGTCCCCCGCGGAGCGCGCGCCGTCGGAAGAAATCCTCGGCAGGGAAGCTCGACGACCGCGGCGCAACCTCTCTCGGCGGAAGAGATCGCGGCCCTCGCGCCGCGCCTCGGTCCGACCCTGGTCTACTTTTTCGGTGACCGCAAACTCTGGCGGTGGGACAATCTGGCGGGTCCCTGGCGAGTCGCCGCCGCCGGAGTGCCGCGCTCGATCGCCGAGCGCGTCGCGCATTTCCATCGCGACCTCGCGCTTTCCGCCGTACCGAGCGAAACCGACCGCAGGAGCCTCGGACAGGAGCTCCTTCCTTCGCGGCTCCCGAAGGACGTTGAAGTGCGCATCGTTCCCGATGGAACTCTCTTCTATCTGCCGTTCGAGCTTTTGCCGGCGGCGGAAGATCCGGCGCTCTCGCTCGTCGACCTTCACGCCGTCAGCTATCTGCCCAGTCTCGCCCTTTTCGCCCACCTGCGCCCGCAGGTCGCGGAGGGAGCCCATGTTCGCTGGCGCTTCACGGCGCTCGCCGCTCCCGTGCTCCCACCCGCGACGGCGGGCGGTTCCCTGGCCGGAATTCTCGCCCGCCGCTCCGGCCTGCCGCCGCTTCCCGGAGCCGAAAGCGAAGTACGGGCCGCCGCGGCCCGACTCGGAGGAAGGACGAGCGTCGAGGTCGGCCGGGAGGCGAGCGAGGGGCGGCTGCGCGAGCGGTGCCGGGAAGGGACGGAGATCCTGCACGTGGCCGCGCATACCGTCGTCGACGACTCCCTCGCCGGCGGCGTCGCCCTCTTCCTCGCCGCCGATCGCAGGAACGGGAGCGACTCGAACGGTTCTGGCGATTCGAGCGACTCGAGCGATCCGGGAAACCCGCGAGAAAAAGGAGCGGACGACACCGACGGCGACGGACTGGTCACCGCACCCGAGCTCGCCCGGATGCCGCTCACGGTCAATCTCGCGGTGCTTGCAGGTTGCCGCACCGCGCTCCCGGAAAACCGCAGGGGTGCCGCCACGAGTTCCGCTGCGTCTTCGGGCGGGCGCGCCCTCGCGAGCCTGTCGGGAGCGCTTCTCGGCGCGGGAGCGCGGGGCGTCGTCGCCTCGCTCTGGCCGGTGCAGGACGCGGCCACCGCGGCCTTCATGGAGCAGTTCTACTTCGAGCTCGCGCGCGGAGAGCGCCCGGCGGAGGCCCTGCGCCACGCGAAGCTTCGTCTCGCGCGCGATGCCCGGTGGAACGAGCCCGCCCTCTGGGCAGGTTTCGTACTGCTTGGCGACCCCGGCCCGGTCTCGCGCGATCGTCCTTCGTGGAGCGGCCTGATCGCGGCGATCGGTCTGGTCGCCGCAGGGATCGCGCTCGCGCTCGTTCGCCGGAGACAGGCGGGAAAGCGGTGAGAAAAGTGGGGAGAAAAAGGTGGAAGAACGGCGATGGCCGTTCTCCCGGCACGGCGGAGACCCGACCGTCGAGCTCTACTTCCCTGAGCTCGTCCCGTTCGACGACGGGTCGAGCGCGAAGGTGCCGGTCGCAGAGTGCGCCAATGCGCTTCCCGCGACGTCGAGCGCCGTCACATTCCAGCGATACGTGACATAGGTGGCGAGCTTCGCCGCGAGCTCCGGCGACACGCGCAGCCGATTCGCCGTCTCGCTCCCCTGCCAGAGAATCTCGCCCGCAACGTCGCGGATCTCGAGGCGGTAGCTCGCCGCGCCCGGGACGCCGCGCCAGGCAAACTCGCGGAGCGTCTCCGCGGCAATCTCGCCCTGCGGACTTTCGAGCACGATTTCGCCGCCGCGCACGACCGTCGGATCGAGGCTGCTCGATGTCCCCGGCAGGCTCGGCGGCACGACTCCGAAATTGCGATGCGCCCATTCGAAAGCGACGCCGAGCCCGAGCACGACCAGCGCCGCGGCGGCCCAGCGACGCGAGAGCGGCATTTCGCCGTGCGTTTTCGCCCGTTTCGCCCGTCCGGCGGAGATCGGCAGCACCTTCGCCAGGGACGGCGTTTCGGCAGCCGAAGTCGAGCCCGGCACTGCGCCGATCCGGATCCGGCCGGCGACCCAGGCGATATCGGTCCCTTCCGTGGAATTCCGTGCCGTGCCATCGAACGCGGCGAGGAGATCGAGCTCCGCCGCGCAGGCCGCACAGCCGGTCGCGTGTTCGCGGAGCGCGGGAGAGTCGGCGCTCGTCCAGCCGGAGAGCGCCGCCTCGACGAGCGCCGGCAGCTGCGGACAGTCCGCGTCCGGTTGCAGGGCCGCACGCAGGGAGCGGTCGCGATCGAAGTCGGTCGTATTCATGAGACGTCTCCTGAAAGTTCCGGCAGCTTCGAGAAGCTTCGCCGCAGCTTGCGCTTGGCGCTGACGATGAAAGCTCGGGCACCCGACCGGTTCTCGAGCCCCAGCAGACGATCGACCGCAGAGAGCGTCAGACCGTCGACGAAATGCAGATGCAGCACCCGGGCTTCGAGCGGTTCGAGCTCCGTTGCGATCGCTTTGCGCAACCGGCGCACGAGGAGCTCTGTTCCCACTTCCTCCTCGACGGTCGGGCCGGGGGCCGCGGGTTCCGGAAAAAACTCGTCGTCGATCGAATCGGCGTCGCGGCGACGGTTCGCAATCGAGCGGTTGATCGCGACACTGCGCGTCACGAGGTAGATCCAGGTGGCGAACGAGCTTTCGAAGCGGAAACCGTCGAGGCGCTCGTAGACGCGGGCGAAGACCTCCTGCGCGAGGTCGGCGGCCTCTTCGCGGCGGCCGCTCGTGCGAACGCACCAGGCGGCGACGCGAGTCTGGTAGCGCCGGAAGAGAACGTCGAGGAACTCTGCCGCACGTGCCGGTTGAGCGCGCGCCGCCTTGACGATCTCCTCGTCGCTCCAGCTCGCGACCCCCTCCGTTCCTTCCATCGGCGCCATCTCTACCGTCGCCTGTCCGCTACCTGGCGCCGGAAAGGCCAGCAGGCGGGCGGGCGGCGCCGTCGATCGCCGCGCGCGCTCCGGCCGGGCCGGTTGGCCGAACTTTCCGGGGCCGGAGATCGTCGCCTCGGGAGCGGGTCGTCGGGAGCCGAGCGGTTGCACGCTCCCTGAGACAGCTGCCCGCGCCTCGCGGAACAGCCGGGGCGAAGAAATCGGAGATCGACAGGGGGACCGGCAACCGTCTCACCGCGTCCCCTCGACCGGCGGCAGAATTTCCGCCGGCGGATTGCAGAGGTCCCACAGCGCGCCCAGGGTTCCGAACGGTCCGCCCCAGATGGCGCGCATCATGACGAGGCGCCACTCCTTCCGCGGCAACCGCCGGGCCCGGATGGCGAGGATCAGCAGGAGTGGCAACATGACGAGGCAGAAAAGATTCAATCCGATCGCCAGCCAGAAGAGGAGCCGCGCCGCCGCGGATCCCGGGGCGAAGATCTGCGACGCCGCCGCGGCGACGAAGCTCGACATCGCTGCGATGAGCGCGGCGAGGCCTAACCAGCGAAACCAGCCGATGGGGCGTTCGATCGGTGGCGGACGAAGTTGCGCGCGGGTGGCGACGGGCTCCTGCAGGATCTCGGGCATTTCAGTCCGACCCGTCGGCCCGTGCGATATCCACGCGCCGGCCGTCCTCGTCCTGCGAGATCCGCAGCAACCAGGGGTTGCAGCAGACCTCGCAGTCCTGGACGAGCGCGCCCGCAAGGTCGGCGTCGAGATGGAGCTCGATCTCTTCACCGCAATACGGGCAGACGACCTCGAACTCCTCCGCCGGCTCTTCCTTCATGCCTCCCAGTTTAGCTATTTCTGGTTGTCTGCGATGGCCGTCTGAATGCGCACCTTCTGCGCCTCGGGCGCGAGAGCGAGCGCCTTCTTGTACATCGCCACGGCCTCGTCCTTTTTCCCGGCGGTGACGAGCGCTTCCGCAAGGCTGTCGTAGGCGTTCCAGGAGTTCGGGTTGCGCTTCGCGTTTTCGCGGAAGATGGCCACGGCATCGGCCGTAGCACCGCCGGCGAAGAGCTGATAGCCGTAGGTATTGAGCTCGGCCTCGGTGGCGCCCGGTACCGCTTCGTCCATCAGCTTCTTGGCACCGGCCGCGTCGCCCGCGAGACCCATCAGCCGCGACTTGGTGAAGGTGTTGGCGAAGTTCTTCTGCATGGAGACGGACTTGTCAGCCCAGATCATGGCGTCGTCCAGATGCACCTTGCTCGTGAGCAGCGTCGCGGCGGCCTGGTTCCACGACTGCCAGAAGAACTGATGAATGCCACGGAGCTCCTTCTTCAGACTCTGATAGACCACCTCGGGCGTATCGACCGAGACCTTGAACGGTACGCGGAGTTTTTCCCAGCGCAGCGAGACGGTGACGTCCCGGCCGGTCGGATCGTCGAAGGTGTACTGCAGCGCTTCCTGCACCGGAGCGGCTTCCGGCTTGACCTCGACGCGCAGCACGTCTTCGCTCGCGGAGTAGAGGAAACTGCCCCAGTTCGAATCGACCGACGAGAAGATGATCTGCCAGGTGCCCGCCGACGGGAGCATGTGCAGTCCATAGCGGCCGGCGGCGAGATCCTTTCCGCCGATCTTGACCGGGGTGGAGAACGCGATCGTGGTGTTCTCATTCGCCCCGGCACGCCAGACCTGATCGTAGGGAACGAGCTTGCCCCAGATCTCGCGGTCGCGGACGTGCGGACGGTGGTAGGTGATCGTGATGTCCGTGAGACCGAATGTCTGTGAAACCGACGCCGCCTGGCTCGGCTCCGGCAGCGTGAGCGGCGGCTGCGCCGCGACGCGCGAAGTGCCCGCGAGCGCGAGGAGCGAAAGTGCGGCGAGAGCGGTCCGCAGTGAGGCTGGAGCGAAGGGAACGAGGGCAAGGCGCTTCGACATGGCGATTCTTCCTCCGGAAAGGTTTCGTTCAAGACATCGAGTGGACCTCCCTGATACGGGCGTTCGGAGGTGAAGTTCTCGCGCGCTCGGCTGCAGAATGGTGGATTCAGCGCGCTGGATCACGAAGCGGTTTCAGGCCTGCGGAAGGCGTTCCATGCGCCGGTCCGGGATGAACCAGATCATCGCGACCGCGGCGTAGAGCGCCAGCGAGACCCGCGGGTCGACGACGGCGACGGCGATGGCGACCGAGCAGATGACCAGCGAAAGGATGCCCTTGAAATCCCGGCCGATCGCCTGCGCGAGCTTCGAATCCGCGCCGTGCAGTCGGCGCAATGCCTGCGCCAGGATGTAGTAGGCAACGCCCGCCATCAGCAGCACGACTCCGTACGCCGCCACCGGAACCGCCTCGCGATAATTCTCGCCCATCCAGCTGGTGACGAACGGCACGAGGGAAAGCCAGAAGAGCAGATGCAGGTTGGGCCAGAGAATCGTGCCGTCGACGCGCGTGGCGAGATGCAGCATGTGGTGATGGTTGTTCCAGTAGATGCCGAGATAGACGAAGCTCATGACATAGCTCGAAAAAACCGGAATCAGCGGGCGCAGCGCACCCAGATCGGCGCCGTGCGGCACCTTGAGCTCGAGCACCATGATCGTGATCAGGATCGCGATCACCCCGTCACTGAAGGCCTCCAGACGCCCCTTGCCCATTCCCCCTCCTCCGCCCGCGACCACCGCGCCGGAAAGATAGCGGCTTTCGCCGCGCCGGTCACGGCGATTCGCGCCAGCGGTTGAACTAGAGTGTCTTCGCGTGCGGAAGCTCTGCGACAAATGACCGCGACCCGCGTGCGCCGGAACACAGCGGCTGTCGTCGTCGCTATCGCTTTTTTCAGCGCGCGCGGAGCCGAGGCGGTCGTGCTGACTGCGGCTCGCAGCATCGGAGACCCGGCGGATTGGGCACTTTTCGCCGTGCTCTATCCCCTGCTGGTCGGCGTCTATGCCTGGCTCGCCCGGCGACGGCAGCGTAATCCTTGGCTGTGGGCGCTTCTCGGCCCGCTCTTCTTTCCGATCTCTCTTGTCCTGCTGATGAGAAAGCGGCTTCCCTGTCCGGTGTGCGGCTTCGCGGGTCGCCGCGACTGCGCGTTCTGTTCGCCTGCACCCGCTCCGCCGCAGAACGGACCGGAGAGCGACGATCCGCTGACTCCGCTGGCTCCGATGACTCCGCTGGCGCCGATGACTCCGCTGGCGCCGATGCCGCCGGAGGCAAGGTGGAAGGGATTCGTGACCTTCCTCGCACCGGTCGCGGAGGCCAAGGGCGACTACCGCGTGCGCATCCGTTTTCGCGCGCCGCGCCAGCGAAACCGGACTGTGCGCAAGAACCATGCGCTCCCGGTTCTCCGGGTCGAGCTCTCGCGCGAGACCTGGGAGCTGCGCATCTTCGTCGGTGGACTGCTGCGGCAGAATCCGGTTCCGACCGGCGGCTGCACGATGGCCGAGCTCGTCGACGGACTGCGGCAGCACCTCGAACCTGCGGCCCATTGCAAACTCGTGCTGGCGGACGAGTTCACCTTGCGCCGCGAAGAGATCGGTGCGCGCCTCTTGAAGCGTGGCGCCACCTGGAAGGGCCCACCGCTCGACGAGCTGCCCGAGGAGCTCCAGTCGGTGTTCGATGTGCCCGTGAGCGCCGTCTCGGTCCGCGCCGACGATCGCCGTCGCGAGATCCATCTCACCATTTCCTGACCGCGAACGGCCGTCAGGGCGCGCGCTTCGGCGAAGCGGGATCGGTCGTGCCCACGAGCTCGCGGGCGATGGCCGCCTGGGCCTCACCGGCATGCTCGACGGCGTACTTTCCGGCGACATCAGGAAGCGCCTCGGTGAAGGTGCGCGCAACAACCGGCCGGTGCGCGTCGACCCGGACGAGGAGGTAGCCCTGAAGCTCGAAACCGAGGATCTCCTCGCGGTAGACCTCGAGGAGAAGCGGCGACGAGATCTCGCCCGGCACGAGCGCCCCGATGCGCTCCAGCGTCGTCGATCCTGCCCACAGGGCGAGGTCTCGCGCCTCGACCCAACCGAGGTCGCCGCCGGAAGAGGCGCTCGGATCGTCGGAGATTTCACGGGCGGCGTCGGCAAACTCCGGACTCCCCGACCGCAGCTTGCGCGCCACGGAGTCGAGGCGGTCGAACGCCTCCGCCGCCGCGCGGGCGCCTTCGCTCTCCGGGAATCGCACCGCGATCACCGACAGCCGGAACTGCTCGGGCTGGAAGAAACGCGACGGATCGGCGTCGAAGAAGCGATGGAGATCGACTTCGGGAACCCTTCCCGCCCAGGCCGCGACGCGGGACTCGGCAGCGGCAGCGACGAGTACCTCGTCGCGCACGGCGGCGAGGCGTCGCTTGAACTCCGGCGATCGAGCCGCGGATTCATGCTCCGCAGCCCAGCGGAGCAGCCGGTCGAGCGCTTCGTCCCGAGCCAGATTTTCGATGTCCGCGTTGTGACTTTCCGCAAACGAAGCGCGGCTTCGCAGCGACAGCACATCGGCAACGGTCAGCGGATCCTTGCCGAGGTCGAAAACCGTCGCGGTGGCATCGAGCGGCTTCACTGCGAGCGGAGTGAGGTCGAAATGCGCCTGCGCGGCAGCGAGAAGCCGGTTCCATTCCCGCTCCCGCGCCGCGGTCCGGGCGGCGCTCGTCAAGCGCAACTTCGCCCAGTCGGCAGCCTCCGCTTCCGAGAGGCCGGGAGACGTGTCGCGAGAATCGAGGCGAAAGAGATGAAACCCGACCGGCGTTTCGAGAACTCCGCTCACCTCTCCGGGCGCGAGCTTCCAGACGACGGCTTCGACCTGCGGCGGAAGCTCTCCGCGGCGGAACGGCTTGAGGGCGCCTCCGAACTTGGCGGTCTCCGAATTCGAGCGTTCACGCGCCAGAGCAGCGAAGTCCGCCCCATCAACGATCGCCTGCCGCAACGACTCGAGCTCCCGCCGAACCGGCTCCCGCTCCGCCGGCGAGGCCTCGCGCGCCACACGGAGAAAGATATTGCGGAGGTGCAGCTGCTCTCCTCCAACGAGTTTCTGCGCGTTCGCGGCGAGGAACCCGGCGACCTCCTGCGGCCCGGGGGCGGGAAGGTCGCGCCCGCAGCGCTCCTCGAAAAGGCGTCGGCGTTCGAGGCGCAGCCCGGCCTCGATCCTCGACGCGATCCCCGGTTTCGCCGCGAGACCTCGAGCTCGCGCCTCGGCAAGAAGAGCCGCTTGAAGTCGGGCGTCCTGAGAGGACGACGGTACGGTGGCCGCTCCGGCGGTCGCGGCCAACGCGGCCAAGCCGGCGAGGACGACGCCGACGACAAACCTGCCGAGAAGATCTCTGCGGCACAAACGAAACGAGCGGCCGATCGGCCGCTCGTGGTCCTGCCGGGAATCTCCGCGAATCAATCGACTGAAAACTGCTGCAGCTCCACCGGCGTCTGGTTGTTGCCGGTGACGGTCATCACGATGTGCATGTTCGCAAAGCCGATGCCCGCGAGATTGCCGATCGTCGTCAGGCCGCAGCTTGCAGCCTTGATGTAGCTCGGTCCGGACTGTCCGCCGGCGTTCGAGCCGACGAAGAACGAATGGCCCGCCGCCTGACCGCTCGGCGTGAAGAGCTCGACCGCGACGATTCCCGATGCGACGAGGAAAAGTGGCTGTGTCGTGAGGGGGACGGGCAACAGCGAAAGCGTCTGGTCCGAAATGTTGATCGCCTCGCTCGAGACCGTGCTGGCTCCCGGCGGGTCGGCGGCACCGCTGATCGGGTTCGCGGTCGCCGCCCAGATGCGCACCGTCGCCGGCTGCGTCGTCCCGGTTCCGGACGCGTTCGCCGATTCGACTCCGATCGACACCGACTGCACGACGAACTGCGGCTCCACAAGCGCGGGAAATGCCGACAGGGTGAAGCCGCGGTAATAGCTGTTGTCGGTATGCAGGAAGGTCGGCGTGCCGGCATTGCAGGAGACGGAGCCCACAGTGGGCGTGAGGCTGGTCGACTGCGTGATCGTGAAGAGGACCTCCGGAGCGAGAGGCTGCTGCCCGGTCGTCGCTGTCGGCGGATGCGCGTTCTTCGAGAAGGAGGCCGACCAGGCCGGCGTCGTGAGGAGCAAGGCCAGAGCGCCCGGCACGAGAAGCGAGGTTTTTTTCATCCCTGTCTCCGAGAATTCATCGAAGCCCCGTATGGGCGTCGTATTTCGTTGCAGCGAATCATAGCGGACTCTTTCCAGCCCGTCGCGGGTCCGCGGATCCTGCACTTGACTGGCTGTATATACTGTGTATACTCAGCTTCCCATGACGGAGATCCGCACCCGAGACCTCGTGATCTCCCAGACCGACTCGCGGCCGATGTATCTGCAGATCGTCGAGCAGATCGAGCAGCGGGTGGCGGTCGGGGACTGGCCGGCCGGAGCCGAGATTCCGTCGATCCGCCAGCTGGCGGCCGATCTCCGGGTGAGCGTGATCACCGTCAAACGCGCCTATTACGAGCTCGAGCGGAGCGGCGTCATCGCGACGCAGCAGGGCAAGGGCTCGACCGTTGCGCCCGCGACACGGGCCTCCGCGGATCTCCATCATGGGGAGCTCGCCCGGCAGATCGAGCACGTTGCCCGGCTCGGCGCACTCTCGAATCTCTCCGCCGACGAGCTCGCAGCGCGCGTGCGGACTGCATTGGCAGAGTTGCAGCGAAAGAACAGGGAGAAACCATGAACGATCTTGCCGTCCGCTTCTCCGGCGTCCACAAGCAGTACCGTCATTTTCATCTCGCCGACATCGATCTCGAGCTGCCGACCGGCAGCATCATGGGTTTCATCGGCGCCAACGGGGCCGGAAAGTCGACCACGCTGCGGATCCTCATGGGCCTGGTGCATCAGGATCGCGGCGCAGTCGAAGTTCTCGGCCAGTCGATGCCATCGCAGCAGGCGCAGGCGAAAGCCGACATCGGCTTCGTCGCGGAGGACATGCGCCTCTACAAGTGGGCGACGCTCGCCTGGCACATGGACTTCATCGCATCGATCTACCCCGGATGGGATGCGGCCTATGCCGCGGAGCTCGTCCGCCGGTTCGATATCCGTCCGGAACAGAAAATGCGCGGCATGTCGCACGGCCAGCGGGTCAAGGCCGGGTTGCTGCTCGCGCTCGCGCGCCGGCCGCGCCTCCTCGTCCTCGACGAACCGACGACCGGGCTCGATCCGGTCGCTCGCCACGAGGTGCTCGGGGCCCTGATGGAGGTGCTCACCGATGAGAGCCGGACGGTGCTCTTCTCGTCGCAGAACACGCTCGACGTCGAACAGATCTCGGATCAGATCACCTTCATCGACCGCGGGCGGATCATCGACAGCGCAGACAAGGAGAGCTATCTCGAGCGCTGGCGAAGGGTCCGTCTCGACGTTCCGCCGGACGTCATCCTTCCCGCCCTCGACGATGTCGTCGCGCGATCCACGACCGGCCGCCTCACGGTCCTCACGTCCAATCGCTTCACGGCCGCGATGGCCGAAGCGTGCGCCGCCGCCGGAGCGACGGTCAACTCGATCGAGACCATGACACTCGAGGAGATCTTCCTCGCCAATGTACAGCAGCGCCGGGAAAAGGAGGCCGCATGAGCGCACCGCAGCGCCGCACCATGATCCGGGCTCTCGTCCTCAAGGACTGGTACTACATGCGATGGTCGATCGCGGCCTACCTGACGCTCGGAGCCGTTGCGCTGATTCTCGTCGCGAGTGGCAGCGAGGGCTCGTTCTACGCCGGCAGCGTTCTGCTCGTCACACTGCTGATCTCGCTCGGCATTCACCTCTCGATGGCGACGGTGGTCGAAGAGCGCACAGGCCAGACGCTGCCGTTCATCATGAGTCTCCCGATATCTCCCGGCGACTACACGACGGCCAAGGTGATCGCAAATCTGGGAATCTTTCTCATCCCATGGACGGCGCTTCTCACCGGCACGATCGCCGTCATCGCCGGGCGCGCCGCGATCAACGACGGACTGATTCCCTTTGCCGTCATCATCCTCACCTGGATTCTGCTGAGCTACTGCATGAATCTCGCGGTCGCTCTGGTTTCCGAGTCGCAGGCGTGGTCCATCGGTGCCATGGTCGTCGGCAACCTCGCCTTCCAGGCGGTGCTCTACGCGGTGTCGCACATTCCGAGCATCGCCCTGTCGATGAAGGGCGACGTCGCTCTCTGGCCGCCCGCGGCGAGGCTCCTGCTTCTCGGTGAGATCGGAGCGATTGTTCTGCTGCTCGCATTCACCTTCCACATGCAGGGACGCAAGACCGACTTCGTCTAACGAACGCAACCCGCAGCCACGACCCGCGCCCTCCCGGCGCCGAAACGAGGAAGACCATGAACCGGAACGAAGGGAGCCTCGCGGCTCCAGGCGACAGCCTCACCCCGGACGCTCCGTCCGGAAACCCGACGAACGCGCCACTCGGTGCCTTGCGCGCGGCGCTGACGCTGCTGGTGGTCGCGCACCACGCCGTCCTGGCCTACCATCCCTGGGCGCCGCCGCCCGCGCTCTCGCTGCTCGCGGAGCCCCGGCTCTGGCCGGCATTTCCGATCGTCGACGCTCACCGCACGTCCGGGCTCGATCTCTTCGTCGGCTGGAACGACACCTATTTCATGTCGCTTCTCTTCCTCATCGCCGGAGTTTTCGCCTGGCCGAGTCTGGTGCGCAAGGGGGCCGCGACCTACCTCCGCGATCGCGTCCGGCGGCTCGGCGTGCCGTTCCTCGTCGGGGCCGGGCTTCTCGCACCGCTCGCCTACCTGCCGACCTACCTGGCCGCGGTTCGCGCCGGAGCTCCGCAACCCGGGAGCTTCGTTGCGCAGTGGCTCGCGCTCGGCTCGTGGCCGGCCGGACCCGTCTGGTTTCTCTGGGTACTTCTCGCCTGGAGTGCCGGGGCCGCCCTCGCCTATCGGTTCCTTCCGCGCTGGGGCGAAAGCCTCGGACAATGGAGCGGTTGTTTCGGCCGCCGGCCGATCCGCTTCGCGATCGCCCTGATCAGCGTCTCTGCCGCCGCTTATCTCCCGCTCGCCACGCACTTCACCGCGGAGCGCTGGGTCGACTTCGGTCCGTTCTGGATCCAGATCTCGCGCTCTCTCCTCTACGCGGTCTACTTCGTCGCCGGCATCGGGCTCGGTGCCTGCGGGCGCGACCGCGGCCTGCTCGAACCGGGCGGAAAGCTCGCGCGTCGATGGCCGCTCTGGGCCGTGGCGGCGGCCCTCTCCTTTGGTGTCGCCGTCGCCGCGCTGCTCGGGATCGTCGGCTCGATGCAGAAGGGAGGGCCGGGAATTCTCCTTCTCAGCGCGGGCCATCTCGCCTTCGTCACCTGCTGCGCGCTCACCTCCCTCGCGGCGCTCGCTATCTTCCTCCGCTTCGCGCAGAAGCCGTTGCGGCCGGGGAGCTGGCTCGGAAGTCTGAGCGCGAACGCGTTCGGCATCTATCTGCTGCACTACGCCTGCGTGAGCTGGCTGCAGCTTGAACTGTTGCCCGTTTCTCTCGCCGGCTTCACGAAGCCGCTCATCGTCTTTTCCGGCGCCGTTGCCGCAAGCTGGACAATGACCGCGCTGCTGCGGCGAATTCCCGCTGTCGCCAGGATTCTCTAGTCGACGGCGCCGGCCTCCGCTTCGTCGCAGCCGGTGTCGACTCTTCCTTCGCTGAGACCTGCGCGCGCGCGCTTCGCGAGATCGGCGTAATTCTGCCGAATGCGGTCGAGCTCGAACTCCTCCATCTCTTCGAGATCGAGCAGACCGTTGTGCGCACCGGCGACGGCGCGGATGAGCTCGTCGAGCTTGATCTGCAGCGCCTCCGAATCCCGGTTCTGCGTGTTCTGGATCAGGAAGACCATCAGAAAGGTGACGATCGTCGTTCCGGTGTTGATCACCAGTTGCCAGGTATCGCTGAAATGAAACAGCGGCCCGGTGACGATCCAGACGGCGATCGTCGCGGCGGCGAGCAGGAACGCCGCCGGGCGGCCGGTCGCCCTGGCTGTCTTCTTGGCGAATCGCGTGAACCATGAATTCGACTTCGTCGGTCGCATCGTTCTTCTCCGGATCGCTCGTTCTGATCGTTCTGATCGTTCTGCTCGTTCTGCTCGTTCTGATCGTTCTGATCGTTCTGCCGTTCCGCAGGCGCCAGGGCGCCGCTCCGGCGTGCCGATTCTCCCACCGCTTGGCATCTGCAAACCGCTCTCCGCGGCTCCCGGATTGACGCTGCAACCTTTCCTGACTACACTCGTAGTTACTACAGTTGTAGTACAAATCAGGAAGCGCAACGGGGAGTTCCGCCGATGGTCAAGAAGGGCCAGAAGGTTCAACTTTCGGAGCTCCAGCTCGCGATCATGCGGGTTCTCTGGGAGCGGCAGGAGGCGACGACGGCGGAGGTGACCGCGGCTCTCGAAGCCGAGCGCGGGCTTGCACACACGACGGTCGCGACCCTTCTCACCCGTCTCGAGAAGCGCGGCGTGGTCGCGCAGCGGCGCGATTCCCGCACCTGGATCTATCGCACCCTGCTCTCCGAATCGGAAGTCCGCCGGTCGATGGTCGCAGAGCTCGTGGCCTCCCTCTTCAGCGGCGATTCGGCGGAGCTCCTGGCCCACCTCGTTCGCGAGGACGAGATTCATCCGGGAGATCTGCAGCGCGTCCGCGAGCGCCTCGCGGGCTCTCCTGATGGCGGCACCGAACGCCGCACCGAAATCCGGAACGAGAATCGCGATGAATAGCCTCCATCTTTCCCTCGCGAGCTGGTTGGTGACCTACCTCGTCCACTCGAGCCTTCTCTTCGCCCTCGCCTGGGCGATCGACCGGCTGGGAATCCTGTGCGACCCGCGGCGGCGCGAGCAGCTGTGGCGGGCGGCGCTCTTCGGCGCTCTCCTCACTTCCACCGCGCAAAGCCTCCAGCCGGTGCGAACCTCGCCGCTCGCCTCCCTCGCCCGGATTGTCCCGATCTCCCGCCTCGCGCAACTCGCCGAACCCGCCGTGCTCCCGGCGACCGAATCGTCGCGTCCGCGCGCTGCGGAATTCGTCGGCGCGGGTGCCGGATTCGCGTCTCTCGGATCCGTAGAGTCACCGGCTTCGGCAGAGGCACCGGCGGCGGCACCCAAGGCAGGGTCCGGATTCCTGGCGCAGTGGCCGGGGACCGAATCTCGCCCCATCTCACCCGGAAGCTCCGGGCGCGAAGGCTGGACCGAGGCCATCGCACGGATCTGGCTCGCTGGCGCCGCGCTCTTCGGGCTTCGACTCCTCATCCTCGGAGCGCTGGCCCGGCGCGAGCTCGCTCGGCGGGTCCCGGCGGACAGAAGTCTCGCCGGCGAGCTCGCCGCGCTCTGTTCCGACTTCGATCGTCTGCCTCCCACTCTCAGCGTCGCGCCCCGACTCGCCGGACCCGTGTCACTGCCGAACGGAGAGATCGTTCTGCCGGCCTGGGTCGGAAACGACCTCGACGCCCCGCGCCGCCGCGCGATCCTCGCCCATGAGCTCGCCCATCAGGTACGACGTGACCCGCAATGGCTGGTTCTCGCGCTCGCTCTCGACACCCTGCTCTGGCTCCAGCCGCTGCACCGTTTCGTCCGCCGCCGCCTCGTCGCGCTCGCCGAGCTCCAGGCCGATGCCTGGGCCGTGCGCGCCATTCGCGATCCGCGGGCGCTCGCGGAATCGCTCGCCTACTGCGCGGAGCGGCTGTTCTCCAATCACGTCGCTCTGTGGAGCGCCGGAATGTTCGGTCGCAACAACTCCCCTGGCCCGCTCCTCGAGAGGGTCGATCTCCTGCTGAAAGGAAACGCCATGTCCACCCCGAAGACTCCCTGGCCGATGCGCTGCGCCGTCGGCCTGGCCCTCGTCGCCGGCACGTTCCTGCTCCCCGGCTGCAGCCCCTCCGGTCTCGGAGCGATGTCCACCCACAGTTCGACGAGCGTTTCCGTCGGAGACGACGGCAACACCAGCGTCTCGATGACCCGCACCGGCTACTCGATGAAGATGAAGAGCTCGGGAAAGGTGACCTTCGCGGCGGACGAGTCGGACGTCGCTACGCTCTCTCCGGGCGGAACATTCGAGCTCCACGAGAAACTCGACGGCGTCGAACACGACTACACCCTCATCTCCGACCATCAGGGAACGCTCACCCGCACCTACGCGCTTGGCGGATCGGCGGCGCCGCTCGACAGCTCTGCGCGAGCCTGGCTCGCCCAGGCTCTGCCGCGCATGTTCCGTGAATCGGGATTCGACGCCGAGGCCCGTGTGGCACGTCTGCTCGCGAGCGGCGGTCCCGACCGCGTTCTCGCCGAGGTCGACCTCGGCGGCAGCGACTACTCCAAAGCGACCTATCTCGGAAGGCTTTTCGCGGTGGTACAGCTCGACGCGGCGACGATCGACCGCGCGCTGGCGAGCGCCGCGAAGATCGACTCGGACTACGAGCTCCGGCGAACGCTCGACGCCGCCATCAAGACGCAGGCGCTCGCGGACGCTCAATGGACCTCGCTGCTGCGGACGGCGAAACAGCTCAGCTCGGACTATGAGATGGCCGAGCTGCTCATTCCGGTCGCAGCGAAGATTCCCGTCGCCGCGGGAAGCGGCGCTCCGGAGGCCTGGCTGGCGGCAGCCCTCGAGATCGAATCCGACTACGAGCTTCGCCGGACTTTCGACGCCGCGCTCGCCCACGATCCGGAGCCGCATTTCGTTGCCGCGATTCTGACCAATGCCGGAGAGCGCCTCGATTCGGACTTCGAGCTCCGTTCGCTGCTCGAGCATGTCGCGGACCGCGGTGGGGATCCCGGCGTCGCCAGGGCGTACCTCGCGGCAACCCTCAAGCTCGACTCTCCGTTCGAGCGCAGCACGGCCCTCGTCGCGCTTCTCGACAAGGCCCGACTGGATGAAACGGCTCTCAACGCGGCACTCGAGAACACCGCCGGAATTTCCGGCAACTTCGAGAAGCTCACGGTGCTGCAGAAGATCGCGCCCAGCATCGCGTCGCTCCCCGATCTCGATCGCCGCTACCGCGAGATCGCCCGCACTCTCGGCGAGTTCGAGCGCGGCACGGCGCTGCGTGCGCTCGACGATGCAGCGCGCTAAGGTTTCGGCAGCGCCGGGGAAGATCCGATGAGCGGTGCCAGGGCCTCGTAGATCTCCGCCGACCCCGGCTCGCTGCAGAAACAGCCGGCGGCGTTCGGATTGGAGAGCCGCGAATTCCACAGCGCCGCCGTGAGCACCGGTTCCCGGAAGATCAGGCCGGTGCCGAAGTCGAGGCCCTCGCGGTAGATGCGCCGGCAGGGCGCATCGCCACCGCAGAAGGCCTGACCGCCGAGGTCGACCATGAAGTAGGCCTCGGCTTCGCGCGTGTTGGAGTAGTGGAGGGCGAACTCGTTGCAGCCCGGTTGCAGATCCTTTTTCTTCCACAGCGTTTCGCTCGAATCCTTGTTGCGGAACTTGCGATGCCAGACGTCGACGCCGTTGATCGTCAGCCAGAGCTCGTCGTCGATCGCCGATCCTTCGCGCCCTGCCAGCTCCGGCGCGAGGCGAACGCGCGCGACGAGCGGATCGGCCAGGACGGAGACGTAGTTCGGGCAGCTCGATCGCACCGCGAGCTGACGCTCCTCGAGCTCGGCACGGTGAAAAGTCGCACAGGTCGCTTCACAGGGATCTACCGGCGGTCGTGCGGACTTCGCCTTCGGTGCGCCGGCGGCACGAACCGGAGCCGGGATCGAGAACCCGCCCGCGAGCGCCAGGACGGTGGTGATCGTCGTGATCCTGGCGATGCCAGCGAGCCGGCGGCTCGCGCTCGCTGCGATCGCCGGGATCGCCGCGAGCGCCACCGTCGGTCCGGACCCTGCCCCCAACGCCTCTGATTTTTCCCCGGAACCTGCTCTGCGCAGTCGTCGCATCGTTCGTCCCTCGCGACTCAACTGTCTCACGAACGCGCGATCGATCTCGCCGGTTTCCCGCTTCGGGCAGGAAGCCGGCGCGCGAATCCCGGATTGACCTAGAATCCGCGCGCACCTCGAATCCGGAGAAATTCATGGCGCGGCGATTCTGGTTGATGAAGTGCGAGCCTGAGGTCTACACGATCGCCGACCTCGAGCGCGACGGAACGACCACCTGGGAAGGCGTGCGCAACTATCAGGCGCGAAACCTCCTGCGCGACGACATGAAGGTGGGCGACGGCGTTCTTTTCTATGCCTCGAGCGCGAAGCCCTCGGGCGTGACGGGGCAGGCAAAGATCGTCCGCTCGGGATATCCGGACCCCAGTGCGTGGCGCCGCGGGGACGAGTATTTCGACGCCGCGTCGACGGCGGAAACGCCCGTCTGGTATTCCGTGGAGATCGGCTTCGTCGAGCGCTTCGCGCAGATCGTCACGCTCGAAGAACTGAAGTCGACCCGCGGGCTCGAGAAGATGATGGTCGTGCAGAAAGGCAGCCGCCTCTCGGTTCAGCCGGTGACGAAGCCAGAATTCGACATCGTGGCCCGGCTGGCTCGGCGCTAGGCCTCAGACGGCGAGCGCACCCGGACGGCCGACCTCCCGCGCGCGGACGACGTAGCGCAGCGGGGCGCGGCCGACGAACCGGAACGGAAAGCAGGTGACGAGAGTCAGCGTGGGGTGATCGAGAGGTTTGAGAACCTCCACCTGCTGCGGTGAGACGATCCGGATGGACTCGACCTCGTACTGAAACTTTCCGTCGGCGGTCCGCAGCGAAAGCCGATCGCCGATCGATACCCTGCCGAGCGAGCGGAAGTCGGTGTCACGATGCCCGGCAAGCGCGACATCTCCCGGATTTCCCGGCAGCGAGCTGCCGGGGATTCGCCCGACCGCCCTCCGCAGCGTTCGGTCATCGACGCCATCCACTACCAGCGCCGTGAGTGGCGCCGCCGGAATCTCGAGCCGCGCGACGAACGGACGATCCACTCGCGGCAGTGCGCGCGCTGTCCGCATTTCAGTCGCCGTCGTCGTCTCCGCGAGCAACCGCGACTCGTGGGCGGCGAAGAGTTCCCGATCGGCGTACACGGACCCGAGGTACAGACCCGCGGCGGCCGCGATCGCCCACAGGGCGCCTTCGATTCTCTTCCACACGCGGCCCGGCTTCCCTTCCGGGACGCCCGTTTCGGAACTGGAAGTCAAAGAGAAAGACGCCGGCGCCGGAGCCTCATGGAGGGAGGACTCCGGCGCCGGCTCCCGAGCGTCCGATGGACGTCCGGGAACTCGGGTCACGACTGGCGCGCCTTGCGAACCGAGATCGCTCCAGCGGCGGCGAACAGGCCGAACAGGGCCACAGCCGGCAGTGGGCTGGCGGTCGCCGGCAGAGTTGCGCTGGACGTGCTGGCATCCGTCGAAGGTGCGGGCGCCGGAACGGGATTCGCCGCAGGAGCGGTCGTCGCGCCCGTTGCGCCCGTTGCGGTCGTCCGGGTCACCGTCGTCTCGAAATCCGGCGTCATCAGCTTCGGAGCGACGACGACCTTGCGGACGACCGTACCCGTTCCGGCAAGGGTCACGTAGTCGGCCGTCACGCGGACACCCACGCTGAAGATCCGCGGTTCGGGGGTGGTTTCATTGACGATGAAGACCATCTGCGCACCCTTGTCGTCGCGCACGGTGAGACGGTTGGCGTCGGAGGAGATCACCGTGCCCGTCACCTGCGGATTCCGGTTGACGATCGGCGCCCCCTCGAGAGAGCTTGCCGAGTCGGTCGCAGGAGTGGCTGAACCAGCGGGAATGGCCGGAGCGGATTGAGCGACGGCGGCAGCGGAAGTCGCCAGCGCGAAGAGCATTGCGAATCGAATTCCACGACGAGCCATGAGTTGCCTCCCTGAGTTGGCGCTGGCAGCGGCCCTGCGCGATCTCGTATCGCACTGAGGACCGCCCGCGCTCGACCTGAGGAAGAGCAACTCCCGTTCCAGCTTCGGATCGCATTGAAGCGAAAGAACTTGCGGTAAAGATACCTCCTCGCAGCGCCTGCGCCCGGCGGCAAATTGAAGATTCGGCCGGCGCATTCCTTCTCGCTTCCGGGATCTCGGCCGGGGGGTGCCTCTCCCGCGCCGTCCGCTCAGGAGGCGACGATCACCATCTCGTCCGAGAGCTCGGCGTCGAACGGTTCGCCGGCGAAGCCGCCGGAGATTTCGACGCTCCGGAAGCGCGCGAGGTCGAGCAGCGTCCGGAGCTCGTCGGGACGCCAGCCTTGAAGATATCGATGACGCAGATGCACCGATTCCTCTTTGCCATCCCGGGTGCGCCGCGTCAACGATTCGGCGACGGTCACGACGCCGTCCGTGTCGTAGCCGAGCTCGCTGCGAAAAAGCAGCTCGTCCTCGGCGCGCTGCACGCGGTGCACCGGTAACTCCGTCACCCTCCGGGTCTCCAGCCCCGCGAAGTTCACGAGCTGCGCGACGAAGACTCCGCCGTCGAGGAACCTGCGGCGGAGTCCGATGAGCATGCGCGAGATGGCTTCCGCACCGATCAGGCACGGCAGCGTGCTGCCGAGGCAGATCGCCGCTCCGAACTGCCCGCGGACCATCGCTTCCACCGCTCCCAGATCCCCGGCGAGATGTTCGACTCCCGGCGGTGCGAGACGTTTCGCCACTTCCCAGCGCTCCCGCACTCCTTCGATCCCCACCACCGAAAAGCCATCCGCAGCGAGCCACCGCGCATGCTCTCCCGTGGCGCTTCCGAGGTCGAGAACCCGTCGGCTCGGCGCTCCGGCGAGGGCTCGCAGCAGAAACGGCCCCTCGCGTTCGAGCCGCTCAGACCAGTCGACTGCCGCGTCGTAGTTGAGCAGCGCCGGAATACCGGAAAGATCGATCGTCATGAACGGCACCTGAAAATACGGCCTCGTCTCCGGATCGTCCGGATGCGGTGAAACGAGACGATGTTAGCCGAGCACGATCCGAACCTGATGTACCGCTCCGTCGTCGACCAGCGGAATGGCGCTCGAATCGACTTCCACCCCGTCCAGCTCGGCGATCGCGACGCCGCGGCTGCGGTGGGACGGATTCTGAATTTCGATCTCGAAGCGCGCTCCGCCGAAGCGCCAGACGATCGCACACCTTGGCCATGCCGTCGGAATGCAGGGGTCCATCCCGAATGTCGCGCCGTTTCTCCGCAGGCCGAGAATGCACTCGAGCCCTGCGCGATAGAGCCAGCCGGCCGCGCCGGTGTACCAGGTCCAGCCTCCCCGGCCTGCGTGCTGCGGATGCGAATAGACGTCACCCGCGAGCACGTAGGGCTCCGCCTTGTAGCGCTCGACACCTCCCGCCGTGCGCCCGTGGTTGGCGGGATTCAGCATGTGAAAGAGCTCGACGGCTTCGTCGCCGCTGCCCACAGCAGCGACCGCCATAAGCACCCAGACCGCGGCATGCGTGTACTGCCCGCCGTTCTCCCGCATCCCCGGCGGATAGCCACGGATGTATCCGGGATCCTGCGATGAAATGTCGAAGGGCGGCTCGAGGAGCAGAATCTCTGCCGCACCGCGCCGCACCAGACGCGACCGAACCGCATCGAGCGCGCGTTCCGCGAACCTGCGCGGTACGGCGCGCGAAAGCACGGCCCAGCTCTGCGGCAAGGAATCGATCCGGCATTCGTCGCGCGAATGCGAGCCAAGGAGCGAGCCGTCGTCATAGTAGCCGCGCAGATACCACTCGCCGTCCCACGCCAGTTCGAGCGCGCTCGCGAGGCGAGACGCCTGCGCCCGATAGCGGTCGGTGAGTTGCGCCACTCCCCGTGTTTCACAGAGCGCGGCAAACTCGGTGAGCACGGTATGGAGAAAGAATCCCAGCCAAGTGCTCTCGCCACGGCCTTCGTGCCCGACACGGTTCATTCCATCGTTCCAGTCGCCGGAACCGAACAGCGGCAGTCCATGCCGGCCCACACCCTGGGCGCGATCGATCGCCCGCTGGCAATGTTCGAAGAGCGTCGCCGATGCGGCCGAGACCTCCGGTGCGAAGTACGCTTCGTCGACTCCCGCATCGAGAACGGGTGCCGCAAGAAATGGAACCGTCTCCTCGAGAACCGAGTTGTCGCCGGTCGCGCGAACGTAGTGGGCCGTGACGTAGGGCAGCCAGAGCAGGTCGTCAGAACAGCGCGTCCGTGTACCTTGACCTCCCGGCGGGTGCCACCAGTGCTGCACATCACCCTCTTCGAACTGTCTCGCTGCGGCGCGGAGAACGTGCTCCCGCGCGAGGTCGGGCCGTGCGTAGACGAGTGCCATCGCATCCTGCAGCTGGTCCCGGAATCCGAAGGCTCCGCCGGGCTGCGAGTAGCCGGATCTCGCCCAGAGACGGCAGCCGAGCGTCTGGTGCAGGAGCCATCGATTCATCATCAGGTCGAACGAGTCGTCCGGTGTCCTGACCTGAATCGTCCCGAGCGTCGAGTCCCATGTCGCCAATGCCTCCGCGCGAGAAGACATCGCCGCACTGACGTTGCCGAGGCGCGCGATCAGAGCGAGAGCATCCGCGCGGTCCGTACCCTGCCCGAGGAAAAACGCAATCTGTCTCGTCTCCCCGGGTTCCAGAGTCAGTCCGATCTGCAGTGCAGCGCAGGGATCGAGACCGGCGCCGAACGAGCCCGCAAGCTCCGGTTTCGCAAGGGCACGCGGTGCTCCCGTCGATCCGTTCCGGCCGAGGAACTCCGCGCGATCGGCAGTGGAAGATCGCGGGCGCACGGAGGAGCCGGCAAACGCGACGCGGGAAGAAAAATCGCGTCCGAAGGGATTGCGCGCGAGCACGGCGCCCGAGACGACGTCGACCTCGGTCACGACGTGCCGACGCTCATCCGGATTCGGCGGACAGAGCGCCCATTCGTTGTAGCAGTAAACGCTCAGAGCCCGCCGGGCGGTGCCATCGTTGGTCAGGGAGAGAAGCGAGAATTTCACCGGCGCTGCCGAGTCGACGAACACTTCGAGCGCATGGCGAATCTCCTCACAAGTGCGGGAGAAGCGCGTCATCCCGGCGCCGTGCCGCACGATGCATCGCGCGTCGTCTTCCCGGCGCAGAGGTCCGGGGGTCGGCGACCAGATCCGCCCGCTGGCCTCGTCGCGAAGGTAGATCGCTTCTCCCGTCGGATCGCTGACGGGATCGCCGGCATGCGGCGTCAGGCGGTTCTCACGCGAGTTGAGGGCCCAGGTGAACGCCGAACCCGAAGCGCTCACGATCGTGCCGAACAGCGGGTTTGCGATGACGTTGGTCCACGGCAGCGGCGTCTCGGTCCTGCCGTCGAGCTGAATCAGGTATTCGCGCCCGCCAGCGGCGAAACCGCCGAACGGATTCTCCAGCATGAGCTCGACCGGCTCTGCGGCTTCCCCCGGAGAGGCGTTGGCCGGGCCGGCAAGCGGACGCGGGTCAGGCCACAGCAGGGCCGTCGGCGCGGACGATGGCGCGAGGGGAACTGCGTCGAGGCGCCCGAGCTGCTCGGCGAGCTCGCCGCGATCGCCACTCAGGATCGCGGACGCGGCGCTCGAAAGCAGCGTCAGCTCCGCGGGACGCAAGCTCTCCGAGCGCAACAGAAAGACGCCGCCGGGACGTTGCCGCCACGTGCGCCACGGACCGCTGTCGAGAAGCGCTTCGAGGTGACCCTGCATTTCGTCGAGATAGCTCGTCGGATTGTCGTTGAGGAGGACCACGTCGGCGGCAAGTCCCTTGAGCCGCCAGTACTCCTGGGCCTGCAGCGCCTGCCGTACCAGTCCGAGATCGTCGCCCTCGAGGACCCGCAAGAGAAGTATCGGGAGGTCTCCGGAGATCGAATGTGCCCAGAGTCCCGCTTGTCCGAGCTCATTTCCAGCCCGGGTTTCGCCCGATGCGCGAAAGGACCCGTCGGCATAGAGGACACGGGAGGCGAGTCGTTCATAGAGCACGGCGTCGTCGGGAGAGATCCCGAGGTGACGGCGGTCGCTTTGCGCTTGCGCGAAGGCGAGAGCGAACGTTCGGCTTCCGTTGCCGGCGTCGTGATACTTGTGCGCCAGGGACACCGCTTCGTCCCGCGTCGCCGCGACCCCAGTGGCGAAAGTGATGCGGGCAAAACCGCCGGGTTCGAGACGCAATCGCTGCCGGAGGCTCGCCACGGGGTCGAGAACTGCACCCGTCGTTCCTGAAAGCGGCACTCCGTCGAGCGCCTGCGGGCTCGACATGTCCCGACCGCGGCCGAGAAACTGGGCGCGATCGCTCTCCCACTCGACCGGTCCCTGCTGACGGCCCTCGAAACCCAGGACGTGGACGGCCCAGACCGGATTCTCGACAGCGCTCCGGGGCCGCCTGCGGAACAGCAGCGCTCCAGCCTCCGGAAGGAATTCGCTCTCGACGAAAAGCTTTGCGAACGCCGGATGTGAGCGATCTTCCGCCGCCGGAGCAAGCACAATCTCGGCGTAGCTCGTCACCTCGATTTCGCGCGTGCGATCTCCGAGATTCGTGACGCGCAAGCGGCGGATCTCGGTGTCGTCTTCCGTCGAGACGGCGATTTCGAGCAGCGTCGCGATTCCGGCTTCACGCCGACGAAAGGCCGCCCGCTCCGGCTGGAACGTCGCGACGTAGTCGCCGGTCTCGCTCGGCTCCCGGGCGGTCGGGAGATAGGTGGGTCCCCAGACCTCGCCGCTGCGGACGTCACGGAGATAGATCGTCTGCCCTGCCGGATCGCGTGTCGCGTCGTCGCGGAACCGCGTGACCGCTCTTCCGCGACAGAAGCTCGCGCCACCGCCGGCGTGAGTCACGACGACCGTGTAGTTGCCGTTCGAAAGGAACTGCGCATGCGGGAATGTCGTGTGGGGAGAACGGAACCGCCGCAGCGCGGCTGCGGGCGCCGGCGGAACGATCCGCGTCGC
Organism: Thermoanaerobaculia bacterium; assembly: GCA_039932315.1. GTDB lineage: Bacteria > Acidobacteriota > Thermoanaerobaculia > Multivoradales > JAGPDF01 > JAGPDF01. Next base: position 63,114 of record JBDTQG010000004.1, read on the forward strand.
CTCCGCCGGGCGCGGCTCGACGACCGGCGCCTGACGCGGAATCCGCTCCTGCAGGAGGAGCTCGGTCGCACGGATGCGAGGGTCGGCGTGAAACCGTTCGACCATCGGCTGTCCGAGAAGCGCATTGGCGAGCGCGATGAGAGTCATTCCCTGATGGTGCGCCATGTAGCTGCGGATGATCTCGCCGCGGTCGCTCGCCGCTCTTCCATCGGACTCGCCGTCCGGAACGGACCGACGGGAGTAGTCGATCGCTTCGTAGAACCCGTACTTGCCCAAAAGCCCGAGCCGCTCCAGGCGCCGGAGGTTCCGCACCGCCTCCACCGGGTCGACCATCGCGGCGAGAGCGGTGGCATACGGAGCGACGACGAGCTCCTCCCCGAGCCCGCGCTTCAGCCCGAGGACGGGGATTCCGAACGCCTTGTACTGGTAGTTGCCGAAGCGGTCCACCGCACTGTAGGAGGATTCAGAAACTCCCCAAGGCACACCGCGCTCGGTACCGAACGCGCGTTGCGCAGAGACCGCCATCTTGCAGCTGCGATCCAGCAGAGTCTGCGGATAGCTCTTCATCAGCAACATCGGCATGAGGTACTCGAACATCGTCGCGCTCCACGACAGCAGGGTCGGCGAGCCGTCGATGCTCGTGACGCGCCGACCGAGCTGAAACCAGTGCGACTGCGGCACCTCGCCGCGGGCAATGGCGAGGAAGCTCGCGAGCCGCGCCTCTGTAGCGAGCAGATCGAAATAGGAGGCGTCGAGCCGCCCGGGTGTCTCGGTTTCGGCGAGCCTGTAGCCGATCGAGAACAGGCCGAGCTCGGTATCGAAGAGAAACGCAAAATGCATCTCCTCGACGAAACGTCCGGCGCGAGAAGCGAGCTCCGGCAGTTCGAGGCGCGCCAGTCCCTCTTTGAGTGCGAGCAGCGCACCGGCGAGATTTCCGCTGTCGACGGTCGAGACATAGCGCGGCTCGAGCGTGGCAAGCGATGTCGAGTCGTACCAGTTCAGGAAATGCCCCTGATGGCGTTCGAGGCGGTCCAGGGAGGAGAACAGCCGCTCCGTTCTCACGCGCAGTTCCTCGCGATCGATGAACCCGAAGTCGTGAGCCGCGAGCGTCGCGAGCATTCCCATCGCGATGTTCGTCGGCGAAGTCCGGTGCGCGATCCGCTCCTCGGGCATTTCCTGAACGTTGTCGGGCGGCAATCCGTTTTCCCCGGCCGCTGCGAATTTCGCGAAGTAGCCCCAGGTGGCGCGGGCAATTTCCTCCAGATATCTGCGGTCGATCGCGTCGAGCTCGATGGTGCGCGGCGGAACGGGTCGGCTCAACCATTGCGCCAGAAGGGGTGCGACGAGCCAGAGCAGGAGAACCGGCGTCGCCGCCACCATCACCCAGGGCCGCGAACCCGCGCGCAGAACCACGCCGAGGAGCGCGACGATCGCGAGAATGGGACTCGCCATCATCTCGTGCAGGAAACGCCGGAAGAGGATCCACTGCGGTTTCTCCCCTGCGCTCGCCTGCTCGACCGGCTCCGCTGCCTCCGACAGCTGCGCGGGCTCGGGTCTCTGCATCGTGCGAGCCGCGCTCGCCGCCGAGGTTTCCCACTCGAGCAGCCGGCGGCGCGTGAACCCCAGTCGCGCGAGCGTGATGCCGATCGCATGCAACATCTGCCAGGCCTGGCTCGCGAGGAAAGCTAGCTGCAGATCGACCCGGGCGATCTCCGTCGAGACCTCGCTCGCGATCCGGCGCAGGAAGAAGCCCCACGGCTCGCGGCGCTCCGGGCCGCGCAGCAAGGAGAGGAGCGGCGGATACACCGGCCAGGCGAGCGCGAGAAGGACGGCGCAGGTCCAGACGATGGCGCTCCCCGGCAGGATGACCCAGCCGGCGAGAAGCAACGCGACCGTCGCCGGAGGCAGGAGGCTCCGGCGGAGATTGTCGAGAATCTTGAAGCGCGAGATGAGCGGCAGGCGGTTGCGCTCGAGCTCTCCCGCCCGGTTGAGGACGAACGGGAATAGCCAGCGCAGGATCTGCCAGTCGCCGCGCACCCAACGATGCTGACGCCGCGCATGGGCGAGAACGCTCGCTGGATAGTCATCGACGAGCTCAACGTCGCTGACGAGCGCGGTGCGAGCGTAGATCCCTTCGAAGAGATCGTGCGAGAGCAGCGCATTCTCCGGAACGCGACCGGCCAACGCACGTTCGAACGCATCGACGTCGTAGAGACCTTTTCCGGTGTAAATGCCTTCCCCGAAGAGATCCTGATAGGTATCGGAGACCGCCGTGGTGTAAGGATCGACTCCGGTGTGCCCGGCATAGAGACGTGAAAACAGAGAGCCCGCGGCGCTCGCCATCGTCACACTCACCCGCGGCTGAAGGACTCCATATCCGGCCGTCACCCGATTCACCCGCGGATCGAACACCGCCCGGTTCAAAGGATGCACCGCGATTCCGACCAGCGTTCGGGCCGCATCCCGGGGCAAGCGCGTGTCGGAGTCGAGCGTGAGGCAGTAGCGGACGCCGGGCAGGAGGGAGAGGTCGCCGACGCGCACGGCAAAACTCGTGTCGGTGGCGCCGCGCAGCAGCCGGTTGACCTCTTCGAGCTTGCCGCGCTTGCGTTCCCAGCCCATGAAAACGCCTTCGGCTGCGTTCCAGAGCCGCCGGCGATGAAAGAGGAAGAACCGGCTGGCACCCTTCCCCGGATAGCGCAGATTCAACGCTTCGACGCCCGCCTTCGCCGCGGCGACGATCGCCTCGTCCGTCGGCATCTCTGCAGTGGAGGCATCGGTGAAATCGCTCAGAATCGCGAAATGAATGTTCGGGTCGAGATTTCCGAGCGCGAGAACCTCGAGGTGATCGACCATCTCTTCCGCGTCGGTTACCGTCGCAAAGAGTGTCGGGACGACGACGAGCGTGCGGGCGTCGGCCGGAATTCCACCGCGCGTGTCGATCCGGGGAAGACGCCGCGGGGGCAGCCACCGCGCGACGAGATGCTGCACGATCTGGATGGCGAGCTCGCTCGCGGGCAGGATCGCGACGAGAGCCGTCGCGATGGCTCCTTTCAGCCCGCTTCCGCTGCGCATCGCATAGCCCACAGCGGCGGAAACGAGAACGCCCGTCAGCCCGCCGATCGCGCCCAAATAGAGGCCGGTCGCGTGAGCGAGGACCCAGCGCCGCAACCGGGCTCGCAGCGGCGGGCGATAGGCGAGATCCCGTTCGAGTCCCTCGCGGCCGGGACCGACGAGATGGAAACCGACGTGCGAAGCCGCGGATTCGGATCCTTCGACCGCTGCGGTCCCTGACGCCGACGCCGCGGCAGCCGTTCCCCCACCCGATTCGGCGACGAGCCGGGCGCTTTCGACCGCCCGGAGTGCGACCCTGAGCTCGGCGTCGCCGCTTTCGTCCGCGAGCTCCTCCACGGCCTGGCGATAGCGGTCGCGACTGAGGAAGTCCATCCGCCCGTAGACGCCCGCGGGATCCTGACGCAGCGCACGATCGACGAGACTCACCGACTCGAAATAGGCGCTCCAGTCGAGACTTGAGCAGAAACGAAGGCTTCCGATGACGTTGGCGATCGAGACCTGCGCCGAGGCCTGCCGCTGGTGTTCCGAACGGATCCACTCCTCGGCGGACGTCGCGTGCCTCTCTGCGTGGGCATCGATCGCGGACCGAACCGCAGTGTGGCCGGAGCCCCCTTCGCGAATCCTCTCCAGCAACTGGACCACGAACGCTGAGTGCATTTCCGCTGGCAGCGGACGCGGCGCTGCGGCCCCGGCTCTCTCGAGATCGTCGACGAACAGATTCGCGGCACGGCGAGCCTCACGCGCCTCGACCGTTCGCGCGACGAGGCGCCGGAGATTCTCGATCAGTCCGAGTCGCAGCATGCTGGGCCAGGCCCAGAGCTCACCGATCGTCAGGGGAGCCACCGACTGGAAGCTGTTCAGGAAGCGCAGCAGACGAGGCCGGTCCAAGCGGCTGTCGCTGTGCCGGATGATCTCGAGCGCCAGCGCGTGGATTCGCGCCATTCCCCGATGTTCGCGCAGCGCAAGCTTCGGGAGCTCGCGGTAGAAACCGCGCGGCAGGTCCTGACGGATTCCGCGGATCTCCGACGAGACCACGTGATAGTTGTCGAGGAACCATTCCGCCGCCTGCGTGACGAACTCGCCGCGATGAACGTCCTCGGCCATCTGGCCGTAAGACCGCTCGAGAAACTCCGCGTTGTCGTCGAGACGCGGATAGTCGCGGTTCGCCGAACCGCCGGGCGCGGGATCGATCGTCAGGCGCGCGGCCAGGGCCTTGGCGCGTTCTTCGAGCTGCTCGATGCTCGCGAGCTCGTCGCGAAAGGGGCGTTCGAGATCGACCGGCGCCCGGCTGAGGAACCGCCGAACCCGTTCTGTAAAGGTCTGCTTCAGGGAAACCTCGCTTTGGGCGCCACGGGCCGGGAGCCGGAACCTGAAACCGGCCAGAGCGGCCGGGCTCTTTGCCATTTTCTCAAAGCAAGAGCCGGGCCGCGACCTGAACGCTGCGTTAGGCTTGTCGGATGAGCGAGATCCGCGAAAGAGTGCTCGAGCGCTTCCTCCGCTACGTCCGCATCGACACACAGTCCGAGGAAAAATCCACAACCTACCCATCGACCGAAAAACAGTTCGACCTGCTTCGACCGCTCGTCGGGGAGCTCCAGGCGATCGGGCTCGTCGACGCCGCCATCGACGAGTGGGGATATGTCATGGCGACTATTCCGGCGACGAGCGAAAAAAAGAACGTGCCGACGATCGGCCTCCTCGCCCACGTCGACACCTCGCCCGAAATGCCCGGGGACGGCGTCAAACCGATCGTGCATCGAAACTACCGCGGAGAGGATCTCGTCCTTCCCGATGACTCGACCGCCGTCCTGCGTTTCGCCGACAATCCGTGGCTCGCCGAGCAGGTCGGGAACGACATCGTCACGGCCTCCGGTACCACTCTTCTCGGTGCGGACAACAAGGCGGGTGTGGCGGAAGTCGTCACGGTGGCTGAGTACCTGATGCAGCATCCGGAGATCCTCCACGGACCGATCCGGGTGGGATTCACGCCCGATGAAGAAGTCGGTCGCGGGACGGCGCATTTCGACGTCGCGAAATTCGGCGCCCGATTCGCCTACACGCTCGACGGAGAAACGCTGGGCGAGCTCGAAATGGAGAGCTTCTGCGCCGACGCGATGACGATCACCTTCCAGGGATTCAACACGCACCCGGGCTACGCCAAAGGGCGGATGATCAATGCCATCAAGATCGCCGCGGACTTCATCACGCGGCTTCCCGAAGGACAGCTTTCTCCCGAGACCACGGCGAACTACGAGGGCTACGTGCATCCTTACGTGCTTACGGCGAGCGTCGAACGAACCTCGGTCCGGCTGCTGATCCGCGATTTCAAGCTCAGCGGACTCCGGGAGAAGGAAATCTTTCTCGAGAATCTCGCCCACACGACCGTCTCCGACTGGCCCGGCGCGAGCGTTCACACCGCCGTCGAAGAGAGTTACCGCAACATGGGAGAGATCCTCGACCAGCATCCGCAGGTCGTGGAAAACGCCCGCGAAGCGATCCGCCGCGCCGGACTCACGCTGCGCGAACGTCCCATCCGCGGCGGCACGGACGGCTCGCGTCTCTCCTTCATGGGCCTGCCGACGCCGAACCTTTTCGCCGGCGAGCACAATTTCCACTCCCGCCTCGAATGGGTCTCCGTCCAGGATATGGAGAAAGCCGTCGAGACCGTGATCGAGCTGGTAAAAGTCTGGGAAGAGCGCAGCGAGAGCTAGGGCTTCCTCCTCGATCGAGTTTCGCACCGCGCTCCCGCCTCTCAGGCGCGACTTGAGAGACGAATCGTCTCTCCGATCGCCGCGCGATGCACCCGCGTCGCGAGATCCCGGGCACTGTTCTCGAGCAAGCCGGCGAGAACCCGATCCGGCTCGTCCAGGGGCTTGTCCGTGAGGTCGAAGGTGCCCCAGTGCATCGGGATCATTTCGCGGGCACCGAGGTCACGGAAGGCGTCGAGGGCTTCCTGTGGATTCATGTGGACGCCTTTCATGAACCAGCGCGGCTCGTAGGCGCCGGTGGGGACGAGCGCGAGGTCGATCCCCGGAAAGAGGCGGCCGTACTCCGCGAAGCCGCCGAAGTAGCCGCTGTCGCCGGCGAAGTATGTCCGCAGGCGATCGCTGCCGACGAGCCAGGAGCCTCCGCGACACGAGCTTCCAGCGCAGCAGGTTGCCGAGCGATGCCGTGCGTGCGCCCCAGGGGTTGAAGAACCGTCCGTCCGCGAAGTGCGGAGCGCGCAGAAGATCGCGATCCGGAGCGTCGCCCGGCGCGCTCACTGGGGCAACGCATCGTAAGCCGCCTGGATCCATGGCGGCGGATCGGGTGAAGGAGTCCTCGGCTTTCCCGCGGTCGTCTCCCAGTGATGGATCCAGGAGATCCCCCACCCCCCGACGTAGTCGTCCGGAAGAGCGTAGGCGGGATCGCGCAAGGTCGCCTCGAGCGTCGCGAAACGATAGCCGCGCTTCTCCATCATCCCGGCCAGCTCACCGAAATGATCGGAATTGAGAGCGTTGGCATGAATCAGGAGGACCTCCGCCGGTTCGCGGCCGAGTTGCCGCAGCGAAAGCTCTTCGAAAAACGCGAAGACCTTGTCCATGTAAATGAGGTAGTCGGCGGCGACTCTCGCGGCGAGCGCGCGCTCACTGCGACGCATGGCATCCGCGTAGACGAAGGCGAAAACGTACTCGTCGTTGTCGATGGTGACCGGCGCAATGACGTATCCGCGCCCTCTGAGGTACGCCTCGAGCGCCCGACGCTTCGGCAGATCGAGCCCGACCTGCAGAAACGGATGCCGGAAATAGCGCAGCGCCAGGCCTTTCTCCGCCAGCAGTTTCCGTGTCTCGGGCTCGCCGCGCACGATGTCGGATTCGAACTCATCGAGGCTCAGCTTGTTGAAGCTGCGGTGCGAATAAGTGTGATTTCCGAGCTCGAAACCCGCGGAGGTCCACAAGCGCAGCAGCTCGACGCGCGCCGCGAACTCCGCCGGGCCCTCCCCGGCCACGACGAGCTTGCCTTCGTTGACGAATCCCACCGCCGGAACCGAGTGCTCGGCGAGTGCCGCGAGCAGTTTTTTCGTCATCGTCGCGAGGTCCGCCGGCCGGTTGGACAGGACCCCCGCGACGGGACCCGGGAGGTCGTCGATCGTGACGGCCACGGAGCGCCGTCGCTCTGTCTCCGGAGCGGCCCGAAGTGCGCGGCCGATGAAGAGGCCGGTGAGCGCGAACACGACGCCGGACAGAAGGATTCTCCGCAGGTTCACCTCTCGATCTTAGTGGAAGCGAGATCTCCTCGATTCCCGTCGTAGGCTAGCGGGCATGAAGCGGCGCCGCCTCTTCGACGATCTCCAGGGGCTGTCGCGTCTCGGCGTCGAAGCGACGCTCGGAATGACCGACCTCGTCGAGGAGATGCATCGCAGCGCGACGAGTCTTCCGCGCGCCGGGCGCCCCGGGCGGGCGCTTCCGACGCGGACGCGCGGCATCACCGGATTCGTCTACCGCTCCGTGCGACGCGTGACGCGCTGGGTCGGGATCGGCATCGAAGGCGCGTTCGACCGGCTGCGATCGGCGGCCGTTCTCGAGGGCGGCCGGAATACCGGTGAGGCGACGCCGCAGCGTGACGCGGCGCTCGCGGCTCTCAACGGCGTCTGCGGAGATCGCCTCGAATCTGCGGGGAATCCGCTCGCGATCTCCATGCAGTTCCGGCGCGATGGACGACCGATCGATCCGGCGCAGGAGACCGGGCGACGCGTAGTTCTTCTTCTTCACGGTCTCTGCTGCAACGATCTCCATTGGCGACGGAACGGTCACGATCACGGCGCCGCGATCGCCACGGACCTGGACTTCGCTCCGATCTACCTCTTCTACAACAGCGGGCGCGCGATCGCGGCGAACGGAAAAGAGCTCGCGCAACGGCTCGAGGATCTTATGAGCTGCTGGGGTGCGCCGGTCGATGAGCTCGTCGTGGTCGCGCACAGCATGGGGGGTCTGGTGATGCGCAGCGCCTGCGCAGCGGCGGAAGGGTGCCGCTGGCCCTCGCTGCTGCGGAAGATCGTCTTTCTGGGAACGCCGCACCTCGGCGCTCCGCTCGAGCGCGGCGGCAACCGGCTGCATCGCGCACTGGGCGTCTCCTCCTACACGGCGGCGTTCGCCCGCCTGGCTCGCGTCCGCAGCACCGGAATCACCGACCTGCGACACGGACTGCCGGGGAATCCCCATCCCGCGCCAGCGGGCGTCGAGAGCTACGCTGTCGCTGCGACACTTTCCCGCGCTGGCGAGGGCGCCGGTCGCTCCACGTCACGCCGACTCCGCAGCGACGGGCTCGTGCCCGTCGCCAGCGCGTTCGGAGACGCCTCCGAGCCCGCAGTCGCGCTTGCAATCCCCGCGAGTCGCCGTCACATCGGCTACGGAATGAATCACATGGATCTGCTCGATCGACCGGAGATCTACGCCAGGATCCGTGGCTGGCTCGCTGCGTCGCGCGACTCGTCCGCATCGTAGAGCAACGCCCATCGCCACAGAGCCAGAACGATCGCAGCGAAGAGCGCTTCGCCGAAAGATCGTGGGAGCCTGTGTAAACTTCCAGGACCATGAAGCCGACCTCCGCGACGGACGCAGAAAGATGCCGCTCTGGGGCCGAGCGCGGAAGTTCCGCACCGTGGATCGGCGCCGCACTCTTCCTCCTGTTTACGTCGCATTCCTGGACCTTCGCCGCAGAACTTCGACTGGATTCGACGAACCTCGTCTGCGCGACCACGGAGGCAAACCTGCCGGCCGCCGCCAGCGTGGTCGACATCAATCCCTCGGACTGCTCCGCAACCTCTTCGAATCCGACACCGGCCTACGATCCGGGATCGACCTTCACCATTCAGGTCGTCGTCCACGTCCTCGAAGACACAGCATGCGCTCAGGGCATCATCTCGGACGAGCTCGTCGCCAGCCAGATCGCCATCCTCAACGAGGACTATGGCGCGCTGCCGGGATCTCCGGGGGCCGCCGGAGTGGACAGCGGGATCCGCTTCGCGCTCGCGACCGTCGATCCCGCCGGGCAGCCGACCACGGGCATCACGCGCAGCTGCAACACCACCTGGTTCAACGACCAGACGGCGACTTCTCCCTACTTCGACACGCTCGCCTGGGATCCGACGCGCTATCTCAACCTCTATACGAGCAGCGCTGGCGGCGCGCGCGGCTACGTGCCGTTTCTGCCGGCGATCGAGCCCGCCAAAATCGGGACGAATCAGGATCGCGTCGTGATCAACTGGCAGGCGTTCGGTCGCCCGGGACCCTTCCCGACCCACGACGGCGGCCGGACCGCGACGCACGAAATCGGACACTTCTTCGGGCTCTTCCACGTCTACTACACCGGCTGTGGCACGGCGACGGCGCCGGACTGCTACTCGACAGGCGACACTCTCTGCGACACCGCTCCCGATGAAGATACGCCGGTCCATCACGGATGCATGACCGGAAGTACGTCCTGCGGCGGGGTCCCGCTGCCGGTCGAGAACTACATGGAGCTCTCCGACGACAGCTGCATGACCGGCTTCACTCTCGAACAGACGCGTCGCCTGCGCTGCACGATCGCAAGCTACCGCGCATCCCTCGCCGTCATCGTCTTCAACGACGGATTCGAAAACGGCGGTACCGGCCTCTGGAGCCTTGCCCTTTCCTGATCGGCCGGTGAAGTCGCGAACTTCTGCGGCTGGACGGCTCTCCTGGGGAGCGTCTCGATCGGTGGCAACCGCCCGTCGAGGCCGGCCGAACAAAAAGGCCCGCGAACTTCAGGCGAGAGCGGAAAGTACCCGCTTCAATCCCTTTTCCGCTCCCGTCGCGAGGTGAATGCGCAGCGTCCGACGGCCGCGCTGTGCGAGAACTTCGAGGTCCCCGCGCGCCTGGGCGGCGATGACCTGGCCGAACGTGAGACGTTGACCGGGAATCGGCAGGTCCGCGAGCGGACGATCGGTGAACTGCAGGAAGATTCCCGTCGCCGGACCGCCCTTGTGCGCCTGTCCGGTCGAATGCAGGAAGCGCGGCCCGAAGCCGAGCGTGCTCGCGACTCCGGTGATGCGGGAGATGGCGTGACGAATCTCGCCGAGCGCACTTTCGCTGCTCTCGTTCATCTCGAGGAAGGCGCACAAAGCGACGTAGTCGCCGGGCCGCGCGCGATCGAGATGCGCCGCGACGAGTCCGCGCAGCGAGCGCTCGTCGGTCGCGAGAAAGAGCGCCGCGGCCTCGTCCGGATCCGCGAAGAGCTCGATGCCGTGCTCTGCATAGAACGGCGATTCGGGAGGCAGAGATCCGGTCTCCTCCACCTGCTTCGTCAGCCGCTTCGCCGCGATTTTCGCCGCCTCGACGTCAGGCTGATCGAAGGGGTGCAGCCCCAGATGCGAACCGGCGACGGCGGTCGCGAACTCCCAGCGGAAAAACTCTGCTCCGAGAGACGACAGACCGGCGCAATCGAGCTCGACGACCGGCTGGCCCACGGCGACGAGGTCCGCGATGGCTGCCTCCTGCGCCTCCGCGAGGCGTCCGGCGAAACGGACGGCGACGAACAGGCGATCCTTGCCGTACCAGTTGGCCGGCGCCAGAAACTCGCCATCGACCGGAAGAATGCCCTTGCCGAGCTTGCCTGTCGACTCCGCGATGAGCTGTTCGAGCCAGGCACCGAGCGCCGGGATCTCCGGCGCAAGGATGAGCGTGAGCTTGTCGCGACCTGCCGCGGCGGCAACACCGAGCGCCAGGCCGAGGGCAACGCCGGGATTGTCCAGCACCTCGGGCTCGCGGCACGAAGTCGCGAGCTCCGCGGCCCGTGCGAGGTAACCGGAGAGATCGATGCCGGCGAGCGCGCCCGGCACGAGGCCGAACGGCGAGAGCGCCGAGAACCTGCCGCCGATCGTGCTTTCGCCCGGGACGAGGGCGAGGAAGTTCTGCTCCCGCGCCAGCCGGTCGAGCGAAGACCCGGGGTCGGTGACCGCGATGAACCGGGCCGCAGCCTCCTTGCCGAGCGTGGCCGAGAATCGATCGAGAAAAAAGCTCATCAGGAGATTGGGCTCGATCGTCGATCCCGATTTACTGGCGACGACGACCCACGCACTCCGCGGATCGATCTCGTCGGCGAATGCACGCACCTGATCGGGATGGGTCGAATCCAGGACGTGCAACCGCGGCGCTCCGGGAATGGCTCCGAAGGAGCGCCGCAGAACTTCGGCGCCGAGGGAGGAGCCGCCCATTCCGAGCAGCAGCACGTCGCGCACATTCTGCTGCGCAGCGACGCGGGCGAGCTCCGCGTAGCTTCCGAGGCGCGCGGATTCCCGTTCGGGGGCATCGAGCCAACCCAACCAGGCCGCCTCGTCGTGCGCCGTCCACAGCGTGGCGTCCTTCTGCCATAGCCGGACGGTCTTGTTGGCGGAAGTCCATTCCGTCGCCGCCTGCGAGAAGGCGAGCTTGAGATCGGAGCCGAAGTGCGTTTTCATCGCGCGCTCGCGCCGCTTCCGGCGGCCAGCTCGCGCGCGCGAACGGTGATCGCGCCGAGGAGTTTCCGGAACGGCTCGACGAACTTCGCAACTCCGTCGGCGAGAAGCTCGTCCGTCGCGCCATCGAGGGAGATGCCGAGAGCCGCGAGCTCCTCGAGCTGTTTGCGGGCCTCCGTCAGCCCTTCGCCAAGAGTCGCGCGGGCAACACCGTGGTCGCGAAAAGCGTCGATGGTCTCGGGCGGCATCGTGTTCACGGTCGGGTTCCCGATCAGCTCCTCGACGTAGACGACGTCGCGGTAGGCGGGATTCTTCGCACTGGTCGAGGCCCAGAGAAGTCGCTGCGGCACCGCGGCGGCCTCGGCGAGGCGCTGCCATCGCGGCGAGGCGAAGAGCCCGGTGAAGAGTGCGTACGCCTGCTTGGCATTGGCGATCGCGATCTTTCCCTTGAGCGCTTCGAGGCGGATGCGGTCGGCGGGGCTCGCCGACTTCGCCTTCTCATCCAGCTTCTTGTCGACCAGGGTATCGATCCGCGAGATGAAAAAACTCGCGACCGAGGCGATGCGATCGAGCGGCAGCCCTTTGCCGAGCCGCTCCTCGAGAGCCGAAAAATAGGCTTCCGCAACGTCGGCGTAGGCCTGGCGCGCGAACAGCAGCGTGATGTTGACGTTGATTCCCTCGGCGAGCAGCGAACGGATCACCGGCAGGCAGGTCTTCGTTCCGGGAATCTTGATCATCACGTTCGGGCGGTCGACCTCCCGCCAGAGCCGGCGCGCTTCCGCGAGCGAACCGGCGGCATCCTCCGCAAGCTCCGGCGAGACCTCGAGACTCACGTAACCGTCCTGCATATGCGTCCGGCGATACACCGGTTCGAGGAGATCCGCGGCACGCCGGATGTCCTCGACCGCGACCTGCTCGTAGATCGCGAGCGGCGTCGTCTCCGCGCCCGTCTCGCTGCGAACGATCGCGGCGATCTGATCGTCGTACTCACGGCCGTTGGCGATCGCTTTTTCGAAGATCGCCGGATTGGACGTCATACCCCTCAGATCGTCCTCCCGGATGAGTCGCTCGAGCGTGCCGTCTTCGAGCCAGCTTCTGCGGATGAAGTCGAGCCAGACCGATTGGCCGAGGCCGGCGAGTGTGCGAAGCGGATTCCCTGCGGTCATGCGGATTCTCCGGGAAAGGTCCGTTCGGCGAGCCGGAGCGCGGCCTGCGTCGCCTGACGAAACGGGACAGCCGGAGAATACCGCGATACATTTCTCGCGATGAAGCGCCGCTCTGGCCCGACCCTTTACTCCCGTTTCGCCTGGACGGTCCTGGCATTGAATATCGTGGTCATCGTCTGGGGAGGATTCGTGCGCGCGAGCGGGTCCGGCGCCGGGTGCGGGGCCCACTGGCCGCTGTGCAACGGCGTCGTCGTGCCGCAGAACCCGAAGATCGAGACGCTGATCGAGCTCGGACACCGGCTGACGAGCGGTCTCGCTCTGGTCGCCGTCCTCGTCCTGGGCATCGCGACCCTGCGTCGAAACCCGCGCGCGCAGCCTCAGTTGCCCGAAAATAGGGAGCGCCGGCGTCTCGCCGGGCTCGCCATGCTGTTCATCGCCGGCGAAGCGGCCATCGGCGCCGGCATCGTGCTGCTGAAATACGTCGGCGCGAACAGTTCCGCCGCGCGTGCGGCCTGGATGGCCGGCCACCTCGTGAACACCTTCCTCCTGCTCGCCGTGCTTGCCCTACTCGCGGAGCGCGCGAGCTCCGACGCGAACGGGGCTCCATCCCGGAACCCGCGCCGGTCGGTCGACCTCTGGGCGCTCGTGGCCCTGCTTCTGACGGCGATCACCGGCTCGATCGCCGCCCTCGGCGACACTCTCTTTCCCGCGAGCTCGCTCGGCGCCGGAATGCTCCAGGACCTCTCGCCCTCGGCGCACTTCCTGATTCAGTTGCGCGGGCTGCATCCGGTCGTCGCGATCCTTGCCGGCCTTCTCTGGTTCGCGCTGGCGCAGAAACTCGGCAGTTCTGCGACGGGCGCTGCGGACCCTCCGGCGAACCCCGGGGCGTCGCGAACCGCACTCTGGGCCCGGCGCCTGAAGACGCTGGTAGTTTTCCAGTTCGCCGTCGGCGTGACGAATCTTGCGCTGCTCGCGCCGGTGCCTTTGCAGCTCGTTCACCTCTTCCTCGCCGACCTCGTCTGGATCGCCGCTGTTCTCATGCTCGACAACGCTCGACGGCTTCCCTCCGCGGCGCTTCCACCCTGAGCCTCGCGCCGGAGGCTCCGTCGGCCCTCGACCGGGCCGTGAACTTCGCGCTCTATGAGGCCGGATGGTTCGCCTGTGTTCTCGGCGCCGCTCGCGGCTTCGCGTTCGCCGGCGCGGCCGCGGCGCTGGTGCTGATCCTGCTGCATTTCGTGCTCGCGCGAAGTCGCCGTGTCGAGCTCGAGATCGCTCTCTTCGCCGGTCTCTGCGGACTGATTCTCGATTCCATTCAGGGCCTGACCGGCCGGTTGCATTTCGCCGGTACGCTGCCGGCGCCCGCTTCCCTCCCTTTCCTCTCCGCTCTCGCACCCTTGTGGGTCGTCGTCCTCTGGGCGCAGCTCGGGACGAGTCTGCGGTTTTCCCTGCGCTGGTTGTCGGAGCGCTACCTCCTCGCCGCACTCTTCGGAATGGTCGGTGGGCCGCTTGCCTTCCTCGGCGGCGAGCGCCTCGGCGCGGCGACCTGGGGCTCGCCACGCTGGGCGACCGCGCTCACGATCGCTGCCGTCTGGGGAAGTGCGACACCGCTCCTCGTTCTCTTCGCCGATCGCCGGGGTCGTGGGCTCGCGAGCGGCTACCGGTTCGACGAGCTCTTCCGCCGCAACCTGGCGCGCTAGCTCGTCCGGGAAGACGGAGGCGCCTTCCGATCTTCGCTGCGCAGAAGCGCCTGCCAGACCGGTGCGGCCGGCGGAAGCTCAGACAAGCGGAATATGGCGTAGAGCGACATGGCGATGTTGCCGAGCAGAGCGATCGCAACCCACCAGCCGAGGCGGCCGAACCAGGATTTTTCGCGATAGGCAATCCAGCATCCGCAAGCGATGAAGCCGCAGTAAGCGTCGGCGAGAGTGGCGCGAAACCAGGCATCGTGCCAGAGATCGCCGACCGCGACCATGACGCCACGCTCGAGGCTGGCGATCGTCGTCACCGCGATCATGGCGATGAAGACGGCGAAAAAGAGAAGCATCAGTCCCTTCCGCATGCGGTTCTCCCGGGTCGCCGGAGATCCTAAGTGAAACCGTGACGAGGAGCCCGGCTTGCGTCGCGACAGCCGGCCTCATTACAGTGCGCGGCATGCCTCGCAGCTCCGTTCCTCGCCGCCTCTTCCTCGGCATCGCGCCCCGGCTTGCCGCCCTGGCGGGCAGGGGAACGCTGGGAGTCGTGGGAGTTGTGGGACTCGTTGGAGTCGTGGGGCTCGGTGCATGTCGCGACCGGCAGCCGGCTCCGGTGCCGGCTGCGAGTCCCGCGGCGACGCCTGTTGCGACGCCTGTTGCGACGCCTGTTGCGAAAGATCCCGTCATGCCGGCACCGGACGCGAACCTCACGACTGCGGGAGCGGCGCGGCCGCCCCGGGTGCTCGACGATCTCGTCTCCCGCTCCATCCGCCGCCCGCCCATCCTCTTCATCGGACTCGACGGTGCGGACTGGCAACAGCTCGACCCTCTTCTGGCAGAGGGAGCGATGCCCCATCTCGCCCGGCTGCGCGCGAGCGCTGCGTGGGGCGAGCTCGAGACCGAGATCCCGACGCTCTCACCGCTCCTCTGGACGACGATGCTCACGGGCGTCTCGCCCCTCGAGCACCGCATCCTCGATTTCAGTCGCTTCGCCCCCGGCACCGGGACTCGCGAGCCCATCGGCAGCGACGAACGCCGCGCGCCGGCGATCTGGAACGATCTCTCCTGGGCCGGCAAGAGCGTCGACGTCGTCGGGCTGTGGGCGACGCATCCAGCCGAACCGGTCAACGGCGTCCTGGTGTCCGATCGGCTCTTCGGCTTCCTGAACGTCGAGGCGTCGGCGCCCGCCGGTTCGACCTTTCCGGAGTCACGGTCGACCTGGGCGAAAGGCTTGTTGGCGAAAACGGAGAGCGAAACCGACTTCGCAGCGCTCCAGGCTTACCTGCCAGGGCTCACTCCGGGCGAGTACGGCGCGCATTCCGGCGCCGCGCGCGCGTACGATCATCCGGTCTCCGCCCTGCGTCGGATTCTCGTCGAGACGCGACTGTACGGCGCGATGGCGGAGTCGCTGCTCCGCGACAGCTCGAGCTCTCCTCCCGATCTCTCGCTCGTCTACCTTCAGGGCACGGACTCGATCGGGCACGTTTTCGCGCCGTTCGCGCCACCGCGCCAGGCACAGATCGGCGAGTCTGATTTCGCTCACTACAGCGCTGTACCCGAGCTCTACTTCCGTGAGATCGACGCGCTCCTCGGACGCCTCATCGCGCTCGCGGAGCGCACGTCATCGACGATCGTCGTCGCGTCCGATCACGGCTTCTACTGGGGCGACGGGCGCCCCACCTCGTTCGCCAGTTCCGCGACGCAAACGGCCGCGCGCTGGCACAGGAAACAGGGCATCTGGCTCGTTCGCGCCGCCGGCGTCCCGCCCGGAAAAGCGCCCGGTGGCAAGCTGCGGCAGATCTATCCGACGCTTCTCGCTCTCGCGGGACTGCCCCCTGCAGCGGGTCCCGCGCCGGTCCAGGAGGGAGAACGACCCGCGCCACTTGCCGGTCTGCGGATGACGGAAACACCCTACGACTACGGCGCGGTCTTCCGCGCTCTCGCGGCACGCCAGGGAAGCTCGCCTTCGTCGCTCGCGATCCCGGCCACCGCCGCCGGTGCTGCAGCCTTCGAGAAATCGACCGCAGAAGAGATCGCGAAACTCCGCTCCCTGGGTTACATCGGCGCCAGCGAAGCGACGCAGGCGCGCGCTGCCGATCTCGCAGCGGGGTCGACGCGCACTGCGAGCTCGTGGAACAACGAAGGCATTCTCCTGCGCGGTGAGAGGCGCGATGCCGAGGCGCGGGCGGCTTTCGAGAAGGCGATCGAGCTCGAACCCGAGCAGGCCTCGGCGCTGTGGAATCTCTCGGAGCTGCTGTCGGCCGGCGGCGGTGACGGAAGCCTCCCGGGTGATCGCGAGCGCTCCGACGACCTGCTGATCGGAGCGCTCGCTCACGGCCTCCCCGACGGCACGAAAGAGGTGATTGCGCGCGCCCTCCAGTGGGAACGGGAGGGCGAGATTCCGCGCGCAGTGTCGCTCCTCGGTCGCGCCACGATCGCGCGGCCCGCCGACGCCGAGCTCTGGCTTTACCACGCCCGCTATCTCGTCCAGAGCGGAGCCTGCGCCGACGCCCTCACCGATCTGGGGCATGCAGCGCGTCTTGCGCCGGGAAACTCCGACGTTTTTGCGACCAGAGCCCTCGCCGCCATCTGCAGCGGCGACCGCGACGGCGCGCTGCGCGACCTGCGAAGGGCCCTCGCGCTGGCGCCCGGAGAAACTCGCCTGCGAGCGCTCCTCGCGAAGCTGGAGGCTTCGAACGACCTCGACCGCGAGCCCCTCCACTGACACGATTCTGACGGTCCGCGGGCGGCGACCGGGCACCGGTTTGTGTTACTTTGACCGGCCTGCATTTCAATGGCTGAGGGGGCGAGAATCGACATTCAGGCGGGAGAAGCCTTGCTGCGGCCTTTCCGCTTCGAGGGCCTGCGGACGGCGACCCTTCGAGGTGCGACGGAGCTGCGCGACGGCGCTGGTGGAAGTCCCGGTTCCTCCACCTGCGATGTCGCGCTCTGCGTCGATCTCGCCGGCGCGAGCGTGGCGTCGCTCGCGGAGCTTGTCGTCCGGGCCGCGCGGGATCTCGCGAGCTCCGGCGTGCTCCTTCTGGCCGTGCCCAACCGCTTCGGACTGCGCTTCTGGTCCGGATCGCCCGAACCCGGAACCGGTCAGCTGTTCACTCCGCTGATCGGCGCGGGGAGCGAAAGTCCGGGGCGCGCGGTCTCCATGTTCGAAGTCGAATCCGCGCTGGGCGCCGCCGATCTCAGAATTCTCGAACGTTTCTATCCGACAGGTGCAAGAGCCGGCGACGCCAGCTCCGGCTCTTTACTCTCGGAGAGTTTTCTCCTCGCGGCGCCCGCCGTCGCGGCATCGATCCTGACCGGGAGCCCATCGGCCGATCCCGAGCGGCCCCGCCTGGACCTTTTCTCCGAAGTTCTGGTGGGTCGCACCCTCGCGCTCTCCGGCCGGCTGGCGGACTTTGCGAACTACTTTCTCGTCGCCGCGTCGCGGGACCCGGCATCGCCGATCTGGACGCAGCTGCGTCCGCCGACGGCGGAAATCGGCTGGCACTTCTCGTCGGAGCGCCGCGATCCGGTCGCGACCATCTTCGAGCGCGCCGCCCCACAACCCACCCTCTCGTCAGAGCATCCGGCGATCTCTCTCGCAGAAACCATCACCGTGAGAAAGGAGCGGGGGCCGTCCGCATCGAAGGCGCCGGACGTTTTTTCCTGGACCGGGCGGGATCGCACCGAGCTCGCCACGGGCGAGTTGTTGCGCGATCGACTGCACGCCCACCTCGCTTTGGGGCGTGCCGAATCTTTCTTTCGCGAGCTTCTCGAGTTCGCCGCCTTCATCCGCGAACGGTTCGGCC
Source organism: Thermoanaerobaculia bacterium (assembly GCA_039932315.1). Taxonomy (GTDB): domain Bacteria; phylum Acidobacteriota; class Thermoanaerobaculia; order Multivoradales; family JAGPDF01; genus JAGPDF01. The sequence continues at coordinate 81,304 of JBDTQG010000004.1, forward strand.
TCGACGAGGGGGCCGGCGACGACACCCTCGATGGCAGCGCGCTCGACGCAATCCATTCCAACGCCACCCGCGACGATGCCGGCACGTTCCACCTCTTCGATCTCGAATGGCGCGCGCCCGCACCGGTCGCGCTTTCCTGGTGGATACTCCGCAATGTCGTCGGCTGCCTGGAAATGCGCGGACAGCCCGTCCCCGGAGCGCAAACCGGCGCGGCCCTGTATGCCACGCTCTGCCGGAAGCTGGGCGTCGTCGCCAATCTCGAAGCCGATCTGGCGCGGGAGGTCGAGTTCGCCGCCAGCGTCAGAACAACCGACGCGGGCTCCGTCTCGATGTCCACGGTCGCGGCCCTCGCTGCGCCCTGGCCCGTCGCTTCCCTTCAGGCAACGGCGTCGCTGAGTCTCGCCGAGACCGTTTCGGCCGCGGCCGCCCACCAGAGCCTCGTGGCGACCTACAACCGCATCGAGACCTGGAGCGCGGAGGTGCAGCGCCAGAATGAGCTTCTCCTCGCGCGGCAGAGCGAGCTCGAGGAGGCCTATGGCGCGGCGCTCCGCGAATACCGCGAGCTCGAGACGTGGGCGAAGGACATCGAGGTCCGACTGCTGCGGCTCGACGAGGCTTCGCAGGTGTCGCAGCGAGCGGTGGGATCGGGCGCTCCCGACATCGCCAGCGACAATCGAAATCCGATCGATCCGGGCGATCCGATCGATCCGATCGATCCGAACGAACCGAACGATGCGGTCGATCCCTCGCGACCGGTTCCCCGGGTGAGGGTCGTGGTCGTTCACCATCGCCATGCGGAGCTCCTCGACTATTGCCTCCGTGCCGTTCTCGCGAGCACCGGAGTCGAGGTCGATGTCGTTCTGTTCGAGAACGAGTGCCGCGAGCCGCTCCCCGAATGGATATCCGGAGAGCCGCGCATCCGGCGCACCGGTTCACCGACGACTCTCGGTTTCGGCGAAGCGAACAATCGCGCCATCGCCTGGGGCGAACGTCAGCTCGGACCCGTCGACAACTACTTCTTCCTCAACAACGATGCCGTGGTGCGGCCCGATGCACTCGCGCGTCTCGTCGAGGTGCTCGAAGAGCATCCCGATGCAGCGGCTTGCGGACCGCAGATCCTCATCTGGGGAGCGGAGGATCACCTGAACAGCCTGGGGCTGAATCTCTCCGTGATCGGCGAAGCCTGGGACGAGGGCATCGGTCTGCGCGTGGATTCGCGCGATCGCCTCCCTCGGCGCGAGGAAGTTCTGGCGCTGACCGGTTCGGCGGTTCTCGTTCGTCGTTCCGCTTTCGACGAGGCGGGCCGGTGGAGCCGGCTGTTCGACTTCTACATGGAAGACCTCGATCTTTGCCTGCGCTTCCGGCGCCATCGACAATCGATCTGGCTGGTGCCTGACGCAATCGTGGCCCATGCGGTTTCCGCGACCGCCGGCGTCGATTCCAACTTCAAGAATTTTCTCTTCCTGCGCAACCGCTGGATCCTGATGCTCCTCCACTGGCCCTGGCGTGAGCTGCGCTGGCTCGTGCCACAGACGCTACGCTCCGAGCGCTCGATCTATCGCTCTCGCCGCAGAACGGGTGACGATGCGAGTGCCGATCTTCAGCGCCGAGCCTGGCGCGGAGCCCTCGCCCGCCTGCCGCGCATCCTCTGGGCGCGTCTCGGTCACGGCAGCCATCTCACCTGGTGGAAGCTCCTCAAGCCGGCGGGAAGTGCGCCGGTGATCACGCTGCCGGAGGTCGTCTCGCGAGGCCGGCCCTGGGAATCCGCAATTGCTGGAGGTGTACCTCGATGACCCGAGTCCTGATCTGCGGCGTTGCGCCGCTGCCGTTCGAAAATACGCAGAAGAACTACGGCCCCGGCATCCGCAGCTGGCAGTTCGCGCGCTCTCTCGCCGCTGCGGGCCACCAGGTGCGGCTGCTCGCCGTGACCCTGGACGACGCCTACGTCTCCCCTCCCGTCGCGCTGGAGGTGGTGGATGGCGTGGAGATCGAGCGTCTGTCGAGCGGACTCTTCGTCAACTTCGATCGCATCCGGGCCCACTTCGCGAATTTCGAACCCGAATGCGTCGTGGGTGCGACGGTGTACGGCTCGTACGCGCTGGCGATCGCCCAACCGACCGTGCCGTTCTGGGCCGATCAGTTCGGTCATCTGATGGCGGAGGCCCAGGCCAAGGCGGCGATCGACGGGAACGACTCCGTGGTGCTCTATTTCTGGAAGCTTCTCGAGCCGGTCCTGCGCTGGGCGGATCACCTCTCGGTCGTCTCGGAGCACCAGAAGTGGGCCGCCATCGGCGAGCTCGGCGCCGTGGGTCGACTTTCGTTCCGTACCATCGGACACGAATTCGCTCACGTCGTTCCATGCGCGCTGCCGCCGGCGGCCGCCGGCGAGGCAGCGCGGGTGTCGCATCGCCGGGAAAGTCCCGAGCAGCCCTTCCAGACCCTGTGGAGCGGCAGTTACAACACCTGGAGCGACGTGCGGACTCTGGTCGAAGGGCTCGAGATCGCCATGGGGCGCAATCCCACCGTTCGATTCGTCTCGACCGGGGGCGAGATTCCCGGACACGACGAGTCGACGTACCGGGAGCTGGTCGAGCGCGTCGCACACTCGCCGTTCTCGGACCGGTTCGAGCTCCGCGGCTGGCTGATCGCGGATGAGTTGCCCGCGATTCTCGCCGCTTCCGACCTCGGGATCCTGACCGAGAAGCCGATCTACGAGGGGATGATGGGAAGCAAGAACCGCGTCGTTCAGTGGATGGGGTCGGGGCTCGCCGTGGCCTATAACAACATCGGCGACCTCGGAGCGCTGCTCGATCGCCAGAGACTGGGCCTGACCTTTCCGGTCGGCGACAGCGAAGCTCTCGCGGATCGCATCTGCTGGGCGGCGGAACATCCGGAGGAGCTCGCGGCGTTGGCCGATGCCGCGCAGCGATACGCGCTGGAGAACCTGACCTTCTCGGCGACGACCCGCGAGTTGGTCGCCTGGGTCGATCGTCCGACCTTCGCGCCCGACAACGGCTTCAAACCCACCGTCCCGGTCGTTTCCGCGCCGGCGGTCTGACGCAGGAAGCGGGCTCAGACGCCGTTCAGGCGGGAGCGAAGGCAAGATAGAGCAGCAGAGCACCGAAGCTCGCGCTGAGACCGATTTCGAGTCCCGCCGGCGGTGGTGTGCCGGCGTCTCTTCCGCGGCAGAGCTCCGCGACGGTCCAGACCGCTCCGAGAATGAGAAGCGGCATCAGCGTCAGGCGATAGCGCGATTTGACGTGCAGGAAGTAGAACAGCACGAGCTGCCCGGCGAGCAGTCCGGCGATCCACCGGGCGCCGGTACGCCGCGTTCTGAGCATCCGCCAGAGCCCGAGCGGCGCAAGAAAAAGCACCGTCGCGTAGAGGCCGGTTTCGAAACCACCCAGCAGCCTCGCGAGCGCCGGCGGCGCCTGCGCGAAGCCTTCGCCCGCAACGACGCGACTGCCATCCGGCGGGAGCATGGCGGAGAAATAGGACTCGCGGTCGAACAGACGCTGATACTGACGGGGAAACTGTCCCGCGAGAATCGCCGGCCAACCGCGTTCCGCGACGAGCTCCCGAAGCCGTAAGGTGATCGCGCGCTGCCGTTCCGCAAACGTCGCTCCCCCATCCCGGTACTTCAGATATTCGGCGAAAGCGCGATCGTCGCGAAGACTTCGCGGGGAGACATCGGTCAGCCCGACCCAGAGGTTGAAGCGCGCGCTTCCACCCGGGCTCCACGACCCCGAACGCGCGTGCTCGAACCTCGACACGGGCGCGAGCACCGCCAGCAACGGCAGCAGAAGGCAGGTGGCACGCGCGAGGCGTTCGCGCACGCCGAGTTTCCGGCCGTCCACGGCAAGCAGGATCAGCAGCAGGAGCGGAATGAACGGCAGCAGGAGACTCTTCGTCGCAATGGCGCACCCGAGCAGGAGTCCAAGAGCGATCCACGGCAACCGTGACCGCAGAAATCCCGACGGCTGCGCGGCATTCGGCCGATCGAACCGGCCGGCGTTCAGCGCGATGACGAGCCCGAGCGCCGAAAGCAGCAGTGCCAGGTGGATCGCTTCCGGCCAGAACAGGCGGGAGAAGCTCGCGACCTGGGGATCGACAACGAGAATCGCTCCGGCGAGCGCAGCAATTCCTTCGGACGCGCCCGCCATCCGCGCGATGCCGGCGAGAGCCATTCCCGCAGCAAGAATCGCTGCCGCCTGCAGCGACATGATCCAGAAGAGAGCGCCCGCCTCTCCCGCAGCAGCGAACACCGAAGAGAGGAACACCGGATAGCCCGGCGGCCAGAGCGGGTCGAGCTCCACCGGCTCGCCGGCGGACCACGAACGCGCGACCGCGATGTAACGCTTCTCGTCCCCCGACAGGGCGCGGACGCCCGCCGGATCGAGGCAGGAAAGTCCGTACTGCATGAGCACCGTCAGCAGGAAGAGGCCGGCGAGGAGGCGCGCGCCGAAGCGGCGATGCCCATCCGGCACCGGACTACTCGGCGCCGGGTTTGCCATCCGCGCTCGATCCGGAGGCCGACGGCAACGCTTCTTTTTCCCCGGCAATGGGGGGCGCGGGAATGGGGCGGTCCGCGGGCAAGGCGAGGCGCATCGCCGGGTCGCCCAGGAGGTTGTACTGCTGCAGGAGATCGAGGCTCAGCCCGCTCCGCTTCACGCGTTGCAGCGCTTCGCCGATCGTTCCCGGGCGCAAAAGCTCGGCGAACAACGCATCGCTCCAGCCGAACCATGGACTGTTGCGCCATGAGGCCGCGAAGACTGCCACCGCGCCCTTTCCCGGTTCGCGCAGGAGCTTTTCGCCGATCGAGTCGGCCGTTGGATGATCGAAGGGAGCCGAGTAGCACGTCAGGCTGAGAACCACCGGCAGCTCACCCGACGGATGCAGACGTTCGACATCCGAGAGATCGAAGAGGTCGCGCTGGGAAGCGAAGTCAGGCGCCGCAGTCCGCCAGATGTAACGGCCGCCGTGCCCCATGAAATGAACCAGCAGGGCACCGTCGTCGAACGCGCGGCGCAGCGCGACTTGATCCTCGGTGTTCTTCGAATCGACCGGCTGAGGGTAGATCTTCGCCGAGGTCAGACCCTTCTGTGCGAGATCGATCGCCAGCCTGTCGCTCGACTCCTGGATACCCTTCTCTTCGTTCGTCACCAGCAGGACCCGCGTCCGCCAGTCTCCCGGCGGCGGCGCGGTTTCGTAGGCGACGATCTTGGCGACGATCGCTTCGACTTCCCGGGGTTCGACGACCGGGAAACGGCCGACCGCGAGATCCGGCAGGTCGTCCTCGCCGTCCACGGCGACAAAGTAATTGTCGCCGGCCGCGTGACCTTCGAAACTTCCATAACCCCAGGTCGGAATCAGATTGCGCGAGCTGGACACCGCTTCTGCCGCATAGGGCGTGCTGCCGTTCTGGATGAACTCGGCGCGATCCGAAAGCCGGAACGCCCAGTCCGGGGAAGCGGCCGTCGGCTGGTCGCTCTTGCCGTCCCAGCTCGCGTCACCGACGAGGAGCAGGAATTTCGGCGCCGGCGCCTGCCAGTGATGCACGGCATAGTCGACGAAGGCGCGCAGCGCTCGTGGGTCGACGATGCCGTCGTTCCATTCGTCGTAGACGTCGTCGATGTCGATCTCGGCGACCGTCAGGCCCTGCGCCCGCCGCAGCGCCGCAAGCGGAGCCGTCGCGGCGCGCAGGCGCGAATGCGACACCAGCAGGTAGTCGGCCTGATGCGACGGAAGCCGCCAGCTCGACGGCCGGTCGAGGTCCATCCGGACCGGCTTGAGAAATCTTCCGGCAGGAACGGCCCAGAAAGCGCTCCCTTCGGGCAGGTCGAGCTCTCGCGGCGCCGCCGTGGCGGCGATGGAATAGCGCTCGCCGCCGTCGGTGACGAGATCGAAAGCGGACTGCACCGGGATCGCGACGCGACGCGGCCCGGCCGCCAGGGGAGCGCGCGGCTCGAGACGTTTCTGGCCGACGAGCGCCGCCGCCGCGACGTGCGGTGCGGCGGGATCGGCCGGCGGCGCCGCAGTTCCTGCCGTCGCATCCAGCGGCGCGATCGGTGCCGCCACGCGCACCGGCGCGAGACCGAGCGCTCCCGATTGCGGCGCGACGATCTCGAGCCAGTTCAGAATCGATACGTCGACCAACGGCTGAGCGCCGTCGGCCGGGCGCTCGGGAACGCGCACCCCGAGGCGATGAATCCCGGGGACGATGCCCGACGCCTTGAGCCGGATCTCGATCTCTTCCGCTTTTTCCGTTCCCGACCATTCGTGGCGGCCGACGACGGCATCGTCCCAGAAGACTTCGATGGCGTGGTCCGCAAACTCGGGTGTCGGCTTGGTGCGCGGCTTCGACCATCCCCGGACCTCGATGGCGATACGGAGCTCGGCGTCGCCATCGGCTCCGCTCGCCACCGTCCCCGCCGACGCGGCGAGCGCGGGCGCTGCGAAGGGCGCCAGCGAACCGAGATCGATCGGCACCTCGAACTGCCGGGCGTCGAGGTACGAGAGTTTGGTCCAGTACCAGAGCTCCTGATCCTCGACTCCAGCGAGGGGGTAGCGCAGCAGGATCCGGTCCTCCTCCAGACGCAATCGTTCCTGCCAGGCCGAGCTTGTCGCGATTCCCGGCGACGAGAACTGCGCCTTGCCCGGGCGCAGTCGATCGTCCAGATCACCGCCCGCGCTCGCGGCGGCAGGAAACGGCGGTGCGCCGGCATCGGTCAGCCGATAGATATTCAGGCTCGAAAATTCGTTGTAGTAACCGTGATCTCCGGCGAGCCGATCGCCGACGAAGAGAATCGTGTCTCCGGGACCGAAGATCCCGTCGCCGCCGTCGTCGACGGCGATCGGCACGGATTTCGCGCGACAGGAAAGGTGAAGGCCGGCGCTCGCTGTCGGCACGGAAGACCAGCCGGCGGCCACGAGATCCGCGAAGGAAAGACGATAGACGCCCGGTTCCGAGAGCGCAATCTTCAGCGCCGGCCGCGGTCGACCGGCATCGGGCGTATTCGCCGCGCTCGCGGCGTTCGTCGAGAGCGATGCCAGGAAACCCAGAACCGCGGACACCCGACGCACGATCCGCAGTGCGTCGCCGGCTACGGCTCTGGCCCTGGCACCGGAAGCGGAGAGCCGGCGGTCGATCAAGGCGTCGAAGAAGGCGCGGGGACTTTGGCGCGCGCGCGGTTGACCGGAGTGAACTTTTCGCGATCTCCGGAGAGCGAAATGCTCTCCACGTAGTAGAAGTACTCCTTGGCCGGATCGATCGTGTCGTCGACGAAGGCATAGCTGTGGCTTTCGTCCGACGTGCCGGCGCCGGCGATCGGCTTGGCGTTCAGGCGGACGAAGGGCCCGGCTTCGGCCTCCCCGCGGAAGACGTCGAATCCGAAACTGTCGACCTCGCTCGCGGTCGACCAGCGGATCGTGTTGCGGTACGGCGCAGAAGCGGCACCCGGAACCGGAGCCGCTGGAGCGGGAGCGCCTGGCGCGGCTGGCGGCATCGGAGCGCTGGACTCGGTTGCCGGGACGGGAGCGGGAACCGGCGGCGCAGATTCTGACGCCGCTGGCGCCGGAACCGCTCCTTTCGGCAGGCTGGGCCGACCGGATTCGGCGCAGGCCACAAACGCCGAGCCGGCCACAGCAAGCACGGATGCGAGGGCGAGCGTACTGCAGAGCGATCCGCGAACAATCATCGGCGGCCACCTGAAAAACGGAATTTACGGTTTGGCATCGTCGTCAGGTCCATGCGCTCCAACGGCGAAAGCCTAACATGCAGGATTCCGCAGTTCGGCCCTCAGGAGTCCCTGGGTTCGATCTCGCTCCCGTCGCCGCGTTCGTCGCCTTTCATGGCTTCGCCTTCCATGGCGTCACCTTCATTGCCTCAACTTCCCTGACCACACCCGCCATGGGCCCGATCCGCGCCTTTGCCGATCCGAACGTATAATTCCTCTGCCGATGTCCGCACCCGCAGTGGCCGTCCGACAGCTCAGCAAGACCTACCGGGTGCATGCTCATCCGCTGGGCCGGGCCGTCGAGCTTCTCACCCGCCGTCCGCGCCATCGGGCCTTCCATGCGCTCGAAGACGTCAGTTTCTCCGTTCCTCAAGGCGAAGGCTTCGGCCTCGTCGGCGAAAACGGCGCCGGCAAGAGCACGCTGCTCAAGATCCTCTCCGGCATCACCGCTCCTTCTTCCGGCGAGGTGAGCGTCCGCGGCAAGATCGCTTCGATCCTCGAGCTCGGCTCGGCTTTTCATCCCGAATTCACCGGACGACAGAACATCGTTCTCAACGCGGCGCTCCTGGGGCTGTCCGAAGCGGCGATTCTCGAGAAGACCCCGCAGATCATCGCTTTCAGCGAGCTCGGCGGCTTCATCGATCAGCCGGTCAAGACGTACTCGACGGGCATGTCGATGCGGCTCGGATTCGCGATCGCTACGCAGGTAGAGCCCGACGTGCTGATCATCGACGAAGCGCTCTCCGTCGGCGACGGCTACTTTCAGAAGAAGTGCATCGACCGCCTGACCGAGTTCACCTCCGGCGGCGGAACTCTCCTGCTCTGTTCTCATGCGATGTACTACATCTCCGCGTTCTGTTCCCAGGCGATCTGGCTCAAGGAAGGGAAAGTCGCTGCGGCGGGTCCGGCTGCGGATGTCGTCCGTCAGTACGAGGAATTCCTGCTCGCGAAAGCGGGTCAAAGCCATGCCGAAGATGCCCTCATTCCCGGACCCGCGAGAATCGTCGACGTCCGGCTTCCCGGAGGCACGATCGCGCGCCAGGGCGAAACGCTGTCGCTGGAGATCGACTGGAAGTGTGACGATCCCGGCATCGGCTTTCACGTCGGAATCGGAATCAACCGGATCGATGGCGTCGAGGTCTGCTCGTTCAGCACGAAACTCGACGATCGGTCCGTGTTCTCCGGCAGCCGGTTCTATTCTGCGCGGTTGGAGATTCCCGATCTGCCGATTCTCAAGGGTCGATTCACGATCTACGCTTTTCTTCTCGACGACGCCGGTTTGCACATCTACGATCGCCAGATCCTGAATGATGCTTTTGCCGTGGAGAGCCCACGCTACGGGATCGGTCTGGCTCAATTTCCGCATCGTTGGAGTGACGGCTCGACCGCCGCTGCCGGCGTCCGGACGGAGACTTCCCTGCATGTCTGAACTCACCGAAGCTGCGCTCCGGCACGCCGCCGACTCCGTTCGCGCGGTCCCCGCGGACTCCGCCGAGAGCGGCGTCAGTCCCTATCTCCATCGGCGCGAGGAATCGATCTACAACCCGCTGACGGATCGCACCCTGACCGCCGGCGATCCGCTGTTCGCGGCACTGCGCTCGTTCGAGAGCTCCGGTCACGCGCCGGCAGGCGAAGGCGCCCAGCTCGAAGCCGAGGGCTGGATCGTCGCGGACCGCCAGACGGCCTCGCACTCTTTTCTTCTCAAATACGTCTCGCTCGAGGCGCACACGGTGTGCAACCAGTCGTGCTACTTCTGCCCGGTGTCCATCGCGCCGCGCGAGAGCCACTTCATGCCGATGGACCTTTACCAGCGCATTCTCGGGCAGCTCTCGGACTATCGATCGACGATCGAAGCGCTGTTCATGATCAACTACAACGAGCCCACCGCCGACAAGCGCTTCGTCGAACAGGTGCGCGCCATTCGTGCAGCCGGACTTCCGCCGGCAGTTCTCACGAACGGAACCGGCCTGACGCCCGATCGCGTCGATGCCCTCGTCGAAATGGGCGGCCTGCGGTTCCTGTCGATCAATCTCTCGACGATCGATCGTGAACGCTACAAGAAGGAGCGCGGGAACGACCATCTGATCGGCGTGCTGCGCAATCTCGAGTACGCGAAGAGTCAGCCGCTCGCCGAGCAGATGGACATGGTGGTCCTCGGCACCGGCAACGACAATCACAAGCGCGACTTCGAGGAGATCACCGCGAAGTTCGCCGGCAGCCGGTTCACGGTCAAATACTTCGAGGTGATGGATCGCGCCGGCTATCTCCAGATCGGCATGAAGCCGGCGGCGCCGATCGGCAAGCTCTGCGGCTGCGACAACGTCGGCTCGCGCCCTTTCCAGCATCTCCACATCACGCCGCACGCCGAGTGCATCCTGTGCTGCGAGGACTACGACGAGAAGCACGTCGTCGGAGATCTCAACCACGAGAGCGTGGCCGAAGTCCTCACCGGTCCGAAGCTCTCCCTCATGCGGCGCTGGGTTTACGGCGTCGAAGAGGCGCCGGCAGACTTCATCTGCCGCGGCTGCACCTTCGCGCTGACGCGGCAGAACTGAGGACGAAACCGCTCGCTCCAGTCGCTCCGGCTGACCGCCGACGCGGCCGCGCGGGCGTCAAGCGTGCGCGAAGCGCAGGTCGGTCGAGGACGTGGTCAGGCCGTCCTGCGCGGCGCGGCGCAGGAATTCCGCGAGACCGGCTCTCTCGGCCGGGCCCATCCGGTAGCGGAGATTGCGGGTGAAGTAGTCGCGGAGGATCGCCGGCGGGAGAGCGGTTTCGAGAGCCGTTTCGGCAACGATCGCGTCGAGCTCCGCGAGTCCCAGTTCCAGGCTGGCGGTGAACGGCTCCACGAGCTTCTCCGTCGCCACCTCCTCCCGCGCCGCCCAGACGGCGAAAACGAAGGGCAGACCTGTCATCTCCAGCCATTCGCCGGCGAGATCGAGCACGAGGTAACGATCGCGTGGAACGGATAGCGCGGGATCGCCGATGATGAGCGCGGCGTCCGCGCCGTCGAGCATCGGCTCGAGCGCCGCAGGCGCGGGCCGGAAAGCGGGCGACAGCCCGTAGCGATTCTTCAGGATGATCCGCAGGAGCGCAGCGGAGGTGCGGCTGTTTTCGTCGAGCGAGACCGAACGGATCTCGGCGATCGGCACCTTCGAAACCAGCAGGACACTGCGGACTTCATGGGTCGCCGCGATCGCGAGGCCGGGCAATACGACCAGCCCCGGAATCCGAGCGAGCTCGATGGACGGCATGAGTCCGACGTCGAGCGTACCCGCTGCCAACCGGTCGGCGATGACAGCCGGCGGCAGACTCTCGCAGAGAAGGTCCGGAGAGCCCGCACCACCGTGCAGCAGGCCGCGGGAAAGCGGCCGGCTGTTGATGTAGTTGACGATTCCGACGCGCAGCGGCTTCATGCGAAGCACGCGACCTCTCGGCCGCGCACGACTACTTCGACATCGCGTTCAGGAAGTCGAGGTTCGTCTTCGCCTTGGACAGCTTGTCGAGCAGCAGCTCCATCGACTCGACGACCGACAGCGGATTGAGCACCTTGCGGAGAACCCAGACGCGGCGCAGCTCGTCTTCGGGCATCAGCAGCTCTTCCTTGCGCGTTCCCGACTTGTTGATGTCGAGCGCCGGGAAAGTGCGCTTGTCGACGAGCTTCCGGTCGAGATGAATTTCGCAGTTGCCGGTACCTTTGAACTCTTCGAAGATCACGTCGTCCATCCGACTGCCGGTGTCGACGAGCGCCGTCGCGATGATCGTGAGCGAGCCGCCCTCTTCGATGTTACGGGCCGCACCGAAGAAACGCTTCGGGCGGTGCAGCGCGTTGGCGTCGATGCCGCCGGAGAGCACTTTGCCGGAAGGCGGCTGCACCGTGTTGTAGGCGCGCGCCAGCCGGGTGATCGAGTCGAGCAGGATGACCACGTCCTTCTTGTGTTCGACGAGACGCTTGGCCTTCTCGATGACCATTTCTGCAACCTGCACGTGCCGGGTGGCCGGTTCGTCGAAGGTCGACGAGATGACCTCACCCTGCACCGAGCGCTGCATGTCGGTGACCTCTTCCGGGCGCTCGTCGATGAGCAGGACGATGAGCGCGACTTCCGGATGATTCTTGGCGATCGAGTGGGCAATCGACTGCAACAGCATCGTTTTGCCGGTACGCGGCGGAGCGACGATGAGCGCGCGCTGCCCCTTGCCCATCGGCGTTACGAGATCCATGACCCGCGACGACATGTCCGACGGCACCTCGAGCTTCAGGCGCTCCATCGGGTAGAGCGGCGTCAGGTTGTCGAAGAAGATCTTGTTGCGCGCGACTTCCGGATGCTCGAAGTTGACGGCTTCGACTTTGATCAGCGCGAAGTAGCGCTCGCCGTCCTTCGGCTGCCGGACCTGGCCGGAGACGGTGTCTCCGGTGCGCAGATCGAAGCGCCGGATCTGTGACGGCGAGACGTAGATGTCGTCCGGACCCGGAAGGTAGTTGTACTCCGGAGCGCGCAGGAAACCGAAGCCGTCCGGCAGGCACTCGAGCACGCCTTCGGCGAAGATGAGTCCAGAAGATTTGGTCTGCGCTTCGAGAATTTTGAAGATGAGCTCCTGCTTGCGCAGGCCGGCGGCGCCCTCGACTCCGAGGTCCTTGGCGGCGGTGGTGAGCTCGGCGATCGACATCTCCTTGAGCGCACGGATGTCGAGCATCTGCTTGCCGTTCGCGCCGTTCCCCGTCGGAACAGGTTCCGACCCTACGTCGAGAGGCAGCTCAAGGGCTTGTTCCGTGACCTTCGGCATGTTCTTTCTTCCTCGTCTGCTGCGGCGCGGTTTACCCCGCGAGAAATTCTGCGATGGATTTCCAGAGTTCACGGACACCCTCCCCTGTTTGGGTGGAGACGGCCAGGATCGCCGTCGGTTCTCCGACCTGCAACGCGCTCGCGATCTGCTTCAGGCGCCGAGCGCGCTCCCCTCTTTTCACGTCATCAGCCTTGGTGGCGACTCTCAGCGTCGGCATCTCCAAGCCTGCAAAATACTCTCCAGCCTGCTCGTCGAGCTTCGTGGCACCGACTCTCGCATCGACCAGCTGAATCACCAGGCGCTGCGGATGAGGGCTCCGCAGGTAGTCGTTGATGACCTCCGCCCACTGACTTCGGGCCTCTTTCGAAGCGCGTGCGTATCCGAAGCCAGGAAGATCGACGAAGTAGAAGGAACCGTTGACCCGGAAGTAGTTGATCATCTGGGTCCGGCCGGGAGTGGAGCTGGTGCGCGCCAACTTCCGGCCCAAGAGCTTGTTCAGCAGGCTCGACTTGCCGACATTCGACCGCCCTGCAAACGCGATCTCCGGCAGCTCGTCGTGCATGAATCCGGCGCTGCTTACGGCCGATGTGATGAACTCCGCCGTCTCGATCTTCAGTACCGACTCCGGGGCGGCGCAGGAGGTGTCGCTTCACTCGCCGCTTCCTGCTCCTGGGATCTGCTCCGTCCCCGTTGTCGGAATGTTCCGATGCGGCAGAAGGAGAACTTCAGGTCACATTCCGTGGAGCTTGCTGCGGCTGCGGCGAGAGGATTCAGTGGGCCAGGGATCCGGAGCCCAGAGCGGGTTCCGTCGGCCGTCCCGGGAATTCTCCCTCATTCCGGGGCCGCCATGCAAGCTCGCCCTGAAGGGCGATCCCGAGCACCTCGTCCATCCACTCGACGAAGTGCACCTGCAGGAGGTCGCGCACTTCCGCCGGGATGTCCTCGAGATCCTTCTCGTTCTCGCGCGGCAGGATGAGCTCGGTGATACCGGCGCGGAAGGCGGCGAGCGCCTTGTCCTTGATTCCACCCACGGGCAGGACCTTTCCGCGCAGCGTGATCTCTCCTGTCATCGCGATGTCGCGGCGCACCGGGAGCTTCGTCAGTGAAGAGATCAGCGCCGTCGCCATGGTGATGCCGGCCGATGGCCCGTCCTTCGGAATCGCGCCTTCAGGCACGTGAATGTGAATGTCGAACTTCTCGCTGAAGTCCGAATCGATGCCGAAGATCTCGGCGCGACTGCGCAGGTACGAGACCGCGGCGCGAGCCGACTCCTGCATCACTTCACCGAGCTTGCCCGTCAGGATGAGCTTGCCCTTCCCCTTCATGAGCCCGACTTCCGTCTCGAGAATCTCGCCCCCGAACTCCGTCCAGGCAAGTCCGGTCGTCACTCCGATCTCCGGCTTCTCCTGACGCTTCCACGGCCGGAATCTGGGTTTCCCCAGAAGCGCCGTGACGCGCTCGGGATCGACCGCGACCTCGGCGTGCTTGCCTTCCGCGACGACGTTGCGCGCCAGCTTGCGGCAGACCGAAGCAATTTCACGCTCGAGGTTCCGGACTCCCGCTTCCCGCGTATAGCCCTCGATCAGCTGGCGCAGTGACTCATCGTCGAAACTGACGCGCGCCGCTTCGAGCCCGTTCGCCTTGAGCTGCTTCGGTACCAGGAACTGGGTCGCGATCGCTTTCTTCTCGTTGAGCGTGTAGCCCGAGAGCTGAATCACTTCCATGCGGTCGCGCAAAGGCGCGGGGATCGGATGCAGCACGTTCGCGGTCGCGATGAACATGACCTTCGAAAGGTCATACTCGACGTCCAGGAAGTGATCCACGAAGGCATGGTTCTGCGCCGGATCGAGCACCTCGAGCAGCGCCGCCGACGGATCGCCACGGAAGTCCATCGACATCTTGTCGATCTCGTCGAGGAGAAACACCGGATTGACCGTGCCGGCTTTTTTCATCATCTGGATGATCTGGCCGGGAAACGCGCCGATGTAGGTCCGTCGATGTCCACGAATCTCGGCTTCGTCACGCACTCCGCCGAGAGACAGGCGGACGAACTTGCGACCCACGGCCCGCGCGATCGAGCTGGCGAGCGATGACTTGCCGACGCCCGGCGGGCCGACGAAACAGAGGATGGAGGCCGGTGTTTCCGTCGTCAGCTGGCGGACGGCGAGGAACTCGAGAATGCGCTCCTTCACCTTCTGCAGCCCGTAGTGCTCGGAGTGCAGAATCTCTTCCGCTTTCCGGAGATCCTTGAGCTCGCGACTCGACTTCTTCCACGGCACATTCGCCAGCCACTCGATGTAGTTGCGCGACACCGTCGCCTCCGCCGAAACCGGCGGCATCGACTCGAGGCGCTTCAACTCCTGGTCGGCCTTCTCGGCGACAACCTTGGGCAGGCCGGCCTTCTCGATCTTGGCCTTGAGCTCGGCGATCTCGTCGCTGCGATCGTCCTTCTTGCCGAGCTCCTGGTGGATCGCCTTGATCTTTTCGTTGAGGTAGTACTCCTTCTGCGCCTTCTCCATCTGCTTCTTGACCTGAACGTTGATCCGGCGGTCGAGGTTCATCTTCTCCATCTCGACATCCAGGAGATCGAGCAGACGCTGCAGTCTCTCGTAGGGCGACAGCAGCTCGAGCAGAGCCTGTTTCTCCGCGGTCGCTACCGTGAGGTGCGAAGCGAGCGTGTCGGTGAGCCGATCAGGCTCGTCGACTTTCAGCGTCGGCATCAGGCTTTCGAAGGTCAGGTGCTGCGACATTTTCGCGTACTGCTCGAAGGCGCCGAGCACCTTGTTCATGAACTGCTGCAGCTTCTCGGACATCGGATACTGGATGTCGTAGGTCTCGAGGTGGCTCCACAGCGCACCTTCGCGCTCCTCGAAATCCATCAGTTTCCCGCGCTTCACGCCCTCGACCATCACTTTGATGTTGCCGTTGGGAAGCTTCAGATTCTGGACGACGCGCGCAACGACTCCGAAGTCGTAGAGGTCCGCGCGCAGCGGCTCGTCGATCTTCGGATCCCGCTGGGAGACGAGAAAGATCCTCTTCGGCCCGGTCGCGAGCGCGAGCTCGAGCGCGCGAACCGAACTGTCCCGTCCGACGATGAACGGCGCCATCATGTGCGGAAACACGACCATGTCGCGCAGCGGCACGACCGGCAGCGTCTCGCGCTGGGTCTCGATGAAGCTCGTCGTCACGCTCACCCGGCCTTTCGCAACGTGGTGACCGGCTGCGAGCGCCTCACGACCGTGTCCTCGGTGATGACGCACTCCTGGATCTCGCGCTGCGAAGGAATCGTGTACATGAGGTCGAGCATCAGCTCTTCGAGAATGATCCGCAGACCGCGCGCGCCGACGTTGCGCTTCAGCGCCTCTTTCGCGATGGCGTGCAGCGCCTCATCGGAGAACCGGAGCTCGACGTCTTCGAATTCGAACATCGTCTGGTACTGACGCACCAGGCTGTTCTTCGGCTCCTTGAGGATCTTGACGAGCGATTCCTCGTCGAGCTGCTCGAGCGAAGCCATCACGGCCAGCCGGCCGACGAACTCCGGAATCATGCCGAACTTGATGATGTCCTCGGGCAGCGCCTTCTCGAGCGGATTCTGCTTCGACTGCTCCTTCTTCGATTTGATGTCCGCGCCGAAGCCCATGGTCTTCTGATTCAGCCGCTTCTCGATGTGCTCGTCGAGCCCGACGAACGCGCCGCCGCAGATGAAAAGAATGTTGGTTGTGTCGATCTGCAGGAACTCCTGGTGCGGATGCTTGCGCCCGCCCTGGGGAGGAACGTTGCAGACGGTGCCTTCGAGGATCTTGAGCAGCGCCTGCTGCACTCCCTCGCCGGAGACGTCGCGGGTGATCGACGGGTTCTCGCCCTTGCGCGCGATCTTGTCGACCTCGTCGATGTACACGATGCCGCGCTGGGTCTTTTCCTTGTCG
>JBDTQG010000005.1:0-97013 GCA_039932315.1 Thermoanaerobaculia bacterium
GCTGTGGGGCCGCGTCACCTACGAGATGATGGAGGGCTACTGGCCGGCGGTCGCCCGCGGTGACGCGGAAGCACCGCCGGCGATGCGCGAGTGGGCGGTCAAGCTGGAGGCCAAACCGAAGTACGTGGTGTCGTCGACGCGAAACGCCTTCCCGTGGACCAACAGCCACCACCTCGCTGGCGGCCTGCGCACGGGCGTGCAGAAGCTCAAGGACGAGACGCCTGCCGGCGTGCTCCTCGGTAGCGGCAAGCTCGCGACCGAGCTGGACCGGCTGGATCTGATCGACGAGTACAGGTTTCTCGTTCAGCCCAGGATCGCTGGCCACGGCCCGACCCTTTACGAGAGCGGGCTGCCCAGCACGCGACGGCTCGAGCTGGTCTCGGCGAAGCCGCTCGGCAACGGCGCGGTCGCCATGCACTACCGGCGCGCGCGCAGCTGACAATGGGTCGCACCGGATGGTCCGCTGCTGCTGGCCCGGTTTGCGCTGCGCCTCTGAATGAGGTGCTGGCTACATGCGAGCGATTCGTTGCCTCCTAGAACGCACATGAGGTCCTCTGGTCCTTCGCTGCGGCCGAGAAGATGAAATGCGGAAGCGAGGATCCAGCGAAGAACAGATCATGGGCGTGCTGAAAGCCGTCTGTGGCGGTGTAAGAGTACCGGCAGAGTCTGGTCCATTGAATTTCAGTTTCTTTCGTCAGGCTGCGAGCGGGCCGAGATCGGGGTCCGGCTCAGAGCCTGAGCTAGTATCCAGGACAGGTAGCCGGCGCTCGATAGGCGCTGTTCGGGCGTCGCGGTTCGCCGGCCGGCGCTGGTGCCGTGCCGCTCAGCTCCAGATCCGTGAGGCGGAATGAAAAGTCCTCAGCCCAGTGCCTTCGGCCTCTCTCTCGGCGCCGAGCGCGTCTTCGGAAAGTTTTATCTCGCCATGGGAGTCGTCGCGGCGGTGATCACGCTGGTGAGCGGGCTGCTGTGGATTTCTCGCGGTCGATTCATGCCCGGTCTGGAGATTTCTTCGGCCCTCGCTCTGATCCTCGTCTTGCTCGGAGTGTGGCACTTGCGTCGGGCGGCGAGACCGGGCGCTCAGCCGCTCGGGCCACGCTTCATGATGTGGGTGCCGGGCCTTTTCACGATCTCTTCCGCGGCGCGGTTGGTTGAATCCCTCTCGCCGCCGAGGCCGCGGGCCATCTTCGACGTCGCCATGTTGCTGTTCTCGCTGGGGTCCATGGCATGGCTCTATCGACTGCACCCAGCGCGTCAGCGAGGCCGCCTCGGCCCCTCGCCTGAGACATCGCGGACCGACGAACCGTTGGCCGACCCGGAGACCGCCGATGGTTAGCGCAGCTCTGACTCTCGGAATTCTCTGGCTCGGGACCGCGGTGCCGCCCAAGCCGCAGTTGACGGTTGTCGAAGCGGAGCACGCGGGGGCGTGTCGCCAGGTGCCCGCGGGCTGGGACTCTTCGCTTCCTGCCGACACGGCCGGCGCGGCCACCGTCAGTGCGGATCTCGTTCGCTACTTCAGCGGTCTTTCCGGAAAGTTCTCCAAGATTCTTGAAGCGGCCTGCTACGGAAAGGTGAGATTCGGCATGGAATCAGACGAGCGCGAGGTGCTACGTGCGCTCGCTGCTGGGGTCGTGAATCCGCCGAACGCCTCCGAAACACCCAACGCCACTCTGCCCGGCGGGGCCGAAGCGCTGCTGACCGCGATCGCCTCTCCGGCGGCTGAGCTCGGAGACCTTCAGGCTGCGAGAACAGGAGCTTGCGATGAATAGTCGGACAGTGATGGCGTGTCTCCTGGCAGCGGTTGGCGCGGTGATCGTCGGCTACACGGATTTAGTCTCAGCAGAGGTCCAACTTCCCGTGGCTCTCCTGCTTGGCTTTGGCTTTCTCCTCGGGAGCGTCCATCCATCCCGCTCCTGGGTGTTCGCGCTTGTTCTTGGCGTCCGGGTTCAAGCCTCTGACCCGCCGCAACTCGCCGGGGATTTTGGAGACTGCCTGCAATACTCGACAAGCAGAGCAGACAGCTCTTCTGCAAGGAGACGGAAATGAGCTCCCTGACGATGCTGAAGCACCCGAGCGGCTTTCTTCCGCTCACAATGTCTCTCGGGGCCCTCGCAACGGTGGCGCTCTTTGTGATTTTGCACGGTACCGCGCCGCAGGCAGATGAGGGTGCCGCGGCCCACCTCTGGCAGCTCTTCATGGCTGCTCAGATACCGATCGTGCTGTATTTTGCAATCAAGTGGGTGCCGCAGGCGCCACGACAGGCGTTGCCCATCCTGGCGTTGCAGATCGTCGCGGTCCTTGCCGCAATGGCGCCTGTCGTCTGGCTCCATTTGTAGGCGCAGCAGACCGGGTCGGACGTCGGCGATCCGAGGTAGCGCCCGGTGGCGGCGGCTGAATCTGGAGAGGCCCGCGACGGGTACGCCTGCGGTGGTTCCGGGCTGGTGGACCCCTGCCCATGGGTTCCGCTGTCGAAAGCTATCGAGTGGCGGCCCAGTAGCCGGCGGCGGAGGCCACAGTCGTGAGAGCCATACCCCACGCGAGGTCCACGATCACGATGAGCAGCGGGAAGTCGCGAATGAGCGCGAAGCTCGTCAGGTCATACGTCGCGTATGCAGCCAACCCGAAGAACGCGCCCAGGGCGAGGGCGCGCGCGAGGGAGTTGCGTTCGACTGCCGGCAGGACCACGAACACGACGACTGCCGCGACGTACAACAGGTAGAAGATCAGCGCGGGCACCCACTTCACGTCGGGACGCAGCAGCGTGGCCATCTGTCGCGCGTAGAGGTTCTTCGCCACAACGCCGAGCCAGAACATGTCCAGTGCAAACATGGTGGCGCCGGTAACGGCGAATATCTTGAACAGGGAGGAGATGCTCATGGACAAGTCTCCGTGGGTTCTTCAGGCGTGATCACGCAGCCACGACGGCGCCGAACCGCTCGCGGATGATCCGGGTGCGGTGGTCGAAGATCGCGCGCAGCTGGTGGCGCACGATGAGCCAGTGCGCCAACCTGCCCAGCGGGCCGAGTGGCAGCACATAGTCGACGGCGTCGGTCATCTCGACGCCAGCCGGCACAGCCCGAAACGAATGCCGGTGATACCAGCGCTTGTAGGGGCCGAGGATCTGCTCGTCGGCGAAGTGCGATCCGGGTTCATATTCGGTGATCCGCGATTCCCATGACAGCGGAATACCGGCAATTCGCAGGCGGTAGCGGATGCGGGTGCCCCGCCGCACGGTGTCGTCGCTCGTCGAAAGGATGCGGAATCCGAGCCACGGAGGTGTGAGGGCCTCGAGGTTGCGCGGATTCTCGAAGAATGCGAAGACACTGGCGAGATCACCGGGAATGATTGCCGTCTGTCGAAGGTGGTAGGACATCATCTGGAGAGCGCCGCGTGGGCGAGCTTCGTCCGGAACTGGGCAGTGCTCTCGCACAGGGTGATGCCTCGGCCGCGCCCGTCTCCGCGCAGGTCGGCGGCGATTCCGGAGCCTGCGGCCCCGCCAAGGAAGATCGGAACCTTCGGTTGGAGCTGATCGCGCAGCGCGCGCACTTCGGCCACGACCTTCGCCCGGTCCTCGACATACACAATGCTGAGCGCCACGGCACGCGCGTCGGTTGCGGCGGCGGCTCCGGAAATATCGAAGCAGGGGACATCCGGACCGAGGTAGACGACGGCCCACCCTTCCATGGATGCAGCGGCGGCTGAGGCGGCTGCGCCGGCGGCGTGGCGCTCGGTGCTCGGCGTCGCGACCACCAAGCGCGGGGGCGTTGACGCCGCGGGCGGGGTGCGAATCGGTTCGAGGAGGAGCGCGATGACGGCCGCCGATGCGAGATGTTCATGCGCAATCGTCAGTCGCCCGGCGACCCAGCCGTCGCCGACGGTTCGCATCAGCGCAGGCACCAGCCGGTCGACAAACCACGGCACGCCCTCGCGTGCGCTGGCGCGACGCAGGGTGGCGTCGAGCGCGGCGCCGTCGAGGGCGCGGATCGCCTCCATGGCCGCATCGATATTTCGGATCACGGCCGAATCAGAGACGAGGGCTCCATCCGGAAGCGCGGCCTCGTCCTCGACCGCCATCCGCGCCAGCGCCTCGGTGCCGAGATCTGCGACGGCGCTGATGCTGCGACCGTGCCGCGTTGCCGCCGCGAGCAACTGGAAGCGGTGCACATGCTCATCGGAATATCGGCGCTGGCCGCCTGGCGAGCGCATGGGCTCCACCGCGCCATAGCGCCGCTCCCAAACCCGCAACACGTCGCGGGACAACCCCGTCCGTGCCGCAACCACGGCGATGGGATGCCCGACGGCGTGCCCGACGATGCCTGCGAGAACCTTGTGCGGAGCGGTCATACGGCGGGGTCAATCCTAACGATTGTCCATGTCTTGTCAAGCGATTATAGCTAGACAATACTTTGACAAAACAGAAAACGTGGATAGGATATTGACCGCAAAGCTGCAGCATCCCGAAGGGTTAAAGTCCCGACAAACCGTTGCGGGGAAAATCCTCTGAAGGCGATCCCGCGGACGTGGGCGCCGCGAACGGAGTCATCCACAGCATCGACGCGGCGCTTCTCCCGCCGGCGGACAAGGAGCTGAACGGTTGACAGTGAACGGTGCGAAATTCGCAGAGCCATCGCGGATCCTTTTGACGGGGGCTACCGGGTACATCGGCGGACGTTTGTTGCGCTTGCTGGAGACGCAGGGCTACCTGGTTCGCTGTCTCGCGAGGCGGCCGGAAGCCGTCCGGCGGACGGTACACGCCGCCACGGAAGTGGTTGCGGGTGACGTCCTCGACCGCGCTGGCCTCGATGCCGCGCTGCACGGAGTGGAGGCGGCCTACTACCTGGTGCACTCGATGGGCTCGCGCGGCTCCTTCGTGGAAGCGGACAGGCTGGCCGCCCGCAACTTCGCTCAGTCGGCGAAGGTCGCTGGCGTCCGACGCATCATCTATGTGGGCGCGCTCGGCAGTGACGACGAGGCGCTTTCGCCTCACCTGCGCAGCCGCCAGGAGGTCGGGCAAATTCTGCGGGAGTCTGGCGTACCGGTCGTCGAGCTCCGCGCGTCCATCGTGATCGGCTCAGGCAGTCTGTCGTTCGAAATGATCCGCTCGCTGGTGGAGCGCCTGCCGATCATGGTCACGCCCAAGTGGGTCAGCGTTATGGCGCAGCCCATCGCGATCGACGACTTGCTGGAATACTTGCTGGCGGCACTTCGCCTGCCGGTCTCCCAGTGCGCCGTTTACGAGATTGGCGGGGCCGACCGGGTTTGCTACGCGGACATCATGCGCGAGTACGCGCGCCAGCGCGGGCTGCGGATCCGAATGCTTCCGATTCCCGCGCTGACGCCCTATCTGTCCAGTCTGTGGCTCGGGCTGGTCACGCCCTTGTATGCGCGCATCGGGCGCAAACTCATCGAAAGCATCATTCATCCCACAGTCGTCCGCGACGCCTCCGCTTCCCGGGTGTTCGCCATTCGTCCGATCGGAATCGAGGAGGCGATTCGCCGAGCCCTGGCGCACGAAGAGCGGCAGTTCGCCGAAACGCGGTGGTCCGATGCCCTGTCCTCATCTGGCGAGCCGCGGTCGTGGGGTGGAGTTCGCTTCGGCACGCGCCTCGTGGATTCGCGGACGGTGCGCGTCGCAGTGCCGGCCGCTGCCGCCTTCGCGCCGATTCAGGCGATCGGAGGAGAGACCGGGTGGTATCGATGGAATTTCCTCTGGCGATTGCGGGCACTCCTCGACCTGCTGGTCGGGGGGGTGGGTATGCGACGCGGACGGCCGCATCCCGCGCGGCTCCGCGTCGGCGACACCGTCGATTTCTGGCGTGTCGAGGCGCTCGAGCCCAATCGCCGCCTGCGCCTCGCCGCGGAAATGAAACTACCCGGACGAGCATGGCTTGAATTCGAAGTGGTGGCGGGAGGATCCTCGACCACGATTCAGCAGACGGCGATCTTTGACCCCGTGGGATGGTTCGGTCGCCTCTATTGGTACGCCCTCTTCCCGCTGCACCAGCTGGTGTTTGCCGGCATGTTGCGGGGGATCGCGAGCGCTGCCCTCCAGGCGCGCCCGGACGCCCATGAGTCCCGAGGTTCAAAATCGGACGCGCCAGGAGCGGCGCGCCGCTGAACTCGAGTATCGTAAGGCGGGCGTGTAAACGCGTCGACTGGCCACCGAACTTGAAGTCAGCTGAGCAGCGCGAGAGGAATTCACCCACCGCGCTTGAACCGATCGGGCAAAGGACAAGACATGCGCAATTCCGGCAAGGCTCCGACCATGGCTGTGTGGGTTGTCTCGCTGGCCCTCTATGTCGTCGCGCTGGTCACGCACTTCGGCTGGGTCAGAGTTGACGGCCAGGTCGCGTCGTGGTCCTGGATCATCGGATTCGGCCTCCTGCTCATCGCCTGCCGACTTCGCGGGCTCTAAGCCGGACCGCTGGCGCCGTTTGTCTCGCCTTTCCGCCCAACTCCGGGCGTGTGAAAGCCCAGCTGCCTTTGTCGAGACCCAATAAGGCGCTCAAGTCGGCACTCCCGGCATCCCTTGAGCGGAGAAACGGGCTGCGCCCGTTCGCCGCTCAACCGGTGATCCGTTAGGCGACAAGTTCAGCCATGCCTGCCTACGAAGCGCCATATCTGGTTGGTTCGAAAGTTCGGGATCGTCCGCGCTGAGATCTTGAGAAGTTCATGTCCGACTGGAAGCTTCACAATCCGCTTCAGCCCGCGCAACTCGAATCCGCCGGGCAAGTTGCTGAAGTGGAGAAAGTTGGCGACTACCATGGTGGCGATGTCCTGTACGTTCTTCGAGGCTTTGGAGGTCTCTGGAATGAGGCCTGTCTTGGACCGTCCTGGCTCGCGCGTTTTCGCCTTGTCGCCTAACCAATCGCTCGAGCGGGCGCGTTCAGCGGGACTTTCCGGCTTCGCCGGTTCGGCATCGTGCCGCGCCGCTCTCAGCGACACATCACCGTTTTCATCTGCAAACGCCTGGCTTCGCGATACCGTCTTCGACCATCCACCCCGCATCACTGCTCGCGTTGCTACGCGGCGGCTTCACATGCTGCTCGACGCGATAACCAGCTCCCTCGCCTGCCTCACAGAACAGGGGCTGCGCGTCACTCCGCCGCCCGACGACTGGCGCGCTCGAAGTGGCCGCGTAGATGACGGGAATGGATTCCAATAATGAAGTTCTTCTTTCATACTTCTTTCGGAGACCGCGATGCCGAAGTGTTTACCAACGTCAGTCTTGAAACACGGATGCTCGAATTCCATGAGAAGGATCCTGACTACCGCCGGCCGCTTGTCCATGCTCTTGGTGAGGTTTGACCTTTCGTTCGGGGGGGACCAAGAATGAATCCCGCAGCGCTGCTCATCGGAATCGCGCTTGTCGCGTCTCCTTCCGCGCGCCCTCAGATGTTGGTCGTGGATGGCTCAGACGACTCAGTTTGCCGCCCGGCGGTTGGAGCCTGGGATCCGGCTGCAGTCAGCGACAGAGCCACAGCGGTCGCTGTGAGTGAAGACATCCGCCGGTACTTCGCTGGCCTCTCCGCGCAGTTCACATCCGTCCTCGATGCCGCGTGGAACGGGACCGTCCGATTCTGCACCGACGCCGATGAGGCTGAGGTCCTTGAGACGCTCGCCGTTCTTGTGGTCAAGCCACCCCCTGCTTCGCTCAGCGAATCAGGAGTGCCGGACGGAGCCGGACAGCTTCTCACCGCCTTTGCAGGCCGCGCTCTCGTCCGCCAACTCGACGCGGTTCGATCGGCTAACCCCGCGGAGGCCGTTCGCAAGGTCGGCGCTCTTCGAATCGTTCGAAAAGCAATGGATCGTTAGCGCCGGGAGTGCGCTGCGCGCTCACTGGGTGCAGCAAAAGCGCCGAAAGCGGCGCGCCGATCAGTCCGGATAGGTTGGGCGGCGAATACGAACAAGGAGACATACCGATGTCCAAGGTGACGCCATTCCTGATGTTCAACGACCAGCTCGAGGCGGCCATCGCGTTTTACACCGCGACGTTCCCCGACTCCAGAATCAAGAACGTCGCGCGCACCGGTAAAGACGGCCCGATCACTTCCGCCGAATTCGTCATCGGCGGTCAGTCCTTCATGGGCTACAACGGCGGCTCGTACTTCAGTTTTTCCCAGGGGTTCTCGCTTTTTGTCGACTGCGAGGACCAGGAGGAGGTTGACGAGTACTGGAACAAGCTCGTCGACGCCGGCGCAACTCCATTGCAGTGCGGCTGGATCACCGACCCGTTCGGTGTCACGTGGCAGATTGTTCCGAGGCGTTTCATGGAACTCATCAAAGATCAGAACCCGAAGAAGGTTCGGGCGGTGATGGACGCCATGATGACGATGGTGAAGCTCGACGTCGCAGAATTAGAACGAGCCTACGATCAGGCATGACGAAAATCACTACTTCCGCCCCTTCCGATCTCGACGAAGCCGTCGCCTGCCTGGTCGCGGCCTTTGAACAGGATCCGCTCACTGGATTCCTGCTCCAGACGGGTACGGGCTACCGCGACCGTTTGACGCGATTCTTCTCGCTGCTGATGCGTGCCCGTCTCGCTCTCGACATGCCGGTGCTCGTGGCCCGGGACGGCGATGGGATTCAAGGCGCAGCGATGGGATATTCGACAGTTCCTCCGGCCTGGCCCACCGCCCTCGCCGAAGAGTGGGATCGCTTCGAAAGAGCTGTTCCTGGTTTCTCCGACCGAATGGCGGCCTACGATGAGATCGCTGCCCAGAGCAAGCCAGCGGCGCCGCACTATTACCTCGGTGTGCTCGGAGTTGACCCGGACTTTCACGGCCGCGGTATCGGGACTCGACTGCTCAAGGCGTTCGCCGGCCTTTCGAACGGCGACCAGCTGTCGAGCGGCGTCTACCTGGAGACTTCGCAGGCGTCGAATGTCGGCTTCTACGAGAGTGCTGGTTTTGCGGAGACCGGTCGCGGAAACCTCGGGAGCGCAACCCTGTGGTGCATGTATCTACCGCACGCGCCGCGATGAAGCCTGACACCTCGCTGAAGCGCACGGGTCGAGAATCAAGTGCCGGGCCCGACCGGCCGGGCGCGGGTCGGGGAGCGCCGGCCCAAACTCCGCGATCCGTGGATGGTTCGGACAACCGGGGTCGGGCGGCCTTCGCCGGCGCGCAAGCGGGCTTGCGCCCGCTCACCGCGGAGCTCGTGATCTACTCGAGACACCATGCCAAGCTCAAAGCTGATTTCCTACGAGCTCTCTCTCGATGCCGAGCGAGGCTTCGGAAAATTCTTTGTGGTCCTTGGCGTCATCGCGGCTGCGCTCGCGGTCGTGTGCAGCCTTTTCTGGTTCTTTCGGGATCGGTTTCTGTTCGGCCTGGAGGTTTCCTTGGCCCTGGCAGCACTCCTCATCGCCGGCGGCTTGTGGCACCTGCGACGAGCCGCCCGGCCTGGGGCTCAACCGCTCGGGCCACGGTTCATGATGCTCGGACCCGGCTTGATGGCTCTCTCTTCAGCCGTGCGGTTGCCTGAGTCGCTCACGCCGCCCTCACCTCGAGCGATCTTCGATGGCTTGACGTTGCTGTTTGCCCTGGCGTACCTGGTCTGGCTTTATCGACTGCATCGGACGCGTCAGCGGAGCCGTGCTTTGAGTGCTTCCTGACACATGGGCTCAGAAGACGAGCCCGAGGCCGGTGGATCGCTTCGCTCGGCAACGGATGTCGCGCGCCGCTGAACCTTGAATTCGGGACACGATGCTGGACAGATCCCGGATGGTCGCCATCTCTTCTTCGCTCAAACGGCGCTTCACTTCAGACTGACGAGCCTCGATTCGAGTCTCGGATGGCGCATTGAGGGTGGAGAGACAGCCATGGATTGGCATGTGATGGCAGGCGGCCAGAAGTTCGGGCCGGTATCCGATGAAGAGCTCTTTGCCTGGACACGAGCCGGCCGCGTGAAGGCTTCCGATCTGGTCTGGCGTGCGGGAATGTCCGACTGGCTGCCGGCCGAAAAGGCTCCGGAGCTCGCGGCGGTCCGGTCTTCGATGGCGGCCCCGGCGCGCGCGATGGGCGAAGACCCGGCGATGCGGGTGCTGCTTCCGGTCGGTCGCTCCGCATGGGCGATCGCCGCTGGGTACCTCGGGCTGTTCTCGCTCCTCGTCGTACCGGCGCCCTTCGCACTTTTCTGCGGCATCATGGCCCTGCGCGAGATGCGCCGAAATCCGAAGAAGCACGGCATGGGCCGCACGGTCTTCGGCTTGGTCCTCGGCGGCCTGGGTACGATAGTCCTCGTGGTTCTTCTCGTCTCGATGGGCAGGAACGTCTTCTAGGCGTCGAACGTGGCACCGCGGCAGAAATGTCTCATCGGCGGAGGCTGGGGAGCGCTTCGCATCTCTCCGAATTCCTTGAACTGCAGATTCGAAAACGGCGGCGAAGGCGATCGGCGAGCTTGCGTTCGGTGAGATTGCGCTTTTCCCTTTCTTCGAGGCATTCGCGCGCGCGGCCTGAGGATCGCCTCGGCCGGCGGCCGGACTCGGTTCGACCGGCCGGCTCGCTATCGCTTTGCTAAGGTCGCCCCCCATGTCCGAGCCTTCCATCGGGCCGACACGCGAAGGGCTCGATTCCCTCTATCGCGCAGAGTCGGGACGGATCCTCGCCACCCTGATCCGCCTGCTCGGCGATTTCGATCTCGCCGAAGAGGCGATGCACGAAGCCTTTGCAGCAGCGCTCGCCACCTGGCCGCGGAGCGGAGCTCCGGCCAGCCCTCGACCCTGGTTGATTTCGACGGCGCGCTTCAAGGCGATCGACGCGTTGCGTCGACGGGCAAGATTCGATGCGTCGCAGGACGAGCTCGTGAGATACCTCGAGACGCAATCGCTTTCGGCGGAAAGGTCCGCGGAAGAGGAGAGCCTCGAGGACGACCGTCTGCGCCTCATCTTCACCTGCTGTCATCCGTCCCTGGCGCCGGAGGCGCGGGTCGCGCTCACTTTGCGTGAAGTGTGCGGTTTGACCACGGAAGAGATCGCCCGGGCCTTCCTCGTCACTCCGCGGACGCTGGCCCAGCGCATCGTGCGCGCCAAGGCGACGATCCGCGAGACGCGGATTCCTTACGAGGTGCCGTCGCCTCAGGAATTGCCGGAGCGCCTGGGGGCGGTGCTTCAGGTCGTCTATCTCGTCTTCAACGAGGGCTATTCGGCGGCTGCCGGCGCAGAGGTGACGCGGGCCGATCTCACCGGCGAGGCGATCCGACTCGGCCGGCTGCTGACCGAGCTCCGGCCGGAGGCAGACGTCATCGGCCTGCTGTCCCTGATGCTGCTGCAGGAATCCCGGCACGCCGCGAGAGCTTCTCCGACCGGAGAGCTGATCCTGCTCGAGCATCAGGATCGCTCGCTCTGGAACCGGGAGCAGATCGCGGAGGGAGTGGCACTACTCGGGAAAGCCCTGAAATCCGGCCGCTTCGGCTCTTACACCCTGCAGGCGGCGATTGCGGCTGTTCATGCGGAGGCGGAATCGGTCGTGGCGACCGACTGGCGGCAGATCGTCGCGCTCTACGATCGCCTGGCGCAGATTCAACCTTCGCCGGTCGTCCAGCTCAATCGCGCCGTGGCCATCGCCATGCGCGATGGTCCGGAGGCGGGTCTCACGCAGATCGACGCGGTGCTGGAGCAAGGAGAACTGGCCCACTACTACCTGGCGCATTCAGCCCGCGCGGATATGTTCCGCAGGCTCGGGCGGGCCGACGAGGCCCGCGCCGCTTACGAGAAGGCTCTCGGGCTGACCCAGCAGGAGCCGGAGAGGCAATTTCTGCGGGAGCGCATCGGGCAGCTGAAATAAATTTCGCCCTTTGTCGCGATCACTGTCGATTTCCGGCCTCTCCGACGACTAGAAGACAGAGGACGATGATGCAGGGCCCTCGAGTGAGCTGAGGAAGGTCATCGAAAACAATCGCAGTCAACGGACTGCGGAAAACAAGGAGAAAACGTCATGCCGCAGTTTCTGATCGCCAATTACCTCCCCGACAACTTCGACCCGTCCACCGTCACCGAGACGATGATCGAGGAGATCCACGCGCTCAACCGCGAAATGATCTCGTCTGGCGCGCGGAAGTTCGCCTGCGGAATCGCCCCGCCGAGCCAGGCGAAGACGGTGCGGAAGCAGGCCAACGGTGCGGTGCTCGTCACCGATGGCCCCTACACCGAGACCAAGGAGCACATGGGCGGTTTCTGGATTCTCGAAGCCGCGAACATGGAGGAGGCCCTCGTGTGGGCGCGCAGGGGCGCGATCGCCTGCGATGCCGTGGGCGAGGTTCGCGAGCTTCTCTTCTTCCCGGCCCCGGACACCGCTGCGGAATAGTTCGGCCGGAACTCGCGAGAAGGAGACCCCGAGTGAAATATCTCTGCTTCGGCTACTACGACAAGAGAAAATTCGACGGCATGACGGAGATCGAGCGCTGCGCCATGTTCGACGCCTGTTTCGAATACGACGACCACCTTCGCGCGAGCGGACACTGGGCCGGTGGAGAAGCCCTGGCGGGGCAGGAAGCGGCCCTGACCCTCTACTGGAAGAACGGCAAAGTGGCGACGACCGACGGTCCATATGTCGAAACCAAGGAACAGCTCGGCGGCATTCTCGTCCTCGAAGCGAGGGACATGAACCATGCCGTTCAGCTCATCGGCCAGCATCCGGCGTTGACGTACGGCAACCGCTTCGAGATCCGCCCGACGGCGGACATGACGGAGCTCGCGAAGGAAAGCGAGCAGCGGCGGCGGTGGGATCGCTCTCGATGAAGGCGCCCACGGACGCTCCGTCGACAGACAGAACGAGGTCCACGGGTTCAGATCTCTCGATGCCGTCGACATGGATGACGCGGTGACAAAGGCTCAGCCTGCAGAATGAGGAAACCTCGATGAGAAAACTCAAGATTGCCGAACACATTTCGCTGGACGGTGTGATCCAGCACTCCGCCGACGGCGACGATTTTCCTTACAGCGACTGGAGCGCTCCCTATCGGACTCCCGTCGGCCGGGATGCTGTACTGGCCGCGTATGGCGAGCGCTTCGATCTCCTGCTCGGCCGTCGCACGTACGACATGTGGTCGGGATTCTGGCCGAAGGCGCCGAGCAGTCCCATGGGGGACCGCATCAATGCGGCAAGGAAGTTCATTGCGACCCACCGTCCGGAAAGTCTCGGATGGGGCCCGGTCGAAGGCGTCGGGCACGACCTCGTCGAAGGCGTTCGCCGGATCAAGTCGCAGGACGGTCCGGACCTCATTCTCTCGGGGAGCTCCACGCTGACCTCGACGCTCGTCGAACACGGACTCGCGGATGAGGTCCTGCTGATCGTCTCTCCGATCCTCCTGGGAACGGGCAAGCGCTTCTTCGCCGAGGGAACCCCGGCACGCTCCTTCGAGCTCGTCAGCACGAGAGCCTTTCCGTCCGGCGTCGTTTTCAGTACCTACAGGTTCAGCGGGGCTTTGAAGACCGCTTAGGGCTCCCCTTCGCCCGGACGATCGACGCCGCCAGGAAGTACGTCGTGTCGAGCACGCTCGAAAAGGTCGACTGGAACGCGGAGCTGCTGCGCGGGAATCTGGAGAAGGCCGTTCAGCAGCTCAAGCGGGAGCCGGGCAAGGGTCTGTTCGTGGGAGGCGTCAAGCTTCCGCAGGCCCTCGCGGAGCTGGGTCTCATCGATGAGTACGAACTCGTCGTCCATCCCCGCCTCGCGGGCCACGGACCGACATGGTTCGCGGGCCTGTCGAAGCCGCTCGACCTCACGATCGTCAGCCGATTGGAATTCGCGTCGGGTGTCGTCGCGATGCGGTACGAGCCGAAGAGATCGGGGTCCAGAAGGGATTCCTGCCAGCTTTCGGCTCCGGAGCGGGGATCCGTTAGTCTTTCGATCCCCATGAACAATCTGCCACGGAGTGTTCCGCTGCTCATCGGCGGAGAGGGAAACGTGGACTTGTGGACCACCGTTCCCGAAGGCCTGGAGCAGGCAGCGCTCGAAACCGCCCTCGCCGAGTCCGCTCTCCGTCGCGCGGCGATTCCGTTCTCGCTCCGGAATGATGCGACCTAGTTCGCCGGCGCGTTCGGAATCGTGTGGCCGCACGGACCACGATCCTCGGCCCCCGTGTCCTCGCGTTCTCCCTGTGCAACCGTTCGATTCCCGCCGTGCCCCGGCATCGCGCGAGCATGCCAGTCCTTGATCGAGCGAAAGCGTGGGCGAGGCGTGTCAAGCGTGATGCAGTGACGGTGTACTTCGCCGCCCGCGATCCAAGAACTCCATGGTTTGCTCGCGCCCTCGCCACGTTCGTCGCCGCTTACGCCCTCAGTCCCATCGACCTCATCCCCGACTTCATTCCAGTCCTGGGCTACCTCGACGATCTCGTCATCGTTCCCCTCGGTTTGCTTCTCGTCCTGCGTTGGATACCGCCCGAGGTCCTGGCGACTTCCAGGGAGAAGGCGGCCGCCGCGCTGGACCGCCCTCGGAGCCGCGGCGCTGCGGGGTTCTTTGTGTCGATCTGGCTTCTTTGCGCCGCAGGGTTCGGGTACTGGTGGTTCAAGCGGTGACATCTCGCCTTGTCGCCCGCCATCTCTCTCCAGCGACCGGCCGTCCCGCGCCCGCGGCGCCGGGTGCCGCCAAAACCTCGCCGCGGGGTTTGCCGTATTCATTTCTGAAGACCTTTCTTGCGGCTTGCTCAACGATGGCGGAGCCCCTGAACTTTCGCTGGAAGACTCACGGAGGCCACATGCGCATTCAGATCCTCACGCTTGCGATTCCTGCGCTCCTCGCCGGCGGCTTGGTCGCTCAAACTCCCAAGGCGCAGGCAACTCCAGAAATCGCAGCGCCCGCCGAGAAAGCAGGAACCTACGCTCGAGAGTCTGTCGAGACGGACAAGGCGTATATCGCGGCGCTTCGGACGCGGATCCAGGGCCACGAAAAAGAGCCCGCGGAATCGGTCTTCACCGGCATCGAGATTCTCAAGGGCAAGCCGGCGGCTGCCGTTCTGGCCATCATGGAGATCGGATACAACGGCTCTCTCGGAGTTTCCTGCTCGTATTGCCACGACACTCACGATTGGGCGAGCGACGGCAAGGTCGAGAAGCGGATCACGCGGCGGATGAGCGCCATGGTCCACCAGATCAACGAGGAGATTCTGCCGGCGATCGAAGGTTTGAAGAGCGAGAAGCCCATCGTGAATTGCACGACCTGCCATCGCGGACAGGAGAAACCCGCGCTCAACCTGGAGCCGACGCCGGCGGCAAGCCGCTGAGCTGTCGCGGAATCAGAGCCCGGGTTCGCCGCGCCAATCTCGACGACCGGGCGTGGTGCCGCGGTGGAGGGGTTCGGCAGTAGCTCCTTCTCCAGCGCTCGGAAGGGTCGTGTTCTTGTAGTCTGAGTCGACCTGACGGCCTGCGGAAGGGATCAAGCATGGCGCAACGCTCGCTCGACGAAGCCAGAGTCAGCATCCGCATCCAGCTGGCTGCGCTCTGGGGCAGCGTCATGTTCCTGTACCTCTGCGCCGACTATTTCGGCCTCTACGTTCCGGGCGCGCTGCAGTCGATGATCGCGGGCCAGATGCGGCCGCTGGGGCCGACGACGCAGGGACTTCTCGTGGGCACCTCCCTCATGATGGCGATCCCGAGCCTGATGGTTTTCCTGTCGGTCGGCGTCCGGGCGCGCATCTCCCGCGGGCTCAACGTCGGCTTCGGACCTCTGTATACGGGCATCATTCTCATGACGATGTGGGGATGGGCGTTCTACAGGATCTACGGCGTTCTCGAGATCACCTTCACGCTGCTCATCGTCTGGACGGCGTGGCGATGGCCTCGCGCCGGAGAAGTCGGGATCGACGAAGGACAGATGTCGCACCCCATCTACGGACGGTGAAGAGATGAACGGCGAATACGTCGTTTCGATCGAGACGCGGCTCCCGCGAGATTTCGCCGCGGTTCGCGCGCGCCTCCCCTTGTCTGAAGTGCCGGCGCGGTTTCGCGCGTACCTCGATCCGGTATACGCCGCGGCGCGCAACGGCGGCCCGCGACTCGATGGCCAGAACATCTTCGTCTATCGGGACGTTCCCGGTTCAGATCGAATCGCCGACGTGGACTTCGGCGTCGGTCTCCTCGCGCCGTTCGAGCGGATCGGAGACGTGCATCCTGCGGCGTTGCCGGCCGGTGAGGTCGCCACGACGACGCATTGGGGTTCGTACGCGACCCTCGGCAACGCCCACGCGGCCGTGATGGCGTGGTGCCGTGAGCACGGAAAGGCGCTGGCCGGTCCGCGCTGGGAGATTTATGGACACTGGGATGCCGATCCGCGGAAATGCCGGACCGAGGTCTCCTATCTCGTCGCTGAGGAGCGGTGAATCCCGTCGTGGTCGTCGGGTGTCATGAAGGTCTTCATGTTCGACAGCATCAGCGAAGGGGTCAAGTCTTTCGGCGCGTTGCCGCGGAAGGCCTGGACAGCTCTCGGCATCCAGGGTCGGTTCCCTGAAGCGACGTCGCGGGGCACTCGCGTATCGCGCCGTCGTACGCTCTTGGTCCACCACAACCGGTCATGGTTCATCGACATGATCGGGCTCTTCGGGTCATGTGAAAGCACGAAATAGGTCGCAAGAGGGCTTCGGCAGCGCAAAATCACTCGAACGGGTGACGACGCTGGAGGGGCGATTTCCTATCTTCCCCTTCGATCCGCGGCACCGGAGTCGCGGTTGAGACCTGCACAGGAGAAACGAGACATGTCCATGCAACGAACGATTCTGAAGTGGGGACTTCTTTCCGGCGCGATCCTCGGTGGCCTGATGGCCCTGACGATTCCGTTTGCCGACAGCACGGGCAGTCACTCCCTGATCATCGGCTACGCAACGATGGTGCTCTCGGCCCTGATGATCTTCTTCGGCGTGCGCTCCTACCGTGAGAATGCCGGCGCGGGCCGGCTCACTTTCGGCCGGGGATTTCTGATCGGCGCCGGCATCGCTGCCGTGGCGGGGGTCTGCTACGTCGCCACGTGGCTCATCCTCTACTACAACGTCTTTCCCGACTTCTACGACAAATACGCCACGCAGATGCTCGATAGGGCGAAGGCCAGCGGCGCCTCGGCCGAGAAGCTCGCGGGAATCACTACGCAGGCCGACCAGATCCGGCAAATCTCCGGCAAGCCGCTGATGATCATCGGCATGACGTTCCTCGAGTACTTCCCCGTCGGCCTCGTCGTAGCGCTCCTCTCCGCGGGAATGCTGCGACGGCAGCCGAAGGCGGTTTGATCCGAGCCGCGCCCGCCCGGCTCGCCGGGAGGTCCACCCTCACGCGACAAACGCAGCTCTCTGGAGGTTCACATGAAGCGAGTCACGGGTATCGGCGGAGTTTTCTTCAAAGCCAAAGATGCACCAGCGCTGCAGGCCTGGTACAAGCGGCATCTCGGCATCGACGTTCAGGTCTGGGGCGGTGCGTCGTTCGACTGGACGGACTCGGACGGCAAGCCCACGGGTGGCACCACGGCCTGGTCGATCACTCCGGAGAAGAGCGAACAGTTTGCGCCGAGCCCGGCCCCGTTCATGGTCAACTACCGCGTCGATGACCTGCACGCGCTGATCGCCGCGCTCAAGGCGGAAGGCTGCACCGTCCTCGACAAGACTGACGACTCGGAGTACGGCAAGTTCGGCTGGGTCATCGATCCCGAGGGCAACAAGGTCGAGCTGTGGGAGCCGCCCGCGGGTCAATGAGAGGCGCGGCCGGGGGCGCGTACTGAACGAAGCTGACGACGCCCGTGCGTATTCGACGCCTTCGCCGATGAGGAGGGGCGACAGGCGCACCTCAAGGGAGCGATCGCGCAGGCGCTGATGGCCAATGCCCCGGATCTGCTGCGACTGCCGCCGCAGATCGACCCGGTCGACGTGCTGGCCGCCAAGCTGAAATAGGGAATCGTGCTTCAGGTCGCCGCCGGGATAGCGGTCAGCCCGGCAGCGACTCCCTGCCTCGATTCGGCGCAAGCGCTAGACTTTCTCTCGCAGATCGATCGCAACGGAGGAGTCTCGATGCGAATGGCAAGCGTGGGGCATGCGCTCTTTGCGGCGACGATGGTCGCGCTCGGAATATTCGGGCTGGTGAAGGGCGGTTTCGCCCCGATCTGGCAGCCGGTTCCCGCGGATCTGCCCGGGCGTGAGGCGTTGGCTTACCTGACTTCCCTGATCGCTCTCGCCTGTGGCCTCGGCCTGGTCTTCAAACGCTCCGCGGCTCCCGCAGCGCGTGTGTTGTTCGTTTTTCTCTTCGTCTGGATGCTGCTCATCAAGGGGCGCTTCATCCTTCTCGCGCCTCTCGTCGAGGGCTCGTATCAGAGCTGCGGAGAGACGGCGGTGATCGTGGCTGGAGCCTGGGTGCTCTATGCCTGGTTCGCGTCGAACAGCGACCGCCGCCGGCTGGGCTTCGCCGTGGGCGACCGGGGAGTCCGCGGTGCGAGAGTGCTTTACGCACTCGCCCTCATCGCCTTCGGCCTGTCGCATTTCGTTTACGTCCAGATGACGACACCCCTCGTCCCCGGTTGGCTTCCCGCACCCTTCTTCTGGGCTTACTTCACCGGCGCCGCTTTCCTTGCCGCGGGCGTGGCGATCCTCGTGGGCTTCCGCGCCCGCCTCGCTGCCGCGCTCGGCGCCCTGCAGATCGGGCTTTTCACGCTGCTGGTCTGGGGACCGATCCTTCTTGCCGGGCCCGTGAGCGCCCAGCACTGGGGGGAGGCCGTCGTCAGTTGGACGATCACCGCCGGCGCCTGGGTCGTGGCCGATTCCTATCGCCTCCTGCCATCCCTCGGTGCACGGCGAAGCTGACGGGGATGGAGCCGATGAAAAACCACCGAAAAACGGAAGACACTCCATGATCTCCGGTGCACGGTACGGACACACGAATCTGATCGCCAACGACTGGAAAGCGCTGTCCAAGTTCTATCAGGAGCAGTTCGGGTGCGTGCCCGTTCCGCCGGTCCGCGACTTCAAAGGCCGCGACCTCGAACGCGGGACGGGGATTCGGGACGCCGAGCTCCGCGGTGAGCATCTGAGATTGCCCGGCCATGGTGCGGAGGGTCCGACGCTCGAGATCTTCAACTACAACGTTCTCGCCGACAGGCCGGATGTCGCCGTGAACCGCCCGGGATTCGGCCACATCGCCTTCGTCGTGGACGACGTCGAAGCAGCGCGCGACGCGGTGCTCGCCGCCGGCGGCGCTCCGGTCGGCGAGGTCGTCACGCTGACCAACGCGGCCGGGGCCCGGCTCACCTGGGTTTACGTCACCGACCCCGAGGGAAACGTCCTCGAGTTGCAGTCGCGTCCGAAGTAGGGCGTCGGCGAACGCAGAAGGGCTCTTCCTTCGACGCCGGCTTCGCGATCGCCGAGTGCGCGCATCAGATGAACGTCGCAGCAGCGAGCTAGAATTGGTTGCATGAGCCGCGCCGTCGAAGGAAGCAACCGACGGTTGCTACGGGCGCGCGACGCCATGGATCGCGCTCACGCCGAGCCGCTCGACGTGGCGGCTCTCGCGCGCATCGCCGGCGCCTCGGCGGCGCATTTCATCCGCACGTTTCGAGCGACTTTCGGCGAGACGCCGCATCGATACCTGCAGCGCCGCCGCGTCGAGCGATCGATGTTCCTTCTGCGCGAGAGCGAGCGTAGCGTCACGGACATCTGCCTCGACGTCGGCTTCAACAGTCTCGGGACGTTCAGCCGGACATTTCGCGGAATCGTCGGTGTTTCGCCGATGGCCTACCGGAAAAGCAGCGCGCCGGTGGGCGGCGCGGTGCCGACCTGCATCGCCATGGCCGGAATGCGACCGAGCAGTTTCGGAGAAGCGGACCCGGCGGACGGCCGTTAGAGTCACCTGCATGGACAACTTCAACGCCATCACGCATGCTCACGTCTGGGTTCTCGATCATCAGGAGGCGCTCGACTTCTACGTCGGTAAGCTGGGTCTCGAGGTCCGCTCCGACTACAACCGCGGCGGGTTCCGCTGGCTCACCGTCGGAGCTCCCGGCGAACCGTTGCCGGAAATCGTGCTCGACGTGCCCGGCCCTCCGGTCATGGATGAGAAAACTGCCGCGCAGGTCCGCGAGCTCGTCACGAAGGGCGCAACCGGAGTCGCAATGGTGCTGAGAACGGACGACTGCTTCGGCGTCTACGAGCGCCTCCGCGGCATGGGCGTCGAGTTCACTCAGGAGGCGACCGACCACGGCTACGGCGTCGACTGCGGCCTGCGCGATCCGTTCGGCAATCAGATCCGCATCCTGCAGCCGAAGTCGTCGAAGCGTTAGTCGCCCGACGGATGGATCTGGAGATCGCACCTTGAGAATCAAAACGATCGTCTACTGGGCGACGACGCTGTTCGTTGCCTTCCTCATCGGGTCGGGCGGCATCATGCAGACGCTGCGGACGCAAGCTGCGGTCGAGGGCATCGTCGAACTCGGATATCCGGTCTATTTCGTCGTGTTGCTCGGAATCTGGAAGGCGCTCGGGGCCGCGGCGATCCTCGCGCCCCGATTTCCCCTCCTCAAGGAGTGGGCGTACGCGGGCATCGTCTTCGACCTTTCCGGCGCTGCCGTCTCGCACGCCGTGAACGGCAGTCCTGCCGGCAATGTCGTCTTCCCGACAATTTTCACGCTGCTCGCGGTAACCTCATGGGCGCTCCGTCCCGGGAGCCGCAGAATCGGCGATGCTGCTTCCGCCAGAACCGCCTGAGCGGAAATCGGAGAGTCCATGAGCACGAAAAAGAGTTTCGGGAAGTCGGGCCCTGAGAGAGATTCCGCGGCCGAGAAGATCGGTCGGAGGATCGACGAGTTGGCAGACTGGAGGGGAGAGATGCTCGCGCGCCTCCGCGAGCTCATTCTTGCTGCGGATCCCGAGGTCGAAGAGGAATGGAAGTGGGCGATGCCGAAGTCTCCCGGAATTCCCGTCTGGTCGCACTCCGGCATCCTGTGCACGGGGGAGACTTACAAGCAGGTCGTCAAGCTCACGTTCGCACGCGGCGCCTCCGTTCCGGATCCCAAAGGTCTCTTCAACTCGAGCCTCGAGGGAAAAGTGCGCCGGGCGATCGACTTCCGCGAAGGGGAGAAGGTCGATGCGACCGGATTCGCGCAGCTCGTTCGCGCTGCGGTCGCGACGAACCTCGCTGTGCAGAGCTCGAAGAAGACGACGAAGAAGGCGGCGAAGAAAAAGTAGATCGACCGGTTCCGCGACTTTGCGGCAGGAGCTCGACTCGACATGGCCGATACCGAATGGTGGCAACGGGGGCCGATCGCCGGCATTCCGGCCGTCCTGCAGCCCGTGGCGCACATCCTGTTGCAGGCGGAGGAAAGCGCCCGGGAGCTCACGGACGGTCTGACGCTCGCGCAGTGGAATGCGCGACCTGCCGGAGTCGCGTCGGTGGCTTTTCACGTGCGGCACGTAGCCGGAGTCATCGATCGGCTGTTCACCTACGCGCGCGGGAACGCGCTCTCTCCGGAACAGTTCGCCTCGATCAGGCTCGAAGGCGCCGAGATGGATTCTGCTGGAATCGCGGCAGCGCTCGACGCCCTGTCGACGCGCGTCGCGTCGGCGGTAGGCGAATTGCGAACGATCGATCCTGCGATTCTCGGGGATTTCCGCGGCGTCGGGCGGGCGCGGCTGCCATCGACGGTGATCGGTTGCCTCGTCCACGGCGCCGAACACTCGATGCGCCACATCGGTCAACTGTCGGTCACGGTGCGTGTTGTCCGCTCCACGAGCGCGATCTGATGAATTTCAGAGAGGCGCGCCCGCTCCCCCATGGACCCGTTGTTCAACCAGCCGCCGGACTCCAAAGGACCTCATGACGATCGTTCGACACAATCCCGCGGGCGTCTTCCCTCCCTACCGCGCCTACAGTCATGCCATGGAAGTGCGCGGCGACGCGCGGATTCTCTTCGTCAGCGGGCTGAACGGCTACAGGGAAGACGGAACGAGCATGCCGGATTCCTTCGAAGAACAGGCGGAGCTGATCTGGGGACATATCCGCACGATTCTCGCGTCCGCGAACATGGAGATGACGAATATCGTCTCCCTGCGCACCTATCTCGCAGATCCGAAATATGACGAGCCGAACGCGCTGATGCGGGTCCGGTTCCTCGGTGGCCACAGGCCCGCGTCGACAGTCGTCTGCTGCCAGCTGCTCGAGCTGATGTGGAAGCTCGAGGTCGAAGTCGTCGCTGCCACCTGATCGCCGCGCGACCCGGCGCGATCGTGGACAATTGAAAATGGCGAACCTCGAACCTCCCCGCTGCCTGCGGTCCGTGGTCGCGCGCGCCGTCGCCGATCCCGGACTCGAGCTCGACGCCGTCGTCGACGAGTGGACCAGCGTCTTCTACGCTCTCGCCTGTTCATGCGGCAGCTCCCGGTTCGCCGTGCGGAGCTTCATTTACCGTGAGGAGTTTCTCGAACAGGACCGGGCGTACGGTCCGATGGCGATCGCGTGCGCAGAATGCGATCGGAAGAGCGAGATCTTCGACCCGGAGCGTCACGGTTTCGATGTGGAGATCGACCACTTCCCCAAGCCCGGACCGTATCGAGGAACCCTGAGAGAGTTCGCTTGCGCGAGCTGCTCCGGAAAAACGTTCGCGCTCGTCGCGCGGTTTCAGTACCCGGATGAAGTGCTGAATCCGCTGCGCGGGCCGGCCGGTTTCAATGCCGCGCGCGAGGACCTCTTCAGCTACTTCAGCCTTCTCGGGACCTGCGGCGCGTGTGAGGCGGGCGTCACGATCGCGTCGATTGAATGCTCGTAGTCTCCGTGGGTGTGGCTGCAGGTGCTGGCGCGCTCACGCTCGGGCGAAGCTGGCGGCCTCATTCCCGCCACACTCCCGGGTGACAATGCGGGGCATGAAACGTGAGTCCGGTCGATGAAGAGGTCCACGATCGTCGGCGGCAGCCTCTTCGGGATGGTCGCGCTGATCTCGCTGATCTCGCTGATCTCGCTGATCATCCACAACAACGTCCGCCCTGAGGTCCGCCATGAAGTCCGCGAAGAGAGTCGCGACGGTGTCGCTCCGGCTCCGCTCGTCGCGACGCCGAAGGCCTCATCGCCGGGAGAGCATCCGGTGGAATCTTCGGGAATCCTCTTCGGCCGCATCACGACCGTCGACGGAGGCCGCTATGAAGGCCGGTTGCGATGGGCTGGCGATGACGAGGCGTACTGGAGTCACACTTTCAACGGCAAGAAAGCCGAGAACCGTTGGGCCGCGGAGGTCCCGGCCGGGCGCCTGCCCAGGGTCTCCACGCCGATCCGGATCTTCGGTGTCCAGATCGCCCACCGCGAGCACCTGCTCGATATGGACCGGCTCTTTTTCGTGCACTTCGGCGACATCGCGCGGATCGATGCGCTCGGAATCCGGGTCCGTCTGACGCTGAAGAGCGGGATGAAGGTCGATCTCGACCGGCTCGAGGCGAGTGATTTCGACGATGGCATCCGGGTGTGGGACGGCACGCGCGGCGTCGTCGATCTCGACAGCTCGCGGATCCGCGTCATCGAATTTCTGCCGACACCTGCGCTCGGAGACGCCGAGGTTCCGGTGCGGCTTTACGGCTCGGTACGCGCCCGGGCGGGCAAGTTCACCGGCTTCGTGCAGTGGAACCGGCAAAACGGCGCCGGCAGCGACGAGCTCGTGGGGCGTAGCGACGACGGAGAAGTCCGCCCGCGCTTCGACTCGATCCGTTCGATCGTCCGGCGTTCCCCGGCGACCTCTCTCGTGACGTTTCGCGACGGGCGCGAGACCGTGCTCTCCGGAACGCGAGCCGTCGGCGAGGGAAATCGCGGCGTCTACGTCGACGACGATCGATACGGACGCGTCAGTGTCTCGTGGGATGCGTTCGAAAGCATCGACTTCGGAGCGGTTGCACCGTCCGATACCGGTCCGGCTTACGCCGATTTCCCGCCCGGCCGTGCGCTCTCCGGCAGCGTCACGACCCGCGACGGTCGCCACCTCGCCGGTCGCCTCGTCTACGACCTCGACGAGAGCGAAACCACCGAGACTCTCGATGCCCCCGCACACGGTGTGGACTTCTCGATCCCTTTCGGCCGCATCGTCAGCATCGCGCTGCCGGATCCCGACGACCACAGCGACCTGCACGCGATGGTGACACTGGACAGTGGAGAAGCGCTGCAGCTCGAGCTCGGAGGCGACCTCGGGCCGAAAAACGGCGGCCTGCTGATCTTCGCCGACGGCGCGTCGTCGCCGGAGTACCTCGCCTGGAGCGAAATCCGGAGGATCGACTTCGACCGATCGCCGGACTCTGGCGGCATGCGGGGCGCGCCGTCGCCTTCGATGTCAAAATAGACTTCATGGACGCCCATCGACTCTCCGGCAGAGATCGCGACTTCCTTCTCGCTTTCGAAACCTGCGCCATCGCGCCGGGCGACTTCAGTCATGAAGCGCATGTGCGGATCGGGTACTCGTACCTCGTGGAGAACGACGACGAGGCGGCCGTCGAGAAGATGCGTGCGGCGCTGCTGCACTTTCTCGCTCACCACGGCGTTCCGCGGGAAAAATTTCACGAGACGCTCACCCGCGCCTGGGTGCTTGCGGTCCGGCATTTCATGAACCGGGGCGCGACCGCCTCTGCCGACGAGTTCATTGCCGCGAACCCGGAGCTTCTCGACAGCAGGATCATGCTCACGCACTATTCCGCGAGCGTGCTGTTCTCGCCCGACGCCCGCGCGGGATTCGTCGCTCCCGACATCCAGCCCATCCCACCGCCGGACGAGCGGCGGCTTCCGGGTGCTGCGCCGAAATTCTGATCCGTTCCGCGGATCGAGGAGGGCCCATGAGCTTCCGTCTGGTCGCGCTCTTGACACTCGTGGCAAGCACCGGCGTCGCGCAGGAGCAGATCCTGGCGGTCGAGGACGAGCCGAATCACCGGCTGATCTTCAGGAACGAGTACCTGCAGGCCTTCCGGGTCACGCTCTCTCCCGGCGCCTCGAGTCTCATGCACACGCACAGGCACGACGATGTTGCGGTGCGGTTGAGCGATGCCACCATGACAGCCGAGGTCCCGGGACAGCCCGCCGCGGCGCCGCAGCCTTTCCGGCTCGGCATCGTTTCCGCGCGAGACAACGAGGCGAAGCCCTTCACTCATCGCATGCACAACATCGGGACGACGCCGTTCGACGTCGTCGATGTCCAGATCATGAGCCGCCCTGTGGGCGCGGAGAGCCCGCCCATCGCGGAGGCCGCGGCCGAGAACCCGAAGATGCGCGTCTACCGGTACGAGCTCGCACCCGGCGCCAGCAGCCCGCAGCACACGTATTCGCGCCCCTATCTCCTCGTTGCGGCGACGGCGGCGCATCTTCGCATCGCTTTGCCCGGCGGGAAGGCGATCGATCAGCCGCTCGACGCGGGGGACCTTCACTGGGTCGCCGATCCGGTGACCCACAGCTACACGAATCAAGGTGCTGCCCGAGCGATCTTCGTCGAGATCGAGCTCAAGTAGCAGCGGTCCTGGCCGAGAGGTGTACGGAAGCAATCGCAGCGTTCGACCGTAGGGAGCGTATGGAGGGGCGAGGACATGTTCCGATGCTGCCCTTGAAGAGTGTGTCGGCGGGCGTGGACTTCGATCGCGAGACCTGACTTCACGCGGCGAGATGCCCGGCGGAACTATGCCGGAGACTCGAGGAGCACTTCGTCGTCGAGCGCGACACGGCCCGGCTCGACCGTCGAACCGTAGACACCGACACAGCCCTGACGTTCCTGGGCCACGTGACGCAGGATCGCCGGATTGCGTTCCATCGTCACCGGATCGATCGTGATGATGACGCAGCGACCGTCGCGTTTGTCGATGCGAAAGCGCAGCCCGCCGATGCGCAGAACAGCTCCGACCCAGCCGTCTTCGAGGAACGGAGCGTCGACGCTGGATTCGACGAGGAAGTTCGGGCGGAAGCGCTGGACGTCGAGCGGGGAACCCCCCAATTCGCGGATCGATCGGCCGATCCGGTCGAGCGTCTGAGTCGTGACGAGAGAGAGCGGAAAGGTGTCGAAAATGCCGCGGTCCTGTCGGATGACGGCGGCTCCGCCGGGGCTGAGCTCTTCGGCGAGGGCCGGATCGGTGACCTCGAATCGCGCGCCTCGCGGAGTGCAGACGACGGTCGGCGAGGAGTCGGGTCGCGCCGGATCGGTGAAGACCGCGCGGTAGTGACTCATGTCGGCACGGTCCCGGATCGTGAGCCAGGGGAAGCCACTCTGCGGGACGCCGCGACGAACGAACGCCCATCGACGATCGCCGGCGAGGCCGTGCCACGAGACATCCACCTCGGTCAGCGGTTCCGCCGCCATCGATTTGACGGGATATCGCCACAAACCTACGACACGTCCGATCCGCTGGGTGTTTCGGGATCCGTCCATGGAGCCACCTCGGGGGAGGCGCCCTTACCCTTCGAACCTGCATCGAGCGTGGCGGACCGGGTCCGCTGCAGCGCCTCTCGACGGAGGGTGTGCGCCGCCGGCGGCAGCGCTACGGAGCAAGAAACGGAGCAGAACAGGAATGGCGCTCGTCGTCAACGGGCGGCGGCGATGCCGATCGCCCGACAAGGGCATTCGAGACGGTCAGAGCCATGACGAACGGGAGTTGCGTCCGCGGGCAGGGGACCGCATGATCCTCGCGTCCGCTGCACGGCTTTCGTCGCCGGACTTCCACCCGAGGATTGCGCATGTCCCGAGAAATCGTTTTTACGGAGAAGGCTCCGAGGCCGCCGGCCACCTACAGTCAGGCGGTCAAGGCTGCGGGACTCGTCTTCGTTTCCGGCACGGGACCCCACGATCCTGCGACCGGACTCATCGAAGGCGCGACGATCCAGGAGCAGACCCGGCAATGTCTGACGAACATCTCGGCCATTCTGGCGGCGTCCGGGAGTGGCATGGATGAGATCGTCAGCGCCACGGTCATCCTTGCGGACGAGGAAGAGTTCGCCGGGATGAACGAGGAGTGGCTGCGGTGGTTTCCGGAGCGTCCGCCGGCCCGCCAGGGCGCGAAGCTGCCGGTGCGCATTCCGGGTTTGAAGATTTCGATCGCGGTGATCGGAAAGTGGGGAACGAGTGCTTCAG
Organism: Thermoanaerobaculia bacterium; assembly: GCA_039932315.1. Lineage (GTDB taxonomy): Bacteria > Acidobacteriota > Thermoanaerobaculia > Multivoradales > JAGPDF01 > JAGPDF01. The sequence continues at coordinate 27,030 of JBDTQG010000005.1, forward strand.
CCGTCGAAGGAAAGCCGGACGCCGCGCGCCCCGCAATCTCCTGAGCTCTTCACGAGAGACGACGAAGGATCTACCGGAGACTTCATGCCCAGAACGTCCGCGGTCCACTCGAGCGTCCATCGCATCCGGTTTTCGGATCTCGATCCCTACAAACACATGCGCACGGCCATGTACGGGGCGTACTACGTCGACCACCGGATGAGCGCGTTGCGCGAGCAGGCCGGGTGGGATCTGAAGACGCTGGAGAGCCTCCCGTTCATGACCTTCGTGAAACGTCTCGACATCGAGTTCCTCCGGCCGGTTGTCGGCGACCAGGAGATCCGCATCACCTCCTGCGTCGATCGCTTCGACGGCCCGGATGCCATCATCGAGTGCACGATGGCGGACGAAAAGGGAAGAGCGTCGTCCCGGTGCCACATGGTCGTTTCGTATGTCGACCGCGGAACCGGTCGATCCGCCGATTGGCCGGCTGCCGTCGCCGACCTCTTCTTCACTAGCTGACAGCGGCGCTTCGCGGTCATCGCGGTCATCGCGGTCATCGCGGTAGCCGCGGTCATCGCGGTAGTCGCGGTCATCGCCGTCGTCGCCGTCACCGCTCGACCGTGTTGGGCTACGATCCGCGACTCATGCACTCATCGCGACCGGAATGCCTCTGGCTAGTGATGCCGGTCTTCAACGAAGAGGCCTCGATCGAACGGGTCCTCGCCGAATGGTTGCCGGCGCTCCGGGAAGCGGTTGGCGTCGATCTGCGGGTCCTGGCGATCAACGACGGCAGCCGCGACCGCACGCTCGAAAAGCTGCGTGCGATCGAGCGGGCCAATCCGGAAGTCACGGTGCGCGACCAGGCGAACGCCGGACACGGCGCCTCCTGCATCGCGGGATATCGCCTCGCACTCTCGTCGGGCGCCGACTGGGTGCTGCAGATCGACTCCGACGGCCAGTGCGATCCGCGTTACTTCGCCGCGTTCTGGGAAGCTCGCCGCAACGCGCCCGTGATCTTCGGCTACCGCGTGCGCCGCGACGACGGCTGGAGTCGCTGGGCGATCTCGCGTGTCGTGAGTCTGGTGAGCTGGCTCGCAGCGGGGATCTGGGTCGGAGACGCCAACGTGCCGTACCGCCTGATGCGCGCTGCCGAGCTGTCCCGGGCCGTGGAGGCGATGCCGGCGGACATTCAACTCGCGAACGTTCTCATCGCCTTGCGCTTGCAGCGCGCACCGGGAATCGCTTGGATCCCGATCCGGTTCCGCGAACGCCACGGCGGCACGCCGTCGATCCGCGCCGGATCGTTCGCGCACCAGGGCCGGCTCCTCTACCGGCAGCTGCGCGCGGAGCGCCGTCGTGTCCCGACCTGAGGGCTCCGGGCCGGAAGCGCAACCGGGATTGGCGCTCACCGCGCTCGCGCTCGGTTACCTCGCCCTGCCGCTCGTGCTCTTCGTCGTCGGCTGGCTTCGTCTTTCGGTGGCGTTGCCGCTCCTCGCGCTCATGGCCGCGACGGGCTGGAGTCTGCGCGACGAGCTTGCCCGCCGTGTCCCGCTCCGGAAGCGCCAGGCGATCGTCTTCGGCATCGTGGCCGTGCTGTGGGTGGCGCTTTCCGGAGTGAGCGGTCTCGGGCACCGGAACCCGGACTGGGCCAAGCACGACTCGGTCCTCAAGGGCATCGTGGAGCAGAGCTGGCCGGTCGTCTACGACATGACGGCGCCGGGGATCGAAGGTCATCGCCACGGCCTCGTCTTCTACCTCGCCTACTACCTCCCTGCCGGCGCCATCGGCAAGCTTCTCGGTTGGCAGGCCGCGCTGATGGCTCTCGCGCTGTGGACGGCCGCAGGAATCTGGCTCGTTCTCAGCGCATTCTCGCGCCTCCTCGGCGGTTCACAGTTCGAAAGAGAACGCGCGGGGGAGGGTCCGGTCGCGGCGCCGGGCCGCACAGCGGCTCTGGCGACGTGCCTGTTCGTTTTCGCGAGCGGGCTCGACGCGGCCGGTTCATGGATTCGCAATGGTCACGGCTTCGCCATCACGGATCACCTCGAGTGGTGGGCCGGGATGTGGCAGTACTCGTCGAACACGACGCTGCTCTTCTGGGTGCCGCATCAGGCGCTTGCCGGCTGGCTGGCGACGGCGCTCCTTCTCGACGGACTGGATCGGGAAGGCGGCTCGCGCGCCGCGCCGGTTGTCGTGGCGGCGACACTTCTCTGGTCGCCGTTCGTTGCCCTGGGTTGTCTGCCGATGGCGAGCCTCGGCGTTCTCCGGTCGCGGCGCGATGCGCTGCGTTTCTGGCCGAACTGGTCGACGGTGCCGGCCATCGGCCTGCTGCTGGTTTTCTACTACAGCGCGCTGCAGCGGGAGCGACTGCCCGCAGCGCTCGACGCAAGGTTCATTTTCGGAGCGGGTGCAGGTCTCTTCGCACTCTTCGTCGTTCTCGAGTTCGGCGCGCTCTGGTGGCTTGTGCGCCCCGAGCGGAGCGGAACGGCTTCGCCGTGGATCTGGGGGGCGGTGGGTGGAGCGCTTCTCGTTCTACCCTTCTTCCGCCTGGGGTATTACAACGACTTCGTGATGAGGACGTCGATCCCGGCGCTCTTCGCGCTTTGGGTGTTCACCGGCCGGGCGCTTCTCGACCGCGCTCGCGGAGCCTTTTCGCGTGCGGCGCTCCTGGTTCTCCTGGCGGGCGGCGCGATCACACCGGTCACCGAGATGGCGCGTGCACTCCACGGCTGGCGGCTCGTGCCGCCGACGCTCGCGGCGACACGCGACCTGCCTCTCGCCCACGCGAACGCCGAGCTCGCGCGGCAGTATCTCGCTCCGCTCGACGCCTTCTTTTTTCGCTATGCCGCCCGGCGCTCCGGCGATTTTCCGGCGGTCGACCGACCCGAGGGAACGGAGCTTCGGGGCGCTACCGGCTCGCCTGAACGCGCACCGGGGCCGCGGTGAGCACGCCGCGCATGCGATCGAAGGTCGAAAGCGCCTGCAGCATCGCCTGATCGGTGTTGATGTAGCGATAGCTCGCGAGCCGGCCGGTGAAGTAGACCTGCCGCTCCCGCTCCTCGCGCTCGGCGAGCTCTCGATAGAGCGCGAAGCGCGCCGCGCTTTCAGGCGCCGGGACGGGATAGAACGGCTCGCCGTCCGCCGCGGGGTACTCGTAGGTGACCACCGTGGTGGGCGCGCGCTGCGCCGTCACATGCTTGATCTCGACCGTGCGCGTGAAGGGCTCGTCCCCGGGATAGTTGATCTGCACGCAGGGCTGCGCATACTCGACATCGAGAGCCCGGTGCTCGAACCGCAGTGAGCGCCAGGGGAGCGGTCCGAGGCGGTTTTCGAAGTATTCGTCGAGAGGTCCGCAGTAAGCCGTTGCGAGCCGTGGGACGACGGCCTGCCGGAGCTCGCGATAGTCGACCCCGAGTCGGATCTCGATTCGCGGATGGTCGAGCATCGCGCGGAACATCGCGGTATAGCCCGCTGCAGGCATCTGCTGGATCGGCGCATCGGCGTAGCGGTCGTCGCGATCGAACCGGACCGGGATCCTGCCGCACACGGAGGCATCGAGCTCGCGAGGCGGCCGGCCCCACTGCTTCTCCGTGTAGCCGAGATAGAAGGCTTCGTAAAGCTCTCTCCCGATTCTCGAGAGGACGAACTCTTCGGAATTTGCCGGATGCGGAATTTTCTCCGCGAGGCGCTGCAACAGGGCGCGCGCGCTCGTCTCCGTGAGCTCGCGGTGGAAGAATTTCTCGAGCGTCGTCAGGTTGATCGGAAACGGGTAGAGCTCGCCTCGGACAAGGCATTTCACGCGGTAGTTTCCCGGAATCCAGCCGGTGAAGCGGGAGAGGTAGGCGACGAGCGGCGCGTCGTCCGTCCGGAAGTAGTGCGGACCGTATTCGTGTCTCAGGAGGCCATTGCCATCGACCCGATCGAAGCAGTTTCCGGCGATGTGCTGCCGACGATCGATGACCAGAACGGAAAGACCGAGCTCCTCCGCCGCGCGTTCGGCGATGACGCAGCCGCTGGGTCCCGCGCCAACGACGAGTAGATCGTGAGTTGGTCGGATCGGGGAGCTCATGCGGACGAAGAATCATAGACTCGCCGGCATGCCTTCGCTGCAATCGCTTTGGAGGGATTGGGCTCGACCGGCTGGAGGATTCGGCACCAACAGCCTGGCGGACGGCGCGATGTCGCTCGCTCTCCTGCTCGGGGTCGGGATGGTTCAGGGAGGGTTCCATTTTTCAGGATATTCCGCGCCCGCCGGTTTTCTGCTGCTCGGGTCGCTGTTCCTTCTGTCTCGCTCCCTGCTGCCGCTTTGGATCGGCACCGCCTTTGCGGCGCTTCTGGCGCGGATCCAGCCAATCGAAGGGTGGTCGGATCAGACATTCGTCCAATTCTCGGCACTCGCGTCACTGCTCTCCGGTCACGGAATTTACGACCCTCACAGCGCTCTCGGTGTCTCGTGGAGCATCTATCTTCCGATGGCGGATCTTCTCGCGGCATTTCCGATCTGGTTTCTCGGAGCGAAGTTCTGGGTCTTCTTTCAGGTGGGTGTGGTTGCGATTCTGTCGCTGCCGTTCTTCGTTGCCCCCTCGCAGACGACCTTCCGTCTTTTCCTTGGGCTGGTCACGTTCGCTCCGTTTGCGGGCTTGACCGGCAAGGGCAGCGCGCTCGAGGTTTCCGTGGCGGTGCTGGTCGTCGGCTTCTGGCTCCTGCTGCGCGAACGGCACCTCTCTCTCGCTGCCGGATTGCTCGCTTACGGAGCGCTGCTGCGGCAGCCTTTGCTTTTCATCGTCCCTTTCGTCGGTCTGGCACTCGCCCGGCTGCGCGCCTGGCGAGCGCTCCTCGTATTTTCTGCGGTTCTGGTTTTCGGCGGTCTGGTCCACGTTCTGCGCAATCCGATGGGCTTCTTCGCGGCGGCGTTCGGGATCTGGGCCGACTTCGCCGATCAGTGGTTTCAGATGAGGGGTAGGCAGGGGAACTTTTCGATCTCGAGCCTGCTCGCCTTCTTCGGTGATTCCGGCGCCGCAGACCGCGCCCGTCAACCCTTCTATCTGGTTGTCCTCGCTCTCGCTCTGTGCGGGCTGGCGATTGCCGCATGGCGTGGCCGTACGACGGAGAACGCGATTGCCTGCGCGATCGTTGCAACGCTGCTTGTGCACGTGCTGAACCGCGGTTTCGTTTTATTTCACTACCTCGCGGCTGCGGCCATGCCTGCTTTCGCATTCGCCGGATGGAGCAAGCCTCTGGCGAGGCGCCCGCTTCCCGGCGAGCCCGCCGCTTCGGGACTCGAGGGAATGCTGGCTGCGGGGATAGGCAGCGCTCTGCTGATTCTTGTCGTGACGCCTCTCGTGCTTGCAGCGGTGGGCGAGGTCCGATCGTTCCGCGCTGCACCGGGCCCGCTCGTCGAGATCGTGTCGGTGCGCGAGGGCGATGAGGATCTCACGCCGTCGCTCCGGGCGCAGATGCGCTCCGCGACGGAGCTCGGAACTCTCGAATTGGTCGGGGCGGTGGAGCTCGACACTCACAAGGCGCTGGAGATCGGTCTCGCCTACCCGGCCCAGCCGGACGAGCTTGTGTTGCGCGGTGCGCGGATCGACGTCCGGGAGGTCGCAGGCGTCAATCTGGTGTATCCCAGCGAGCGCGAAGTGGTCGGCTTTCTCCGCTCCGGCCGGATCGAGGGATCCGCCGACGGCCGGGCCTGGCATTCGGTCGGGCGCTTCCGTACCGTCATCCACCCTTCGTTCTTTCCGACGCGGATTGAACTCGACACGCGGGGGGAGCCGGTCCGTTTTCTCCGCATCGTCGACGGACGGACCTGGTGGGGACAGAAGGAATGGATGTTCGGCGGGATCTCCGTGCACTCCCATCTGCCGGCTGCCCAGATCAACCAGGAGTAGGCTTTCGTCCAGGATCGACATCGTGCTCAGCCGAGGTGTTGTTGCTCTCTCCGCCCCGACCGCGCGCTTGTTGCCGCGGGTGCGAACGCGGTGACTGAAGCGAGCGCTGCGAACATCAGTGAGGCGGAGGTGGCAAAAGTGACGCGCATTCCGAACGCGACAGCTGCAGGAGACGCCGACGAAATGTCTGACGCCGAAGACGCCCAGGCGAAGATCGCACCCAGACCCGCGGATCCGGTGATGAGTCCCAGGTTGCGCGAAAGGCTGAGAAGCGCGGAACGGACTCCGCGCTCGTCAGGATGTGAGCCGCGCAGGATGCTGGTGTTGTTGGCCGACTGGAAGAGAGCGTAGCTCGCCGCCATGACCGCGATCGGAGCGAGATAGCCGGCCATGCCGAATCGCGCCGGGAAGATCGCGAGAAGTGAAGCGCCCGCTCCGATGCCCCCGAGCCCGATGACGGTAGGCGTTCGAGTTCCGATGCGATCGACGAGGCGACCGGCGGGAAGCCCGGCGATGGCGACGACGATCGGCCCCACCGAGATCGCGATTCCGACCATCGCCGTCCCGAGCCCCAGTGAGCGCGAGAGGTAAAACGGTCCGACGACCATCGTGGCCATCATCACGCTGGAGACGAGGCCGCTCAAGACGAGGCTGGAGCGCAAGGCGGAATCGCGGACCGTCGCCAGCCGCAGTAGCGGAGATCTGGATCTCGCTTCTACGATGAAGAAGAGGCGCACCCCCAACGCTGCGGTCGCCAGAAGTGCGGCAGCGGGCCAGCCGAATCGGGCTCGTCCGTACGTCAGCGCGAGAGCATAGGCGGCGAGCGCCGAAGCCAGCACGAGCGTGCCGCTGACATCGAAGCCCGCCCGGCCGTCGGGAGCTTTCCGCCTGCTGTCCGGAAGGAATCGCCGCGCGAGAAAGAGGGTGACGAGCCCCAGCGGAACGTTCACGAGGAAGATGCTCCGCCAGCCGAACGCTGCGACGAGGATGCCGCCGAGCGACGGGCCGAGCGTCGTGCCGATCGCGGACATGGTGCCCAGGAGTCCCACGGCGCTGCCGGTCCTCGCCGCCGGAACCGCTTCCGCAACCATGGTCAAGGTGAGGGACATGAGAAGCGCGGCTCCGAGGCCCTGCAGGGCGCGCGCGGCGACGAGCAGCGCCAGCGACGGCGCGAGACCGCAAAGAAGCGAAGCAGCGGTGAAGAGTCCGATTCCCACGAGGAGAAGTCGGCGCTGGCCGAAGATGTCGCCGAGCCGCGCTGCGCCGACGATCAGGGCGGTGATCGAGAGGAGATAGGCGATGACGATCCACTGGACGCTCTCGAACGAGGCACCGAAACTCTGTTGCAGCGTCGGTAGACTGGAGTTCGCAATGCTGGTGTCGAGCGATGGCATCAGTAAGGAAAGCGAGAGGCTGGCGAGAGCCCCGCGGGTCGAAGATGGCGCAGCGCTAGGGGCGATGGTCTCGACATCCGGCGTGAAAGATCTATCCATGCCGAAACGATAGGCGCGATAGATGACTAGCGGAAGACGCGTCATATGCAGCCTATGAGTGCATCAAACGCCATAGCGAGATAGGTTCTCGGGATGTCGACTCCCGATCTCAATCTGCTTCGAACCCTGGCTGTCCTGCTGTCCGAGGGCAGTGTTGCGAAGGCAGGCCGGCGCCTGCGGCTCAGTCCTTCGGCGATGAGCCGGTCGCTGGCACGGCTGCGACTGGCGACCGGCGATCCCTTGCTGGTCAGGGCCGGGCGCGGCCTCGTGCCGACTCCGCGCGCGCTCGCCCTGCGGCAGCAGGTGGGTGCTCTCGTCGAGCAGAGCGACCAGGTGCTTCGACCGACGGAAAAGTTCGACCTCGGGACGCTTGTACGCACGTTCACCATGCGCTCCAGCGAGGGCTTCGTCGAGAACTTCGGAGCGGCGCTGCTCGCGCGCGTCGGCGAGCAGGCGCCCGGTGTTCGGCTGCACTTCATGCACAAGCCGGACAGGGACAGCACCCCGCTGCGCGACGGAACCGTCGATCTCGAGACCGGCGTCGTCGGAAGGTCGACGGGGCCCGAGCTGCGTGCGCAGGCGCTCTTCCGGGATCGCTTCGTTGGCGTCGTTCGTGCGCGGCATCCCTTGAGCCGCGGCAAAGTGACACCCGCGCGCTATGGAGGCGGACGACACATATTCATTTCACGGAGAGATCTCGGTCGCGGGCCGATCGACGACGCCATTCGAGCGTCGGGACTCGAGCGGGAGATCGGCACGATGGTCGAGGGTTTTGCCGTCGCGCTCGCTCTCGCGCGGGAGACCGATCTGATCGCAACCGTTCCCGAACGGCACACCGGAAATCTGCGTTCCGGGATGCACACGTTTCCGCTTCCGGTCGTCGTGCCCGCGCTGACGGTTTCGCTGCTCTGGCACCCGCGTCTCGATGCCGATGCGGCCCATCGCTGGTTGCGTGCCTGCGTCCGGGAGGTCTGCATCTCTCAGAGCTGAAGCCCGGGAAGCGGTCGCTCGGAGACGAACGTTCGGTCCTTCTCGGATGGGTTGCTTGACATATTCCGTAACGGGAATATGATTCCTCCATGCCGCGCGCCACGACGACTTCCGACGCCTTCAACGCCGTCGCCGAACCCCGGCGGCGGGAGATCCTGGAATTCCTCGCGCCGCAGGAGAGGGCGGTCAACGACGTCGTTGCCGAGCTCCGGCTCGCCCAGCCCTCGGTGTCGAAGCACCTGCGGGTGCTGCTCGATGTCGGTCTCGTCCAGATGCGGCGGGAAGGGCGGCAGGTGCTGTACCGCACGAACGCCAAGGCGCTGCAGCCGCTTCACGAGTGGGCGAGCCGATTCGAACGCTACTGGCGAGGTCAGCTGGGGCGGGTGAAGGAGCGCGCGGAAGAGCAGGAGCGGCGCACGAACGAAACCACGAAAAAAGGGAGAAAGAGATGACGACAGCCACCGGAGGAAAGACAGCGACTCCAGCGACGGGATCCGGAGGAGCCAGTGCAGCGCAAGCCCCCAGCTCGGCGAACGCCGGGAGCGGAGTTCCCAGAGAGCTCGAAAGCCTTACGGTCAACATCACCCAGGAGATCCACGTCCGCGCCTCGGTCGCAACGACTTTCGAGGCGCTGCTCCAGGAGATGGGTCCGGGAAATCGAGGTCAACATGAAGTCTCGATGCCGATGACACTCGAAGCCTGGCCCGGCGGTCGCTGGTTCCGTGACCTCGGCGACGGCAACGGTCATCTCTGGGGGCACGTCCAGGCGATCAAGCGGCCGACGCTGATCGAAATCGCCGGACCGCTCATGATGTCGTTCGCCGTCGCGTCGAACGTGCAGTACCGCCTCAAGGAGTCCGAAGGCGGCACACTCATCACGTTGCGTCACACCGCGCTCGGACTGTTTCCACCCGATGGCTACCGCGAAGCGCTCGGTCAAGGCTGGACGCTGATCTTCGATCGCCTCCGCCGTCGCTTCGACAACGCCTGATTTCCTCAACCCGGAATGGAGAATCGATCGATGTCCATGAGTGAAGTGCTGTTGCAGGAACTGGAGACGGAAGCGCAGGCGACCCGCCGGCTGCTCGAACGGGTCCCCGATGGCAAGCTGGATTGGCGACCGCACGCGAAGTCGCGCACGCTCGGCGCGCTGGCGACGCACGTCGCGACGGTTCCAGGCTTCGTCGCGGAGCTCGTGAGCTCTCCGTCGCCGGCGCAGGCGCCGGACTTCGGCGATCCGCCGACGCCGCCGAAGGCCGCGGACCTCGTTCTTCTGCTCGAAGACACTCTCGACCGGGCGAAAAAAGCCCTGGGAAATCTCGACGATGCGGCGATGATGTCGACCTGGCGTCTGATGGCCGGAGAGAAGGAGCTCATCGCGCTTCCCCGTGCTGCATTTCTCCGCACCGTGATGTTGAACCACTGGTACCACCATCGCGGACAGCTCTCGGTCTACCTCCGCGAGCTCGACGTTCTGATTCCCTCGATCTACGGCCCAAGCGCCGACGAAAACCCGTTCGCCTGAGCCATCCGGCCCGCAGTTAGTCGGCGCCGATCTCCATGAGGTCGGTGCCGACGATGATGCGTCCGGAGAAATGCGTCCGCGCCGCTTCGATCCAGCTGGCCTCCGAGACCAGCGGATCTTCCGCCGGGATCAGGTGGGATAGCACCAGTGTCCGAACACCGGCGGCGAGGCGATCGACGGCTGAAGGGAAAAGCGCCTCGTGCACGAGTCGCCGGCGAGCGCTGCCGCAGCGCCGAGGAACGTTCTCCGATCGATCGTCATTTCCAGGGGTGCCCTTTCGTCTCACGGCGTACCTTCGTTTCCTCAACAGGGAGAAGGCGCGCGGCCCGAGAGGCGTCAGCTCCTGAAGGCAGCCTGCGACCCGGGCGAGAACGAGACTTCGGGCCACATCGTGGATTCTAGAGCGAAGGGCTGAAGTAGGCTGCGAAGGACGCGAAACACAAGCGCGCAACCCCTCAGGGAGACCGAAAGTGCCATCGATTCCGGCGTTACTCGTGGTGTGCAGCGGCCTGATCGTTCTGGTCTTCGCCGTGCTTCACCTCATCTACACCTACTCCGGCAGGAAGTTCCAGCCGCGCGACGCCGACCTCTTTTCACGCATGCAGGAGGTTTCGCCCTACATCTCGCGCGAGACGACGATGTGGAATTCGGGCCTCGGCTTCCACGCCAGCCACAGCATCGGCGTGATGCTGTTCGCACTGGTTTACATCGACCTCGCGGTCGCGAGCCCTCAGCTGCTGTTTCATTCGCCGGTGCTGCTCGGCATCGGCCTCGTCTACCTCCTTGCACTCGTCGCCATTGCTTGGCGCCACTGGTTCAGTCTTCCGCGGCGCGGCATCATCGTTTCCGCGTTGCTCTACCTCCTGGCGGTTGCACTGGCCGTGGTGAACGGACGGTAGGCGGCCCATTTTTCGGACCAGACCTCCGAAAAGAGGAGAGAATGGTCCGAGTTCAGGAGCGCGATTTACCATGAGGCTGTCCCCTATGCTGGGTCTTTTGCTTCTCTGCACTCCCCTGAATGCGAGCGCCGCTCCGGCGCAATCCGCAGGGACGGCGGCGGTGTCCGCTGCGCGCCCTGAGGTGGCGGTGGGCGTGCTGTCGCGAGCGCCGGGAGGCGCGTACGCGGAAGTCCATGGGCTGAGGATGTTCTACGAGGTCCGCGGAAGCGGGCCGCAAGTGCTGCTGCTTCACGGCGGCGGAGGGATGATCAACGAGGAGTGGATGGACTTTCTCGCGACGAAATTCGAGGTCGTCGCGGTGGAACAGATGGGACACGGGCGCACGAACGACATCGCCGAGCGGCCGCTCCGCTACCACGACATGGCCGAGGACACGGTCGCCTTCCTGCACGCCGTCGGCATCTCGAAGACGAGCATCGTCGGTTTCAGCGACGGCGGAATCCTGGCGCTCGATCTAGCGATTCATCATCCGGAAGTGGTCGAGAAACTCGTCGTCACCGGCGCAAATTTCAGTCTTGCGGGATATTCATCGCAGGGGATCGCGGAGACTCTCCGGATCTCGCCGGAGACCTGGAAAGTGTCCGACGACTATCGACGTTACTCGCCCGACGGCGCGGATCACTGGCCGGTCTTTCTCACCCGTCTCGCGAAGATGTGGAACACCGAGCCGAACCTGACGCCCGATGAGGTGAAGAGGATTCATGCGCCCACGCTCATCATCGCCGGCGATCACGATGTCGTTACGCCCGAGCACTCGGTCGAGATGTTCCGGCTGATTGCAGGTGCCCAACTCTGCATCGTTCCGAACCAGGGCCACGGTGCGATGCCGCGCGAGACGGTCCTGGCCTTCCTTGCGGCTCCTGCAAACGGTAAACCGTAGGCTCGGCTTCGTTCGCTCATGAAAGCCCTGAGGATGGACAGAACGAACTTCGCACGAGCGACCTCGCTTCTGCTGGCGCTGCTGCTGCCGGCCTGCTCGGGTCTTGCGAAACGGCCGGTCGCGGCGGACCTCGGACTCGACGGACTCGCCTGCGTCGGAAAGGTGGCACCCGCGTTCACTGGACTGAGCCTCTCGAGCAATCTCGGGCTCGTCCAGAAAACCCGCCTGGCGACGGACAAGGGCGGAGTCTGTGCCGCCAGGGTTTTCGCCGTGACGGCGCCGGTCGTTCTCTATCGTGTTTTCGACGCGAGCAAGCCGTACACGGAATTCGGCGGCTGGTGGGCGCTCGCGCGGCCGAGCGGTTCCCGCGACGAGTACCGCGCGGCGAACGCCATCTGCCCGGAGTGGAGCGCGCTCGACCGATTGGCGGCGTGCGAGATCCGGCCCGGAACCCAGGTCGTCCTGGGGACGACGCAGAGTGCCGTCTGCGCGGACGGCACGAGCTACCCGAAGAGCGATTCGATCCAGGTCTATGTTCCGAACGATTCCCGTGCCGGGATCGTGCACGTCGGCAACTGCACCGAAGAGACGATCTGGCCGTGATGGAGCTCCCCTTCATCGACGAACACGCGATGCCGTGCGCGGAGCCCGTCGACGCAACCTGGGAGGCGCTTCTCGGACTTCTGCGCCGCCAGTCGAGCGGCAGCGCCTGGTTCGCCCGGCGGCTCGGCTGCGATCCTGCAGCGGGGACGGCGGAGTTCGCGGGACGCGTCGGAGAAGCGGTGCCGGGTTTCCGGGTGGCCGAAGCGGAGCGCGGAAAGCGGCTCGCGCTGCGCGGGCGCCACCGCTTTGCCGACTACGCCCTGATCTTTCTCATCGACGGCGAAAGCCTGCGCGCGCGATCCTACGGTTCGTTCCCCGGACTCCGCGGGCGCCTCTACCGCGCGTTGGTCATCGGCAGCGGCGGCCATCGCCTGATCACGCGCCGTATGCTGCGGCAATCCGTTGCCGCCGCGAGGCGCGTTACCCTCGGACGCCTGGAGGTCCCGTGAAAGAAGAAAACAGCTCGCTTGCCGGCTCGACGTTCACCAACGTCGATCTCCGCCAGGCGAAATTCGACGACGTCAATCTGCGCGCTGCCAGTTTCTGGAACGTCTGCCTGGCAGAGGCGAAGCTCATCGACGTCGATCTCTCGAACGTTGCGATCGCCAATGCCAATCTCACCGGGATGACGATCCACGGCATTCTCGTCTCGGACCTCCTGCAGGCGTTCGAAAAGAAATAGCGCGCGATGGCCGGAGGCGACGGCTGAAAGTCGGGTTGCCTCTGTAGAATGAAAAGCACGATGCAGCAATCGCTCGCCCATGTCGCATTGGTCGTGCGGGACTACGACGAAGCGATCGCGTTCTACACGCAGAAGCTGAAGTTCCGGCTGGTCGAGGATCGCTTTCAGCCCGAAGAGAACAAGCGCTGGGTGGTCGTCGCGCCACCCGGATCGACGGGCGCGACGCTGGTCCTCGCGCGGGCGTCGGATCCGAAACAGCAGCCGTTCGTCGGCAATCAGACGGGCGGAAGGGTCTTTCTCTTTCTGTCGACGGACGACTTCTGGCGCGACTATCATCGGATGGTGAGCGACGGCATCCGCTTCGTCCGGCCGCCGAACGAGCAGCCGTACGGCATCGTCGCCGTTTTCGAGGACCTGTATGGCAACCTGTGGGACTTCATTCAGCACTCGCAGCCGCGCGATGCGAACGTGAACCCGTGAAGATCCTTCGCTCCGTTCTTGCCGTCATTTCCGGGTACGCGATTTTCGCGGCCGGCGCTTTCGCCTTTTTTCGCATTTCGGGGCAGGCGCCGCACCAGCCTGCGCCGGTTTCGATCATGATCGCGAGCATCGCCGTCGGCGTGCTTTGCGCGCTTCTCGGCGGCTACGCGGCAGCCCGTCTCGCTGGCCGACGCCCGCTCGCCCACGGCATCGCTGTCGCCGTGATCCTGGAGCTCGGAGCCCTGGCGTCGCTCGTGAGCACGCTCGGTCACGGTGCGATCTGGACGCAGGTTTCCGCTCTGGTTCTGATGTCCCCGGCCGCCGCGCTCGGTGGCTGGCTGCGCAGCCGGTAGGTTGGGCGCCGATGATCGAGGAGGGGGGGGCGATGCGTGACCGTCGCGCTCCCCATGCGTCGCTCCGGTGGCCCCCGGGCCGGGCGTCCGGCGCATCTCAGACATGAGCGACAGTCCCTCCGTGCTCGTCCTGTCCTCGAGTTACACCGGCATCAGCCGGTGGATTTTCGCTCCGTACCTGCTGTTCGCGTTGCCGTACCTCGTGCTGGGCCTCGCCCAGCGCTCGGGTCCCATGTTGCTCATCGCCGGTGCCATGGGTTTCGGCGCCGCGCTTCGATACATGAGCAGCCGGCGACTGCTCGACATCTCGATCGCCGGCGACGTCGTCACGGCGTCGTCCTATCGCCGCACGACCCGGTTTGCGCTCTCGACGGTTAGCGACATCCAATTGCTGCCGCGGAACCGGGCCTGCATGCATGTGCGGGAGCTCACCCCGTTCGGCTACGACCTGCTCTTCCAACCCCGCGGTGCGACGCGGAGGGGCGAGAATGCGGGCGTGCAGGAGGCGCGAGCACGGATGCTCTCGGCGCAGTGAACCTGCTGCCGGCGGCTGCGGGCCTGGGCGCGGGCGGAACCGGCGATCTCTTCTTCCCCTTCGTTGTCCCCGATCGGACCCTGCCCTCGCCGTCGCCGAGCCGTGCGGTTGCACGCGCCCAGGTTCGGCCGATGATTGCCTCGAGAAGATTCCGATGAGCTCCGGCAACGACAAAGGCTTTTCGATCGCCTCCAGCCCCGCCGACTACGCGGTCGCGCGCCAGCTTTTCGAGGAGTATGCGGAGCGCCTTGGCGTCGACCTCTGCTTTCAGGGATTCGCGAAGGAGCTGGAAGATCTGCAGGAGAAGTACGGGCCGCCCGCGGGCTGCATTCTTCTGGCGCGGGATGGAGGCGAGGCGGTCGGGTGCATCGCGCTGCGGCGCGTCTCGGATGAAACCTGCGAAATGAAACGTCTCTATGTGCGTTCTTCCGCGCGCGGCACCGGCCTGGGGCGGCGACTTGCGATCGCGCTCATCGATTTCGCCGGGCAGCTTGGCTACCGGCGGATGATTCTGGACACGCTTGCGACCATGACCGAGGCGCATCGGCTTTACGCTTCGCTCGGCTTCACCGATACGGCTGCCTATTACCCGAATCCACTTCCCGGCGTGCGCTACATGGCGCTGGATCTGCTGCAATCCGTATTGCCCGAAAGTTCGATCTAGGACGCGAGGTCGCTTTCCGAGCGCGAAAGCTCAGCCCGTGCTGGGATGGCAACCGCGCGCTCTCGAAGAGGCGATCGTCGCCCACGGCGAAATGAGCCTGAGAGGGGGCTGCGCTGGACCTCGCGATGGCGCTCGCCGTCGCTCCCGGGATTCGTTAGGCTCTCCCAGGTCAACGCCGGTTCGCTTCGAGGAGAGAACATGCAACTCGGTGCTTTTTCGATCAGCCTGGCGGTGAAGGATCTCGCGGCCTCGCGGGCGTTCTACGAAAAGGTCGGCTTCACGGTCTTCGGCGGTAACGGCAAGAGCTACGCGATGCTCCGCAACGGGGACCGCATCATCGGACTTTTTCAGGGAATGTTCGACACGAACACCCTGACGTTCAATCCCGGCTGGGACAGCAATGCACAGCCGCTCGCCGAGTTCACCGACGTGCGGGAGCTGCAGCGGCAGCTCAAGGCGCAGGGTCTCGAGATGACCGTAGCGGCCGACGAGACGACGACCGGTCCGGCCTACTTCATGGTTCTCGATCCGGACGGAAATCCGCTGCTCTTCGATCAACACGTCTGAGTCGCAGCCGAATTCTCGGAAGGCACGCCGGTATGGGAAAAGTCGTCGTCAGAAGTTTCGGGGTCTCGCTCGACGGCTTCGGCGCGGGTGTAGATCAGAGTCTCGAGAATCCGCTCGGCGTCGGCGGACCTGACATCATGGGCTGGGTCTTCCCGACGCGCTTCTTTGCTCAAATGCACGCTGGCTCCGACGGCTCCGATGGCTCCGATGGCTCCACTGGCTCCGATGTCTCCTCTGGTGAAACCGGTACCGACAACGAGATGGCGGAGCTCGGCTTCGTCGGCATCGGTGCGTGGATTCTCGGGCGCAACATGTTCGGCCCGGTCCGCGGCCGCTGGCCGGACGACACCTGGAAAGGCTGGTGGGGCGAAGAGCCGCCCTATCGCACACCGGTGTTCGTGCTCACCCACCACGAGCGTGCGCCGCTCGCGATGGCGGGAGGTACGGTGTTCCACTTCGTGACGGATGGAATCGAGTCTGCTCTCGCGCAGGCGAAGGCCGCTGCGAAGGACCAGGACGTCCGTATCGGCGGCGGTGTCGCGACGGTCCGCGAATACCTGAAAGCGCGGCACATCGACGAGCTCCATCTTGCGGTCCGTCCCGTGCTCATCGGCAAGGGTGAACCGCTCCTCGCGGGTCTCGACCTGCCGGCGCTCGGCTACGAGTGCGAGAAGAGTATTGCCGGCGAGCGTGCGACGCACGTGTTTCTGCGCCGCCGTGGCGCCTGAAAGACCGGACGACGGAGGGAAGTATCCCCGATGGCTGCGGAATCGACGCCCTGACCTCCTCTCGCATCGAACCGATCGCCGGCTCATCTCCGACGCCATTTTCACATCTCCGCATTTCCAATGACCGCGCTCGAGCCCCTGGCGGCGCTCCTGCACGAGGTGCGAACCTGCCGCGCCTGCGCCGGCTCGCTGCCGCTCGGGCCGCGACCGATCGTGCAGGGCGAGTCGTCGGCCCGGATCCTTCTCGCAAGTCAGGCGCCAGGAGCGCGCGCTCACGCCTCGGGTATCCCCTTCGACGACGCGAGTGGCGAGCGCCTGCGCCGCTGGCTCGGGCTCGACCGCGAACGCTTTTATGACGCGAGCCGGATTGCGATCCTGCCGATGGGTTTCTGTTTTCCCGGTACCGCACGGGCCGGCGACCTGCCACCACGGCCGGAGTGCGCGAAGCTCTGGCGCGAGCGCCTTCTCGCGGCGCTGCCGCGGATCGAGCTGACCGTCGTGATCGGCCGGTACGCGCAGAACTACCATCTCCCGGCGGCAGGAGAGACGCTGACCGAGGTCGTGCGGAACTGGCGCAGCTTCGCACCGGCCATCGTTCCGCTCCCGCATCCGAGTCCGCGCAATCAGGCCTGGTTCAAGCGCCATCCATGGTTCGAGACCGAGGTTGTACCGGCACTGCAGCAGCGCGTCGCGGCGGCATTGCGCGAAGTTCCGCCGCCGTAGCGCTCGCGAGCCCGCTACGGCGCCGCGTCGACGAAGCGGAGCTCTTCAAGATTCTGGAAGGCCAGGTCGCCGAACTTCCAGTCGTGCGGCAGGAGAAAGCTGATTCGCGAGCCCAGCAACAGCGGCCGGCCGGCGATCTGCGGGTGGCCGACGACGTGCGCCGCGACCATCTCCGGGAGCGGCTCCGGTGCAACGATCCAGAGCCAGACGAGATTTTCGACGATGACGCCGCCGCCGGGACCTTCGATCCACTCTTCGTGGGCGCTGAGCTCGAGACGTGCGACGACGGCGACGACGAGGGTTCCGTCCGCGGGTCCGTCACTCTTCCCGCGGTCGGCGGCGGAGGTTGCTCCTTCCACTGTGGCCGCTGTCCGTGCGGGCGCATTGGAAGTGCAGGCAGTGAAGAGCAGCGCGGCGAGGGCAACCGCGCATTTGCGGGCGATACGGTTTGAGTGACGAATCCGGAGCATAAAGGGATCCTCGAAGAAGGATACGTCGTTGCGAACCGCGCAGGGCCAGCCGTGACCTCCAGGGTCCGGACGGCCACCGAAGCCCGGCAACGCCGGGTGCAGGGACCCGTGAAGCCTGTGTGCGCCATCGCACCCGCACTCGTGCTCTGATCGGCGACGACGAGAGGAGATGAGAACATGCCGCAGGTTGTTCGGGCCTATCCGGTGCTGCCGGGATTCGAAGCGAAGACGATGGCGATCGCGCGGGAAATGAAAGGTGCGCGAGCGCGCGAAGCGCGGGAGTTCTTCCGCCACCATGGCATCGCGCGAGAAAGCTGGCACGCGCAGACGACTCCGAACGGCATGTGGATCATCGCCGTCACCGACATTCCGGACAAGCCGGTCGTACAGGCGGCCCGCGACTACGCGGCCTCGGTACTGCCGTTCGATCGCTGGCTCAAGGATCAGGTGAAAATCGTCACCGGCATCGATCCCGACAAGGATCCGCTCGGCCCGCCGACCGATTGCATCTTCGACTCGGTCATCGATACCGACGAAACGGCGGGAGACTGAAGGTTGAGGCATTTCGCGGCATCTCGCTCCATCACAGGATCCACCATCGCGGCAGATGTTGGTCTGTCTGAGATGGCTCTACGTGCCGGTCCCCGGCTTCTACGGTCCGACGGCGGACGAGGCCCAGAGAACCGTTGAATGGATCCGCGGCGCTGGTGCATGCGCTCTTGTGCGGAGCCCTGCTCTCGGCGGGCTCCGGCGGAGCGCCGACTCGCGCGAAAGCGCCGGAGTTGACGGCGGAACCGCTGAGCCTCGACGCGTTTCAGGCGGCGCCCAGTGGTCGGGCCGACCAGCGCGTCGCCTACGGCAGCGATCCGAGTCAGTTCGCCGATCTGCGCGTGCCGAGAACGCCCGGCCCGCATCCGGTCGTCGTGCTGATCCACGGTGGCTGCTGGCGGGCGTCGTTCGCGAACCTGCGCGACCTCGCGCCGATGGCCGAGGCGCTCGTCACCGACGGCATCGCGACGTGGAACGTCGAGTACCGGCGTCTGCCGCAACCGGGGAGCGGCTGGCCGGGAACGTTCACCGACGTCGGACTCGCCATCGACCATCTACGGACGATCGCCGCGGAACAAAAACTCGATCTCGATCGCGTCGTCGCGGTGGGCCATTCGGCGGGCGGCCAGCTCGCGCTCTGGGCCGCCGCCCGCCATCGTCTGCCGTCGGGCAGCGAGCTCGCCGTTCGGGACCCCCTGGCGCTCGCGGGAGTCGTCGATCTCGACGGGCCCGGCGATCTCGAGGCCTTCCTGCGCTACGAAGCCGACGGTTGCGGTGCCGGCATCGTCGGTTCGCTGCTCGGCGGAAGTCCCACGAAGTTTCCCGAGCGCTATGCCCAGAGCTCCGCGGGGCGCATGCTGCCGCTCGGCGTTCCGCAGATCCTCGTCTGGGGTGCCCTGGATGGAATCGTCTCCCCAGTGCTCGGCGAGGAGTACGCGAAGGCGGCGAAAGCGGCAGGAGATTCCGTGCGCCTCGAGATCCTTCCCGGGCGAGGCCACTTCGACGCCGCGAGCCCCACGACCCCTTCCTGGCCCGTCGTCCACGCCGCGATCCGTGAGCTGCTGAAGCTCAAGCCCTGAGACGACGATGTCCGATCGAGCCCGGAATTTTCTGATCGCGCTCATGGCCACGGCTCTCTTCATTCTGTGGAGAAGCCAGAGTCTGCCGGAGCGCGTCGCCTCGCATTTCGACTTTCAGGGCGTCGCGGACGGATTCATCGCGCGGAGGGCTTTGGTCGTCCTGCTCCTCGCGCTCGCGATGTTCGGCCCCTCGATCCTGTTCGCGGTCGGCACTTTCGCGCTGAAACTACCCGACAGCCTCATCAACCTGCCGAACAAGGAGTACTGGCTGGCGCCGGAGCGGCGTGCAGGAAGCCTTGCTTTCTTCCAGCGCGTCCTGGACCGGATGACCCTTTCCTTGCTGCTGCTTTTGGTCCTCCTGTTCGAGGAGGTCGTGCGCGCGAATCGCCGGGAACCACCGCGACTCGATGAAGCGTACTTCTACGTCGGCCTGGGTGCTTTTCTCCTCTTTCAAGCGGTGGAAGTCATTCGCCTCCGGCGCCGTTTTCGCAAAGTACGCTGACCCTCCGTTGCCGGGCGTTTCGGGGCCGCAGCCAGGAACATCTGGCCGTCGGGCACCCGTCGTGCACAGAATTCACCGGACAGAAAGCCGCGCTGCGCGCGGCGGTACTCTTTTCCCGGGAGGAATCCAAGAAATGCCGACTTTCGAAAGCCACGCCGCTCCGGCCACGAAGATCTATTACGAAGACACGGGCGGCAGCGGTCAGCCGGTCGTTCTCATTCACGGCTGGCCGCTTTCGGGCCGCATGTGGGAAGCGCAGATCGAGGCCCTGACGGCGGCGGGTTACCGCTGCATCTCCTACGACCGCCGCGGCTTCGGCGATTCCGGCCGGCCGCAGAGCGGCTTCGACTACGACACGATGACCGCCGATCTGCGCGGTCTGATCGAACACCTCGATCTCAAGAACGCGGTCCTCGCCGGTTTCTCGATGGGCGGCGGGGAAGTTTGTCGCTATTTCGGCCGTTATGGCGCGGATCGTGTCGCGAAAGCGATGCTGCTCGGCGCCGTCCCGCCCTTTCTGCTCAAGGGACCGGACAATCCGGACGCGGTGCCACAGGAGGTCCTCGACGGAATTCTCGCCGGCGTGAAGGCGGACCGGATCAATTTTCTCGCCGGCTTTCTGCACAAGTTCTTCAACCTCGACCGGAAGAAGGACGGCATCACCGACGAGGTTCTGAGCTTCACGAAATTTCTCGCCTGGCACGCTTCGCCGATCGCGACCCAGGGCTGCGTGACCGCCTTCTCGAAAACCGATTTTCGTCCGGACCTCGAAAAAATGAAGGTGCCGACGCTCATCGTCCACGGCGACAGCGATCAGATCGTTCCGTTCGAGGTCTCCGGCAAGCGCAGCGCGGCGATGCTGCCGCAGGCCCGGCTGGTCGTTCTGAAGGACGCGCCGCACGGCTTCGCGGCGACGCATCCGCAGGAGCTTTCCCGGGCGATGCTCGATTTCCTGGGCAGCTAGTCGCGCGGGAAGCGAACCTGCGGCGCGGCTTTGCGTATAGAGCATTGCGCATGGATCGGGGAGTGGCTCTCTTCCGCAGCCAGGTGACGAGTCACGTTCGGGGGCGCGAGGTCAACGAAAATTGGTGCCGGAGCCGACCCGCCGCACACCGGCGCGGTCGGCTCCGGGAACCCGCGGCACTGGCGCTCGTTTGCCTTCGCTCGGGCAATTCCCTACGCTCACAACGATGACCCGCGAACCCCGAGCCTCCGCTGCGCCTCCCGATTTTTCACCGCTCGCGGCGAGCTATGCGCGCGGGCGGCCGCGGTATCCGGAGGAGCTCTTCGACTTCCTTTCCGGGCTCGTCGACCGGCACGATCTCGCCTGGGATGCCGCGACCGGCAACGGGCAGGCGGCGGTCAGCCTGGCCAGGCATTTCACGCGCGTCGTCGCGACCGACATCTCCGCCGAGCAGATCCGCCACGCGACACCGCACCGGCAGATCGAGTATCGCGCGGCTCCCTCGGATCGGAGCGGGGTGGCGCCGGCGAGCGTCGACCTCGTCACGGTCGCGACAGCTCTGCACTGGTTCGATCTCCCGTCCTTCTTCGCGGAGGTTCGCCGCGTCGTCCGGCCGGGCGGTGTGCTCGCGGCCTGGAGCTATCACGCCGGAACCTGCGATCCACCGTTCGACGGGCTGCTGCATCACTTCTACTGGAACGTCGTGCGCCCGTACTTCGCTCCCGGCGCTGCGCTCGTTGACGACCTGTACGAAACGATCGACTTTCCCGGCGAGAAAATCGAGCCCCGGCCGTTCCGCGTGACCGCCGACTGGACGCTCGAGCAGACGCTCGACTACCTGCGCAGCTGGAGCGCGGTCGCGACCTACCGTGAGCAGCGCGGGGTCGATCCGGTGGAGGAGTTCGCTCCGGAGCTCGCCCGGCTCTGGGACGACCCGCGCGAGCGCCGGCCGTTCTGCATGCCGATCGCGCTCCACGTCCGGCGCATGCCTTAGGGCGCCCGCGCGATTCGCTGCCGGGAGCCGGTGTCCCGCTCCCGCCGCGAGTTGCGTACTTCAGAGCATGGAGCCGATCGAAGTCGCCTACGAAATCGCCGCGCCTGTCTACGTGCGGGCGTACCGCAGATACATTCTGCGGAAAGAGGGCGGCTGGTTCATCGGCGCCGGAGTCACGTTGCTTCTCGCCGCCGCCTTCACCGCGAGCGAGCCCTGGCTCTCGGGCCTTTTCTGCGGCATCTCGATCGCGTATCTGCTGCTGCGCTGGAGCGCCGATCGGCGCGTGGTGCGGCAGACCCTGGCCCGGGGACGAGCATCGGTTGCCCTGACCATCGCGGACGCGGGATTGCGCGTGCGTTCCGATCGGGGCGACATGACCCTCCCCTGGGGGCGCATTCTCGGAGTCGCTGTCCGGGGCGACGTGATCGAGCTCGACCTCGGCCCGAGCTCTCCGCCGGTCTGGCTGATGGCGTCCGCGCTCAGCGGAGCGCCGCTTGCAGCGATTCAGCGGCAGCGTCGCGAAGCCGTGTCCGCCCGAGTGCCCGCGCGCTCGAGTGCGGAAGGCATTTCGTGAGCCGTTGAGTCAGGGATCTGTCCGCCGATTTCGCGTCCTCGGGGGTTGCGACGGTCTGCCGTCCCCCGGCGTTGCGCGCGCGCCGGCCGGAGCTATGATGCGAGGTTCCGATGCCTCGCGACCCCGGTCCGGGACGAACCGTAGATGCCGAGAGCGATCTCGTCGCCGCGCCGCGCGCTGTGCGCCGGAAGGCGGTGGAGCGCGCGCCCGACGTCCCTTTTCCCGCAACCTGCCCGGACGTCGCGATCGAAGTCGAGGATGCGCGGACCCACAACCTCAAGGGCATCTCCTGCCGCGTGCCGCATGGAAAGCTCACGGTAGTCACCGGACCGTCGGGCGCCGGCAAGTCGTCGCTCGTGTTCGACACCATTTTCGCCGAAGGTCAGCGGCGTTTCGTCGAGTCGATGTCGACTTACGCGCGGCAGTTTCTCGACCAGATGGAGCGTCCGCCGGTCGGCGACGTGCGGAACGTTTTGCCGGCGGTCGCGCTCGAAGCGAAGAACTCCGTGCGCAACGCGCGCTCGACCGTCGGAACGATCACCGAAATCCACGACGTCCTGCGACTGTTGTTCGCGAATCTCGGCGAAGTGCGGTGCCCTCTCGGTCACGGACTCGCGCAACGGTTCACCGCCGGTGAGGCGGCGCTCGATCTCGCGACCGGTGCTGCGGGCGAGCAATTCCTCCTCGCCGCCCGGCTCGCGCGTCCCGTCGAAGGCGCCGACCTCGCGCTCGGGGAGCTCGTCGCTCAGGGCTTCGCGCGCCGGCTCGAGGGCAGCGAGATCGTACCGCTCCTGCCGGCGGAAGGCTGGCCCGCGGCGCGCGATCCGCTGGTCCTTGCGCTGGGCCGTTTTCGCGCCGCGCCCGAAGCTTCCGCGCGCATCGCGGCGACGGTCGAAGATGCCTGGAAGCTCGGCGCCCGGGCGGTCGAGGCGGTGTCGGCAGCAGGCGTGCGGTACTACTGCCGCGACCTCGCCTGTCCGACCTGTGGTCTCGCGCTTCGCATCCCGACGCCGGCGCTTTTTTCGTTCAATTCCCCGCTCGGTGCCTGCGCGACCTGCGAGGGTTTCGGGCGGGTCATCGGCATCGATCCCGATCGCGTCGTGCCGGACCCGCGGAAGAGTCTCTCCGAACGGCCGATCGCGCCCTGGAACACGCCGGCCTACGAAGAGCTCTACGACGGACTGCTCGCGGCGGCGCGCAAGCGCCGGGTGCCGCTCGACCGCGCCTACGCCGAGCTCAGCCCCGAGGACCGGGAGTGGATCTGGCGCGGTGAGGGACGGTTCACGAATCTCGACAAGTTCTTCCACTGGCTGGAAGGGCGGACCTACCGCGTGCACGTGCGGGTCCTTCTCGCGCGCTATCGCGCCTACAACCCCTGCCCCGATTGTCATGGCGGGCGATTGAACGCCGAGGCGCTCGCCGTGCGGCTCTGCGGCCGCACGATGCCGGACCTTCTCGCGATGTCGGTCGAAGATCTCGCGGACTGGTTCGACGAACGTCAGTTCTCGGATCGCGAGCTGGAGATCGGAGGGCACCTCCTCGACGAGATGCGCGAGCGCCTCTCGGTCCTGCGTCGCGTCGGTCTCGACTACCTCTCGCTCGACCGGCAGTCGCGCACCCTCTCCGGTGGAGAAACGCAGCGCATTCACCTTGCGGCGGCGCTGGGCTCCGGCCTGACTTCGACGCTCTATGTTCTCGACGAGCCGACGATCGGACTGCATCCGCAGGACAACGAGCGGCTGCTCGCTCTCCTGCGCGACCTCGCGCGACGCGGAAATACGGTGCTCGTCGTCGAGCACGACCGGACGATCGTTCTCGGTGCCGATCACCTGATCGATCTCGGGCCGGCGGCCGGGGAAAACGGCGGAGAAGTGGTCGCCGAAGGATCCGTCGCCGAAGTGCTCGCCCATCCGACATCGCTCACCGCGCACTACATGCGCGATGCAAATCCCACGGCGGCGCGGCAGCACGTCGCGCGTTTTCGCCGGGAACGCGGACGGCAGAGCATCGAGGATGAGCTTTCGGGCCATGGGCGCATCCGGATCCGCGGCGCTCGCGAGCACAATCTCAGGGGAATCGATGTCGAGTTCCCGCTCGATGCCCTGGTGGCGGTCACCGGCGTTTCGGGTTCCGGGAAGTCGACGCTGGTCGAGAATGTCCTCTACGGCAACTACCGGCGATCGCGCGGCTTCGCGGACGTCGATGCCGGACGCTGCGACGAAATCGTCGGTCTGGATCTCGTGAGCGAGGTTTCGCTGGTGGATCAGGGACCGATCGGCCGTTCGTCGCGATCGAATCCGGTCACCTATCTCAAGGCCTACGATGACCTGCGGCGGATCTACGCCGGCGCCGAGGAGGCGCGGCGGCGGGGCATCACGCCGGCGCATTTTTCGTTCAACGTCGAAGCCGGACGCTGTCCGGAATGCGAAGGAACGGGAGTGCTCGAAGTCGACATGCAGTTCATGGCGCCTGTCGTCGTGCGCTGCGAACGCTGTCAGGGTCGGCGGTTCCGCCCGGAGGTCCTTGCCGTCCGGCACCTCGGACGCGATATCGCGCAAACACTCGAGCTCACGGTCGACGAAGCGCTCGAGGTCTTCGCCCGCGAGAAGCCGCTGGTGCGCAAGCTCACTCCGCTCGCCGAAGTCGGCCTCGGGTACCTGCGTCTCGGTCAGGCGACATCGACCCTGTCGGGCGGCGAGGCGCAGCGGCTCAAGCTGGCGAGTTTTCTCGGCCGTCCGGCGACCGCCGGCCGCCATCTCTTCCTTTTCGACGAGCCGACGACCGGTCTGCATCTCGCCGACATCGATCTGCTCTACCGCACGCTGCGCAAGCTGGTTCTCCGCGGCGACGGCGTCGTCGTGGTCGAGCACAATCTCGATTTCCTGGCGCGTGTCGACTGGATCGTCGACCTCGGTCCCGGCGGCGGGATGCACGGGGGAAACCTGCTCTTTTGCGGACCGTTTGCGCCGTTTCTCGACGAGGGCGAATCGCCGACGGCGCAGATGCTGCGCACGCAGATCGCCTGGGAGCGGCGAAAACCCGCTTCGAGTACAATCCCGGCCAGGTCAGACCGCAGCGAACGAAAATCCAAGAGGGCGCTTTGAGCCAGGTGAGTCAGGTGAGCGATACCGGTTGGCAGATTTTCGTCGTCGTTGCGGGAAAGGCGCCGATCGAGCTTCCTGATGGCGAGTCCGTCATCGGACGAAGTCGTGCATGCCTCGTTCAGATCGCCGAGACCACGGTCAGCCGGCAGCACGCGATCTTCGTCGTCGCCCCCGGGAAGGTCCGCCTTCGCGACC
Organism: Thermoanaerobaculia bacterium; assembly: GCA_039932315.1. GTDB lineage: Bacteria > Acidobacteriota > Thermoanaerobaculia > Multivoradales > JAGPDF01 > JAGPDF01. Next base: position 52,513 of record JBDTQG010000005.1, read on the forward strand.
TCGGCTCGAGCAACGGAACGTTCGTCAACGGTCAGAAGGTCGACGGAGAGATTCCGTTGCAGGACGGCGACCGGATCGTCGTCGGCGAGGCCGAGCTGGTGCTCCGCGTGCTCGCTCCTCTGGGGCCCGCGGAAGCGACCGTGAGAATGGTTCTGCCGCCGCTCACGGCCAGGGCTGAGGATTCTGCGCCTCCCGCGCATCTCCTCCCGCAATCCGCCGAGCGGATGCCGGCAGCGCAGCCAGCGGGCGCTTCAGCGCCTCCGGCATTCTTCGAACGCGACACGCCGCCGGCAATGCCGGCCCTTCATCCCGAGCGCGCGGCAGCTCCACCGGCTTCGACGCCTGCATCGCCGCCCAAGCCTTCCTTCGCCTCACCGCCGCCGCTCCCGACTTCGCCGCCGTCCCGCCCGGCTCCGCTGGCGCCCGCTCCGGTGCTCTCCGCCTTGCCGCCGTTGCCCGACTTCGGCGACCCGGCACCGAGGCCCGCCGCCACTGCCGCCGAACCGGCCGCGGGCGCGAAGGCGAGCGAGCTGCTCTCTTCCATTCGGGACATCGATCTCGCACCGGTGCCGGCGGTCGTCGTCCAGCGCAAGAACACCGTCCTCGAAAAGACCGAGCCGGCAGGTTTCTGGCGGCGGGTCGTGGCGTCACTTCTCGATGCCATTCCGTTCGTCGTTCTCGCCGGTGCGCAGTTCGGCGTCGCGATGTTCATCTCCCCGAGCATCGGCAATCTGCTGTTGATTCTTCCGCCGCTCTACGGCCTGCTCGTCTACCTCGTTCTGCCAGCGCTGGTCGGCTGGACTCCGGGCAAGAAGCTCATGAAGCTCGCCATCGTCTCCGAGACGACGGTTCCGGGGCAGGGCCTGGGCTGGGGAACGGCGGGATTGCGCCTGGTCGGCTACCTCGTCTGTTCCATCACGTTCGGCCTGGGCTATCTCCTGGTCGCCTTCAGTGCCCGCAAGCAGGGCCTGCACGACCTGATCGCCAAGACCAACGTCGTCCGCAAGCGCTGAAGTGGAGCGCCGCGGGATCGCTGAATGAAGTGGATCGGCTATCTCGGCGGCCTCATGCTCGCCGGAATTCTGCTCTTCGCCGCGTACGCGAAAGCGATCGACCCCCAGGCCTTCGCCGAACAGATCCGTGCCGAGGGTCTCGGATTCGGACTGCCTCCGTTCGCGATGGCGGTCGCAGCGATCGCGCTCGAGGCCGGTCTCGGACTGGCGTTGCTGCTGAACCTGCGCCACCGGTCGGTGATGATCATCGCGACCGCGCTGGTTTTGGGCTTCATCGCGCTCACCGGACGCACCTACTGGCGCTCCAGCCACGGGCTGCTGTCGGCGGAAGAAGAGGCCCGCTGCGGCTGTTTCGGCAACCTCGTCGAGCGCACGCCGGGAGAGGCCTTCTGGCAGGACCTTGCGCTGCTGCTGCCGGCGCTCGCTCTCGCCTGGACCGGGCGGCCCCCGGCCGAATCGGCGCGGAGTCCGCGCCGGCTGCTGGTGGCCGGCCTGGGAACGATCGCTGCGGCAGGATTCGCGGCGGCGGCCCCCGGGTTGCCCTTGGACAATCTCGCGACGAACGCCGCTCCCGGAGTGAAAATCGCGGACATCTGCGCGGGCAAGGACAAGGACCGGATCTGCCTCGACTTCCTCGTGCCGGAGCTGCGGACGGGGAGCCACTGGGTCATCCTGGTCGATGTTCACGCGGCCGACTTCGCGGACACCGTCGGCGCCTTGAATCGCTATGTCGCGAGCGGCCGGAACCCCGGGCTTGCGGTTCTGGCCGACCTCACGCAGGAAGAGCAGATGGGGATATTCTGGCGCCTGGCACCGGCATTCGAATTGCACGAAACGCCGCTGGTGCTCCTGCGACCGCTCTATCGGAAACTGCCGCGATCCCTGCTCATCGAGGAGGGACGTGTGATTCGAACCGCCGCTGGACTGCCGGCGGAATTCGCCGACGCCGTTCCGAACGCTGCCGTGAACGCCTCCGTAAACCCGACCCACTCCACAACGGACGACCCCAAACCATGACCTCTCCTCTTCGCCGCCTCTCGCCCTCCAGCGTTCTCGACGGACTTTCGTCTCATCGCGTTTCGCTGGGCGTCGCGGCCGTTCTCGGAGCGTTGGTTCTCGCGCCTGCGCCCACCGCCGCTCAAGGAGTGCCGTCGGACGCCGTGCTGCGGAACTTCGAGCTTTCCGGCGACTTTCTCCTGATGCTCGACGGCAAGGAGCAGACGAAGGCCGAGATCTATTTTTCGGATTCAGCGCGCGCGTACCTCGTTCTCGATTCGGGCTTCGCCTCGCCGATCCTGATCGCGGCGCCGACGCAGAGCGTGCAGACGGTCGATCTCATGAAGGTGGCGAAGCAGCCCGCCGGGACGATCGATCTGCTCGCCGACGCCATCCTCAAGGAGGAAGGCAAGTACACGGTGAACGGTGCGAATATCGAGTTCACCTATTCCGGGAAGAAGATCAGTCTGGTGCAGAAGCCGTGGCTCCTGGGCAAGCACACCGGCGCGGAGCTCCTCGCCTACAACCCCGTCTACACCCGGGGGGCGCGCGACTACAACCCCGACGCCAACATCATGAAGCGCCTCAAGGCGCAGAAGCAGACGGTGCGCGTTCTCACCTTCTTCGGCTCGTGGTGCCCGCACTGCAAGAAGCACGTGCCGCTGCTGCTCAAGGTCGAGCAGGGACTTGCCGGCAGCAAAATCCAGTTCGAGTACTACGGCTTGCCGAAGGGTCTCGCGTTCGGCGGCGACCCGCAGGCGGCGTTGTACAAGATCGAAGGCGTTCCGACGGCGATCCTCTTCATCGGTGACAAAGAGATCGGCAGGATCCCGAACGCACAGTGGTCGAACCCTGAAGTCGCTCTCGACCTCCAGCTGAACGGTCCGAAGACCCAGTAAACGCCGTCGACGCGGTAGAATGGCCTCCGCCAGCTGAACGTTTCCCGAACCTGGTCCTGGAGGCCAGCTACATGACGCCACGACGACTGGGATGGATCTGTGCTCTTGCCGTTTTCGCTTTCGGATGTGCTGATTCCGGATTCGCACAGACGTCCGCGAACGCATCCGGATCGACCGCAGAGGACGGCAATGCCGCCGGCGACCCCGCGGATTCGACCCCCGTACCGCTGGAAGACGGCAACGCGCTGAAGGTCAAGTTCGGCATCGAAGGCAAGGCGAACTATCGCGACAGCCAACACCTCGCGGTGGTGAGTCCGTTCCCGTTCCCGCCGGACTTCCTGCCGCCGGGCGCAACGCGGTCGTTTCTCGAGACCGCGAACGAAGGCCAGCATCTCGAGATCTCGACCTTCACTCTGTATGCGACGGCCAGCTGGGGCTCGAGCGTCGAAGCGCATGCCAAGGTCGATTTCATCGATCTCTACGACCGCAATCCGACGTCATCGGACAAGAAGGTCGACGTCGACGAGCTGTGGATCCGCTTCGGACAGGATCCGACGACCACTCTTCCAGAGTCCTTCGGTCTCTACGCGAAAGTCGGGAAGTTTGCCCACTTCGAACGTCAGAACGACCGGCACACGGAGAGCTACGGGCTGATTTCGACGGCGTTCAACCGTTTCGAAGATCAGGGTCTCGAGGTCGGCGCCGCGTTCGGCAAGCATTTCTATCTCAAGGGATCGCTGACGCAGGGCAATCCGCTTTTCTTCCGCGATCCGAACGCCCTCGCCGCCGACAACGGCTCACCCGATCGCGATCCGAGTGTTCAGCCGAACCCCGATCCGACGATTCTGTCGGGCTTTCCGATCTTCTATGACGCCGAAGTCGAGGATCTCGACGTCGACGGCGATCTCGAAGTCGGCGCCGGTCTCGGGTTGCGCTTCGGCGAACCGGGATCCGGGCACGAGATCAACTTCCTCGCCTGGGGCTACAAGCGGAAACTCGCGACGTCGGTCAAGCTCGAGGGCACGTTCTACGGCGGCGATCTCGACCTGTTGAACGGTCCATTCGATTCTTTCAGCCTGCCGATCCACGGCGACAAGAAGCAGGAGGTCGGCGCGAATCTGTGGATCTATGAAGGCTCGCTGACGTTCTTCGGGCAGTACGTCGCCCAGGAGCTGGCGGGAATGGACCGCACCGGCTACGAGGGCGAGTTCGCCTGGAAGTTCGAGCTCCCCCTGGCGTGGGCAACCGCCGGCCGGCAGCTCTTCCCCTATGTACAGCCGGTCGTGCGGTACTCGTTTCTCAAGCCTGAATTCCAGGGTGGATCGCCGAGCTATCCAGCGCCTTCCGTGCGTTGGGAATGGACGAAGATCGACTACGGCGTCCGGCTGGGACTCATCGAAGGTGTCGACCTGACGGTCGAATACGCCGACAACGAAATGACTCTCGCGAACGGACGCAAAGTCTCGAACGACGAGTTGCTCGGCACCCTGCGCTTCAAGATGTGAGGCGGGGCTCCGTGGCGGTGAAGATCGCCAGCGGATCCACTCCGCCGTTGTGCCAACCGGCCTCGACCGATTGCAGCTCACCCGCGGGAGCGAGGCGCGAAAAGCCCAGCTCCCGCAGGTCTTCCGCGAGCGCGAGCGCCGCGCTCCCGGAAAGGGCCGCGCCCTGCAGCCGGCCGCTCCACGGCGCGAATGCCGTGAGCGCCTGACGCAGTTCGCGAACCCCGTGCACCCGCACGGTCCGCAGCCCCGGCACCGGCCGGAAGAAAAGCTCACTCTCGATCAGCACCGTTCCCGCGACGAGATCCAGGACCGGCACACGACGCGCCCCCTGCCGCAGCGCCGCTTCCGCCCGCAGCTGCTGGACCGCAGCCGCGAGAGCACGGTCGATCGGCCCCGCGGGAAGGCGCGCGCTCTCGAGCTCGAGAGCCCAGGCGAGTGCGTCGGCGAGCTCGCCCGGGTCGCCGTCCGTGAAAACCGCCTGCACCGAGAGACAGCCCCGCTGATCGAAGAGGGCGATGTCCCGGGCCAGCGCGCGCGCGGTGCCGACGAGGTCGACATCGGTGCCCACCAGAGCGACGCTCGCTTTCGGCCCCTGAGCCAGAAGCCGCGCGCCGAATCTTTCACGCTGGCTTTCGACTGCGGGACCGGAGCCGTAGGCAAGCAGTCGCTCGACGCCTCCGAAGGCCGCGCTGAAAGAGGCTTCGTCGTCGCCCGGAAAGGTGACCGCGGCGAATCCGAGCGCCAGTGCGGGCTCCCGCGCCGCGAGCGCATCGATGAGTGCCGGAGTGAACCAGGGCTCGGCGGAGGCGTTTTTGAAGAGGACCGGCCGGCCGAGAAGAAGGGCCGGCAGCAGACTCTGCACGGCGATCGCCGGAATGTTTCCCGGCAGGACGACGCCGCAACAGCCGCTGTGTTCTGCTGCCGCAGCGGGCATGGCGCGATCCGCAAGCGCGCGGGCGGGGCCCGCAGCGGCGCCACCGAGGACAACGAAGAGCGCTTCGGTGATTCCTTCCGCGGACAGGCCCGAGCTCTGCTGCAGCGGCATCAGAACGCGCTCGCGTTCACGGGTGCGGGGCTCCAGGAAGGTATCGATGACCTCACTCCAAACGTCGATGCGGCGCGCGCGTGGCACGCTCGCGATCGCGCGGCTCCCGTGAAGCGACAGGCGTTCGGCGATCGCCGCGAGCTCCCGGGGCTCGAATCGGCCGCGCGATGTGATCCCACCGAGCCGGTTGTCGCGCACTTCGTCACGTGGCTCGAACCCTCCGGGAACGGAGTAGTCGCGGATCGCGCTTGGCGCAGCGGGCACGGTGGACATCGTCGCTGCTATGTTACGGCCCTCCGGACCGAGCGAGGAACTCTATGCGGCGCGCGACGTTGAGCTTCTGCGAAATTCCAGCGGCGGATCCCCCCGCGCTGGCCGGCTTCTTCCTGCAGGTCTTCGGCTGGGCCTCGCTGCCGATTCCCTGGGACGGTCCGCCTTACGTGCGCCTGCTGCCGCCCGAAAGCAACGCGGCCTCCGGTGCCGGTATCCTGCAGCCCGACGCGAGCGGCCTCATCGACCGCCTGACGATGATGATCCGCATCGAGGGCGAAGCGCTCGAGACGGTCCTGGCGCGCATCGCCGCCGCCGGCGGCACCCTCGCCCTGGAACCCGTCACGATCGGCGCTGCCGGACGCTTCGCCCGCTTCTTCGATCCCGCCGGCAACAGCTTCGGCCTCTGGCAGGGAATCGACGACGCGGAGGCACTCCGAGTGGGATGAGGACGATCGTCGAAGGGAGCGTTCCAGCGGTGGCGCTCTCACTCGCTGGCGCGACCGAGCTCTTCGGCGAGGAGGGAGCAGCCACGGAGGTCGGCCTGGGGCGCGCGACCGGCGAGGCGGAAGCCGTCGCCTTCGCCCCCGCCGTCGACGCTTCCGAGATCTTCGGTCAGGAGGTGGAGAGCTGAACCGACGTTGGCAAGGTCGAAGAAGGCGAGGAGTCCGACCTCTCCCGCCGGCAGCTCAGCGAGAGAGACGGGGTCGAGCGCCCGCACCCTCATCCAGTGGGGGAGAAGGAAAAGACCGGGATCGCCGCCAGCAGACGAGGCGTAGGCTTGGCTGGTCAGCTCGGTCATCCCGTATTCCGTGACGATCGCTTCGCCGGCGAGGCCGAGCTGGGTGGCGAGTCGCGCATGCAGATCCTCCGGCGAGAGCTCGCGCTCCCGGCCCTTCAGCCCTCCGGTTTCGAACAGCACGGAGCCCGCGGGCAGGCGGAACTTGAGGTCGATCCGCGCCAGGAAGTCGAGCAGGTCGGCGAGGGCGATCGAGGTGGCGAGCACCATTACCGGTCGCCCCTCGCGCTGGCGCGCGCCGAACCATGAGCGCGCCTTCGCCCCTTCGACACCGCGCGCCGCGAATGCGTAGTCGCTGCCCGGGCCGCCGTAGCGCGAGACGAGGTGCTCCACCATGAATCCCAGGCTCGAATCGGGAGCGATCGCCCGCGGCGGAACGAGCGCGAGCATCGGCGGCCGGGCACCGGAGTCGCCGCCCAGAGCGAAGCGCGGGAATGACGCGTCGATCGCCGCGCGGTAGAGGTCGGGAAAGGGATGATGATGAACGCTGCGCGAACTGCTCAGTGTGCCGCTCGAACGGAAGATCTCGAGCGGAGCGCCGGTCGCAAGCTCCATCGAAGCGAACGCGGTGGCCGGAATGAGCGGTATCTCGCGCCACGAAGTGACGGCCGAGGGCACCCGGCCCGAGCGCTCGCAGACAGCCCGGTAAGGTTTCAGATTTTCGACCTGAAAAGCGAAAGCGGCGAGCGCGAGCGCTTCGAAAGGCTCTGCCGCGGGGTCGCTCAGAAAACGTGAAATCCGATCGACGATCACCGGCGAATTCTGTCACGGCGAATGCCGGAGCTACAGTGTCGAACGGCAGGCGCGAGGGCAAAAACGCTCTGCTATGCTGATTTCAAGCCCCATGTGTCCGCAGTCCCGACCTCTCCTGGCGATCGCCGCCGCAGTCCTCCTCGGTGCACTTCCGGCCGCTGGCGCGGATTTCAACGGCCGCGTGCAACTGCTCGAAAAAGGCAAGCCGTCCGTGGACAAAACGCTGGCGGTCGATGCGACGGTCGTGGTTTTCGAGACCGGGCGGACGATGCCTGCGATGAAGCCTGTGAACGTCGAAATGGCGACGTTCAAGAAGGAGTTCGCGCCCCGGATTCTCGTCATTCCGGTCGGTTCCACGGTGCGATTCCCGAATCAGGACCCGATCCTGCACAACGTCTTTTCGGTCTCCGGACGCAACTCCTTCGATCTCGGGCTGCTGGGCAAGGGGCCGGGAAAAGTCGCGACCTTCCGCGAGCCCGGAATCGTGCGCGTCTTCTGCAACGTCCATCACGGAATGTTCGGCTACATCTTCGTCGTGGCCTCCCCTTTCTGGGCCCACGTCGATGCGACCGGCGCTTTTCATATCCCGGGAGTACCGGCCGGCGCCGGCAAGCTGACCGTGTGGAACGAACGCAGCTCTCCCACGACGCGCGATCTGACGCTGCCGCTTCCGACTGGAACTCCGCTCACGATCGGGATCGACATCACGATGCCGCGAATCCCGCCGCACAAGAACAAGCTCGGGCAGTCGTACACAGGAGGTAGTTATGGCTGAGCGGCGCCGCGGACTGTCGCTCGGCACGCGAATTTTTCTCGGCACCGGGCTGCTGCTCGTGCTGGCTCTGGGACTCGCGATCGCGATCACATCCCTTCTCGGCAATCGCATCGGGCTCGCGAGCGCGACCGAGCGCATTCGCGCCAGCAACTCGGTCCAGGCCGTTTCGCAGGCGCAGCGCTACGAGGAGCTTCAGCTCCAGACCCAGATTCTGACCGCCGATCCCGAGCTCAAGGCCTACCTGCTGCGGGCCATCGACGAAAAAGATCAGCTCTCGCTTCTCGACCAGCTCGACGAACGGCAGAAGGACCTGGGCTACGACTTCGCGCTGATGATCGATCCCCAGGGCCGGCTGCTGGTGCGCACGGACCAGCCGGACGCGCCGCCGGTGGACCTCTCGGCGCGACCGATGGTCAAGAAGGTGCTGGTCGATTTCGAAGCCAGCGGCGTCTGGCAGGAAGGCAACAAGATCTACGAAGCGGTCGCCGTTCCGCTGACGCTGTCGCAGAACGTGTTCGCCTATCTCGTGGTCGGATTCGCGATCAACGACGTGCGGGCGCTCGACGTCAAGCGGATCACCGGCACCGAAGTCGCCTATCTCACCGGCACGTCGGCCGGAGTCGCCGTCGTCGCTTCGACTCTCGGCCCGGCGCAGCAGGACAGTCTCATCGCCGACCTGCGGAATCGTGGCGACCTGCTTTCCCGGGTGACCGAGAAGGGGCAGGCGGTCGACCAGGTCGAAGTGTCGCTCGACAACTCCCGCTGGCTGGCGCTCCTCGCTCCGCTCAAGGATGCTGCCGGGGCGTCGGCCGGAGCGTCGGTATCTCTGACGTCGCTCGACAAGGAGCTTGCCGGTTACACCCGGATCCGCAACCTGCTTCTGATTCTCGGCGTGGTCACGATCGCCGCCGCGCTGGTCGTCTCCTATCTGCTGTCGCAGCTCGCATTCCGGCCGGTGCGTCAGCTCGTGGCCGCAGCGACCGCGGCACGATCGGGCAACTACGACGTGCCGATGCCGACCGGTGGACCGGGTGAAGTGGCCGACCTCGCGAGCGCGTTCACAACCCTGCTGATCGATCTGCGCGAGCGTCGCGACATGGCGGCTTACGTGGCTTCGCTGTCGCGGAACCTGCCGGAGCCGGTGGCCCGCGGCGATGCGCCCTCGCGGCCGGAGCGTGCGCGCCTGACTCTTCTCGGCGTCGATCTGCGGCGCTTCGCGAATCCGCGTCAGAACGCCGATCCCGACGAAGTTTTCCAGATGCTGTCGCGCGATCTCAAGCGCACGCTGAATGCGGTGCAGACGAACAACGGCCACCTCGAAGCCGTGTTCGGCCATCGCGCCATCGCGAGTTTTCACGGACCCATGCAGGCCGACCGGGCCCTCGCTGCGGCTTCCGAGATCCTCGCCACCGTCGCGCAGCACGATGCCGATTTCGATCCCGCATCGGCTCCGGCCATGGCGATCGCATCGGGCGAAGCCCTGACCGGCGCAGTGAACTTCAGCGATCAGGCCGAGCGCACGGTGGTCGGGCTTCCCCTGCAGCAGGTCGAAGGACTGCTGCGCGAGGCCGGCGCCGGCGATGTGCTGCTCGCGCCGGCGGTGCACGCGGAGGTCGCGGACAGCCTCTCGAAGTCCGGCATCGAGCTCGAGGCGCAACGCGGACTGCTTTCGACACAGGCGCTCTTCGTCTTGACCCGGGAAGAGGCGACGCGGATGGCCGGGCGCTCGCCCTCCCGCTCCGTCACCGCAGTCACGGCGATGCCGGCCGCCGCGCGCGGCAACTTCGACACGCTGTCGGATGTCGGGCCGGGAACTTTGCTGGGCTCGCGATTCGAAATTCTCTCGACACTCGGTGCCGGCGGAATGGGTGTGGTCTTCAAGGCGCGCGACCGCGAGCTGGACGATCTCGTCGCGCTCAAGATGCTCAAGCGCGAAGTCGCCGGCGACCGCAACCTCGTCGAACGACTGAAGAGCGAACTCAAGCTCGCGCGGAAGATCACGCACCCGAACATTCTCCGCACCTTCGATTTCGGCGAAATCGACGGCATTCCCTTCATCTCGATGGAGTACGTCCGCGGGCTCACCCTTCGCGCCATGCTGGAGCGCTCCGGGCGTCTGCCCTATTCGGCAGGCCTGCGCCTCGCACGGCAGCTGACTTCGGGGCTCGCCGCAGCGCATTCTCAGGCGATCATCCATCGCGACATCAAGCCGGAAAACATCATTCTCGACTCGCTCGGCAACGCGAAGCTGATGGACTTCGGTCTCGCGCGTCCGGTCACCCGGCTCACGCCGGGTCAGACCCAGGCCGGTTTCATCGTCGGCACACCGCACTACCTCGCCCCGGAACAGCTCGAAGGCAAGGAGCCCGATCAGCGCGCCGACGTTTACGCCTGCGGCGTCGTGATGTTCGAGATGTTCACCGGCCGTCTGCCGTTTGGCGGCGAAAATGCGATGGAGATCATCCTCAAGCACCTGAAGGAGCCGCCAGCGGCACCGCACGAATTCTGGCCGGAGATCCCGCCAGAGCTGGACCGCCTGCTCCTTCGTTGTCTCGAAAAGGGGCCCGACGCCCGCTACGCCGACGCCGGCGCGCTCGAAGCCGAGCTCGACAAGCTGACGGCCTGATCCCTCTCGGGTCCGCAGGAATCGACGGGCCCGCGGGTTTCTGAGGAGGCGTGGCAGCGAGCGATCCCCGGCCGGACGAGACCCTACCCGAGCTCGATGCGGATTGGGAGCTTCTTGCGCGTGCCGCGCTGGGGCGGGACTCTGTCGCGGGAGGGGCGGGGGCCGACGACGCCTTCGCCGCGCTGGTCGAGCGGCACCAGGAGCGCGTCGTCCGGTTGTGTACGCACTGGCTCGGCGATCGCGAGGCGGGACAGGACGCTGCACAGGAGGTCTTTCTCAAGGCCTTTCGTCATGCCGGTTCCGTCGAGCCCCGGGGCCGCTTCTACACCTGGCTGTACCGGGTTGCCGTCAATCATTGCCTGAACCAGCTGCGTCGTCGCCGGATCGCGAGATTCTTCTCGCTGCAGGGGATGCGCACTGCCGGAGATCGCGCCGCGGGTGATGCGGACCTCGAGTTCGATCCCGCGGACGGAGCTCCCGGAGCCGAGCGCATTGTCCTGGCGCGCGAGCGCTGGCGAACGACGCGTGAGCGGCTCGACGCACTGCCGGAAAGCCAGCGCGTCGTGCTGCTCCTGGCGAAGTTCGAAGGGCTTTCCGGTCGGGAGATTGCCGAAACGCTGGGCATCACGGAAGGCGCCGTCGAGAGCCGGCTGGTTCGCGCGATGCGGCGCCTGACGGCGCAGGAAGAGCCGGAAGAGCGGGTTTCATCACCCGGGGAGAGATCGAATGAGTCGGCGAGCGATGCAGGAGGCTGAGGCGCAGTGGGCAAAGGCGCAGCTGGCGGTCGGTGCCGGCAGGGCTCCGGGCGCTGTGGACGATCCCCTTTTGCGGCGCACAACTGAGGCGGCGGTGGGGGATCTCCGCCGGACCTGGATCGACCTCGAGCTGCCGCCGGTTGCGATTCCGCCGGACTTCGCCCGACGGATTTCCCGTGCCTGGAATCTGGAGCGGAGTCGGGGGTCGGGCGCGATGTTGTCGCTCGGCTGGATGCGCGCCGCCGCCGCGGCAGCGCTCTTCGCGGGAGTCGCGCTCGGAACGGCGCTGGCGGTGAACGATGAGTCATCCCGGATCGCTGCATCCGACGACGACGCCTGGCAGTCGTCCTCGCTTTCCGAGGAATACCTGAGCGCCCTCGCCCTGCCGGAAGCGCCGGTCTCGTCCGTGGAGCAGCCGTGAAGCGCAGTTGGTTGATCCTGGCTCTGCTTCTTTCGGTCGGCGTGAACTGCGGCCTGCTCGGCATCTCGATCCTCCGCCACCGCTGGTGGAACGGGATGGAACGCGGCGACCGTTTCCCGGGGCACGAAGGTGCGTTCCTCGCGGAGCGCCTCCACCTCAACGGCGAGACGCGCAAGAGTTTCCTCGAGCTGCAACGCGCGCTCGGCGAGCGTGTGCGCGCCGGGCGGAAAGCGATCGACGAGGGGCGGCGGACGCTTCGTCAGGAGCTCGTCCAGCCGGCGCCCGACCGCGCGCGGGTCGATGCGCTGCTGAACGAAATCGGGCAGCAGCAGAGCGCGCTCGAGCGCGCTCTGGTGGACAATGTCCTGGCGGCTCGTGAGCTGCTCGACGAGCCGGCCGAGGGACAGTACCTGCACTTCATCGAACGCTTCGGCAGCGGGATCGGCGGCGCGCGCGGTCACCCCGGAGAGCCGCCGCCGCGATCGGATCGTGCACCCGGCGAGAGCCGGCGCCGGCAGGGCTTTCGTCGTCCGGGCGGAGCTCCATAGCCGCCGTCTTCGCGGGTCAGCCTGCTTCGGCGCCCGGCGCGCATGATAATTTTCCCGCGATGATCCGCGTCATGATTTTTCAGGAAGACGACACGGTGCGCTGCGGCGGCGCCGAGCTGCTGCCGACCGCGCTGGACCCCGCGATTGCCGGCTGGATCGACATCGACGGCGAGAACGAAGCGGCTGAACAGCTTCTTCGGGATCAGAATTTTCATCCTCTGGCGATCGAAGATACGTTCACATTGCAGCATCAGCCGCGCGCCGAGGAGTATGCCGACCATCTCTTCGTGATCGTGCGCGGAATCGACTTCAATACGGATCAAGCCGTCGAAGAGCTGCAGACGCTGAAGCTCGCCGCATTTCTGCGTCGCAATCTGCTCATCACCGTGCATCGCAGGCCCCTGCGCAGCGTTCAGGCCGTGCGCGCGCGCATCGAGGAGAACCGGCGCGCGCTCCCCGGTGGAGTCGTGCAGATCCTGTGGAGCATCTGTGACGAGCTGATCGATCTCTACTTTCCGATCATCGACGATATCGGCGGGCGCATCGAAGCCCTCGAACAGGAAGTGCTCAACGACGCGCAGCGCGAGCATCTGCAGGCGATTCTGGATCTGCGGCGCAAGCTCGGCGTGATGCGGCGGACCATGTTGCCGCATCGGTCGGTGTTCGGCCATCTGGCGAATTCGCGGGATGCCCTGTTCGACGCCACGGCGTCGCTCAATTTCCGCGACACGCTGGAGAACGTCCTGCGGCTCACCGACGCCATCGATCAGCAGCGGGATCAGCTGTCGAACGTGAAAGACACCTATCTTTCGGTGGTTTCGCAGCGCACCAACGAGATCATGAAGGTGCTGACCCTGTTCTCGGCGATCATGCTTCCCTTGACGTTCATCGCCGGTGTCTACGGTATGAATTTCGAGCACATGCCGGAGCTCTCCAGTCAGGACGGCTACTTCATCGTGCTGGGCGTCATGGCGGCGGTGGCGATCGGCATGACGATCTGGTTCCGTCGCCGCCGCTGGTTGTAGGCGAAGGTTATCTTTCGACCCCGCTCCCGCGGATCTTCATCTCCAGGTCGCGGCTCGCCTCGCTTCTTTCGATCAGCGGCAGGCGAGGCGCTTCCGCGCGGCTTCCAGGGCGGCGACGGTGTCGATCAGCAGACGATCCGAAGTCGCTTCGGGGAGCGTGTGTCCGCTCGCGGCGGCTGCGGTGAGCGCGCTGCAGCGCTCGGGATCGAGTGCCGGCGCGAGCAGCGCGACCTCGGCCGCGGCGCGGAAGCGGTCGCGTCCGAGCGTCCGGGCGCCGCCGTCCTTCTCGAGGCTCGCGGCCGCTCGGAGTGCCGCGCGTGCCCGTTGCCGCGCTTTCGTGGTGTCTCCGGACAGATGATAGGCGGACGCCTCCGAAGCCAGCCGGCCGAGGGCGATGGTGCGGTTGTCGAGGCTGTCGGGGTCGCGCGCCAGGAGACCGGAAAGCAGACTCTCTCCCCGCGCTAGACAGAGAAGCGCGCCCTCCGGCTGATGTTCGAGCAGATGCAGCTCGGCTCTTTCGTTGAGCTCCTCGGCGAGGTCGCGCACCGACTGGGCGTCCGCGGGCTCTGCGGCCAGCCGCTGCTCGAGCGCCGCGAGAAGAGCGTCGAGCGCGGGTCTCGCTTCGGCAAATCGTCCGAGCTGGCGAAATGCGTGCGCTTGCAGACTGAGCACGAAATTCCGGTCCCGCTTCAGTTGCGGATCGTCGGGCCACGTCGCGACGAGCTTCTCGGCCCGAGCGAGAGCAGGCCCCGTTTCCGCAAGCGCGGCGTCGAGCTCGCCCAGTTGAACGTGGTCGTAGAGCGATGTCAGGAGGATGATGGAGAAGTCGCGGTTCGCCTCCTTCTCGTTCGGAAAGCGGGCGACGAGCTCGCGCGCGATCTCCTTGGCGCGGGCGTGCGCCTGGAGCGCTTCCGCCGGCTTCGCTTTCACCAGCAGGTTGGCGAAGTCCACCGCAATGACGAGCCTCTGCCGCTCGCTCTTCAGGCTGCCGGCACCCAGCCGGGCGCCCTCTTCGGCGAGCGGGAGCGCCAGCCGGTAGTGGGCCTCGGCGTCGGCGGCGCGGCCCTGAGCCGTGGCGACCCGCGCGCGGGAGAGCGCCAGCCCGGCGCGCAGCTGCAGAACTTCGGCGTCGACGGCGCCGGGCGCAGCGGTCGCTTCGGCGATCACGCGGTCCGCCCGTGCATAGCTCCGGTCGGCTCCGTCGAGATCGCCCAGATTCGCGACGTGCGGGCCGCCTTGCAGGTCGCCGACGCGCGCCCAGCTCCTGGCGAGCTCCATCGCCAGCGCGCGATCCGCCGCGACGTCCTTCGACAGGGTCTCGAGATAGTGGGTCGCGTGCTCGAGAATCGCCTTGCGGACCGAAAGCGAGCCGGGCAGCGCGGCGACCTGATCGTGCACGTCGTGCAGCAAAGCCTCCGAGAGACCGCGAACGTCATCGAAGCGACGCTGGGTGCGGGCGCGTTCCCGCTCGGCGACGCGCGCCTGCCAGAGAACCGCGACCAGCGCGACGGTGAGCGCCGCCGCAGCGAGCGCCGCGGCGGCGACGGCGAGACGATGCCGGTGCAGGAATCGAGACAGGCGATAACGCACAGTGTCGGGGCGAGCCGCGACGGGTCGGCCATCGAGATGACGGCGAATGTCGTCGGCGAAAGCCTCGGCTGTCGGATAGCGGCGTTCGGGCAGGTCGGCAAGCGCCCGCGTGACGATGGCATCCAGATCGCCTTCGAGCCGTTCCGCGAGGCGCAGCGATTGGCTGTCGGCTGCGGAGCGCTCGCGTACCTTGCGGCTCGGGCGCGTCGGAAACGTTGGAGTGGTGGGAGCGAACGGCGCCGATGCGACGGAGCTCCGGGGCTCCCGCGGCGCTTCGCCGACCAGCAGCGCATAGGCGAGTGCTCCGAGGCCCCAGACGTCGGTCGCTGTCGTCGTCGGCGCTCCGCTCAGCTGCTCCGGGGCGGCGTAGGACGGCGTCATGATCTGAACGCCGCGCTCGGTCGCGAGTCCTCCGCCGCCGGGCTCGAGCAGTTTCGCGATGCCGAAGTCGAGAAGCTTGACCTCGCCGTCCGGCGTCACGAGCACGTTCGAAGGTTTGAGGTCGCGGTGGACGACGAGATTGCGATGGGCGTAGCTCACGGCGTCGCAGATCGAGAGCAGGATGGCGAGACGCTGCTCCACGCTCAGCGCGTGCTGGACGGCGAACTGATGCAGGGGCAGGCCGTCGACGCGCTCCATCACGAGGTAGGGGCGGCCGTCGGCGAGCGCGCCGCCATCCAGCAGTCGTGCGATCGCCGGATGCTCGAGGCGGGCGAGAATCTGACGCTCGCGCACGAAACGAGCCACGAGATCGTCGGTGTCCAGGCCGCGCCGCAGGATCTTCACGGCCACGCGCTGCGCGAAAGTACCGTCATCGCGCTCGCCGGCGAAAACGTCGGCCATTCCGCCGCGGCCGAGGAGATCCAGCACACGATAGGCACCGGCGTGCGCCGGCGGCGGCTCCGCCGGAAGCGGCTCGGCCTCGTCGTTCTGCGGCGCGAGCGCGAGCGGCCGGTCCAGAAGATCACGGCCGGTGCGATCGGCCGCGAGCAGGCGGGCGAGAGCGTCGGCAAAAGCGGGATCGGCGTGCCGGATCTCCCGCAGACGCGCGCCGCATTCGTCGGCGGCGAGCTCCACGAGCTCGCCGAAGCTTTCCGTCAGAAGACGCCAGCGCGCAGCGTCGGGTGTCTCGCCGCCGCTCAATCGTCGCTCCGCAGACAGTCGTAGAGGAAGGCGCGGGCGCGGCGCCAGTCGCGGCGCAGCGTGCGCTCCGACTTCAGCGAGGTCTCGGCGAGAGTCTCGAAGGAGAGGCCGGCGAAGAAATGAAGCTCGACGAGGGTTGCGAGCTCGGGTTCGACGAGGGCCAGACGCCCCAGCGCCTCATCGAGCTCGAGGAGCTCAGCGGGTCGCTCGGGAGAGATGAAGTCCTGCCCGGTATGCAGATGCTCGACCGCCGCACCGGAACCGCGTTTCCCGGCCAGCCGGCGCCGCGCGCCGTCGATCAGGATCTGCCGCATGATCCGCGCAGCGAGCGAAAGGAAATGGTGACGGTCGGCGACTTCGAGCGCCCCCGAGCCGGTGAGGCGAAGGTAGAGCTCGTTCACAAGAACGGTCGTCGTCATCGTGTCGCGCGCGCCCAGCCGGCGGCGCTGCGCGTGGCCGAGCCGGCGAAGCTCGTCGTAGACCGCGCGATACAACCGGTCGGCAGCGCTCGCGTCGCCACGGCGCGCTGCCGCGACCCAGGAAGTGATCGGTTCCGCGGCGAGCGGCGCGCCGTCGCCGGAGTCGTCTGCCATCGCTTTTCGAGTGTAACTCAACAAAAAAATGGACCCCGGAACGCACGATGCGCCAAGGGTCCGAAGGAGGGTTGAAGAGTCGGGACTCGTCGTGCTCCCTGCTCTCAGGACTGCTTACGGCGTGGCGCCGCCGCCCGTCTACTGGAAGAAGCGGCGCGCGACGTCGACCAGATCTCCGCCCAGCCCTGCGGGCTCGGCTCCGCTCACCCAGTCGGCGGGAAGCCGGTCGACGTAGGGCCGGTCGAGGAAACGGCGATCGAGCAGCGCGATGACTCCGATGTCCTCGGCGGACCGGATGAGCCGTCCTGCGGCCTGGACGACGCGGGTCATTCCAGGCACCACGAACGCGAATTCGAACCCGCGCTCGAAACGCTCCTCGTAGTAACTCTGGAGAAGGCGGGTTTCGATCGTCGGGACGGGGAGGCAGGGGCCGACGATGGCCACCGCGCGAAGCATCTCTCCCGGATAGTCGACCCCTTCGGCGAAAACGCCGCCGGCCACGGCGAGGAGCATGACGTCGCCGAGGAGGGCGTTGCGCAAGGTCTCGAGCAGCGCTTCGCGATCGCGCTCGCTGTCGGTGCGTTGCTGCACGAAAATCCGCTTCTTCTTCGCGTGCATCCGGCTGGCGACGTCCGAGAGAAACTGAAAGCTGGGGAAGAGAGCGAGGCAGTTTCCGGGAACTGCGTCACCGAACGCGCTCAAACGGTCGGCGATCGGCTGGCAGTTCGCAGCGCGCTCCTTCCAGAGCGTCGTCACCGATCGATCGACGACGATCCGTCGATTGGCGCTGGGGAAGGGGCTGGGAAGGGACAGGGTGACGGTGCGACTGCGATCGAAACCCAGCAGGTCGCGATAGAACTCCGGCGGACTGAGCGTCGCCGAGAGTCCGATGACCGAATGCGCGCGCCCGATCACCCGGCCGAGATAGGCGCCCGGGTCCTTGCAGAAGATTCGCAGCTTCCGCTCGTCCCCGCTGCGCTCACACAGATGGCTCGAAACGCCGCTTTCGATCGCGAGTCCGTTGAGGAAGCGGAGGAGCTCGAAGTAGAGCGCGACGAAGGCGTCGTCGGCCTGAAAACTCCGGGTTTCGCGTCGATGTTCCAGATAGTCGACGAAAGCGGCGTCGAACTCCGGGCGCAGGCGCCAGAGGGCCTCCTCCGGAAGCGCAGCTTCGATCGCTCCGTTTCCGGACGGGAACTCTTCGAGCACCGAATCGCAGGCCCGTTCGACGAGGCCGGCAAGCTCGAGTGAAATCCGTTCGAGCTCGCGATGGACCGGCGAACCGCCGTGAGCTGAGGCTTCGGCGGCACGTCTCGCGGAGAGCGATGAGAGCTCGGGCGAAAGATAGCCCCGCCCGCGCTCGACCAGATTGTGAATCTCATCGATCACCAGAACGACGTTCGAGAGGTCGTTCTCGGCCGCGAAATCGCTGAGCGCCACATAGGGATCGAAGGCGTAGTTGTAGTCGCACACCACGACCTGGGCCTTCCCGGCGAGGTCGAGACTCACCTCGAATGGACAGACTTCGGCCTGCGTGGCGGCGGAGAAGACGAGGTCGGGGTCGAGGATCGGTTGCTCGCGCAGGAGCCGGGGAACGACGCCGGAGGAAGCGAGCTTGGCGTAGTAGTCCTTGGCGAAAGGGCAGTAGTCCTCGTGGCAGATGACCTCGCCGTTGGCACACATCCGGGCTTTCGCGCGCAGGCGCAACGCGTGCAGCGCCGGACCGGCGTCGACCTGACGGATGACCCGCAAAGCCATTTCCTGCTGCAGGTTCTTGGCCGTGAGGACGAACAGCCGCTTGTCGTTGGCGAGGCAGTAGCGAATGGCGGGAAAGAGAGCCGCCGCGGTCTTGCCGAGCCCGGTGGGAGCCTCGAGCAGCAGATGTTCGCGCGACTCGAGCGCGTGCTCGACCGCTGCAACGATCTGTTCCTGGCCGGGACGCAGCGCAGCGTGGGGGAACTTGATCTCGACGGCTGCGGTTCGCCGGTCGCCCGCGGCTTCACGCTCTCGACGGAATTCTCGCAGCAGCGCATTCAGACGCTGCCGGATCGCGAGCTCGAGTGCGTCGAAGTCGGTCTTCAGCGTTTCGCGCTCGACCGCCTCGCTGCCGATGGCGATGAGCACGAGCTCGGCGCGCGCCGGCCGTGCCTCGATGCGCGAGAGCATCCACGCATAGAGCAGCGCCTGACGTTCGTAAATCTGCCGCGTCGCCGGCGAAAGCTGACCCTCCCGGCGAACCGACTTGATCTCTTCGACGATCCAGCCGCCGTCACCTTCCTTGCGGATGCCGTCGGCGCGACCGGAAAGATTCACCGTCCAGCCGCGGTGCTCGAATTCGTGCCGCAAAACGACTTCACGGCGATAGGTAGGATCGGAGGCGAGGGCGTCTTCCTGATAGCGGCCGTGAATCGCCTGGCCGAGCCACATCCGTTCGAATCCGCCGCGATTGGCGAAGCCGATCGAGCGCAGCAGCTGAGGCTCGAGAAGATCCGCGACCGCAAGGTCGATGCGCAGGACGGCTTCGTCGAAGCGCGGAGCCATCTCCCGAGTCTAGAGGAAACGGAGTGCGCCGAAGGCGGTCTACTTCCCGATGCGAAGCCTTTCCGGCGGTGGCCCGTGACCTCAAAAGGCGCCGTTGGCGAAAGGAGAAGAAGGAGCAGCACATTTCCAGAGGACCGGAGCCGGGGAGCGGATGGTGCCGGACGCCCGTCGTTCCGCGGGCGGTATAGAGTCCGCTGAAATCTGAGCGGAGGCCGGCGTGGGCAACCTTGTATCGTTCTGCGGCATTTTCATCCTGGTCTTCGTCGCCTGGCTCTTCTCGGAGGACCGCAAGCGCTTTCCCTGGCGCGTGGTCACCTGGGGCATCGGGCTCCAGCTGATTTTCGGCTTCCTGGTGCTCTACTGGCCGCCCGGCTCGCGCTTCTTTCTCAGGCTGAACGACGTTTTCAATGCACTGCTCGCCTTCTCCCGCGAAGGCGCCGTGTTCATCTTCAATTCGGTGGGCTCGGGCGAGAGCACCGGCCAGATTCCACTCACGCTCAAGGAGTACCTGACGCGTCTCGGAGCCGGATCGTCCGATCCGCTGATCCAGCGGGCAATCGCGACCGGCACCGTTCCGGGCTTCTTCTTCGCCTTCCAGGCGCTGACGACGATCATCTTCTTCAGCGCGCTGCTTTCAGTTCTCTACTATCTGGGAATCATGCAGAAGGTCGTTCAGCTGTTCGCCAAGATCATGTCGAAGACGATGCGCGTTTCCGGGGCCGAGGCGCTTTCGAACTCGGCCAACATCTTCGTCGGTCAGACGGAGGCGCCGCTCGTCGTGCGGCCGTACATCGAGAAGATGACGCGATCCGAGCTGATGGCGATCATGGTGGGCGGCTTTGCCAACACCGCGGGCGGCGTGCTCGGCGCCTACATCATGATGCTCTCGGGCTACTTCCCGAACATCGCGTCGCATCTGATTTCCGCGTCGCTTCTTTCTGCGCCGGCGGCATTCATTTTCGCCAAAGTGCTGGTGCCCGAGCGCGAGCAACCGATGACGAGCGGTGACGTGAAGTTCGACGTGCCGATCGAGGACGCGAATCTCGTCGACGCGGCCGCCAACGGCACCAGCATCGGCTGGCAGCTCGCCATCAACGTCGGCGCGATGCTGGTTTCCTTCGTTGCGCTCATCGCACTGGCGAATGTGATCGTCGCGTGGATCGGCAATCTGTTTCATTCCGACGCCGGCCTCGTGCGTTTCGATCTGATCGCGATCGGCGGCCTCGCGGCGCTCTTCCTTCTGCGACGGCGGACGAATCCGACGGAAGGCCAGTCGTGGATCCA
This sequence comes from Thermoanaerobaculia bacterium, assembly GCA_039932315.1. GTDB lineage: Bacteria > Acidobacteriota > Thermoanaerobaculia > Multivoradales > JAGPDF01 > JAGPDF01. The sequence continues at coordinate 73,094 of JBDTQG010000005.1, forward strand.
GCTGCTCGGGGTCTTCGCGCTTTACGGCGCCGCCAAGTTCGTCATCCCGGCGTATGCCGGAACGATCGGTCTCGCCGCGTTCGCCGCCTGGTTGCCACTTTTCTTCTACTCGGGCAGCGCAAAAAAACCGCCGACGGCGGTCTGGGGGACGGTTCTCGGCGTCGCGGTGATCGGAAATCTCGCCTATCTGATCTTCGGCCCTCTCGGCGCCGACACCAAGATGTCGCTCCAGTTGCTCCTCGGCTGGATGCACTGGCCGATCGCGCTCATCATGGGCGTCCCGCCCTCGGAATGCCTCACGGTGGCGAAGTTTCTGGGTGAGAAGCTCATTCTCACCGAGTTCGTGGCCTACCTCGATCTCGCGAACTACCTCGGTCAGGCGGCGCGCGGTGAAGTGCAGGAGCTTTCGGCGCGTTCGCTGGTGCTTCTGACCTACGCGCTATGCGGTTTCTCGAACTTCGCTTCGATCGGAATTCAGATCGGCGGCATCGCTCCCCTGGCTCCGGGGCGACGCCAGGAGCTCGCGCGGCTCGGTCTCAAGGCGATGATCGGTGGCGCGCTGGCGACTTTCATGATCGCTTGCATCGCCGGCACGTTCTTCACCGGACATTCGATGCTGGGTCTGAAATAGACGCAGCGTCGGCACTCTCGAGAAACGGCAGAACCGCGGCGAGAAACGGTGTCGGGCACTCTTCCATGGGGCTGTGCCCGCAGGCTGGTAGCTCGACGAATCGCGCTCGCGGCAGAAGATGGCTTCGTTCGCGCGCGCCAGCGATGGGAATGAGCGTGTCTTCGATGCCCCAGACCACCAGAGTCGGAGTCTCGAGCGCTGCGAGATCCAGCGTGTACGGCGGTTCGTCGGACGGGCCGACGAGGCCGAAGAGCGCGTCGCTCGCGCCCTGAATCCGCAGGCGCTCGCCGTACTCCCGCACCCGCTGCGGGGTCACCAGCGAATCGTCGAAGTAGGCGGCCTTGAGTCCCGACTTCACCCGCATGTCGGAGAGCGCCACAGTGCGTGCCGCCAGACTCGCTACCCAGCGCCAGCGGAAGAGCGCGCTGCGCCGGGCGCTCGCGTAGAGCGGCAAGGCATTGTCGATGAGCAGGAGCCGGTCCACGCGCTCCGGGTGTCGCGCCGCGATGTAGAGCGAGATGGCGCCGCCGTAGGAGTGTCCCGCGAGGCGCACGCGATCGAGATGGAGCGCGTCGAGAACGCCGAGCACCAGTCGCTCCTGCCCCGCGAGGGTGTAGCTCGAGCTTTCGCGCGGCCGCTGCGTGAAGCCGAAGCCGTTGAGATCGATCGCGATCACATCGAAATGGCGCGAAAGCTCCGGCAGGACGGCCGAGAATGAAAGCGTCGATTCGCCGAAACCGTGGAGCAGGACGAGCGGCGCGCCCTCGCCCGAACGCTCGATCGAGACCTTCTGGCCCTGGACCTCGATGAGGCGGCCGGAGGGAAGCGTTCTCTCGACATCGGCGAAAGGCCGGAAGGAGACGCATCCGGTGGCGAGCGTGGCGGCGGCAAGAGCGAGCGCGATGGGCGCGAGGCGGCGACTGAACATCCGCGGATTGTACGCGGCGACGACGTGACCCCGATGTTCATCGACCGCCGGACCTCTGCGGGCTGCTGCCGGTCCCATGTCCGGCCCGTCTCCGGCAGATCTCCAGCGGATCTGCCAGCTGCCTTGGGCCAGTATCCAGCACGCGCGCAACACGCGCCCAGCGCGCGCCCAGCAACACCCCAGCGCGCCGGAGCGGCGCAGGTAACTGCTTCGCTTCGGAGGGAGCCGGTATGATGCAAGGGTGAGCGCCAAGGTGCTGTCCTGAGAATCCTTCCCACCGGGCGAACGCGCGCTCGGGCAGGAGCTCTCGCCCGCCGGGTGGCGATCGCCGGCGCCCTGGTGGCGGTTTGTTCTGCCGTTCCGGTGTCGGCAGCAGCCAACACCCGCGTTCCGCCGCCCACGCCGGCCGCCGAGCTCACGCTGCAGCAGGCGCTGGCCAAAGAGGTCGTCGCGGCGCGCAAGTCCTCCGCCGCACTCGGCGTCCACATCGTCGACCTGTCCTCGCGCCTCACGGCGTTCTCCTTCGACGCCGACGAACCCCGGATCCTGGCTTCGAACACGAAACTGCTCACGACCGCGGCGGCGCTCGGGACGCTCGGTGCCGACTACGTCTTCGAGACCCGGGTGATGGTGCGCGGCGCGACGAAGGGCGGCGTGCTCGACGGCGACCTGGCGATTTTCGGCAGCGGCGATCCGAACCTTTCCGGCCGATTTCACGAAGGAGACTCCTACGCCGTCTTCCGGGAGTGGGCTGCCGCCCTGAAGGCGCAGGGCATCACGCACGTGACCGGAAGCCTCGTCCTCGTGAACGGCCTCTTCTCGCCGCCGAACATTCATCCCGACTGGCCGCGCGATCAGCTGACCAGCTGGTACGAAGCGCCGATCGAAGCGCTGTCGTTCAACGACAACTGCGTGCTGGTACGTGTCTGGCCGGCATCCCGGCCGGGACTTCCCGCGCGCGTCGAGACGGTACCGAAACTCGACTACTTCGAGATCCGCAACACCGCGACGACCGGAACCAGTGGGCGCAGCCGGCTGATGGTCGGCCGAATGGGCGACAGCGACACGATCGTCGTTTCGGGTGTCATCGGTGCGCGCACGGGGCCGGGCGAAGAGTGGGTCGCCGTGCACGATCCGACGGCCTACTTCGGTGCGGCCCTGAAAGACGCGCTCGCCGAGGAAGGGGTGGAAATCGAGGGCACGGTCGTTTCTGCGCACGGAACCCCTGAGGGGGTCTGGGAGCCGGTGACGTCCTTCCACAGCGATCTCGCCCGCACGATCGAAGTGACCAACAAGCGCAGCCAGAACTTCTACGCCGAATCGCTGTCGAAGCTGCTCGGCTGGAAGGCGCGCGGAGAAGGCAGCTGGGAGGCAGGCGTCGGAGTCGTCGGTGACTTCCTGGCCGGATTGGGCATTGCGCCGGCTTCCTTTCACCTCGTCGACGGCTCCGGACTTTCGCGCGGGAACCGGATGAGTCCGCGGGCGATGGCGGATCTTCTGGAGCAGATGTATTTCCACGCGCTCGGGCGCGATTTCCTCCGCTCCCTGCCGTTCAGCGGTGAGCACGGGTTGAGCTGGCAGCGACGCCTCGCCCGTCCGCCCTACGCCGGCAACGTTTTCGCAAAAACCGGCACGATCAACGGTGTCTCGACGCTCTCGGGTTATGCCAAGGCCGTTTCGGGCCGGATCTACGCTTTTTCCATTCTGTGCAATCAGGTGCGCAGCAACTCCGGTGCGCATGCCGCGCAGGACCGCATCGTCGCGGCGCTGATCGATCGCGGGTAGCGTCCGTTCCGGCCGCGAGCAGGGCTTTCAGAAAGAGTCGAACATGACCGAGTCACGACAGGCCGACGTTCGCCAGCTCATGAAGCGGGTCGAGCAACTGGTGCGCGAAATTCAAGCGTCCGACGAGAAGGGGATCACCATCCACCATCTCGCCGATGCCATCATCTCGCGGTTTCGCGATGCTCTCGGTTTCTATGGTGGCAGGCTCTATCAATGGGACGGCGTCGCCTACGAGCTCAAGGCGACTTTCCCGGACGCCCGACCTGCGGCAAAGGAGATCCGCGTCCCGGCCACCTACGCGCCGCTCGAGACGGCTCTGACCGAAGGTGTCGTCTACATGAGCTCGGACGATCCGAAGTTCGATCGCCAGCTCGAAGACCAGCTCGGCGTCGATCGCTTCGCGGCGATCGAAGTGGGGGACGAAGAGTTCATCCTCTCCTTCGACCTGGCGCCGGGAAGCCATCGCGACGAGGTGCTGTTTTCGCTCGGAGTGCTGCGGCACGCGATCAATCAGAAGCTCCGTCAGGAACGCATGCAGGAGGTGTTCGATCAGGCGCGGAAGATCCAGGCCTCGATCCTGCCGCGGCGCGTTCCGGTCTACGGTGGATTCGAGCTCTTCGGCCTGATCAAGCCGATGGAGTCCGTCGGTGGCGACTTCTACGACTACATTCCCATCACCGACAAGATTCTGGGACTCGCGATCGCCGATGTTTCGGGTCACGGGCTTCCGGCAGCGCTTCAGGTGCGCGACATCTTCATGGGCCTGCGCATGGGCATGGCGCGCGATTTCAAGATCGTGCGCACCGTCGAGCGGCTGAATCAGATCATCCACAAGTCGACGCTCACCAGCCGGTTCGTGTCGATGTTCTACGGCGAGCTCGAGCCGAACGGCGTTTTCATCTATGTGAACGCGGGCCATCCGCCGCCGTTCCATCTCACCGCAACGGGTGACGTCCGCTATCTCGACGAAGGTGGCGCCGTTCTGGGGCCGGTCGCCGACGCGACGTACGAACGCGGCTTCGTCCGCCTGCTGCCGGGAGACATGGTCGTCCTGTATACCGACGGGATGATCGAAGCTACACCCCCGGACAGCGAAGGTGGCGCCGAATTCGGCATCGAGCGTCTGGTCGAGATCGCCCGGCGGATGAAAGGCAAGAGCTCGAAGGAGGTCGCCGACACGATGATGCGCGAGGTGGAGGCCTATCGAGGCAGCGGCGAAGCCCAGGACGACCGCACTGTGGTCGTGGTGACGTACCCGCCGAAGCCCTGAAAAGGCCCCAAGCCTCCAGGCGGCCACGAAGACGGCTGTAACAGTTTTGTAACACAGCCGTAGGGTAGAAAATCCGAAGTTGGCCGTGGCAACTCGGCGACCTGGTCGACGACCGCTCCCTGACAGACGCTCCCGGCTCCGTCTCGATTCCGGGCGTCAGCCGCGACCGACGATCGAAAGCTCCTGCCGCAACTTGATTACCGAATCGCTCGCGTAGATTCCGCTCCGCAGCTGCACGCCGGTATAAATGTGGGTCCCCGCGCCAACGATGGTGCCGGGATTGACCACGGCGTTGCAGCCCAGGGCAACGCCGTCGCCCAGGATGGCTCCGAGCTTTCGTCTTCCGGTCTGGAGCCTTTCGCCGGGCCCGGGGGCGGAGGGGATCGCGATCTCCTGACCGTCGTGGCGGAAATTCGACAGGATTGAGCCCGCCCCCATATTGACGTTCGCGCCCAGGATCGAATCGCCGAGGTAGTTGAGATGGGCAGCATGAGCTCCAGGGAAAAGAATGCCGCGCTTCATCTCGACGTTCGCACCGACCACGCAGCCGTCCCCGATCCAGCAGCCGCCGCGCAGATAGGCGCCGACGCGGACATCGACGTCCTCGCCGATCCAGATCGGGCCTTCGAGCACCGCTCCCGGCGCGACCCGCGAACCTTTGCCGAGAAAGATGCCGTCTCCGAGAAGGTGCGCCGCCGGATGCACCCGGCCGAGAATTTCCGCGGACTCGAGTCCGGCGAGAAAGGATTCGATCGGCGCGTCGAGCAGCGTCCACGGGCGCTCCGGATCGTACCCGGAGGTGAAGACCGCCGGCAGGTTTGCGAACAGCCGGGGGAGCGGGCTCACGGCGTCGTCACGGGCTTCGCGCGGTGGCGATAGTAGGGCAGCGTGCGGTCGAGACCGGCCGCAAGCCGGGTTTTCGGCGCTGCCCCGAGAGCCCGCTCGAGCCGGGACGCGTCGAGGGAGTTCCGCCGCAGCTCAGCGGCGAGCGGCGCTTCGTGGCGCGGTCGAATCGTCGAGCCCAGCTGCTCGGAAACGATGGAGTAGAGAACGTTGACCGAGGTTTCGATGCCGGTGCCGACGTTGTATACACCCGGTGTCCAGCGATCGAGCGCTGCGCGGTGCGCGACGACGAGATCGCCGACGAAGACGTAGTCGCGCGTCTGCTCGCCGTCGTCGAAGATCCGCGGCGTCTCGCCGGCGAGGAGCTTCTCGGCGAGGATGGCGACGATTCCCGCTTCCCCTTTCGGCTCCTGCCGCGGGCCATAGATATTGGCGTAGCGAAAGACGATCGGATCGAGGTCGCCCATCACGCGGAAAGCATCGAGATAGAGCTCGACCGCGAGCTTCGCGCAGCCATAGGGACTGGTGGGATGGGTCGAGTGCTTTTCATCGCAGGGGAAAACCTGCTGATCGCCGTAGACGGTTCCACCGCTCGAGGCGAAGAGAACGCGACGGACGCCGGCCTTCTTGCAGGCGTTGATCAGCTCGAGCGTCGCGAGAATGTTGATGCGCGCGTCGCGCGACGGATCGGCGATCGAAACGCGGACGTTGACCTGCGCCGCGTGGTGACTGACGACGTCGATGCCTTCCCTGCGAACGATCTCGTCGAGACCGGGGGCTCCGAGATCGCGTTCGTAGAATTTCGCGCCGGGAGGGATGTTCTCGCGCTTGCCGGTGGAAAGATCGTCCACGATGACCACGCGGTCGCCATGGGACAACGCTTCTTCCGCAAGGTGGCTGCCGATGAAGCCGGCGCCGCCGGTGATGAGCAGGGTATTCGCCATGCACGGATTATAGTGAGGCGGTGATCGCGGAGCGGAGGCTGAAGAGTGCGTTCTTCGCTCGCGCTGCCGAAGAGGTGGCGCGCGACCTTCTCGGCCGTCATCTCGTGCGCGAACTGCCGGCGGGCCGGATCGTGGCGCGGCTGGTCGAGACCGAGGCGTATTGCGGACCGCACGATCGCGCGAGTCACACGTTCGGCGGCCGACGGACGCCACGCAACGAGTCGATGTACCTTGGCGGCGGCCACGCCTACGTCTACCGGATCTACGGCATTCATTTCTGCCTGAACGTGGTCACCGGCGCTGCCGGTGAAGGGATCGCGGTGCTCCTGCGGGCGGCGGAGATCGTCGAGGGAGAGACTCTCGTGCGGCTCCGGAGACCGGGTCCGCTGCCATCGCCGCGCCTTCTCGCCGGGCCGGGAAATCTGACCCGCGGTCTCGACGTCGATCTCTCTCTCGATGGCGTGCGCCTCGACCGCGGTGCGCTGCGTCTCGAGGCGGGTGAAGTCTATTCCGGGGAGATTCTCTGCGGACCGCGAGTGGGCTGCGAATCGGCCGGAGAAGCGGCCGACTGGCCGTTGCGCTTCACGGTCGCTGGGAGCGCTGCCGTTTCACGCCCATGGCCGAAAACCGTGGATCGGGCTAAGGCTTCTTCTCCAGGCGGATATGTCCCGCCTTCAGGAGCTTCCAGACCGCGAGCTGGACGTCGAGCGCGTTCATCGAGCTGATCTTCACGATCGACTGCAGATCGTAGGTGCCGTTGAGTCGCGTCAAGAGGAAGCCTTCCTGCGGCGAGATCTTGAGCTGAGTGAGCTCTTCCATCGTCCGCGCCAGAACCGGTATCGCGGTCGGAGAAACGCCCGATTTTTCCACCGCGACGCGGATCTGATCCTCGATCTTGTCGGTTTCACCGGCCAGCTTGCGGTTGTCGGGGTCGAGTGCGCGCGCTGCACGCATGTAGCGCAGCGCGAGCTCGAACTCGCTCTTCTGCATCGTCTGCTGGGCGACGAGAAGCAGCGCATCGGAGGTGACCGGTGCGCCGGAGCTCGCCGCCGCCGGTTCGGCAGCGGCGTTGCCGCGCGGGCGGACGATCTTCAGCCGCCGCGACTGCACCTGGCGGAAGAGGATGCGACAGACATGAAATTCGCTCGAGTGGGTCAGCTTGCAGATGTCGGAGACGGTGCGGTCGTCGTCGATCAACGACAGGATCTGCGGCGCGCCCTCGGTCAGCACCTTGTCGTCATAGGTGGAGACCGAGACGGGGACGCACTGCGCCGAGGGGATGATGTCGCGGATCCGCTTCCACTCGTCGAAGCGCTGCATGCCCTCGAGCACCAGACCGGCGACGTCGATCGCGATCGGCACCATGTTGGCGCTCGGGAGCTGCTGATCGAGAAATCGAAAATCACCTTCGGACCAGCTGAAAACGTCGTAGATCGACTCCTCGGCCTTGAGCCGGAGCATGCGATGCAGATCCTTCTCCGAGATCGCCCCGATCGTCGAGAGAATCTTGCCGAGGAGCATTTTGTTGCTTTCCTGCATCCGCATCGCCTGGCCGAGCTCGGTGTCGGTGATGAAGCCGTGGCTGACGAGAAAGGCTCCCAGATGTTCCTTCGGATCCGTGGACGCGGACGAGACGATCATGCCGTCGCGGAAGAAGATCTGTTTCGTGACTTTCCCGTTCTCGACCACGAGCGTGCCGGTCTTCATGGATCCGGAGAGCCATTGAAGGAGCTCGGCGAGCTCCATGGTCTTGAGATTGCCCGTAATACTCATCGCGGAGGTCGAAGGAAGTCATTATAGCCGCGCGAGTTGCGGCCGCTGTTCGGGATTCGGCGAGACCCGGCGGTGTCGACCATCTCGGGAGGCGATCGCGGCGCTGGCCGGCCGCTACTTGCGCGCGATCGTGGTGCCGCGCTGGCCCTGATAGTGCGACGACGAGCCGGGCTCGCCGTACGCGACTTCAGGTTCCGATTCCATGGCGATGAAGATCAGCTGCGCGATACGCCGGTCGGCTTCGAGCACGAACGGCGTCGGCCCCAGGTTCTGCAGCTCGAGCGTGATGTTGCCCTGGAACCCGGGGTCGCACCAGCCCGCCAGCGAGTGGTTGATCCACAGGCGGCCGAGTGTCGACTTGAGCTTCAGGTCGCAGGCCGCCGTGCGCGGAATGCGGACGTATTCGAGAGTCGAAGCCAGCACGACCTCGCCCGGGAAGAGCTTGATGTGGGGCGCGCGGAACTCCTCCGGATCGCGGGTCGGGCAGATCCAGTGGTCCGAGAGCCGCAGGTCGTAGGAGGCGGAGTTCACCTGCGCCGGCGCGTAGGGTTCGACGCCGCCGGCCTCCGCCCAGGCGCGAATCCAGTGATCGGGTTTGATCATCGCGATCAGTTGAAGAAGGCGGGAGTGGAAAGCTCTTCGCGGTGAATCGTATCGACGAAGCGGATCATCTTCCGGCCGAGCGACATGAAGAGGGTCTGCGTCCGGGAACCGCCACCGAAAAACCGAACGCCGTGGAGGAGCTCTCCGTCCGTGACGCCACTGCAGGAGAACAGGATCTGCTCTCCCGGCGCCAGATCTTCCGTCTGATAGATCTTCGACAGGTCGTGGTACCCGAGGGCCGTGAGGCGTTCGCGCTGCGCGTCGTTGGTCGCGACCAGCCGGGCCTGGATCTCGCCGCCGAGGCAGCGCATGGCGGCCGCGGTGATGACGCCCTCCGGCGCGCCACCGGTGCCGAAGACCGCGTGAACACCTGTGCCACGGACGGCGGCGGCGATACCGGCGGAGAGGTCGCCGTCGCCGATCAGCCGGATCCGCGCGCCGGCGGTCCGGATGTCCGAGATCAACTGCTCATGTCGCGGACGATCGAGCACGACGACCGTCAGATCCTCGATGTCGCGGTTGAAGGCCTTGGCGAGCGCCCGCAGATTCTCGGAAACCGGCGCGTCGAGGTGGACCTTGCCCTTTGCGGTCGGCCCGACGATGAGCTTTTCCATATAGCTGTCGGGAGCGTGGAGGAGCCCGCCGCGCTCGGCTGCAGCGAGGACCGCGGTTGCATCGGGCGCGCCGGTCGCGCAGAGGTTCGTTCCCTCGAGCGGATCGACTGCGATGTCGACGCCGACGCCGTCCGAGCGGCCCTTGAGCGCGCCGACCTCTTCGCCGATGTAGAGCATCGGCGCTTCGTCACGTTCGCCCTCGCCGATGACGATCCGCCCGGCGATCGCCAGGGCGTCGAGCTCGAGACGCATCGCTTCGACCGCCACGCGATCCGATTTGTGGCGATCGCCGAGCCCCATGGTGTGGGCGGCGGCGATGGCCGCCTGTTCGGTGACGCGGATGAAATCGTGCTCGAGAATCCGGTCGAGAGTCATCGGCGCGCCGCTCCTGCGGCGTCCGCCGCGGCCTTCGCCGCCGGCTTCGGCTTCTTCTCGCTGATCCGCGGCGGATTGTAGGCGGCGATACCGGTCACGGCCTCGCCGATCACCAGCCCGTGAATGTCGTGAGTGCCTTCGTAGGTGTAGACCGACTCGATGTTCAGCATGTGTCGAATGACCGGGTAGTCGTCGACGATGCCGTTCGCGCCGAGGATCTCCCGCGACAGCTTCGCGCACTCACGGGCGACCCAGATGTTGTTGCGCTTGCCCATCGAGACGTGATGCGGCTTGAGCTTGCCCGCTTCCTTGAGCTTGCCCATCTGCAGCGCGAGGAGCTGCCCCTTGGTGATCTCGGTGATCATCCAGGCGAGCTTCTCCTGCACCAGCTGATGGCTGGCGATCGGCTGCCCCATGAACTGGATCCGTTGCTTGGCGTACTCGAGCGCGGTGTAGTAACACTCCATCGCCGCGCCGAGACCGCCCCAGGCGATTCCGTAGCGCGCCTGCGTGAGGCAGGAGAGCGGACCGCGGAGGCCGGAGACACCGGGAAGAACCGCGTCGGCCGGGATCCGGCAGTCGTGAAGCCCGAGCTCCGAAGTCGTCGACGCCCGCAGCGAGAACTTGCCGTGCTGATCGGAGGAGGTGAACCCGGGCGTGCCTTTTTCGACCAGAAAGCCGCGGATTCCATCGTCGGTCTGCGCCCAGACGATCGCGACGTCGGCGAGAGTGCCGTTGGTGATCCACTGTTTGGCGCCGTTCAGCACCCAGCCGTCGGCGGTCTTCTTCGCGTGGGTGCGCATGTCTCCGGGGTTCGACCCGAAGTCCGGCTCCGTCAGGCCGAAGCAGCCGATCGCTTCGCCCGAACCGAGGCGCGGGATCCAGCGATCTTTCTGCTCCTTCGAGCCGAAGGCGTAGATCGGGTACATGACGAGCGAGGACTGCACGGAAACGAAGCTGCGGAGTCCGGAGTCGCCGCGCTCGAGCTCCTGCATGATGAGACCGTAGGCGATGTTGTCGAGCCCGGGCAGCCCGTACTCGTCGATCGTCGATCCGAACAGGTTCAGGCGCCCCATTTCGGGCACCAGCTCGAGGGGCGTGCGGCCATCGCGATGGCACTCCTCGATGATCGGCTTCACCTTCTCGTCGACGAAGGCGCGTACCGAGTCGCGCACCAGCCGCTGCTCCTCGGTGAGGAGCCCGTCGAAATCCATGTAATCGACACCGGGGAAGCGGTTCACGATGGCCTCCTGAAGCTTCAGCTGGGCAGTTGAAAACGACGTGAAAAGCCGGCCGGACAAGCCCCCGCCGCAGCCAGCAAGTCTAGCACGCGGCTCCGCTATGATCGGCCCGTGGCGAGCTTTCCCGGAGGCAGCGCATACGCGATGGCGAAGGACATCGCGGAGGGTTATCTACTGGTCACCGAGCGGACCTTCCTCAAGCTCGAAACGGCTCAGCTCGATCAGCTGGCTTTCGAGATGGAGCGCGGTCTGCGCGACATCCGCAGCGACCTTTCCGCCCAGGACGACATGCCCACTATCCAGCAGCGCAATCGCCGTCTGCAGCGTCTCACCGGAGCGATCTCGATGCTGCGCAGTGTTCAGGCCCGGTTCCGTTCCCGTCTCGATCGCCGGAAGATCTGACGCCACCGATGGAGATTCTGCGGACGGCCGGACCGGCGACAGCGGCGCTCGCCGCGGCGCTGCTCTTCGACCACATGACGCGGCGGCGCGGACTCGATCCGCCGGGCTTCCGCGAACCGACGCGGCGCTTCGCGGCGATGTCGCTGGTCGCGTTCTGTTTCTACGTCGGCATCTTCGCCGCCCTCGCGACGATCGGCCGCCAGGCGGAAGTCGATCTCACGCAGCTCCGGACCTGGCAGCTCTTCACGCTGCACGGACTGTTCGTGCTGACGATCCTCGGCTGGTGGGCGACCGGATTCGCGCTCGCGACACGACCGCGACCGCCACTTCCGGCAAGCGGCCTCGAGGGGGAGTTGTCGGCCGCGACCGAGCCGCCTCCACGGCCGCCCGGAAAGCTGCGGAGCTTCGCCGAGCAACTCGGATTCCGCACGCCTCACCTCGGTCGCGAGATCGGCGTCGGACTCATCGCCGGCGTCGGCGCATGGCTGGCGGTTCTGTGCGGCGTTCTGGTCTTCGCCCTGATCCTGCAGGCGGTGTCCGGGGAGGAGCTGTTGCCGCAGACACCGCCGGCGGTCATTCCCTGGCTCGCTGCGCAACCGATCCTGCTGCGCCTGGCGATCGCGGCATCGGCGGGGCTGGTCGAAGAGACGTTCTTTCGCGGCCTGCTCCAGCCGCGGATCGGCATCGCGCTGTCGACGCTTTTCTTCGCCCTGGCGCACCTTTCCTACGGTCAGCCGATTCTGCTCGTCGGAGTGACGTTGCTCTCGCTTCTCTACGGCGGACTGACGCGCTGGCGACAGAACATCTGGCCGGCGGTCGTCGCTCATTTCCTCTTCGACGGCGTTCAGCTCCTGGTGGTGATCCCATCGGTCCTCGACCTCTTTCACCCCGCCGCACCCCTCCACCCCTGAGCCCGTGACTCCAGTGGGGACGCCCTTGTATCGATGGCCCTTCTGCTACACTTTGCGCGGCTTTTGTCCACCATGAATTCGACCGCGGCGAGGGAACTCCACCTGACGATCGGAAGCCGGTTCGAGAACATCGAGCTGGTGCAGGCGGTCGTGGACGATGCATTGCGCGACGGCGGAGCCACCGAGGACGCCAGGCACTGGATCGGACTCGCCTTGCGTGAAGCGGTAGCGAACGCCATCAAGCACGGCAACCGTCAGGATCCGGACAAGCAGGTCGAAATTCAAGCGAGCTTCGCGCCCGAGGAGATCGAGCTCCGGATCGACGACGAGGGCGCAGGTTTCGATCCGCTCGGTGTGGACGACCCTCTGGCGCCGGAGAATCGCTTCCGCGCCAGTGGTCGCGGAATCTTCTACATGCGGAAGTTCATGGACGAAGTCGAATTCGAGGCGGGCCCTTCCGGAGGCACGCGTCTGCGGCTGCGCAAGCGGCTCATTCCCATTTCCAACGCTACCAACGAACGATAGGAGGACTGGAGTCATGAAGATCACCAAGCGAGAGCGCGATGGCGTGACGATTCTCGAAGTCGCGGGAAAGGTCACGATCGGCAAGGGAGACATCGTGCTGCGCGAGGCCGTACAGCAGGCGGCGGGCGATGGTCCCGCGAAGATGCTGATCAGCCTCGGCGAAGTGACGACGATCGACTCTTCAGGAGTCGGAGAGCTGGTGAGCGCGTTCACGACGGTCACCAATCGCGGGGGCAAGCTCAAGCTGGTCAATCTGCCCCCGAAGGTCAACGACATTCTGCAGATCACGCAGCTGATCACGGTGTTCGAAGTCTTCGAGAGCGAAGACGAAGCCGTGAAGTCCTTCTGACCTGACACCCCCCACGCACCGGCCTTCTTCGCGCCTCGACCCCCGCCTGGCCGCCTTCGCGGCGCGGGTGGAGGCGCGCCTGCCTGCACTGCTTCCGCCGGACAGCCATCGCCCGGAGAATGTCCACCGCGCGATGCGCGCGGCGGTGCTCTCTCCGGGCAAGCGGGTGCGGCCGATGCTCGCCCTCGCCACCGCCGGCATGCTCGGGGGCCCGGCGGACGAAGTCCTCGATCTGGCGTGCGCGGTGGAACTGGTGCATTGCTGCTCGCTCGTCCTGGACGACCTTCCTGCCATGGATGACGCGCGTCTGCGCCGCGGCCGGCCGACGCTGCATCTCGAGTTCGGCGAGGACGTTGCGATCCTCGCCGCGTTCGCGATCCTCAACCGGGGCTATGCGCTGGTCGCCGAAGTGGCGCAGCGCCTTCGCCTTTCGCGCTACAGCTCCGAGGACCTGCTGCATCACCTGACGCAGGCGATCGGAACCTCCGGCCTGATCGGCGGACAGGCGCTCGACCTTGCCAGCGGCAAGGCTGCGCTCGCGCTCGAAGATCTCGAATACATCCACAGTCACAAGACCGGCGCGCTGTTCGTCGCGGCCGCGGAGCTCGGTGCGATGGCCTCGGATGCCCGCCGCCGCGATCTCGAGGCGGTTGCGGCGTTCGCGAAGAACCTCGGACTCGCTTTTCAGATCGAGGACGACCTGCTGGACGTCTCCGCCTCCAGCGACGAGACCGGGAAAGACAGCGGGCAGGACGTCGATCGCGCGACGTTCGTGAAGCTCCTCGGCGTGGCCGGCGCGCGCGCGCTGGCGGACGAACTGCTCGCGTTCGCGCTGGCCTCGATCGCCCCTTTCGGCCGCAAAGCGGACGACCTCGCGCTGCTCGTCGAAGTCGTCCGCGGCCACGCGATCGCTCCGGCGCTGCCCGCGCCATCGCGCTCGCCCCCGACGACCGCGGCCGGACCCGCCGGCGATGTCTGATCCGCGAGAGCTCGAGCTCGCGCGGCGCGAGCTGCAGCGCCTCGGCTATCTCTCGCACCGCGTCGAGCGCTTTCTGCTCCGTGACGCTCTGGAGCCGGTCGGGGATCCACGCGCGCTCGCGCTGCTGGCGCTCAAGGTCGGCCTTCTCGCGGGTTCCCTGCTGGCGCTCGGAAACACGCTCGCTCTTGCGCTCGCCAATGGCGTTCTCGGAACGGCGCCGTTCGATCTGTTGCCGCTTTTCCTGCATCTCGTGCCGCCGCTCGTTGCCGCGGCGGCGCTCGGATTCGTCGCGGTTGTCGGCGGCTTCCTTTTCGCGCTCAAGCTTTTTCCCCGGCGCAGCCTCGAGTGGCTGATTCTCGGAGTGACCTTCCTCGCCATCGCCCTGCTTTTCGGTTGGGGGGTTCTCCGGGCATCCGATCTGCTGCTCGGTCTGGCGCGATGGCAACGGATGAGCGTCGCCGTTGCTCTCCCGCTCATCGCCGCCGCCGTGGCGAAGCTGGTCGCCAACGGCCTGCTGTCGACCGCCATCCGGTTGGCCCGGATGACGCCCCGCGAACGTCTGGTTTCGCGGCGATCCATCCTCGGGGTCACGTTGGCGACGCTCGCACTGGTGAGCGCTGTCGCTGTCGTCCTGCCGCAGCCGCAGCCGGCACCCTTGCCGGTCGCGCTGCCGCAATCGGCGGGGGAGCGCGTCGTGCTCATCGGTGTGGACGGCATCTTGGCCGGAGAATTCGACTACCTCCTCGCTCAGGGCTCCTTGCCGGCTGTTTCGCGTCTGGTCTCGGGCGGCGCCGTCGTCGCCAGCTATCGCCATCCGGAAACCCGGGAACCGGCGGAGTTCTGGACCAGCGTTGCCACCGGCGTCGGGGGCGATCGCCACGGGGTGCGCGCTCTGGACAGCTTTCGTCCGCTCGGGATGACGACGGCGCTGTCGCGCAACGGGCCGTGGCGCACTTGGTGGATGGAGGTGGAGGTGCCCCTCGGTCTCGCGGAACATCGACCGCTGCTCGCGGGTCGCCGCGCGGCCTTCACCTTCTGGGAGCTCTCGGCGCGCGGAGGGGCTCCTTCGGTGGCGATCGACTGGTGGGCGACCTTCCCGCCGGAACCGCTTTCGGGTCTCGTGGTTTCCCACGGCGCCTATCAGCTCCTGCTCGAGGGCCACCTCGACGCGGTGGCGCCGGCCGATCGGGCAGGCTCGCTCCAGGCCCTCGCGCGGGAGGCCGAGCCGGGCCCGTCGGGAAGGGTGGTTGCGGCCGCGCTCCCGCCGGCGAGCGTCCAGGCGGTGCTCGAGCGGGCGATTCTCCCGGACCACTTCTATCGTGAAATCGCGCGGCGGGAGGCCCAGGGGAGTCCTCGCGCCATGGCTCTCTATCTCCCGGCGATCGATCTCCTGGCCGAGGGCTGGAGCGGCGGCGACGTCGCTCTCGCCGACCTGGTGCGCAGCGAGCTCGCGGAAACCGACCGTCTGCTCGATGTTCTCGCGAGCGGCGCCGGGACGCTCATTCTGGTGCTCGATCCGGGACGCCGGGACGGCGCGGAAGGGCGCGTCCTGATCGCACATCCGGCTCCGGCGTCGGAGCTCCGATGCGCGACCCCCGGCCGTCTCGAGATCGAACCGCAGGCGGTCGCGGCGGTTCTGCTGCGCGCGCTCGGACTGCCGCAGAGCGCCGAGCTTCCCTTGCCGCCGGCGAGCTGTTCCTGGCCCGAGGCGCCGGCGAACATTCCCGGCTTCGGAGAGCGAACGCCGCGGCCGGACTTGCCGGGCGACAGTCGGGACTACCTCGAGAACCTGCGCTCTCTCGGCTATCTCTAAGGGTCGAAAAGGGTTCTGCGCAAGCGTCGCATTCGGGCGACGCGACGCCGGTTCACGGGGTTCTGGCGGGTATCTGAAGAGAAACGGTGCGAGTGGCTGCGGCGAGAGATGGAATCAGTTGGACCAGCGGTCCAGCTTGCCGCCCTCGAAACTGTCGGCGAAGAGCGGCTGCTCCGCGGATTGCGCGGCGCTGCTGCCGGCGACGAGCGCTCGCGACCGGTCGGTCCGTCCGCTCCGCATCTCGAGTCCAGCGGCGAAGATCAGCGTCGCGGCGGCTGCGGCACCGACCCAGCGCCAGGCGGTAGCCGCCTTGAAATGTCGGGCATTCCGATCCCCGCCGACTTCAAGCGTCCGCTCCGGCGCGGCGGCGACCTTCAGCCGCTCGCGAAGCTGTACGAGATCGTCGAACTCAGCCCGGAGCAGCGCATCACCGACCATCTGGCTGGCGAAAATCTCCGCTTCGACCGGATCGAGACGGCCGTCGACCGCCGCTTCGAGAAGCTCGTAGTCCGGCGCCTCGTCCGATCCTTCGGGCTCCGCCAGCAGGCCTCCGAACAGATCGGCGAGCTCCTGCTCGGCGCGGCGGTCCGCAGGCAAATCGGCCGAACCGCTGGGGCGGAAGGACTGGACGAGTCGAAGGTTGGTCTCGGACATGATCGCTCTCGGAAGGGGAGATGCGGAAAAGGAGAGCTGGTTACCGCGCTCGCCGGGTCGCGCGCCGGGTCGCTCGGCGGTGGCGCGACGGTCGCGCACGAACCGGCGGCGCAAGCTGCGTTCCGCGGCGCCGCAACCTAGGGTGGGGAGAGCTCCCCGGAAGCGCCCCGTCGCAGACGGCGCCCCAGCCGGGCGCGGCCACTCTTGCGCAGATTGATCACCTGCCGGGGCGTCAGGTCAAACCGCAGGCCGAGCGTCCGATCGTCGAGTGGCAGCTCCTCCCACAGGCTTTCGAGCTCCTCCCGGGAGATCTCGAGAAGTCGCGCGATCTCCGGCAGTTGCGCGAGTCCGGTCAGCGTCAGGAGAGCGAGACGGTCGCGTCCCTGATCGTCGCGCAGGTTGAGCAGCAGGGCCCGCCGCTGCCCCAGCGGCAGCTCTCGGATCTCGCTCCACATCGCAGCGAGGAACTGCCGCCCCTCGAGCACGCGATGGGCCCCGGCACGGGTTTCCGCCGGATCGATCGCCGCGGGTGTGTCGTCGTCGCCGCCGGCGGAGTCGTTGCCGTCGCCCGAGAGCGAGAGGATCGGCCGGTCGCGGATCCCGAGAATCGCGGCGGTGGTCGTCTGCAGATCGCGGAAAAGAAACGGCCGGCCGCGGCGGAGAAAGATGCGTCGCACCAGCTCCGGCAGAGGCATCGATTGGGGCGTCTCGCCCATTCCCAGCTCCCGCAGATCCCGCAGGTCCCCCGCGGCGGGCTCCACGGCCGACGGAACGTCGACGCCCGGGGCGATGTCGGTTGCCGGCAACCGGTCGCGCCAGGCGGCGAGCCCGCAGACCATCACGCCCTCCCTGTTTTCCCACAGCGCGAGGTCGGCGTCGTGGCGCAGGAGATAGCGCAGCTGATTCTGCAGCCGGGTGCGTTCCGGATAGCGCGCGCGCAGCCATGCCCGGCAGCCGTTCGCTCCGGTCGCCGAGACATAGCCGCGAAAGCTCTCGATCTCGACCGCGGGGTCGAAAACCAGCCATTGCTGGAACTTTTCGGTAAGGCGGAGAAGCGCCGACGAGTGAACCTCTTCCTGCTCCGCGGCCGGAACGCCTGCGAGTTGATTGCGGACGATCCGCCAGAGCAGGGGCGCAGCCTCTTCGAGAAGGACCTTCCCGAGAGCTTCACTGCCGGCGGCCTCGCTCCGAGCCGTCCCGGTCCGAAGCCCGTCGTCCGCCGAGCTCCGCGCCGGAGGTTCACCCGGGCGCGCCGCGAGGCGCAGCCGGGCAAGGATCGGATCCGCGGGCGGGACGCTCATGCCGGCGGCGATCCGGAAGGCGGCCGCCAGTGCATCTGGCGCAGGCTGTAGAGCTCGCCGCTCGGGAAGTGGCGGTAGCCGAGGAGATCGGCGGGAAGCACGGCGACGTTGACCTTGGTGAAGAGCGAAAGGTAAGGGAGGTCGTGCGCCACGAGGGCCTGTGCCTCGACGTAGAGCGGTCGCCGCAGCGCCGGATCGGCGAGGCGTGCGCCGCGCTCGATCAGGTCGTCGAAGCGCGCGTTCGCGTAGTGGCCGCGATTCGAGCCCGCGGGCGGCACGCGCTGCGAATGGAGCACCAGCATGTAGATGTCGGGGTCGGAGATACCTGTCCAGGTGAGACTGAAGAGCTGGAAGTTCCCGCGCTTGATGTCGTCGTAGAAGGTCGCGAACTCGTACGAGCGGATCTCGACCTCGATCCCGACGTCCCGCCACATCGCCTGGAGAATCTGGGCTTGGAGGAGCGCCGTCTCGTCGGTCGACGTCTTGTAGACCAGCCGCAGCCGCGGTTGTGGACCGTCTCCATCGGGATCGGGAAAGCCGGCTTGATCGAGGAGTTTTCGCGCCGCCTGCGGATCGTGAGGTGTCAGGGGGAGGTCGTCGTTGCGAGCCCAGTTTCCGGGCGGCAGCAGGGTCTCGGTGACCACTCCGAGGCCGCGCCACAGGGTGCGGACGAGGAGCTCGCGGTCGAGCGCATCGAGGAGCGCCTGTCGCACGCGCAGATCTCGGAGCCGCGGATCGGTCAGGTTCAGCCCGAGGTAGACGTAGTTCGCCCCGGTGGACGTCGGGACCGAGAAGTGCGGATCGGCGCGAAACAGCGGCACGACGTCGGGCGGCAGCGCATTGACGACCAGTTGAACGCTGCCCTTGCGCAGCTCGAGGACGCGAACGGTCGCCTCGGGAATCTCCCGCAGGACCACGCGGTCGAGAAGCGGACGGCCGAGGTAGTAGCCGTCGAACGCGCTGAGCTCGACCGTGTCGGCGCTCCGGGAAACGAAGCGAAATGGACCGGTGCCGACCGGGGCGCGGTTCATGGCCTCGGGAGTGGCGCCCGAGGGCACGATACCGAGATACGAAGTGAGATTCGGAAGCAGAGCGCCATACGGCTGCGCGAGAACGAACTCGACAGTCGATGGGTCGATCTCGACGACGCGGCGCAGGAAACTGAAAGCGCCGCGTTTCGAGCTGGTGACGGAACCGTCGAGGAGCGTACCGAACGTCCAGACGACGTCGGCGGCGTCGAGCTCGGACCCGTCGTGAAAGTGCACGCCCTTCCGCAGGTGAAAGCGCCAGCGCGCGCCGTCCTCGAGCGCTTCCCAGGACTCCGCGAGCCCCGGAAGGAATGCGCCGGACTCGTCCTTGGTGACGAGGCCGTCGAAGACGAGCTCGAAGACGCGGCTGGAGGCCTGATCCGTCGCGACCCGCGGATCGAGATGGATCGGCGCGCTTTCGAGCGCGACCGTGAGCGAGTTGTCCGCCGGCCGGCGTGGCGCCGGCGAGGGCCCGCAGGCGGAGGTCGTCAGGAGGGCCGGCAGAAGTGCGGTGAGGATTCCGACGGCACCCGCGCGGACGGATCTCGCGGCGGGCGGAGGTCGCGTCACGGCGATCAGTACCACTCGAGCAGCGAAATGCCGAGCCCGACGCGGGTCGCACTCTGGTTGTAGTCGATCAGGCTTTCGCCATAGCCGTGAAAGATCTGCAGGAAGCCCTTGAGGTCGCGATGAATCGGGAAAACCCAGCCCAGCTCGACGGCGCCGCGCGAGCTGCCGCTGCCACTGAACGAGTGCCGGAGCATCATCGAGACCTCATGGCCGCGCAGCCGCCGTACGATCGTGAGGTCGCCGCGGCCGACATAGTCCTCGATGTCGGGATTGTCGTCCGAGCCCGCGGGCTCCGGGATGCGCCACCAGGGTCGTGCGACGATCGACCAGGCGCCGTGCTCGAGCCCGATCATGCCGATGAGGCGGTTCCAGCTGCGCGACTGCGGAACGCTGCGGCCGTTCGACTGGTGATTGAAGCTCGCTCCGAGCAGCCGGCCGTCCATGCCGAAGAGCCGGAAGTGTGCCGGGAAGACGAGCATGAGCTCAGGCTCGTAGTTCGTCTCCCGGAACGGACGGGAGGTCGCACTGTTGTAGACCTGCCAGCGGGACGACTGGGTATAGCCGAACCAGAGGTCGCCGCGGTCGCTCACGACCCCCTGCAGAATCTTCGTCTTGAAGCCGATCTGGAACTTGGCCTCGATCCGCTTCTGATTCTCGGACTCGTCGACGGAATGCCCCGGCGCGGGGCTCGTGGGGCGCTGGTTCGGACTGTCGGTATAGAAGCTCGGCAGCAGGTAGACCGGTTTGTAAGCGCGCAGTCCGAACGTTCCGAGCTTGGCCTTCCGCGAGAGCTCCCATCGGCTGTCGAGGAGGGAGCTCGCGACCGGAGAATCGACAGGCTCGCCGCCCTTCGTGTGCGCCGGGGTCATGAGCTCCGGCGGCGCTTCATCGACCTCGCCGGGACGCCGGTCGTGTCCCATCGCACGGTCGTAGCAGGCCAGCCGTTCGGCGTCGGAAGCGATCCCTACGCAGGCTTCGGGCGAGAGCGGAGTGCCCTCCTGCGCGCTCGCGGGACGGCCGAAGAGCGTCCCCGCCAGAGGCAGAACGAGGAGAAAAGAAACGGCAAAGGCGGACGCCTTTGCTAAGATTTCGCGATGCGCGCTCACCGGGCGCGTCATGCTAACACCGCGAATTTCGGCTGCCGGCCTCGAGCCGGCGACGTTTTCCTGAGGAGCTCCGCTTGCTTCGAAACCGTTCTTACCTCGTGCTCGCCGCCTTCGCCGCCCTGGCCCTCTGCTGGTTCGCGCCGGTGAAAGCCCGGGCGGCCGCCGAAGCCCGCGGTCCCCGAACCGTCGTTCTCGGGTTCGATGGCGCAGATGCCAAGCTCACCGAGCAGTGGATGAACGAAGGGAAGCTGCCGAATCTCGCGAAGCTGCGAGCGCAGGGAACTTTCTCGCCGCTGCGTTCGACGATTCCGTCCCAGACGCCGGTTTCGTGGTCGACGTTCTCGACCGGCCTCAACCCCGGGCGGACATCGATCTTCGACTTCCTGAAGCGTGACCGCCAGACCTACCGGCCGAGCTTCGCCGCTTTCGACGAGTCGTCGAAGCCTTTTCTCTTCGGCGCGAAGAACGGAATTTTTCTCGCCCTGATCGCGGCCGCGGTGACCTTCCTGGTGATTTTTCTGGTGGCGAAGATCTTTCGCACCAGGTCCAGGATCGCCGTCGTGCTGGCTGGAGTGCTCGCCGTCGCGGCCGGCGTCGGAGGTGGCTGGGTCGGACGGACGCTGTTGCCGGAGAAGGTGCCGTCCGTCATCAACCGACGGCAGGGCGATACGTTCTGGAAGGTGCTGGGAGACGCCGGAAAGCATGTGCGTGTGATGCGCATGCCGGTGACGTTTCCGCCGGAGCCGTTCCCGCACGGCGAGATGCTCTCCGGCCTCGGAACGCCCGATCTCTCGGGGCGCATCGGCAAGCCGTTCTACTTCACTTCCGAGCTCTTCTTCCAGGCCCGCGGTGGCAACGAGGTCTCGATCGAGATCGTCGATCTCGACGACAACAAAGGGACACTCAAGACCGAGATCAAGGGCCCGCCGAACAAGCTGTTTCCGAAACAGTCGGACTACATCAAGATCCCGATGACGTTCGATGTCGCTGCGGACAAATCCAAGCTCGACATCTCGGTTTCCGACGCGAAGCTGTCGCTCAAGGTCGGCGAGTGGAGTCCTTGGGTGCGCTTCGTCTTTCCGTTCAACGCCCTGATCAAGGTCACCGGCATCGGCCGTTTCCGCGTGCTCTCGATCGAGCCCGAGGTCCGCGTCTACCTTTCGCCGATTCAGTTCGATCCGTCGAATCTGCCGGCGATCTTCGATATCTCCGCACCGCGTGGCTTCGCCGGCGAACTTGCCGAGCGTTTCGGTCTCTTCAAGACGATCGGCTGGATGATCGATACCTGGTCGATCAAAGGCGGCACGATCGACGATCAGGTCTTCGGGGAAGACAAGGACTTCACGGTCGACGAAGAGGAGAAGATTCTCGCCGGCCTTCTCGAGGACGACTGGGACGTCTACTTCCACTACTTCGAGTTCACCGATCGCGTGCAGCATGTGATGTGGCACCACACGGATCCGCTGCATCCGCTCTATACCGAAGAGGGTCACGCGAAGTACGGCGATGCCATCCTGAAGGCGTATCAGCAGATGGACCGCATCGTCGGCAAGGTCATGGACAAGATCGCGACGATGCCTGCGGGAACCACATTGATCGTCGCCTCGGATCACGGCTTCGCACCGTGGCGCCGGACGATGAACTACAACACCTGGCTCGCCACCGAGGGCTATCTCGTCCTCAAGGGCCAGGGCGGACATCAGGCGAATCTCGAGGACCTCTTCGATCAGGGTCAGTTCTTCCAGGATGTCGACTGGTCGAAAACGCGGGCCTACGCGATGGGACTGGGGAACGTCTACATCAACCTCAAGGGACGGGAAGGACAGGGCATCGTCGAGCCGGGCGCGCAGTACGACGCACTGACGACCGAGATCCGGACGAAGCTGACGCAGTATGTGGATCCCCAGAACGGGGAGCATCCGGTCGCCTATGTCTTCACGCGCGACGAGGCGTACGGCACCTACGATCCTGCGCTCATTCCCGACCTCTTCCCGTCGAACGCGCTGGGGTATCGCGTCGGTTGGCAGGATTCGCTCGGCATCGTGGCGAAATCGATCGTCGAGCCGAACCTGGACGTCTGGAGCGCCGACCACTGCTCGGTCTACCCGCCGCTCGTCGATGGCATCCTGTTCGCCAACCGCTCCCTCGACCTGGCGCAGAAGCCCTACATGGCGGACATCATGCCGACACTGCTCGACATCTATCAGGTGCCGGCGACGGCCAAACTGGACGGCAGGAGCCTTCTTCCGCACGCCAAGTGAGCCGAAGGTGAAGCGCTTCGCGGTCGCGCTGGTCCTGCTCCTGGGAATCGGGGGCGCCTCGCGGCTCGCGACGCAGGAGTCACCGTCTTCACGCGAGCAGGAGCTCGAGGGGATTCGCGGTGAGATCGCCCGCCTCACGGCGCGCCTCGAAACGGTGAAGCAGTCCGCGGCGGGCATCGCAGGAGACCTCGATCGCCTCGAGATCGAGCTCGAACTGCAGACGCAGAAGGTCGCCGAGGCCGCGGCCGCCAAGTCGATCGCCGAAGAGCGCGCCGCCGCCTCCGAAAAGAACATCGCCGATCTCGAGTCGCGGCTGAACGAGGAACGACGGAATCTCGAAAGCCGGATCACCGGCCTCTACCGTCTCGGGAGGCACGGGTACCTGCGAATGCTGCTGTCACTCGCCCCGGGCGAAGAGCTTCTGCCGGCGGTGCGCGCCTTGCGCTACCTCGCGCGGCGCGACGCCGCGATGGTGGCGAACTTCGAAGAGATCGCTGCCCGGCTCGCGGTGGAGCATCATGAGCTCGATGCCGAGCGTCAGGTGGCACGCGGCTGGTTCGCGCGCGAGAACGACCGCCGGAACGAGCTGGTGGCTCTCGAACAGCGGAAGACGCAGATGCTCGCCGGCACCGAGCGCGAGAGCGCTCAGATCGCGACCGCAGCGCTCGAGCTCGGCGAGCGGGCGCGCAAGGTATCGAATCTTCTCGATGCTCTCTATGGCCGGAGTGACAGCGGGCTCTCGGGTCTGCCGATCCTCGATTTTCGCGGACTCCTGGACTGGCCGGTGGAGGGCCACGTCGCGGTCGAATTCGGGCCGCGCGTCGACCCTCGGTACGGCACCCGGGTGCCGCACAACGGAGTCGACATCGAGACCGCTCCGGGCTCCGAGGTGCGGGCGGTCTATCCTGGCAAGGTCCTCTTCGCTGCACCGTTCGAAGGGCTGGGAACGATGGTCGTTCTGCAGCACGCCGGGCGCGTTTTCACGCTCTACGCCGGGCTTTCGGAGGTCCGGGT